>JBKQRV010000020.1:0-67178 GCA_052143835.1 Alphaproteobacteria bacterium
GGATAACCCTGACGGGTTACCCACAACTCCACCGGCGCAACAACCGTCACAAGCACCATGAACAAAACTAGAAAACTGTTACCTATGTCTCCGGTCAGAACTGTTACCTATGTCCCCGGTTGCTCAGCGAAGGGTTGGCGAGGCGAAGCCGAGCCTTACCCTGAGCTGGGTGAGGGGGTGGCGATTCCGCTCGGAGTAAAACTACTCTAGAGACCGGGCCGCGCCGTGGTGGTGACGGGCGACGGGCTCTCTCCGAGTGCCGCGGAGATGGCGGCGTGATAGACGCCTTCCGGAGGCTCGTGGCGAACGAACACGGCCTCGTTCATCGCCCGCAGCATCTCGTCGGTGGGCGTTTGCAACGCGCGAATGACCTCGCGGGCGGCGCGCGCACATCTTTCCGCGGCACGTCTGTCATGCGAGATTGCGGGTCGAAGCGAGATCATCAGCGTGTTTCTCACCCGCTCGATCATTTCAGGCAATTTATCCGCCTTCATTGCCGTCCCTCCATGGCATGCATGATAAGGATATTGCCTCGACCCGGGGCGTGCGCGAAACCCTCTCAGTCGACCTCGACACGGTGCGGGATGCGGCGCACGGTGTTGCGCAGGATGCCGATGCCCTCGACCTCGGCCTCGATTACGTCGCCGTCCTTGAGGAAGCGCGGCGGATCCATGGCGAAGCCGACCCCGCTCGGCGTGCCGGTCGCGATCACGTCGCCGGGCTCGAGCGTCAGGCCCTCCGAGAGCGAGGCGATGATGGTGCGAAGGTCGAAGATCATGTGCTTGGTGTTCGAGCTCTGACGCCGCTCGCCGTTGACGCGAAGCGAGAGATCGAGGCTCTGCGGGTCGGCGATGGCGCTCCTGTGCACGAGACAGGGCCCCATCGGGCAGGAGCCGTCGAGGGACTTGCCCTTGAACCACTGGTCGTGCCGGCGCTGCAGGTCGCGCGCCGTCACGTCGTTGATGATGGTGTAGCCGAAGACGTGCGCGAGTGCGGTCTCGCGCGGGATGTTGCGGCCGCGCTTGCCGATGACGACGCCGAGCTCGACCTCGTAGTCGAGCTTCTGCGTCACCTCGGCATCGAGCGGGATGTCCGCATCGGGGCCGATGATCGCCGTCAGGGGCTTGGTGAAGAACTGCGCATATTCGGGAAGCTTCATCTCGGTGCCGCGCGCGCGAAAGCCCTCGGCGACGTGCTCGACGTAATTCCGCCCGACGCAGAACACGTTCTTGCGCGGCCACGGGATGGGGGCGATGAGCCGGATGTCCTTGAGATCGAGCTTGGCCCCCGCCCCCTTCGCCGCCTTGCGCAGCGCCGCCTCGCCCTCCTCGCCCGCGCGCACGATGTCGATGAGGCTCGCGAGCCTACCCTTGCCGGGGAGGCAGTCTGAGAGGTCGAGCACGCGCCCGCCCTCGAGGAGGAGACCGGGGGCGGTGCGATTCTGCTGGCGGAATGTCACGAGCCGCATGGCGACGCCTTTCCCTTGAGGATGGAATGCGCCATCAAATTCGAGAAGGCCCGGCTGCGCAACAGCAAAATCGCCCGGATCGCGGGCTTGCGGCGGGGTGCCACTCTTCTAGAATGCCGAGCCGCGCGGAAGCAAGCGTGCCGCGTCCGCACGGCCGGTCGAAAACGAGAGCGAGGGAGGGGACGATGGACTACCGCACGCTCGGCAGAAGCGGCATCAGGGTCTCGCCTCTTTGTCTCGGCACCATGATGTTCGGCGGCCCGAGCGACGAACCCATGAGCCGGCGCATCGTCGCGCGCGCGCGCGAGGCCGGCCTCAATTTCATCGATACCGCCGACCAGTACACCGCCGGCAAGTCGGAGGAGATCGTCGGCCGCGCGATCAAAGCCGAGCGCCACGCGTGGGTGCTCGCCACCAAGCTCGGCAATGCCATGGGTCCTGGGCCCAACCAACGCGGCCTCTCGCGCGGCTGGATGCACCAGGCCGTGGAGGCGAGCCTCGCGCGCCTCGGCACGGACTACATCGACATCTATTATTTCCACAAGGAGGACCCCGACACGCCGCTCGCGGTCTCGGTCTCGGCGATGGGCGATCTCGTACATGCCGGCAAGGTGCGCTATTTCGGCCTCTCCAATTTCCGCTCCTGGCGCATCGCGGAGGTCTGCCGCCTGTGCGACGAGCTCGGCATCGACCGGCCGATCGTGAGCCAGCCCTACTACAACGCCATGAACCGCATGCCGGAGGTCGAGCAGCTCCCGGTCTCTGCCTATTACGGCCTCGGCGTCGTCCCCTATAGCCCGCTCGCGCGCGGCGTGCTCACGGGGAAATACCTGCCCAACGCCCCACTCACGCCCGACACCCGCGCGGGGCGCAAGGACAAGCGCCTGATGGAGACGGAGTGGCGCCACGAGTCGCTCGAGATCGCCCAGAAGGTGAAGGCCCACGCCGAGGCCAAGGGAATGAGCGCGGGCCAGTTCGCGCTCAACTGGGTGCTCAACAACGCGCTCGTCACGGCGGCGATCGTCGGCCCGCGCACCGAGGCGCAGCTCGACGACTATTTGGGCGCACTCGCGCATCGCTTCACGGCGGAGGACGAGGCGCTGATCGACAGCCTCGTGGCGAGCGGCCACCCCTCGACCCCCGGCTACAACGACCCGAGCTATCCAATCGAGGGCCGCATCCCCTTAAGCGGGAGGTGACCGGCGCGCCCTAAGTGCTCTAGGCCGGGAGGTGCCGTTGTCGTTCGATTTCACAGGCAAGCGCGTGGTCGTCACGGGCGGCAGCCGCGGCATCGGGCGCGGCATCGCCCTCGGCTTCGCCGGGTCGGGTGCCGCCGTGTCCATCTGCGCGCGGGGCGAGGAGGCACTCGAGGCGACGCGCGCCGAGCTCGCCCGTTTTGGCGCCACCACGCATGCCTTGGCGTGCAACCTCGCCGACGGCGCTGCTGTCGCCCGCTACATCGAGGCCGCGGCGGCGGCACTCGGCGGTGTCGACATCCTCGTCAACAACGCCTCGGGCTTCGGCACGAGCGACGACGAGGCCGGCTGGGAGGCGAGCATCGCCGTCGACCTGATGGCGACCGTGCGCGCCTCGCGCGCGGCACTCCCCTTCATCGAGGCCGCCGGCGGCGGCTCGATCGTCAACGTCTCCTCGATCTCCGCCTATCGCCCCGCCGTGCGCACCCCGCCCTATGGCGCCGTGAAGGCGGCCCTCGTCCACTACACGCAGACGCAGGCGGCCCTCCTCGCGCGCAAGCGCATCCGCGTGAATTGCGTCGCACCCGGCTCCATCGAGTTCCCCGGCGGGATGTGGGAGCGGCGCAAAAGCGAGGAGCCGAAACTCTACGAGCGCGTGCTGCGCAGCATCCCCTTCGGCCGTCTCGGCCGGCCGGAGGAGGTGGCGAATGTGGTATTGTTCCTTGCCTCTCCGCTCGCGAGCTGGATCACCGGCCAGACCGTGACGGTCGACGGCGGCCAGCTCCTGAGCGGCTGAGGCGGGGCCGAAGGGAGGCGAGCGATGAGCGAGAAGGACCCGGCCGAACGCTATCGCGCCAACCTGCAAGGCGAGGTCGATGGTGCCGCGCTCTACCGCGCCCTCTCGGAGGTCGAGGCCGACCCCCAGCTCGCCAAGGTCTACGGCCGCCTTGCCGCGGTCGAGGAGGCCCATGCCTCCTTCTGGCGCAAACGCCTCGAGGCGCTCGGCAAGGTCCTTCCCCGGCTGCACCCGGGCTTCCGCCCCAGGGCGCTCGCCTGGCTCGCGCGGCGCTTCGGGCCGGGCTTCATCCTTCCCACGCTCAACACGCTCGAGCATTTGGACAGCGGCCATTACGACGCCCAGCCGGAAGCCGTGGCGGGCGGGCTGCCCCAGGCCGAGCGCAGCCACGCGCGCATCCTCCAGGCGATCGCGGGGGACTCCCCGGCCGCGATGACGGGAAGCACCTTGGCGCGGCTCGAGGGCCGGCACCGCGGCCTCGGCGGCAACGCGCTACGCGCCGCGGTGCTCGGCGCCAACGACGGGCTGCTCTCGAACCTGAGCCTGGTGATGGGGGTCTCCGGCGCCGAGCTCGACCGCCACGCGGTGCTGATCACCGGTCTTGCGGGCCTCCTGGCCGGCGCCTGCTCGATGGCGCTCGGCGAATGGCTCTCGGTCACGAGCTCGCGCGAATCCTATCAGCGCCAGATCGGCAAGGAGGCCGCCGAACTCGCCGAGGTCCCCGAGGAGGAGAAGGAGGAGCTCATCCTCATCTATCAGGCGAAGGGGCTCGGCGAGGCGGAGGCCCGTGCCCTGGCCGAGCGGCTCATGGCCGACAAGAACACGGCGCTGGACACGCTCGTGCGCGAGGAGCTCGGCATCGACCCGGGCGAGCTCGGCGGCTCGGCGTGGACGGCGGGTGCGACCTCGTTCCTGCTCTTTGCCGCGGGCGCGATCTTCCCGGTGGCGCCCTTCTTCTTCGCCGGAGGCTATCGCGCGGTCGCGGCGAGCCTGGCGCTCTCCGGCATCGCCCTCTTCGCGATCGGCGGCGGCACCAGCCTCTTCACCGGCCGCGGCGTGCTCCTCTCGGGGTTGCGTCAATTGCTGGTCGGCCTGGCCGCGGCCGGCGTCACCTACGGCCTCGGCCGGCTCATCGGCGTGGCCGTCATGGGATGACTCGCGGCTCGCGGGAATGCGGCGCGATTAGTACCTGGAGTCGCAATTACCTGACGCACCCTCGCTGATCGTCATAGCCGGGCCGGCCGCAGGCCGAGTCCCGGCCATCCACGTCTTGCGACGCACGCAAAAAGGCGTGGATGGCCGTGACAAGCACGGCCATGACGGTTGGAGAGGGCAACTCGAGTCAGGTATTTGCGACACCCGGTACTGGCTAACCCTCGCGCAGCAAGGCGCGCGCGATCGCCTGCCACTCCTCGGCGAGCGGGCCCGTCGCCGGGGCCTTGCCGGCGCGGCGATACCAGTAGCCGGCGTTCGCCTGATCGCCCTCCTTGCGGTGGAGATAGGCGTGCACCCAGGCGCCGGCCGTGCCGTCATCGCCTTGCGCGCTAACATGCGCCTTCTGCCAATCGCCCTTGGCGTCCCACCAAAGCCCAGCTGCTGCTCCGCTCAGGCCGCGCGGCAGCGCCTTCCGCTGAAGCGACTTCTTGAAAGCTTCGAGGTCCATGCTTGCCGCCTTCGCATCGAATAAGGCGAGGCAAGTTTATCTGACATGAGCCCGCCCGTCAGCCCTCTAGGCGCGCCTCGTCCCTAGGCATGGCCCGCGAGTCGCCGAAGCTCGCGTCCGAGAAGCTGGAACTCCTCGCGGCGCGCGGTCTTCCTGCGCCAGGCAAGGCCGATCTCGCGCGCCGCCGCCTTGCCCTCGAGCGGAATCACGGCGAGCGAGGTTCCCTTGGTGATGCCCGCCTCGATCGCGAGCCGGGGCAGGAGCGTGACGCCGAGACCATTGTCGACCATTTGCACGATGGTATGGAGACTCGTGGCCTCGAAGGGATCGACATGGGGTTGTCCGCGCAGGCTGCAGGCGTTGAGCGCGTGCTGACGCAGACAATGGCCGTCCTTGAGAAGCAGCAGGTTCTCGTCCTTGAGCCGGGCGACGTTCACCTGCCGCAAGCGCGCGAGCGGATGTGCTGAGGGGCAGCACAAGCTGAAGGGATCCTCGAAGAGCGTCTCGGTCTCGACGTTGCCCACCGCAAAAGGGAGGGCCAGGAGGACGACGTCGAGCTCGCCCGCTTGCAATTGCTCGATCAGCCGCTCGGTCACGTCCTCGCGCAAGTAGAGGCGCAGGTGCTTATGGCTGCGCCGCAGCCTGGCGAACACGCGCGGCAAGAGGAAGGGACCGATCGTCGGGATGACGCCCATGCGCAGCGTGCCGCCGAGCGGCGCGCCGGCCGACTGCGCGGCCCGCGCCAGCTCCTCGGCCTCCTCGAGGATTTCGCGCGCGCGGCGCACCGTCTCCTCGCCGAGCGGCGTCAAGAAGACCGAGCGCTTGGTGCGGTCGACGAGGGCGGCCTGCAGCGTGTCCTCGAGCTCCTTGATGCTCGCCGAGAGCGTCGACTGGGTCACGTGACAGGCTGCGGCGGCCTTGCCGAAGTGGCGGCGCTCGGCCAAGGCAGCGAGGTGCCGCAGCTGTCTCAAGGTCGGCAAACGGGTCATCTTGCATCCGCTCGGTTAGGGTCGCGATTCGGAAGTTCGTCTCACCCGCAGATACCCGTCATTGCGAGCGCAGCGAAGCAATCCAGAGCGCATGGTGTGAAACCCTTTCTGGATTGCTTCGGCGCCCGTCGGGCGCCTCGCAATGACAAGTGTTTTCCTCATGTCGTGAATTTCAGAACCGGAATGCTAGGCGCGCCCCTTCCGCTCAGCGCTCTCCGCGCCGATCTCTTCGCCTGATCGCCGCAAGAGCGCCTCGGCTTCGGCGAGATCCTCCGGGCGGTTCGTGTTGAAGAAGGGGTCGATGGGCTCGCACGCGAACTCGACCTCGATGAGCCTGTAGCGTGCCGTCCACGCATCCACCTTGCGAAGCCCGTCCTCGACGAGCGCGCGGCGGAGATCGTCCATGAGTGCGACAGGCCAAAGTGCAAAGACGGGATGGCTCCGCCCGCCGCTCGCGGCACACGCGATCTCGGCCTGACCGGCCTCGAGGCCCTCGAGGAGCCGCGCCACGAGATCGCGCGGGAGAAAGGGCGCGTCGCTCGCGAAGCTCGCGAGCCAGCGCGCGCCGGGGACGCACTCGCGCGCCCAGGCCATGCCGGTGAGCACGCCCGCGAGCGGCCCGGCGAAGCCCTCGACCACGTCCGCGCGCACGGGAAGGGCTGCGGCCGCGAAGCGCGCCCCATCGCCGTTGGCATTGAGCATGAGGGCCGCGACCTGGGGCCGCGCCCGCTCGATGACGCGCGCGAGAATCGTGCGGCCCGCGAGCGGCCTCAGGCACTTGTCCCCGCCCCCCATGCGGCGCGAGAGCCCGCCCGCAAGCACGACGCCCGCGATCTCAGCCATCGCCGTCAGTCACGGCCGTCAATCATCGTCGGGGAGGCTCGATTTGCGCACGACCGCACGCGGCTCGGCGCCGACGGCGGCGAGGTCCGCGTCGTAGCGGATGCGATGGCCGCCGGAGAGGGCTACGAAACGCCTGCCCTTGGCGCGGCCGATGAGCGTGAGATCGGCCTTCTGCGCAAGCTCGACCCCCCAGGCGGTGAAGCCCGAGCGCGAGATGAGGATGGGGATGCGCATCTGCACGCACTTGATGACCATCTCGCTGGTGAGCCGGCCGGTGGTGTAGAAGATCTTTCCCTCGGGCGAGACGGCGTTCATGAGCATGTAGCCGGCGATCTTGTCGATCGCGTTGTGCCGGCCCACGTCCTCCATGTAGACGAGCGGGCGGTCCTCCTCGCACAGCACGCAGCCGTGAATGGCGCCCGCCTCGAGATAGAGGCTCGGACAGGTGTTGATCTTCTTGGAGAGCGCGTAGAGCCAGGAAGTCTTGAGCACCGCGTCCTTGGGCAGCCTGATCTCGTCGAACTTCTCCATGAGGTCGCCGAACACCGTGCCTTGGGCGCAGCCCGAGGTCCTGACCTTGCGCTTGAGCTTCTCCTCGTAATTCGTGCGCCGCTTGGTGCGCACCACGACAAGCTCGAGCTCCTCGTCGTGCTCGATGCCGGCGATCTCGTCGTCCGGCCGCAGCATGTTCTGGTTGAGGAGATAGCCGACCGCGAGATAGTCGGGATGATCGCCGACCGTCATCATGGTGACGATCTCCTGGCCGTTGAGGAAGAGCGTCAACGGCCGCTCGACCACGACCGCGGTCTCGATCGCGTTGCCTTCCTGGTCGACGCCGGCGACGCGGCGCGTGAGGCGCGCATCGCCCGGGTCCGGGCGCAGGGCGAACTCGCCAAGCGCCGCTCCAGCCGGGCGTGCCCTCCCTCCCGCCTTCGTCTTCTGCGCCGCAGCTCCCTCGGCCATGCCTCGCACCCTTGGCTCTCGCCCGCTCCAATATGTATCCGCCCGCCGCAGCGGGCAAGGCGGTGCCGATCCAAGGGCACTCAGGGAGCGTCTTGGCCCTCGAGGACGACATGGATTGCCGCCGGATCGATCTCGGCCACCACGGGTGCTCCCGGCAGGAACGCGAGCTCCCGCGCCGTGCGGCTCAGCACGTAGGCGACGAGCGGGAAGCCGCAATCCTCGACGATGCGCGCGAGCGGCCCGACGCTCGTCATCGAGACGATCTTGCCCGGAAGGCGATTGTGCTCGCCGACGGCACCTGCTGCAGCGGCGTCGCCCTCCCGGCTCAACCGCACCGCTTCCGCGCGGATGCAGAGCACGGCCGGGCGGCCCGCCGCACCTGCGCCGCCGCCATGCGCACGAAGCTTCTTGCCGGCCACCTCGAGCACCGAGCCGCCGTCCGCTTCGCCCAGCACGCGCGCAGCGAGGATGTTCTCGACGCGGAGGAACTCGGCGACGAATCGGCTCGCCGGCTTCTCGAACACCTCGCCGAGCGCGCCGGCCTGCACGATCTCGCCGCCGCGCATGATGCCGACCTTGTCGGCCAAGGTCATGGCGTCGAGATGATCGTGGGTGACGAAGATCGCCGGAATGCCACTCGTGCGGATGAACTCCTTGAGCTCCGCGCGCAGCGCCTCGCCGGTGCGCGCATCGAGTGCCGAGAAGGGTTCGTCGAGGAGGAAGACGTCGGGGCGCGTGGCCAGGCTGCGCGCCAGGGCTGCGCGCTGCTTTTCGCCCGGGCTCAGATCCGCCGGGCTGCGCGCGGCGAGCGCCTCGAGCCCGAAGCGCGCAAGGAGGGCCCGCGTGTCCTGCGCGTGCTGCCGCTCGCCGCGCGCACTCAAGCCGAAGGCCACGTTCTCCGCCACGCTCAGATGCGGAAAGAGGCCGAAATTCTGGAAAATGAAGCCGACGCGGCGCCGCTCCGGCGCGAGCGCCGTCACGTCGCGCCCGGCGATCATGATGCGGCCTTGAGCCGGACGGTGGAAGCCGGCGATGGTCTCGAGCGTGACCGATTTCCCGGCACCATTGGGGCCGAGGATGACGCCGATCTCGCCGGCCTCGACCGCGAAGCTGAGACGCTTGAGCGCAAACGCGCCGAGTGCGAGCGAGACGTCCTCAAGCGCGACCGAGGGAGAGCTCACGGCCCCGCCACCTTGCTAGCGCCCCGCGCCGGGCGCGTGGTGGCGCCCGTAAGCGAGCGCGCGCAGGAGGATGAAGAGGAGGAGCGCCACAATCAGCATCAAAAGCGCCATCCCCGTCGCGTCCTCGAGACCGAAGCGGATGAAGAGCTCGTAGATCTTCACCGGTGCCGTCATCGGGTAATAGACCAGGATGACCACCGCGCCGAACTCCGCGATGGCGCGCGCGAAGGTCAAGGTGATGCCGGTCATGATGCTGCGCCAGGCAAGCGGCAAGGTCACGCGGCGGAGCGTGCTCCAGGGGCCGAGCCCGAGGGTGCGCGCGACCTGCTCGAGCCGCGGGTCCACCGCCTCGAAGCCAAGGCGCGCCGCGTTCACCGTGTAAGGCACCGAGACGAAGAGCATCGCCACGACGATGCCGGCGAGCGTGCCCCAGAACCGGATGCCGAGTGCGCCCGCCGGCGCGCCGACCAGGCCCTGCCGGCCGAAGACGAAGAGCAATGCTATGCCCGCCACGGTATGGGGCACGGCGAGCGGAACGTCGACCACGGCCGAGATGACGGTCTTCCCCGGGAAGCTGACGCGGGCCAGCACATAGGCAAGCGGCACGCCGAACACAGCCGCGGAGAGCGCAGCCAGGACGGCACCCTCGACGCTCAGCCCGATGGCGCTGAGCGCGTCCAGCGAGCCGGCCAGGCGCGCGAGGTTAGCACCGCTCTGATGGGCGGCGAGATCGAAGAGCGGCAGTAGGATGAAGGCGAGGAGGATGCCGCCGAGCAGCCAGCTCACGAGGAAGACGCCATAAGCGCGCGCAGGCGAGCCGCGCGCTGGCGGTGCCATCGGCGCGCTCATGCCACACCTCCGGCGCGGCTCATCGCCGGCATCGCGTGCGGCTCAAGAGCCCGGCCACGGCTTGGCGAGAGGGCGCAGCGCCTGCGGCATCTTGTCCTCGCCCACGGCAAAGCCCGGGCTGAAGGTGCCGAACCCGCGCTCGTCCAGGATCTTGCGGCCCTCGGGCCCGAGCAGCATGGCGATGTATTTCTCAGCGAGATCCGCGCGCGCGGCAGTGTTCGGAATGGTGATGGCATAGACGATGGGCTTGCCGGCAAGATCGCCGTTCTTGGTATGGGCGACGCCCGTTGCGTAGAAGGCGGCATGGGCGGGGTCGCTCAGATCGATCTCGGAGGGGAGTGCTATGAACTTGAGGTGGTGCTGCAGCGCGTCCGAGCGGTAGATGGCGAGATAGTCGATCTGCCCCACCTGAAGTGCCGAAATGAGCGCGGTCTCGGTGTCGCGCATATTGCGGGGCGGCGCGTTCGCCAAGACCGACTTCGCGAGATCCGGCTCGTGATAGAACTTCGCCGCGAGCTCGAGCATCTGCACGGTCTGATAGCCGGAGGGGTCGGTATCCGGATCGGAGCGGCCGATCTCGACCCCTGGCCGCGCCAGAACCTTGTACCAGTTCTGCGCCGTGATCTCCTGCGCGTACTTGCTCTTCTCGGTGTAGACGAAGGTCACCGCGTTGCGGGCGAAGCCGACGTACCATCCGGTATATTCCTTGGCGCCCCCCGCGCCGAAGAGATACTTCGGAATGACGTTGTAGTCGGCGACCGCCAGGATGTCGGCCGGCTCGTGCAACTCGGTGATCTCTTTCGCCATCTTGACGCTGCCGCCGAACTGGGGCTGGACCGTAATACCCGGGTTCGCCTTCTCGAACGCCTCATCCAGCGCACGAAAGGGAAGCGCAAGCGTGCCCGCGGCGAAAATGGTGAGCTTGGCCTGCTCCGCGGCCTGCGCCCCCGCACCGGGCAGCGCCATTCCGGCCAGCATCGCCGCAGCGCCCAGCAGGCCGACAAAACGTTGCTGCATGACGCTCCCTCCCGCAATCGCTGCCAGTGATGCGTTGATTTTATACGAAAATTCCCGCCAATGTATATATTCGTCAGAATAAATCAGAAATCACGTTCATACGCCAAAGGGGCGGCCCGTGTGTCGGCAACTGCCGAGGCAGGCAGCGGTTGTGATCTTGGAGCCCGGTTGCGAAGGCTGAGCCGAGGGGAGAGCTCAGGGGCTGTTGTAAACCACGGCCCCGAGATGGCTGATGTCGTAGCCGCCCATCTCCGCGGCGCGGGTAGCGAAGCGCTCGTTTCGCGTGAAGGCCAGAAGCATCTGCATCGCCGGCTCGAAATAATCGCGCCGGCGCATGACCAGGTCATAGCGCTCGCGCGCGAGCGGCAGGAAATCGAGCCCGTACTGGCGCGCGACGGCACGGATGGCGAGCCCCGCATCGGCCTTGCGCTCGGCGATCGCAAGCGCCAGGTCGCTCTCCGACAGCGCCGGCTTGGCGAGCCGCGCGAGCGCCTTGTGCGCGATGCCTTCCCGCTCGAGCAGCTGCTCGAACAGAATATGGCTGCCGGACTCGGGCTGGCGCTCGATCACCATGGCCTGCTTCGTGGCGAGATCGCTCACATGCATGATGCCGCGCGGGTTGCCCGCCGCCAGCACCAGCCCCTGCTCGCGCCAGGCCCACTCGAGCGCCACGATGTCGAGCCTCGGCAAGGCCGTCTTGAGCAGCGGGACGTTGTACTCGTTGCTGGCCGCGTCGAGCACGTGCATGCCGCAGAGCTGCGCCTCCGCGGCACCCAGGCGCTTCAAGCCATCGAGGCTGCCGTTCGCCAAGAGTGCCAAGCCGCAATGGGATTCGCGGAGCGCCCACTCGAGCAGCGGGTCATGGCTGCCGGCCACGACGGGAGGGGCCGCCGGCGAGGCCGCGGGTGCCGGCACGCCGCCCGGAACGTCGGTGCTCTGCGCGAGCCAAAGATCGATGAGGTGCTTGGGGAAGAGATACTTGCCGGTGACCTTGGTGCAGGGAATGCGGCCGTCGCGCACCAGCTCGTAGACCTTGCGCTCCTTGACGCGCAGGTAATCCGCCACCTCCTTGGTGCTCATCAATTCGGGCAAGGCTCGCTCTCCTCTTCCGGCTCACGCCCAGTATAGCGGCGCTTGCGGCCCGGAAGGCAATGCCGCTCTCAACTTTGCCGTCGAAAGGCGAAGGGACGAAAGGCTAAAATGACGAGCCCGCGACTAGCGTGGCCGGGCGGCTGGGGTGCGGGAGCGAGGATCGAGCGTGGCGACGGTTGGAAAGAAGCTCCTCATCTGCAACTGCGAGGGCACCATGCCGCTCGACGGCCGCGCCCTTGCCAAGGCGTGCCGCAAGGGCGAGGCGCTCGCACCCTATCGCCAGCTCTGCCGCGCCGAGCTCGGCCAGTATGAGCAGGCGCTCTCGGGCGGCGAAGCCCTCATCGTCGCTTGCACGCAGGAAGCGCCGCTTTTCGAGGAGACGCGCGAGGCGCTCAAAAGCGAGCGGCCGGTTACCTACGTCAACATCCGCGAGCGCGCCGGCTGGTCGGACGAGGGTGCCAAGGCAACCCCCAAGATCGCGGCCCTCCTCGCGGAGGCGGCGCTCGAGGTCGAGGGCACGCCCGCTCTCTCGCTCAAGTCGGAAGGTACCGTCCTCATCTACGGCCGCGACGAGGCGGCCCTCGAGGCGGCGCGGCAGCTCAAGGACCGGCTCGACGTGACCGTGCTTCTGAGCGAGCCCGCCGCCGTGGCGCCCCCGCTCTTAACCGAGTTCCCGCTCTTCAAGGGCACCATCGTCGCGGCCAAGGGCCATCTCGGCGCCTTCGAGATCGTGGTCGACGATTACGCGGCGGCCGCACCTTCCTCGCGCGCGGCCCTCGGCTTCGAGGTAGGGCGCGACGGTGTGGCGTCGCGCTGCGATCTCATCCTCGATTTGAGCCGCCTGAGCCCCCTCTTCCCCTCCCACCGCAAGCGCGACGGCTATTTCCGGCCGGACCCCGACAACCCAACCGCGGTGCAGAAGACCCTCTTCGAGCTTGCCGAGATGACGGGCGAGTTCGACAAGCCGCTCTACATCGCCTTCCGCGCCGATCTCTGCGCGCATTCGCGCAGCCGCAAGACGGGCTGCACGCGCTGCCTCGACGTCTGCCCGGCCTCCGCCATCACCTCCGCGGGCGACGTGGTCGCGATCGATCCGCATCTCTGCGGCGGCTGCGGCGGCTGCGCCTCGGTGTGCCCGACGGGCGCCGCGAGCTACGCGCTGCCGCCGCGCGAGAAGCTCCTCGAGCGCCTCGGCACGCTGCTCTCGACCTATCTCGCGGCGGGTGGCGAGGCGCCTGCGCTCCTGCTGCACGACCGCGGCTACGGCGACGAGATGGTGGCGGCCCTCGCCCGCTTCGGCCGCGGCCTGCCGGCCCACGTCATTCCCTTAGCCCTCAACGAGGTGAGCCAGATCGGCTTCGATTTCCTCGCCGCCGCCTTCGCCTATGGTGCTGCCCAAGTGCTGCTGCTCGTCGATCCCAAGCGCGCGGAGGAGCGCAGCAACCTCCCGGGCCAGCTCGGGCTCACCGAGGCCCTCCTCACCGGATTGGGCTTCGGCAGCGGCCGGCTCGAGCTCATCGACGCGGCGGATCCCGACGCGGTCGCCGCGACGCTGTGGCGCTCGCCCCGACCCGCCCCGCCCAAGGCCGGGAGCTTCCTTCCCATAGGGGGCAAGCGCGCCATCACCATGTTGGCACTCCGCCACCTCCACGAGGTGGCACCCGCACCGGTCGAGACCCTACCCCTGCCGCCGGGAGCCTCCTTCGGGCGCGTGCGCATCGCGGCCGAGGGTTGCACGCTCTGCCTCGCCTGCGTGAGCGCCTGCCCCACCTCGGCACTGCTCGACAACCCCGACAAGCCGCAGTTGAGCTTCGTCGAGCAGGCCTGCATCCAGTGCGGCCTGTGCAAGGTGACCTGTCCCGAGAAGGTGATCACGCTCGAGCCGCGCCTCGCCTTCGGCGCTGACGCGCGGAGTGCGGTCGTCCTCAAGGAAGAAGAGCCCTTCCTCTGCGTCCGCTGCGGCAAGCCCTTCGCGACGCGCTCCACGATCGAGAAGGTGATGGCCAGGCTCGCCGGCAGCCACTGGATGTACCAGGACGCGGCGCGCATCGAGCGCATGAAGATGTGCGAGGATTGCCGCGTCATCGACGCCTTCGAGAGCGAGACCCCGCCCCTTGCGACGCGCCCGCGCGCGCGCACGCGCACCACCGAGGACTATCTCAAGGAGCGCGAGATCGAGGCCAAGCGCAAGGAGCTGCGCGCGGAGTGGGAGGCCAAGCGCAAGGAGGTAGGGGACAAGCCGGAGGGCCCGGGCAAGGCTTGAGCGGCGCTCGATCTTTCGGCATTTTGACAGGCAGGCAAAGGAAGCCTACATATTGCGGGTCGGACAATGCCATCGGGGGACGCGGGCAAGACCGTCGCCATGACAGAGACGCCGCTGATCGACCCTTTCGAGCGCCGCATCACCTACCTCAGGGTCTCGGTGACGGACCGCTGCGACTTCCGCTGCGTCTATTGCATGGCGGAAGACATGACCTTCCTGCCCAAGGCCGACATCCTGACGCTCGAGGAGCTGGAGCGCGCCTGCAAGGCCTTCGTGCGGCTCGGCGTCAAGAAGCTGCGCCTGACCGGCGGCGAGCCGCTGGTGCGGCGCAACATCATGAGCCTCTTCCGCGGGCTCGGCACGCTCCTGGCCACGGGCGAGCTCAAGGAGCTGACGCTCACCACCAACGGCAGCCAGCTCGAGCGCTACGCCGCCGAGCTCCATGACTGCGGCGTGCGCCGCGTCAATGTTTCCCTCGACACCCTCGAGCCCGCGAAGTTCACCGCGCTCACGCGCTGGGGCGAGCTCGACAAGGTGCTGGCGGGCATCGCGGCAGCCAAGGCCGCCGGCCTCAAGGTCAAGATCAACACGGTGGCGCTCAAGGGGGTCAACGACGAGGAGGTGCCGAAGCTTGTCGGCTGGGCCCACGAACACGGCCACGACATCACCTTCATCGAGGTGATGCCGATGGGCGAGATCGGGAGCGCCGTCCGTCTCGACCAATACCTGCCGCTTTCCATGCTGCGCGCGCGACTGGCCCAAGCCTACGCGCTCGAGGAGAGCGACTACCGCTCGGGCGGCCCGGCGCGTTACTTCACCGCGCGCGAGACCGGCGGCCGCATCGGCTTCATCACGCCGATGACGCACAACTTCTGCGAGGCCTGCAACCGGGTCCGGCTCACCTGCACCGGCACGCTCTTCATGTGCCTCGGCCAGGAGGACGCGGCGGACCTGCGCTCACCCTTGCGCGCGAGCGACGACGACGCGCTTCTCTTGGCCGCCATCCGCGAGGCCATCCGGCGCAAGCCCAAGGGCCACGACTTCGTCATCGACCGGCGCGAGCTGCGCCCCGCGGTCGCGCGCCACATGAGCGTCACCGGCGGCTGAGGCCGCACTCAGCACGTATTCGAGGCGGTCGCGGAAAGCGACCAAAAAACTAAAATTATGGTTGCTTTCGGCGCCGCCGTGGCGTATTTGACGAGCCATGCAAGCCGACACTGCCGCCAAGGTCTTCGCCGAGCTGGGCAACCGCACCCGCCTCGACATCCTGCGCCTTCTGATCAAGGCGGGGCACGATGGCCTGCCCATCGGCAACATACAGGCCCGGCTCGACATCCCGGCTTCGACGCTCGCCTTCCACCTGCGCGGTCTCGTCGGCGCCGGCTTGGTCGGGCAGCAGAAGCAAGGCCGTATGGTGCTGTGTCGGCCCTGTTTCGACCGGGTCAACGAGGCGATCGCCTTCCTCAAGGAGGAATGCTGCGCGGGGGTTGGGCTGCCTGCCTCCCGGCGTCGGAAAGCGGCGTGAGGGTGTTTTTTTGCGGTTTTATAACTATATTACTAGTTGTATAGGCGTGAAATGGAACCACGGAGGATGCCATGCCAGACCACAGCCCCATCGGTTCATGCTGCGCCCGACCGAGTTTCAACTTCGTTGCGGGTCTCGACGGCCGGGAGGGGTCTCTTTTCCCTCGCGCCAGTTGGCAGACGTGGGCCCGCGTGGCTCGTGACATGGTCGTTCGGGTAGGAACGGCCCTTGTCGCGCGCCCGCGGGGCCATAAACCTCACGTGCGAGAGCTTCCCCCGAAAATTCCCCGCGATCTCGGCTTGGAAGGGCAAAACCCACCCTCCCGCGCGGCCCGGCAGGCTCCGTCGTCCGCTCTCGCAGCTGCGGCGGCATTCCCGCTCGCGGTGCGAAGGATGATTTTGCGCCGATGAGACCGCTGCATGTCCTTCTTGCGGTGCTCGTGGCTGCGATTTGGGGCGTCGCCTTCGTCGCCAGCAAGATCGGCCTTGAGAGTTTCACTCCCGCGCAGCTGACCGCGCTCAGGTTCGTGATCGCGGCGATTGCGGCCATCTGGCTGCCTCGACCGCAGATCTCGTGGACATTGCTCATTTGCATTGGACTGTCGATTTTTACGGGGCAGTTCCTCCTGCAATTCTTCGGCATGGCAAGCGGAATGCCGGCCGGGCTCACGGCGGTGGTCGTTCAGTCGCAGGCGCTTTTCACGGTGCTGTTCGCCGCGATCGCGATTGGAGACAAGCCGAGCGCGCAGCAGCTCGTCGGCATGCTGACCGCCTTCGTCGGATTGGCGATGATCGGATTGAGCTTGGGCGGCGGCGTAACCTTCGCCGGCTTCACGCTGACTTTGGCCTCCGCGGTGAGCTGGGCGCTTGGAAATGTGCTGGTGAAGCGCTTGCCCAAAGTCGACATGCTTCATCTCATGGTCTGGGCCAGTCTCGTCCCGCCGCTTCCAGCGTTGGCACTCTCCTACATCCTCGACGGCCCGGGATCGCTCTTGTCGGCACTCGCAGGTGCATCCTGGTGGGGAATCGGCGCCGCCGTCTACTTGGGGCTCCTCGCCACGGTCGTGGCCTATGCCCTTTGGGGCAGCTTGCTTCACCGCTACTCGACGGCCGCCGTCGCTCCCTTCGCATTGCTGGCACCCTGCGTCGGTGCGGCCACGTCGGCCCTGGTCCTCGGCGAACGTTTCGGGGCGTCGCGTGTTGCCGGAATGGGAGCGATCCTGGTCGGCGTGGCGATCGCGGCACTGCCGCGGCTTGCCGCGCGGCGCGCCCCTTAGGCCGGACCGGCGATGACGCCGAGGAGCGGGCTTGAGGTGCGGTTATAAATTACAGAATCTTGGAAATACGGAAAAGATCGACACCCTCGGCGTACGCGCCGACGAAAGAGGCGCCACCCCGGAAAGACGGGTGAGCAGCCCCTGCCCCGGCCCCTGCCCCGGCCCCGGCCGGAGTCAGCCGCAGCACTGCGGAGCGCTTCGTTCCTTCGACCGCCCGAGCGGCTTCATTGCACGGACGAAGGCGCTCATGAATTTTCCGTCGACCTGTGGGGCGAGGGCGTCCACGTCGATCCCCTTGCCGGTCAAGAATTCTCTCGCGTCCTCGACGTCGTAGACGCGCGTCGGCTCGATGCCGATGGCCTCGAAGCCCGCTCGAGCGAGCTTTTCGGAATATTCCGCGTCCGTCAGCGCGCCGGCGATGCAGCCGACCCACAGCAAGAGGTCACGTCTGATCTCAGCCGGCACCTCGCCGCGCGTGATCACGTCGGAGACGGCGAAGCGGCCGCCCGGCTTGAGCACTCGAAATGCCTCGCGAAGCACCCGCTCCTTGTCGCCCGAGAGGTTGATGACGCAGTTCGAGATGACGACGTCGACCGAATTGTCGGGCAACGGAATATGCTCGATCTCGCCTTTGAGAAACTCCGCGTTTTCGATGCCGGCCTTCTGCTGATTCTCGCGGGCGAGCGCCAGCATCTCATCGGTCATATCGAGACCGTAGGCCTTCCCGTTGGGGCCGACCCGACGCGCAGAGAGCAGCACGTCGATACCGCCGCCCGAGCCGAGGTCGAGGACGATCTCGCCGGGCGCCAACTCAGCCAATGCAGTCGGGTTGCCGCAACCGAGGGAAGCCAGGACCGCGGCCTCGGGCAATGCGGCGGTTTCTCCCTCATTGTAGAGATCGGAGGTGATCGGGAAGCTGCGGTCGCGCGCCGCCGATTTCCCGCAGCACGACCCGGCCTCTTTGCTCACGCGCAACGCGGCCTGGCTGTATTTCGACCTGACCGCCTCTTTTACGTCGATCTCGCTCATGGTCCGCGCTCCTTGCCAAAACGGACGATTCTCCCGGGCTGAACGGCCTTGTTGCGCGTGCAGCATTCGGCGTAGAGAAACGCCAGCAACTCGCGCAACGCATCGGCATTCGCCGAATAGCGCAAATACGTCCCCTCGCGGCGGACCCTCACCAGCTCTTCGTGCTTGAGCTTCTCCAGGTGGTGCGACAGCGTCGATGCCGGGATATCGAGCTCGGCCCCGATCTCGTTCACCACCATCCCGTCGGGGTGCGCCGAAAGCAGCAGTCGCATGATGCGCAGCCGCGCATCCGTCCCCATCGCCGAGAACATGTCCGCGAAGCGGCTGATTTGCTCGTCCGACTGCTGAGTGCCGATGCGCAGCCTTGGGTCCATAATTCTATAATAATAGAATTATCGAATAAGTCAAGGCCGTTTGCAGGCCCTCTGACACCCCGACGACAGCCAATCGGCGATCGCCGCATACACCGATCTGGCGGGCCCGAGCGAAGGGCCCGGTCGGGAACCGCGAAGGTCTATAGCTCGTTCGGGCTGCTTGGTTGGATTTCGAGCAGCGGCACCACCTCAGCGAGCGCCGCTCGATCCTCCTTAGGCGTGCTCGTACCAACCCTTCGTTGCGGACACGATCCGAACGACCGAGAGCATCACCGGCACCTCGATGAGCACCCCGACGACGGTCGCGAGTGCAGCACCGGAGTTGAGGCCGAAGAGCGCTATCGCCGTGGCAACGGCAAGCTCGAAGAAATTGCTGGCACCGATGAGGGCCGAGGGTCCGGCGACACAATGGGCGACACCGAGCGTCCGGTTCAGCCAATATGCGAGGCCCGCGTTCAGGTAGACTTGGATAAGGATCGGCACGGCCAGGAGCAGAATCACCAACGGCTGCCTCAGAATCTGCTCACCCTGGAAACCGAACAGCAGCACGAGCGTCGACAGAAGTGCCCCGAGCGATACCGGCCCAAGCCGCTTGAGCATGGCCGTGAGCCGCGCGGCACCGCCATGTGCCAGGAGGCCGCGGCGCCAAATCTGTGCTGCGATCACCGGCACCACGATATAGAGCAGCACCGAGAGGAATAGTGTCTGCCATGGTACCGCGATGGCGGAAAGCCCGAGCAGAAGCCCGACGAGCGGCGCAAAAGCGACGATCATGATGGCGTCGTTGAGCGCCACCTGGCTGAGCGTGAAGTGCGGTTCGCCCTCGACCAGATTGCTCCACACGAAGACCATCGCCGTGCAGGGTGCCGCTGCGAGCAGAATGAGGCCGGCGACGTAGGAGGAAAGCTGGCCCGAGGGCAGCAGGGGTGCGAAGAGATGAGCGATGAAAATCCATGCGAGCAGGGCCATCGAGAAAGGCTTGACCGCCCAATTGATGAAGAGGGTAACACCGATGCCGCGCCAATGCTCCCGCACCTGATGCAGCGCGCCGAAATCGACCTTGAGCAGCATCGGCACGATCATGAGCCAGACGAGCACGGCGACCGGCAGATTGACCTCTGCCACGGTGGCGCGGCCGAGAATCGCGAAGGGGGTCGGCATGAAGCGTCCGAGCGCAATGCCGGCCACGATGCAGAGCGCCACCCACAACGAGAGATAGCGTTCGACGACACCGAGATGGGCAGCTCGGCCGCGGCGCGCCGGTTCACCACGGAGAGCAGCGCCGGAGCGTGTTGGGGTTCCCGACTGGATCGTCACGAGGCGCGCTCGACGGAGGATGTGTCGAGGACGGTACGGCCAATCTCGTCGACCTTTTTCTTGAGCGCCAGCCGGTCGAGCGCCTCCATGCGCAAATTCACGAAAATCTTGATGCGGAACTCGAGCTCGCGGAGCGCGCGCCTGAAGGCGTCGCGTTTCTGCATCTCGGTCCCCTCGACCGCCACCGGATCGGCCAGGCCCCAGTGGGCGGTCACTGGCTGACCGGGCCAGACGGGGCACGGCTCATTTGCCGCCTGGTCGCATACGGTGAAGACGAGGTCCATCTCCGGCGCTCCCGGCTTGGCGAACTCGTCCCAGCTTTTGCTGCGCAGCCCTTCGGTCGGCAGCCTCAGCTTGGTCAGCAGCTCGAGGGCGTAGGGATGCGGTGCGGGCTTCGGGAAGCTCCCGGCGCTGAACGCGTTGAAGCGACCCTTGCCCCAGTGCCTGAGAAGCGACTCCGCGAGGATGCTCCTTGCGGAGTTCCCCGTGCATAAGAACAGCACGTTGAAGGTCTTCTTGCTCATCGGGCGATCCTGGGCTTGAGTGCCGCCGGCCGACTTGGCCGGCTCAACGGCGCCGCGCGCGTGAAGGCGCTTCATGGTCTCGTATCCCCCTGGCTTTGGACCCGGCGGCGGCGGCTGCCGGCTCGCAGTCGGGAAGGCCGCATGCCGCCGGATGACCTCCGCAGCAGTTCTCGGTCAGGTAGGCGATGAGCGTCCGCACGCGCTCGAAGTCCGCGGAATAGACGAGCGACCGCCCGTCTCGCTCGGCATCGACGAGGCCGGCATGCTTGAGATGGCTTAGATGGAAGGAGAGGGTCGCCGGTGCGAGATTGAGACGCTGGCCGATCTGGCCGGCGGCGATCCCGGCGGGCCCCGCTTCGACCAGGAGCCGGAAGATGTCGAGTCGCGTCTCGTGCGACAGGCCGGCGAGGGCCGCGAGCGCGTTTGTCTTTTCCATATTTCGAGTATTGTCGAATTTTCTGATCATTGTCAACGGCGGCCCTTCGATATTGCGGGACCATCGGGCTCAGACGCGCTCCGACCGCATCCATCCCGAAGCAATGGCGCCGATCATCCCCAACTACAAGCAAACCTGGGGCAACATCCGCAAGATCGCCTCCGCCCCCGAGGTGACCAAGCAGCTCACATTCAAGTCGCACGATTATCGCGCATCGTAGCGCTTCCCCCGACGCGCCGCGCGGGCCTCCCCGGGGCTCGCGCGGCGTTCTACCTGATCTCGATCTGGTGGGCGAGCGTCTTGCCGTCGGACCAGGTCAGCTGCGTGAAGCCGAGCAGCTTGCAGAGATCGAAGAAGTTGTAGACGGCGCTGACCGAGTTCTCCTTGAAGTAGGGCGTGAGCCGCGCGATCGCGGTCAGCATGGCGAAGAGCGCGCGCGCCCGATAGAGCGTGTTGTAGGCGCTGTCGGTGATCGCGACAATGATCAGCCTGTTGGCCTCGTCCCCCTTGGCGTACATGATGAACTGCGGCGCATAGTGGTAGGTCAGCATTTCCTGCGTCATGCCGGTGACGAAGCCGAGGCGGCGCTCGCGCGTGGAGTCGGCGAGCGTGGTCGCGACCGAGCGATAGACCTCGCGCGACTGCGGCGGGGGGTAATAGTAGTTGGCGTCCCGGTCGCTGCCGGAGCGCTCGGCTTCCGCGGCCGGTGCGGTCGTTTGCGCCCGTGCCTCGGCTAACATCCCGGCGCCGGCCAGTGCCAGGAGTGTGAGCGCGAGCATCCTCGAAAGCCATTCGGTCATTGCGATCCCCTCGGCTTGACGCCCGGCCACGATGAGCCGGAGCCGCATCCTTGGCAAGACCCGGGACAATTCTTCCGCCGCTCGCCCCTCGTCGCGATTTGCCTTCGGGAAGGCCCCTATGGCGCGCCGCGGCGGCTGGCTATACTCGCTTCCCCCTTCCCGATGGAGCCGCCATGGCCGCCACGCCGAAGCTCGCCTTCCTCGCCTCAGAGACGGAAAAGGCCAAGGACGCCTTGCGGCGCCTCGTGGCGCGCTACGGCAACGTCCCGATCGAGGAGGCCGATGCGATCGTTCCCTTGGGCGGGGACGGCTTCATGCTCGAATCCCTCCATCGCTATATGGGCCTCAAGAAGCCGATCTACGGCATGCAGCGCGGCTCGATCGGCTTCCTGATGAACGAGTACCGCGAGGAACGGCTGCCGCGGCGCGTGGCTCTCGCGCAGGGCTACAAGCTCCATCCGCTGCGCATGAAGGTGCTCACACTCTCGGGCAACCGCATCCAGGCGCTCGCCATCAACGAGGTCTCCCTTCTGCGCGAGACGCGTCAGAGCGCCAAGCTCCGGATCGACGTCGACGGCGTCACCCGCTTGGACGAGCTCATCTGCGACGGCATCCTCATCTCGACCCCCGCCGGGAGTACCGCCTACAATCTTTCCGCGCACGGCCCGATCATTCCGCTGGGCTCGGGCGTGCTCGCGCTGACGCCGATTTGTCCCTTCCGCCCGCGCCGCTGGCGCGGCGCGCTCTTGCCGCAATCGGCCAAGGTGAAGTTCCGCATCCTCGAGGCCGAGAAGCGACCGGTGAGTGCGGTCGCCGATTACACGGAAGCGCGCGACGTCGTGGAGGTCGAGGTCGCCGAGGACCGCAAAGTCAGCTTGACTTTGCTCTTCGACCCCGAGCACAACCTCGAGGAACGGATTCTCAAGGAGCAGTTCGGATCCTAGCTGCAATGCGATCATGAGCACGCCGCGTCCCAGGAGCCGCGAATGGATCGAGCGGCTCATCGCCTTCCCGACCGTGAGCCGGGATTCGAATCTCGCCCTCATCGAGTGCGTGCGCGACTTTCTCGCGGGCCTTGGCGTCCAAGCCCTCCTCGTCCACGACGAGAGCGGGAAGAAGGCCAACCTCTACGCCACGCTCGGCCCGAGGGACCGCCCGGGCATCATGCTCTCGGGCCACACCGACGTGGTTTCCGTCGACGGCCAGGACTGGCAGAGCGACCCCTTCGCCCTCGTCGAGCGCGAGGGCAGGCTCTACGGCCGCGGGGTGAGCGACATGAAGTCCTTCATCGCTGTCGTGCTCGCCTTCGTGCCGCGCTTCCTCGAGCGCAAGCTCAAGACGCCGATCCACCTGGCCTTCTCCTACGACGAGGAGGTGGGCTGCCTGGGCGTGCGCCGGCTCATCGCCCAGTTCGACGCGATGCCGGTCCGCCCCGCCTTCTGCATCGTGGGCGAGCCGACGCTCATGCAGGTGGTGCGCGGGCACAAGGGCAAGCTCGGCTGCCGCTGCGCGGTGCGCGGCCTCGAATCGCACTCGGCCCTCACCCATCGCGGCGTTAATGCGGTCGAGTTGGCCGCCGAGATCATCGTCCATCTGCGGCGCATGAGGAAACGCATCGAGAAGACGGGGCCCTTCGACGACGGCTTCGATCCGCCCTACACCACCGTGCACACGGGCGTGGTGCGCGGCGGCACCCAGCTCAACATCGTGCCGCGCGATTGCGTCTTCGATTTCGAGTTCCGCACGCTGCCCCCCGAGAATCCCCATCTGCTCCTCGACGAGATCAAGAGCTTCGCCGAGCGCCAACTCCTGCCCGAGATGAAGACGGTCACGGCCGAGGCCGCCATTCACTGGGAGACGCTCTCGGACTCGCCCGGCCTCGACACCGACGAGGAGGCCGCGGTCACGCGCCTCGTCAAGCAGCTCACCGGCGGCAACAGCACGGGCAAGGTCTCCTTCGGCACCGAGGCGGGGCTCTTCTCCGACGCGCAGATCCCGACCGTCGTCTGCGGCCCCGGCTCGATCGAGCAGGCCCACAAGCCCGACGAGTGGGTGGCGCTCGAGCAGATCGCGCGCTGCGAGGCGTTCATGGAGCGCCTCGTCGAGCACGTCGCGCGCGGCTGAGCCCGCCATGGGCGCGCTTTATCCGAGATGAGCCCGCCCGCGAGGCTGAGCCCGCCGGACATCGCGCGTTGGCAGAGCGGCAACGCCGGAATCGAATACGTCCACCGCCGGCAGGGCCGCGAGGCCGGTCCCCATGTGCTGATGACGGCCCTCATGCACGGGAACGAGGCCTGCGGTGCCGCCGCACTCGACCGCCTGCTTGCCGCCGCGTTGGCACCTTCGCGCGGCACCTTGACGCTCGCCTTCGCCAATGTCGCGGCCTACGCCCGCATCGATCCCAAGCGGCCGGACCAGGGGCGCTTCGTCGACGAGGACATGAACCGCCTCTGGTCCAAAGACAAGCTCGACGGGCCGCAAGGCAGCGTCGAGCTCGCGCGCGCGCGCGCGCTCAGGCCCTTGGCGGACGCCGCCGATTATCTCCTCGATCTCCATTCGATGATGGATGGAACGGCAGCGCTCGCACTCTCCGGGGCCGCGGCGAAGGGCCTGCACCTCGCGCGACGCGTGGGCTATCCCGCGACCGTCGTCGCCGATGCCGGCCACGCCGGCGGCGTGCGCTTGCGCGACTATGACGGCTTCGGCGCGGCCACGGGCGAGAAGGCTGCACTTCTCGTCGAATGCGGCCAGCATTTCGACGCCGCGAGTGCGGCGGTCGCCTTCGAGGCGGCGCTGCGCTTCCTCGCCGCACTCGACATGCTCGATCCCGCCGTTGCCGCCGAGCATCTCTCGTCAGGGCCGCTTCCCCCCCAGCGCTTCATCGAGGTGACGCACGTCGTCACCATCGCGAGCGACGATTTCGCCTTCGCGCGGCCGTGCCGCAGCCTCGAGACGATCGCCGAGGTGGGCACCCTCATCGCGCGCGACGGCGTGCGCGAGGTGCGGACCCCTTACGACGATTGCGTGCCGATCATGCCGGCGCGCACGCTCAAGCCAGGACTCACGGCCGTGCGCCTGGGACGCGTCGTGGCCTCACCCGCCGCGGCGTGAGGGAGCGCGCGGAGCCTCTTATCCGGCACGGCGGCGGCGGCGCCTCCTGCGGCGCCGGACGCGAGGGCGAATTCAGGGGTTTGGGGCTGTGACGGTTCGGGCCAATTGGCGGGTGATCTTTCGCTTTGCCGACCGCGACGTGGTGGACGTCGATTACGTCGATTACCATTGAAGGGAGATTGTGCCATGCCGATGAAGAACCCGCCCCATCCGGGCGGCTTTGTGCTGCGCCAGTGCATTGAACCTTTGGGCTTGACCATCACTGCCGCCGCCGTGGCACTTGGCGTCACGCGCACCACCTTGTCGGAACTGGTGAACGGGCGGCGCGGAGTTTCTCCCGAAATGGCCGTCAGGCTGTCCAAGGTGTTCGGCGGCAGTGCCGAAAGCTGGCTCGTGCAACAGGCGCGGTACGACCTCGCACAGGTCAGGGCCGACGCGATAAAGTTCAAGCGCCTGGAAATGGCTTAAGCCGCCATTGCGCTGGGCCTGCGCCGCCGTCGAGCCTTCACCATGCAGACGCTTGCGGCGCCGCAACGAGGCGTCTTGACAAGTATAGTACTAAGTATCATACTTTTGCGGTCAGACTCGGGATTTGTCTGAGAGTGAATGCGGATATTCAAAAGCAAGGTCTTCAACCGCTTTGCCCGCAAGGCTGGGCTCGCCGATTCAGCCCTGCGTAAGTCGATTTTGAAAGCCGGGCGCGGCCTGATAGATGCCGATCTCGAAGGCGGTGTCATCAAACAGAGGGTCGCCCGGCCCGGTGAAGGGCAGGCCGGCGGCTTTACGACCGTCATCCTGTTTCGGGCAAAGGATCGCGCTGTTTTCGTCTATGGCTTTGCAAAAAACGAACGCGACAACATCAGAGACGATGAGTTAACAGAATTCAAAAACCTCGCGGCGCTGATGCTCGCTTACAGCGACGACGAAATTGCGAGAGCAATTGAAAGCGGGGCATTGATCGAGGTGAGCGATGAGCAAACAGTATCGTAGCCGCATCATGGCGGCGATCCATGAAACCGCCGAAGACCTGCATGCTGCTGGCCTGGTGGACAAGCGTACGATGCGCAAGTTTGACGATGCCTGTCTGACGCCGGTCCGCCCCCTGTCGGCCGGAGAGATTCGCGCGCTCCGCGAACGCGAGGGTGCGAGCCAGGCTGTCTTTGCCCGCTATCTGAACGTGACGACCGGCCTTGTGAGCCAATGGGAACGCGGCCAGAAACATCCCCAGGGCGCCTCGCTCAAGCTACTGGCTCTTGTCGCCAGAGGGGGCCTTGAGTCCGTGGCCTAGTGATTGAGGATGGCTACCAATAAACGTGTCGTCAATATAGTCCGCAACATAGTCTGCAACCTCAGCCTCGGTTTCCTGCTGTACGTGCCGTATAAGTCGATTGCAATGCTCTAAAGTCGCCGTCCATCCAACTTTCGGCCGGCCCGGTCGACGGAGTGAGCACGACAGCTGCCTTCACGCAGTTGCCGCGAGTGGAGAAAGAAGCGTCTTCCTCGACTCACGCGGCTCCCGCATGAGCCTCGGCCGGCAGCGCTTTGCGATAGGACCATAAGGCCACCGGCTCGCGCCGGCCGCGCAGCTTGCGCGGCCGATCGACGACAAAGCCGGCCAATGCCGCTTCCGCCGCCGCAGGCGCCTCCTCGCGCGCCGCGTCGACGAGGTCCTGGCTCACCAGGATGTCGCTGCCGAGCACGCGGGTGAGGCGCTCGATGCGGCTCGCCACATTGACGGCGTCGCCGATCACGGCGAACTCGAGACGCCGCTCGTCGCCGATGTCGCCCAGCACCGCGACGCCGTAGTGGACGCCGATGCCGACGCGGATCGGGACGGCGCCGCGTGCCATGCGCTTGGCGTTCCAGCGCTCGAGCTCGTCGATCATGGCCCGCGCCGACCTCAACGCGTTGAGCGCGTCCTCCCGCCCGCTGCGCGGCGTGCCGAAGGTCGCCATCACGGCGTCGCCGATGTATTTGTCGAGCGTGCCGTGATGCGCGAAGACGACGCGCGCCATGCGGCGGTCGAAGCTGCGCAAGAGCTCCATCACCCGCTCGGGCGGCAGGCGCTCGCAGGTGCGCGTGAAGTCGACGATGTCGGCGAAGAGCACCGCGACCCTCTGGGTGCGCCCGGGCCCGAGCGGCTCCTTGACCTCCTGCAGCTCCTCGATGAGGTTGGGCGAGAAATAGCGGGCGAGCTGGGCGCGGTTGCGCTCGACGACGATCTGCCGCCGCACGAGCTCGCGCGTGCGCCAAACGACGATCGACAGCAGCGCGCCCACCAAAAGCAGCATGAAGATGTCGCTTTCGACGGTCGTGAGATTGACGAAGTTGGGGTTGAGGATCGTCGCGAGAAAGCGCCGCGGGTCCTCGGTCATGGTGAGCATGAGACTGGTCTGGCCGAAGGCACCCGGCTCCCTCAGGATATAAAGGACGGCCGCCGACCAAGCGAGCGCTGCGGCAACGGCACTCCAGAGCGTGCGCCAGGGCGAGTAGAGAAACGCCATGAGTGCTAAGGGCACGAACAGGAAGCTGAAGCTGCCGAAACGCAGCAGAATGGGCAAGGGCACCGACGGCACATTCCAAGGCATGATCGGCAGGAGATTGTCGAGTACGACGAGCGCATCGATGACCGGAAAGAGCACGCTGTACCAGGGCCGGCCGCGCCGGCTTAGGGCGTAATAGACCCAGCCGAGTCCGGCGAACAAGGCGCAGCTGATCAGGTGCTCGGCGAGATGCGGGGCATGTGCGAGCGAGAGCAGCCAAACGGCGACGAGCGCCAGCGTTCCGCTCCGGAGCCAGGCCAGGAAGCGCAAGCTGGCAACGTCCTCCTTGCGGAACATCGCCTGCAACCGCGCCTCGCGCCAGCGCGCGAACCCCTGGGTCTGCGAATGGATGTCGCTCATGCTGCACTCCTTGCTCGCGCGCCGAGAGCGCGCTTCAGACGCAGTTGACCGTCAAGCCGCCGTCGACGATGAGCTCGGTGCCGGTAATGTACTTGGCCTCGTCGGAGGCGAGGAACAGCGCGGCGTAAGCTACGTCCCAGGCATCGCCCATGCGGCCCATCGGGCACTGCGCGTCGCGCCTGCGCACCATCTCCTCGGCATTCGCCCCATAGGCGCCGACGAGCGAGGCATGGACCATCGGCGTGTTCATCAGCCCCGGCAGGATCGAGTTGGCGCGGATGCCGGCCCGCGCGTATTGCAGCGCCACCACGCGGGTGAAGTGGATCACCGCCGCCTTGCTCGCCGAGTAGGAGACGTAGGGCACGCCGGTCCAGCGGATGCCCGAGATGGAGGCGATATTGACGATCGCCCCCTTGCCTTGCCGCTCCATGTGCGGGAGCGCGTGCTTGCAGGTGAGGAACATGCTCTTGAGGTTCACGTCGTTGACCCGGTCCCAGCTCTCCTCGCTGGTCTCGACCGGGCCGCCCACCTCGACGATGCCGACGTTGTTGTGCAGCACGTCGATGCGGCCGAACGCCTTCACGCAGGCCTCCACCATCGCCGCCACCTCCTTCGCCTTGCTCACATCGCAGGCGACCGCCTCGCAAGCCCCACCCTCGCCCTCGATGATGCCCTTGGTCTCGAGTGCCGCCGCGAGCCTCAGGTCGGCCGCGAGCACCCTCGCCCCCTCGCGCGCGAAGAGCACGGCCGCCGCCTTGCCGTTACCCCAGCCGGGACCGATCGAGCCGGCACCCGTCACCAGCGCCACCTTGTCCTTGAGCCGCGCCGCCATGGCGAAGTCCCCCCTTGCTGCCGCTCTCCACAGAGGTGCGACCTTAGGACCCGCGCGCGCGCGCTGTCCATATGCTATCGGAGAAACGTGGGCGCCTCCCACGCGAAGGCCCGCGCGCAAGGCCCCGCCTCCCGCATCACCACCTTCCCTTCCGTCGGTTCCACGCGTAGAGGCGGTAGGCGAGGCGGTCGTAGAGCCAACTCATGCAAGTGCTGATGCCGGGCAGGCTGATGAGGCGAGCGAGCCAGCGCCAATGCGGCAGCTCTCGCCAGATCGCGGCGAAGGCCTCCGTCCCGACGCGGAGCCGGCCCTCGCCGTCGATGGCATGGATTCTCAAGCGCACGTCGTCGACCCCGACACGATGGGCCGCGAGTGCGTCGGGTGCCGCATTGATGTCGACCCAATCGCAAGCCGCCCCCGCGCGCGCGGCGCGGCGGCGCTGGTCGGCCACCCCCGCGGCGCACACCGGACACTTGCCGTTGTAGTAGGTCCTCACCCCATGCGGCAATTCCTCATCGCGTCGGCGGCGCCGCCGCCGTCTCCGCCTTGAGCCGCTCCCTGAGCTCGGTCTTGAGGATCTTGCCGTAATTGTTCTTGGGGAGTGCCTCGACGAAGCGGTATTCCTTGGGCCGCTTGAAGCGCGCGATGTTGTCGAGGCAAAGGCGGTCGAGCTCGTCCGCGCCGACGCGTCCGCCCGCGGCCGCGACGACGAAGGCGACGACCTCCTCGCCCCACTCGGGGTGCGCGCGGCCGACCACGGAGACCTCATGCACGGAGGGATGCATGAGCAGCACCTCCTCGACCTCGCGCGGATAGATGTTCGAGCCGCCGCTGATGATGAGGTCCTTGGAGCGGTCCTTGAGCGTCAAGAAGCCCTCCTCGTCGAGGACGCCCACGTCGCCCGTGTGCAGCCAGCCGCCGCGCAAGGCCTCCGCCGTCGCCTCCGGGTTCTGCCAATAGCCTTTCATCACGCAGTCCCCGCGCACGAGCACCTCGCCCGCCTCGCCCACGGCAAGCGGCCTGTCCTTTGTGTCTGCGACACGCACTTCCATGCCCGTATAGGCCGTACCCGCCGAGGCGAGGTGCTGCTCGTAGCGCGGATGGCCGCTTTCCGCATGATGCCGCCGTGTCAAGCAGGTGATCGTCATGGGGCTCTCGCCCTGGCCGTAGATTTGCACGAGCCGGTTGCCGAGGGTGGCAAGCGCCTCCTTGAGGTCGGCGAGATACATCGGCGCACCGCCGTAGACGATGGTCTTGAGCCGCGCGAGATCGGCCTCCTTGAGCCCCGGATGGTCGAGCAGGCGGCGCACCATGGTGGGGGCGTAGAACATGGTGACGCCGCGATGCGCGTTCACGAGGCGGCAGATCTCGGCCGCGTCGAAGCCCCCGCTCTCGGGCACGACGTTGCAGGCGGCCTTGGCGACGTGCGGCACCACATAGAGGCCCGAGCCGTGCGACATGGGGGCTGCGTGGATGATGCCGTCGCCGGGTGCGATGTCGTCGACGTCGGCGAAATAACAAAGTGCCGCGGTCACCAGATTGCGATGGCTGAGCATGACGCCCTTGGGCCGGCCCGTGGTGCCGCTCGTATAGAAGAGCCAGGCGGTCTCGTCGCCGGAGCGCTCGGCAGGCGGCAGGGGCTCGGCGCCGAGAAGTGCTGCATAGTCGGCACTTCCCGCCTCGATGATGCGCTCGAGTGTCGCCGGCCGCGGCCGGAGCGCGTCCACCGCAACCGCCAGCTCCGCGGTCGCCAAGCAGGCGCGCGCGCCGCTGTTCTCGAGGATATAGGCGATCTCGCGCGGATGAAGCTTGGCATTGACCGGCACCGCGGCGAGCCCGGCGTGCCAGCACGCGTACATCGCCTCGACATATTCGGGGACGTTCTTCATCACGAGCGCCACGCGGTCGTCGCGGCGGAGCCCGAGCTCTGTGGTGAGCCCGCCCGCGAGCCGCGCCACGCGGCGCTCGAGCGTGCGGTAGTCGAAGAGCACCGTCGTGCCGAGGGCGACGGCGGGCCGTTCGGGTTCCTGCAAGGCGCTCTTGATCAGCATCTCGGCGAGGTTCATGGCTCCTCTCGGCTGCGGGCGACTGAAGCAAAGCGCCAGCCCGGACGCAAGGGGGCGCAAAAGCCCCGTGGCACGCCGCGGCCCCGTCACTATATCTCAGGCGAAGCAGGGTCAGGAGGGAGGAGTGCCATGATCTCGCCTAGTGCCGGCCGCTCGGGCGAGGTCGCGCGCGTTGCGCGCGCACTTGCCGCCGCCCTGGTCCTCCTTGCGGCGTTCCTAGCTGGCCCGCCCGCCCATGCCGATTTCGCCAAGGGCAAGGCGGCCTTCGAGCACGGCGACTACGCGCTCGCCTACACCGAGCTCATCGAGGACGCGCAAAACGGCAACGCCGAGGCCGAGTTCATGATCGGCGAGATGGCTGCAGCCGGCCTCGGCACTCCGCGCAGCTATGCGCTCGCGACCGAGTGGTATCGCCTCGCCGCCGCCAAGGGCTACCGGCCCGCCGATGTGACACTCGGCCTCCTCTATCTCCATGGCGCGGGCAGCGAGGACGAGCCGACCCGGGTCGCCGCCGATCCGGCCAAGGCGGCAACCTATCTCAAGATCGCGGCGGACGCCGGCGATGCCGAGGCCCAGTCCCTCGTGGGCCAGCTCTACATGGTGGGGAACGGCGTCCCGAAGGACCCGGCACTCGCCAAGCACTACACCCTCGCGGCCGCCAACCACGGCATCGCCGCGGCCGAGTACAATGCCGGCCTCCAGATCCTCAACGGCGCCGGCCCTGCCCCCGACCTCGTCGAGGCCTACAAATGGTTCGCGCTCGCGGCCCAGGCCCTCTATCCGGGGGCGGAGCAGAATCGCAGCTACGTCATGGGCCGGATGACACCGGAGCAGCTCAAGCAAGCCGAGGCCCTCACCAGCGCCTTCCACGCGACGCCGTGACGGCAAGGTGTGCCCGAGCCGAGCGCCCTCGGCTCCTTCGCAACCCCCGCGCGCCCCCGCTTATCCCTTGCGCCCTTGCGGCGGGCGGGGTTTGATAATGCTCAACGTCGAGACGACGACGCGAGGGAGGACCCATGCTAGGCACCATGATGCGCTTCCCGCTGACCTTGAGCGCGATGCTCGAGCACGCGGGCAAGCTCCACGGCGAGGTCGAGATCGTCTCCCGTCTGCCCGACAAGTCGCTGCACCGCCACCGCTATGCCGACCTTTACCGGCGCGCGCATCGGCTCGCCGAGGCCCTCGCCAAGGCCGGGCTCAAGCGCGGCGAGCGCGTGGCCACGCTGATGTGGAACCACTACGCCCACGTCGAGGCCTATTTCGGCATTCCCGCCGCGGGCGGGGTATTCCACACCCTCAACCTGCGCCTCTTGCCCGACGACATCGCCTATATCGCCAACCACGCGGGCGACCGCTTCCTCATCGTCGACGACGTGCTCCTGCCGCTCTACGAGCGCTTCCGCGACAAGGTGAAGCTCGAGCGCGTCTTCGTGGTCTCGCTCACCGGCAAGCCCGTCCCCCAAGGCTACGAGGACTACGAGGCCCTCCTCGAGACAGCCAGCGGCGATTTCCGCTTCCCCGAGCTCGACGAGAACGAGGCCTGCGGCATGTGCTATACCTCGGGCACCACGGGCAGGCCCAAGGGGGTCGCCTACAGCCACCGCTCGATGGTGCTGCACACGATGGCGATCTCCCTGCCGGACGTGCTGAACTTCTCGATGCGCCAGACGCTCGCCCCGGTCGTGCCCATGTTCCACGCCAATGCCTGGGGCATTCCCTTCGGCGCCGTGCTCACCGGTGCCAAGCTGGTGATGCCGGGACCGCACCTCGACGCCGAGAGCCTCCTCGACCTGTTCTCGCGCGAGGGCGTGACGTGCGCGGGCGGGGTGCCGTCGGTGTGGCTCGGCGTGCTCGACCTCTTGCGCCGCGAGCGCGCGAAATATCCGCTGCCGCCCAACATGCGCCTGCTCGTGGGCGGCTCGGCCTGCCCCGAGGCCATGCTGCGCGCCTTCGACGAGCTCGGCATCACCATCATCCACGCTTGGGGCATGACCGAGATGTCGCCGGTCGGCACCATGGGCACCGTCAAGCCGCGGCTCGATCAGGCCAGTGCCGACACCCGCTATGCCTATCGCGCCAAGCAGGGCGTCGCCCTTCCCTTCGTCGAGGTGCGCGTGATCAACGACGAGGGCGAGGCGCCATGGGACGGCGAGAGCGTGGGCGAGCTCCAGGTGCGCGGCCCCTGGGTCGCCGCCTCCTACTACAACCCCGAGGAGAAGAGCCGAACCTGGACCGAGGACGGCTGGTTCCGCACCGGCGACGTGGTCAACATCGACGCCGAGGGCTACATCAAGATCACCGACCGCACCAAGGACCTGATCAAGTCGGGCGGCGAGTGGATCAGCTCGGTCGATCTCGAGAACGCGCTCATGGGTCACCCGGCCGTGCTCGAGGCGGCGGTGATCGCCGTCCCCCACGCCAAGTGGCAGGAGCGCCCGCTCGCCTGCGTCGTGCTCAAGAAAGGGGCCAGCGCCACGGCGGCGGAGCTCAAGGACTTCCTCGCCGCCAAGTTCGCAAACTGGTGGCTGCCCGATGCGATCGAGTTCGTGGACGAGATCCCGAAGACGACGACGGGCAAGTTCCAGAAGACGCGCTTGCGCGAGCAGTTCAAGGACTACCGCCTGGCGAGCTGAGGCTTGGCCGACCCTGCCGCGGAGGACGCGCCTCAGCCGCGCCAGGCGAGGCTGCGCTCCTTGAGCGGATTGCGGAAGGATTGGCCTAGCTCGCGCGCCGCGGCGTAACCGTCCTTGAGCGCGTAGTACCACTTCGCCTGCACGTCCGCGTCACCGATCAGCATGAGCTCGGGCCGGTGCTTGAGCCCCGCTTGCTGGAGCTCGAGGATGCGGCGGTCCTCCCTGAGCATGCGCCGCACCGAGGCGCGGATGGCCGGCTTGAGCGCCGAGAGCCCGGGTGCCGTCCAATAGACCGCATGATTGACGCGCGTCTCGCTTTCGCTCACTGGCGTCAGCGCGGTCAAGTGGCACAGCACGCGACCGCCCGCCTTGACGTGCTCGACGCGCACGCCCGGCAGGCGGAAAGTGACCTCGGCCGTCGTTTCGCGCCCGAGGAGCCCGTAGCCGTCGCGCGTCTTGTGGCGTCCCACGCGCCAGCCGAGCTCGATCGGCTCGACCTGGCACGCCTTCTCGCGCATCGCCTGGGCGCGCCGCCACCAGCCCGCGCCGTGCACGAAGGCGCGGTGCGCCGGGTCCATCAGCCCGACGGCGGCATGGTCGAGGTTACAGGCGAAAAGCATGTCCTCGAAGATCTTGGGATGGCTCTCGCCGATCTCGGGCACGGTCGGCACCTCGGGCAAGGCAGCGCTCTCCTTGCCGAAGTAGACCCACAGATTGCCCTGCACCTCGCGGCACGGGTAGCGCTTCACGTGAATGCGGGAGAGATCGGCGCCATCTTCGTCGATGAGGGACGGAATGGTCGTGCAGCGGCCCTCGGTATTGAAGCGCCAGCCGTGATAGCAGCACTCGATCTCGCCGCCGTCGAAGCGGCCGTGCGAAAGCGGAACGCCGCGATGGGGACAGAGACCTGCGAGCGCGAAGGCCCTGCCATCGCGCGCCCGGCCGAGCAGCAGAGGCTCGCCGAGAAGGGTCACCCCGACCGTTCGCCCCGGCTTCAAACGCTTGCTGGGCAGCGCGAAGTACCAAAGGTCGGCGAGGAACATGACCGAAAGCTGTAGCGGAAGCGGCCTCGCCGCACAAGCGGAGGGGGCTGCGGCGCTTTGCCACGCTCCTCGGCGTGGGCGCGCCTAGTCCTTGTAGCTCGGGTCCTGGCGATCCAGCATGCGCAGGAGCGCCGGCCAGGCGAGCTCGCCCGGCCGGTCGGCGTCCGAGTTCCTCTGCACTTGGCGTGCGACGAGCTCTTGCACCTCCTCGGAGGGAATGGTGAGCTCGCGGCCGCCGGCGAGGGCCGCCACCTGCATCTCGCAGGCGCGCTCGAGGGTGAACATCCGCGCAAAGGCTTCCGCGACGGATGGCCCGCAGGCGAGCGTGCCGTGGTTGCGCAGCATCATGAGGCACTTGTCGCCGAGGTCCCCGACCAGGCGCTCGCGCTCGCCGAGATCGAGCGCGATCCCCTCGTAGTCGTGATAGGCGAGGAACGCGCGCGCGATCATCGCGTTCTGGGTGAGCGGCAGCAAGCCGTCCTTCTGCGCCGAGACGGCGGCACCATCGCGCGAATGCAGGTGGATCACGCACGCCACGTCGGGCCGCGCCATCTGGATGGCGCTGTGGATGGTGTAGCCCGCAAGATTGATGCCGTGCTCGCTCGAAATGAGCACGTTGCCGTCGAAGTCGACCTTGACGAGCGAGGAGGCGGTGATCTCCTGGAACATCATGCCGTAGGGATTGAGGAGGAAAGCGCGCTCCGGCCCGGGAACGCGCGCGGAGATGTGGGTGAAGACGAGGTCGTCCCAACGGTAGTGCGCGATGAGGCGGTAGCAGGCGGCGAGGTCGACGCGGACGCGCCACTCCTCTGCCGAGACCTGCTCGCGGACCGATCTCTTGGCCTTGGCCAAGCTTGCCGTGCGTGCGCTCATTCCGACGTCCTCCATTCTCCGGTCGGCCGTGCCGCCTCATCAAACTTGTCATTGCGAGGTGCCCGAAGGGCGCCGAAGCAATCCAGGAAGTGTTTTGCACCAAGTGCACTGCCCCGGCGTACGCCGGGGTTCGCTTCGCTCGCAATGACGGTCGTCTCCGGGTGCGGCAAAGTTCTAACTCAAAAGGTTAGCATGGAATCCCGCAGCGCCGGAATCGCTTTAAGCGCATGACGTCGCCCTTGAAAAGGCTAGGCCTTGCGGCTCTTCACGCGCGCGGCGATGGCATTCACCACCGCCTGGGCCGAGAGCACGGCACCCTCCTGCCAGGAGGTGACGTAGCTCATATGCTCGCCCGTGAAATAGATCGGCCCGTCGGGCTCGATGAGCGTCGCGTAGGCGGTCTTGCGCCCCTCGGGCGTCCAATGGACCCAGGCGCCGAGGTTGTAGGGGACCTTTGCCCAGGCGACCGAGATGCCGTGCTCGACCTCCTCGGCATAGCGCGCATGAAGCTTGGCGCCGCTCGCGGCGGCAAGCCGGTTGCGCTCGTTCGGCTTGAGGGCGCCGAAGCGCTCGGCGATGGCGTCGCTCCAGACAAAGGCGCCGAGCAGGATGCCCGTGCGGCCGTGATAGCCCCCCGTCGGATACCATACTTGCGTGATGTCCTGGTCGGTCCAGGAAATGCCGCCGTAGATGGCGTCGTCCTCCTCCCAGAAGCGGCGTTTCGCCTGGAAGGCGAGCTTGACCGCCTTTCCGTAGCTCGCGGAAGCGATGGCCGCCTTGTAGGCGGGCGAGAAATCGGCGGCCACCGCGCCGAGCACCGAGAGCGGAAGTGCTACGATGCAGAAGTCCGCCTGGAGCGCGTGCAGCCGGCCGCTCCCGCGCCGGCGATAGAGGACGCGCACCCCCTCGCCCGCGCGGTGGATCTCGCGCACCTCCGCCCCCAGGCGCAGCATGGGATGCACGCGTCGCTCGAAGGCGCGCGCGATGCGGTCCATCCCGCCTACCGGCTGCAGCATCGTGGGCGCGAAATCGATGAGATCCCCCCAGTTGATCTGGAAGAAGGCGAACTCCGTGCGCAGCATCTCGCTAAGCGCGAGCGGCGCCAGCAGCTTGCCGGGCTGATCGCCGGCCCCCGGCCATTCGCCGAAGCCCGCGCGCGCCGAACCCATGTAGCGGAAGTCGCGGTCGAGGGCCCCGAACCCACGCACCATGGCGAGGAAGCGTTCGCGGTCGTCGGCGGTCACCGCTTCGTCGAGCGCGTGCTGATTGACCGCCTTGGCGAGGAGCTCGGCGATGTAGCCGCGGCCGTCGTTGATGAACTGGCGCGCGCGCACCGGACGCCCGCCGAACGCCTTGTCGCTCTGGAAGAAGGCGTTGCGGTTGTCGTTGACCCGCGCCTCGAGTGCCACGCCGAACTTCCGGCAATAGCCGAGGAGCGCCTGGTGATATTGGGGGATGCGCGCCGGACCGGCATTGAAATACATCTCCCGCCCGGCGGCGAAGGCGCAGTGCTGCCGGCTGTCGAGCTCGTCGACGACGTCGCCGCGGCGGAGCGTCCAGTTGCGCCCGCCGGTGCGCTCGCGCGCCTCGAGGATGGTGCAACGATAGCCCGCGCGCGCGAGCTCGTAGGCGGCCGTCATGCCGGCGATCCCGGCGCCGAGGATGACGACATGCGTGCCGCGCCCCGAGCCATGCGGGAGCTCGGGCGGGCCCGCATAGGCCGTCGGCACCGGCAGGAGCCCCATCGCCGCCATGGTCTCGTAGAGCGCCGCGGCACCGCCGGCCCTGCCGACCAGGTTCAAGAAGCCGCGACGGGTTAATCCTGCCTTCGCCATGTCAACCTCCTGCCGTCCGCATGAGGGTCGCAGTCGTCGCCTGGCCGAAACTTAGAGCCAACTGCTGAAAATCCGAGCGTCACCCCCACCCCACCCTCCCCCTTCGAGGGCGAGGGGGTTTTGTTGCAAAGCCACACTCTTCCCTCCCCCCTTGAGGGGGAGGGTAGGGTGGGGGGTGTGTCACGCACGTATCGTTCCGCGTACTAAATGCGCTTTCTCGGCGGTCGTCCCTTGAGCGTTGCGAGCGGTAGGCGCGCGGTCTCCACGAGAATGGCGGCCAAGCGGGTGGCGGCCTCCTCCAGGAGGGCGCGGCCCCGCGCGGCACTCGCCTTGCGCGCGTCGCCCGCGGCACCGCTCGGGCTCAAGTCCTGGGCAAGCCAGCTGAAGGTTACCTGGCCGTGGGCGCCGATCTCCTTGTAGCGCTTGGCGAGCTCGAGCGAGCGCGGCGCGAAATTCCGCAGCTTGCCGCGGCGCACCAGGTCGGGGCGGAGATGGAGCATGAGCGAGGTCTCTGCAGCACCTGCGTGGATGCCGTGCCTGACCTCGTTCTCATCGAAGAAGCGCCGCGCGTCCCACAGGCGGTAGAGGTTGACCTGGACGACCAGCATCCCGTGCTTCCGGCGCAGGCGCCGGCCGACGATGTCGAGGAGCTGCGACTGGCCGCCGTGGCTGTTGCAGAGCACGAGCTTCTTGATGCCCGCGCGCGCGACGCCGTCGGCCACCTCCTCCCAGAGGCGGATGGCGGTCTCGGGGCTGAGCGAGAGTGTTCCCGGAAAATCCTCGTGCTCGTCGCTGCGGCCGATGACGAGGGCCGGCAGCACGATGAGCGGGAGCGGCTCGGGCACGAGCTCGAGCGTGCGCGCGAGCACGCCCTCGTTGATCACCGCGTCGACCGCGACGGCGAGATGGGGGCCGTGCTGCTCGATCGCGGCCACGGGCAGGACAGCGACGACGCTCGCCCCACCGAGGGCGGCGATTTCCTCGCTCGTCATCTCCTGCCAGTAGCGGCGTGGCGGCTTCGGCACCTCGGCACCGGCTACTCGAGCCGCTCGACCGTGATCAGCTCGCCGGCCTTGACCGCGCCGAGGCTGCGCACGTCCTCGACCGCGCGGCCCCAGATATTGGTGGGTGCTGCCAGGCGGATCTCGTCGCCGCGCGAGATCGGCGTGCGGCCGAAGCCGATGGCGATGGAGTTGCCCTCGACCCAGAAGGCGAGCTCGCCCGGCTGGACCACCTCGCGCGCGCCCGCCTCGCGGCCGACCGAGACGGGTGTCGCAAAATAGACCTCCTCGCCCCAGCGCTCGGCGCGCGAGGCGAACGGCGCCTTGGCATAGATTGCCTCCGCCGTCGGCGTCTCGAGCAGCTCGGCGGTGAGCACGACCTTGCCGATCGTGAGCTTGAGCCTCAGCACAATGCCTCCTCCCGATCGCTTGCCTGGCTATCTAAGAGCTTCGCGAAGCCGCACCCCTTCCTTATAAACCATATGCGGTTTCGCGAGAACCTTTGCCCGCGCTCATCCGGCCGCCTCGAAGGGAAAGCGGCGCAGCTCGCGGAAAGGCTCGCCAGGACCCGGCTCGACGAAGATGGAAACGGCATCGACCGCAACGGGCCGAGCGAGCAGGCGGGCCAGCCGAGGCTCGAGCGCCCGCTTGAGCCGCGCGCGCTCTTCCGCAGCGAGTGGCACCGTGAGCGTCATGTGGAAGCGGAACTCCTCCATCACGTAGGGATAGCCCCAGCGTGCTGAGAGCGCCTGCTGGCGCGGCGAGAGCGGCGGGAGGCCGCGGCGCGACGGCACCGCCTTGTCGGGCCGAGCCCGGAAGCCATCGAAGGCGCGCACGCAGTCCTCGGCGAGGCCCGCAAGCAGCGGCGGCGTCGAGCTTGGCACCAGGGCCAAGAAGCCGCCGAGGCTGGCGAGCTCCATTCCCTGAATTTCGAAGGGAAGCCGGGCGGCGGCGAAGCCCATCGTGTAGGCCACGAGCTCGCCGAGGGTTGTACCCCGCGCCAGCCGGAAGGGCGCCTTCAAGGTGGCGTGCCAGCCGTAACGGGCGGGCTCGGCCGTGAGTGCGGCGAGCTCCGCTGCCGCAAAGCCGGGAAGGACCAAGCGCTCGACCGCCTCGCCCGTGACCGCGTCGCGCCCGAGCCAGGCGCGGCCGAAGCGTCCGAGGGCCGACCACCTGCGGGGCGTGAAATAGATGGCGAAGCGCGCTTGAGGGAAGTTCAAGACCGTCTTCCTCCGCAGCCCTGATCTACATCAAGGCGCCCGTCCGGCGACCATGACAACGTGGCGGCCTCGAGACGTGGTGGAGGTCACCATGAAGGCCCATGCCGAGGCGGCGAGATCGCAGGCCGAGAGCTGTCGGCGCTTTGCCCGGCTCGCGCGCCGCGACCCGCTCCAAGCCGAGCTCCTCTTGCTCGCGGATGCTTATGACATGTTGTCGGTCCGTCTTTCCAGCGCCGACGAGCGTGAGCCCGAGGAGGCGCGCGTGACCCCTGCCGCATGGCCTGCCGCGAGAAAACCGGAATAAGGGAACGGCGCGGCATTGCAACGCCGCGCGACATCGGCTACCTGCTTGGCGAGCCAAGCAGGACCCGACCGCGACGATAAAGGCTGCGTCATGACCTCCCGCCCTCCCGCCGAGATCGGCATGCCTCTTGCCGAGGTCGACACGCCGGCCCTCCTCGTCGATCTCGAGGCGCTCGAGCGCAATCTGCGCCGGCTCGGAGACCGTGCCCGCGAATTGGGCGTACGCATCCGGCCCCACGCCAAGACCCACAAGTCGCCCACGATCGCGCGCAAGCAGATCGCCCTCGGCGCCGTCGGCGTCTGCTGCCAGAAGGTGAGCGAGGCCGAGGCGCTGGTCGCGGGCGGTATCGACGACGTGCTGGTGTCGAACGAGGTGGTGGGACGACAGAAGCTCGAGCGGCTGGCAGCGCTTGCCCGCGAGGCGCGCGTCGGGGTCTGCGTCGACGAGGCCGAGAACACAGCCGCCTTCGGCGCGGCCGCGCGGGCCTATGGCGTGGTGCTCGACGTGCTCGTCGAGATCAATGTCGGCGCCAACCGCTGCGGCGTCGAGCCGGGCGAGCCGGCGTTGGCGCTGGCCGAGCGCGTGGCCGGCACCTCGGGCCTGCGCTTGCGCGGGCTCCAGGCCTATCACGGATCGGCGCAGCACCTGCGCGGCTATGAGGAGCGCCGGGCGGCGATCGCTGCGGCGGCGCTCAAGGCCGAGCGGACCGCAACGCTCCTCAAGGGCCGCGGCCTCGCCTGCGAAGTGGTGGCGGGGGCCGGCACCGGCACTTACGCCTTCGAGGGTGCGAGCGGCGTCTACAACGAGCTGCAGGCCGGCTCCTACGTCTTCATGGATGCGGACTACGCGAAAAACCTCGCCGCGGACGGCAATCCCGTCCGCGAGTTCGAGCACGCGCTCTTCGTCTATGCCACGGTCATGAGCAAGCCCAACGCCGAGCGCGCGGTGCTCGACGCGGGCCTCAAGGCCGTGAGCGTCGATTCCGGCATGCCGCGGCTCTTGGGTCGCGAGGATGCGGAATACGTGCGCGCCTCCGACGAGCACGGCGTGCTGCGGCTCAAGGAGAGCAATCGCCCGCTCGCCGTCGGCCAGAAGCTGCGCCTCATCCCCGGCCATTGCGATCCGACCGTCAACCTCTACGACTGGTACGTCGGCTATCGCGGCGAGCGGGTCGAGGCGATCTGGCCCATCGCCCGCGGCCCCGGCAATTGACGGCGGCAGGGGCGCACGATGAGCCTTCCGCAGCACGGCGTCGACCCAGGGGGACCGGCGGAGGTGACGCGCGAGGCCACGGGGAGGCGGCTCCTCATCGCCGTGATCGCCCTCTTCCTCGGCATCGCCTTCGTGGCGACCGCGCTGGTCAGCTTCCTGGTCTCGAAGCACGAGCTGCGCGAATCGATCATCTCCGAGGAGCTGCCGCTCACCTCCGATACGATCTATTCGGAAATCCAGCGCGAGCTGGTGCAGCCAATCTTCATCTCCTCGACCATGGCGAACGACACGTTCCTGCGCGACTGGGTGCTCGCGGGCGAGCATGACGTCGGCCAGATGACCAAGTATCTCAACGAGATCAAGACGAAATACGGCGCCTTCACCGCCTTTTTCGTCTCCGAGCGCACGCGGAAATACTACTATGCCGACGGCATCCTGAAGACGGTGTCGGAAAGCGAGCCGCGCGACGTCTGGTACTTCCGCGTACGCCAGATGGCGGAAGACTACGAGCTCAACGTCGATCTCGACATGGCGCACCGCGACGCGCTCACGATTTTCATCAACTATCGTGTCTACGACTACGACCATCGCTTCATCGGCGCGGCGGGCGTGGGCCTCACCGTGAATGCGGTACGCCAGCTCATCGAGCGCCTCCAGCAGCGTTATGGCCGGCTGATCTATTTCGTCAACGGCCAGGGCCGGATCATGCTGTCGGGCGTGGGCGAGGACGAGGGCGACATTCGCAAGACCGCGGGATTGGCCGCGGTCGCGGATGCTGCGCTCAACGGCACGGGCGGCTCCTTCGAATACGTGCGAGGCGGGCAGACGCACCTTCTGAACGTCCGCTTCATTCCGGAGCTTCACTGGTACGTCTTCGTCGAGAAGGTGGAGGATGAGGCGCTCGCTGGCATCCGCCGCGCGCTCTATGCCAACCTGGCCGTTGCTCTTTTCGTCACCACCATCGTGGTGGTGGTCCTGGCTTTGACCATCCGCCGCTTCCAGAGCCGCCTCGAAAGCATGGCGACGACGGACAAGCTGACCGGGCTCACCAACCGCCAAGCTTACGACATCCTCATGCGCCAGGCGGCGAAGGAGGCGCGGCGGGCGGGAGAGCCGCTCTGCCTCATCATGGCGGACATCGACCACTTCAAGGAGATCAACGACCGCTTCGGGCATCTGCGCGGCGATGGTGTCCTCAAGTCGGTGGCCGGTACCGCGCTTCAGGGATTGCGCGACTCGGACATCGCCTGCCGCTGGGGCGGGGAGGAGTTCCTCATTTTGCTGCGGAAATGCAATCTGGAGAATGCGCAGATCCTCGCTGAGCGCATCCGCGGCCAGGTGGAGAAAACGCCGGTCGAAGTCGACGGCGAGGCGCCCAAGGTGACGGTGAGCCTCGGCGTCGCCGAGCTTGCCGACGCCGAGGACGAGGACAAGCTGCTCTCCCGCACCGACCATGCCCTCTACCGGGCGAAGCGCGAAGGACGCAACCGCGTCGTCCTCGGCTGAGGCTAGGCGGAGCTCTCGGCGGCTGCCGCACGGGAGACGAAGAGTCCCCGCAGCGCCTCGCGCACGGCACGGCCCTCGGCCAAGTCCCAGCAATTGACGATGGCGAGCCGGAAGCCGCCCGGCGGCATGGCGTGTTGCTCCGGCTCGCCCTCTTGCTCGAAGGTGATCTGGATCGAGGAGATGCCGGGGCGCTCGAGGAGACGGTCGACCGCCGCGTGATCGATCGACCAGCGCACGCCGTGAGAGCCGAACAGCACGACGCTGTAGCCCTCGCGCCGCTCATCGGCGAAGCGCCACCGCTTTTGCGCATAGAGCTCGATGACCGCCGCGAGCCAGCCGGGCCCGTTGAGGTCGAGCCACTGCTCGGCCATGCGCAGGTGGCACTCGATGATGCGCCCGCCGATGGTTTCGAAATTGACCACGCCGGTAAAGCCGCCGAGATGGCGTCCGACCCAGGTGCCGAGATAGCTCTCCAGCACCGGATCGGGCTCGGCATGCACGGTCCAATAATCGAAGGTGCCTTCGGGGCCGGGCTTTCCCGTGGTGTGGCGCCACCAGACGGGAGCGCCGTCGAGGAGCGCCGCATCGCTCGAGACATGCGGGCCAGTGAGAAAGGGCATCCACATATGTCCGGGCTCGTGCGCCGCCAGATACTCCTCCTCGCGCTCGACGAGGCGCCCGCCCATGCCCATGCCCTTCATGTTGTAGATGGGCTTGGAGAACACCGGATAGCTCTCCGGCAGCGTGCCGTGCGGCCCGTGCGGCAGGCCTTGGGTCTCGCAGATGAGGAGCTTGTTGTAGACCCAGCGATGGGCGGGATAGAGTTGCCAGGCGCTGGCGTCGTCGATCGGGATGACGACCCCTTCCGGAGTCGGATGATCGGCGAAATATTGCGCGCGCCAGGGGTCGAGACCGGGATAGGGCATGGCGCCATCGTGGCAGATCGCGCGCTGCCGCGAAAGGAGGGAGGGCTCTCATGGGCGAATGGATCGAGACCTTCAAGGGTGCGGTGCTCGCCTCCGAGTATGACTCCGAGTCCCACATGAACTCCCAGATCTACGTCGCGCGCTTCGACCAGGCCACGTGGTTCCTCTTGAGCTCGATCGGCATCACGCCGCGCTCGATGAAGCGGGCCGGCCGCCGCATCGCGGTCGTGCGCCAGAGCTATCAGTTCCTCAAGGAGCTCAAGGGCGGCGAGCTCGTCCTCGTACAAAGCGGCTTCGTCGCGGTCGGCCGCAAGTTCTTCCGCTTCCTTCACCGCATGCTCGATGCCGAGACGGGCCAGCTCGTCGCCACCAGCGATTCGACGGCGGTTGAGGCGAGCCTCGTCTCGGGCAAGTCGGCCGCCCTCCCCTCGGCCCAGCGCAAGCTCGCCGAGGCGCGGCTCGTCACCGCAAACGTCGCGGAGTCCTCGGGGCTGAGCTAGCGCGCCCGTCCCGGAATTCACGACATCAGCTAAACACTCGTCATTGCGAGGCGCCGAAGGGCGCCGAAGCAATCCAGAGAGAGCTTTGCACCACGCACGCTGCCCCGGCGTACGCCGGGGTTCGCTGCGCTCGCAATGACGGATAACTTCCGGTGAGGCGAGCTTTCGGGCTTAGCGCCGCAGGATGAAATTCTCCACGGGCCGCCGCTCCTCCCATCCCACGCGCTCGAGTGCGGGGACGTCGTCGTCGCTCTGGGCGTAGCCGATGCAGAGATAGCCGATGAAGCGCCACTCGGGCGGGACCTCGAGGAGGGCTGCGATGCGGGCGGGATCGAGGATCGAGACCCAGCCGAGGCCGAGGCCGAGCGCGCGCGCGGCAAGCCACATGGTGTGGATCGCCATCACCGCGGAATATTCGATGCTCTCCGGCATGGTGCGCTGGCCGAGCGCTTGTCCTTGCGTGGTGGAGCGATCCGCGAAAACGGCGAGCTGCAGCGGCGCAGCGTCGAGCCCCTCGAGCTTGAGCGTCGCGTAGAGCTTGGCCCGCTCGCCCGCGTAAGACGCGAGCGCTGCGGCGTTGCATTCCGCGAAATTCTCGCGCACGGCGCGGCGGCGCGCCGGGTCGGCGACGACCACGAAGCGCCACGGCTGCGAAAGGCCGACCGAAGGTGCCAGCGTCGCGAGCTCGATGAGGTGCTCGAGCGTGCCCTCGGGCGGCACGGTCTTCTGAAAGCGCCGCACGTCGCGCCGCCAGACGAGAAGCTCGCGCAGGCGGGAGCGGAAGGCTTCGTCGAATTTCGGCGCCGTCACTTGCCACCCCCCACCCTAACCCTCCCCCTCAAGGGGGGAGGGGATTTATCTTGCTGTGACAAGCGACATTTCACCTCCCCCCTTGAGGGGGAGGTCGACCGAGGCTGCAAGCCGCGGGCGGGGGGGGTGAGGGAGCGCATCGACGAATCCGGAAACGACCTCAATCGGCGCCGAGCGCGCGGTTCGCCTCCTTGGCGAGCGCCTCGAGGTCCTCCGTCTTGCGGTAGATCTCGCCCCCCGTCTTGCGGAAGGTCTCCGCCATCTGCGCCATGCCGGACTCGGCGTAGTCGCGCACCTCCTGCGTGATCTTCATCGAGCAGAACTTGGGACCGCACATCGAGCAGAAGTGCGCCACCTTGTGCGCCTCCTTGGGCAGGGTCTCGTCGTGGAACGATTTCGAGGTCTCGGGGTCGAGCGAGAGGTTGAACTGGTCCTGCCAGCGGAACTCGAAACGCGCGCGGGAGAGTGCGTCGTCCCGGGCCTGCGCTCCCGGGTGGCCCTTGGCGAGATCGGCGGCATGCGCCGCGATCTTGTAGGTGATGACGCCCACCTTCACGTCGTCGCGGTTGGGAAGGCCGAGGTGCTCCTTCGGCGTCACGTAGCACAGCATGGCGCAGCCGAACCAGCCGATCATGGCGGCACCGATGCCGCTCGTGATGTGGTCGTAGCCGGGTGCGATGTCGGTGGTGAGCGGGCCGAGCGTGTAGAACGGCGCCTCGCCGCACTCGCTGAGCTGCTTGTCCATGTTGATCTTGATCTTGTGCATGGGCACGTGGCCCGGGCCCTCGATCATCACCTGGCAGCCCTTGCGCCAGGCGATCTCTGTGAGCTCGCCCAAGGTCTCGAGCTCGGCGAACTGTGCCCTGTCGTTGGCGTCGGCGATCGAGCCTGGCCGCAGGCCGTCGCCGAGCGAGAAGCTCACGTCATAGGCCCGCATGATGTCGCAGATGTCCTCGAAGTGCGTGTAGAGGAAGCTCTCCTTGTGATGCGACAGGCACCACTTCGCCATGATCGAGCCGCCGCGCGAGACGATTCCGGTCGTGCGCTTGGCGGTGAGCGGGACATAGGCGAGGCGCACGCCGGCGTGGATCGTGAAGTAGTCGACCCCCTGCTCGCACTGCTCGATGAGCGTGTCGCGGTAGACCTCCCAGCTGAGCTCCTCGGCAATACCCTCCACCTTCTCGAGCGCCTGGTAGATCGGCACGGTCCCGATCGGCACCGGGGAGTTGCGGATGATCCAGTCGCGGATGTTGTGGATGTTGCGCCCGGTCGAGAGGTCCATCACGGTGTCGGCGCCCCAGCGCGTCGCCCACACCATCTTGTCGACCTCCTCCGCGACCGAGGAGGTCACCGCGGAATTGCCGATGTTGGCGTTGATCTTCACCAGGAAGTTCCGGCCGATGATCATCGGCTCGAGTTCCGGGTGGTTGATGTTGGAGGGGATGATGGCGCGGCCGCTCGCGACCTCGTCGCGCACGAACTCGGGCGTCACGTAGTCGGGAATGCTGGCGCCGAAGGATTCGCCGTCGCGCGGGGTAGCAGCCTCGAGCTTCGCGCGCCCGAGATTCTCGCGGATCGCGATGAACTCCATCTCCGGCGTGACGACGCCGCGCCGGGCGTACTCGAGCTGGGTGACCGCAGCACCCCCCTTGGCACGGAGCGGCTTATGGCGCACCGGGAACTCGGGCACGAGATGCTTGCCATCGACGTTGCCGTTGTCCTCGGGCTTGACGTGGCGGCCGTCGTATTCCTCGACGTCGCCGCGCGCGCGGATCCAGGCCTCGCGCGGGCGCGGCAGGCCCTTGTAGATGTCGATCTCGGCCGCGGGCTCGGTATAGGGGCCCGAGGTGTCGTAGACGACGACCGGCGGCTCGCCCGAGCTCGGCTCGAGTGCGATCTCGCGCATGGGCACGCGCAGGGCCGGCTCGCGCGCGCCGGCGAGATAGACCTTGCGCGACGCGTTGAGCGGACCGGTCGTGACCGAGATCTTGATCGGCTTGTTGATGGCGTTCATCTGGATCTCCTACGCACGGTAGACGGCAGGGAGATCCGGGAGTGGAGCGGCTCGGGTGCTCGTGCTGGGACCGCGCTCGCGGTCGCTTTCCTTGTCCCTCCGCCGGCATGACCCGGATCAGGTTCTAAGGGTTCCCACGTTGCGCCCGCTTGGCCTAGCCGCACGATCGAGAGCGCCGTTGGTATCTCAGCCCCTTACCGGGGCACCCCTCGGAATAAGTAAAGGTGCACCCGGAGATGGCAAAGGTCAAGGCCACGATGCGCGGGTCATGCCCGGCCGGCGCCCGCTCAGAGCCGGCTCAAGAGCGCGAGCGCGGCCACCATGAGCCACAGAAGCCCGCAGGCGGCGCGGTAGAGGCCGAGGGCCGCACGAATATCGCGGGGCCCGGCCGCAGCGCGACCGTCGCCCATCCAGGCGTCCTCGACGCGCGCGCGCTCATAGACGCGCGGGCCGGCGAGTCGCAAGCCGAGTGCTCCCGCCATTGCGGCCTCGGGCCAGCCGGCATTGGGCGAGCGGTGCTTAGCACCATCGCGCCACACGGCCCGGCAGGCGGCAACACCCTCGGCCTGCGGCAAGAGGAAGGCGGCAGCCGCGAGCAGAGCCGCTGCGAGCCGGGAGGCCGGCAGATTGACGAGATCGTCGAGCCGCGCCGAGGCCCAGCCGAAGGCGCGATGGTGCTGAGTGAGATGGCCGAGCATGCTGTCCGCCGTGTTGATCGCCTTGTAGACGACGATCCCCGGAAGGCCGCAAAGCGCGCACCACAGCGCGGGTGCCACGACAGCGTCCGAGAAATTCTCGGCGAGGCTCTCGATGGCGGCCCGCGCGACGCCGGCCTCATCGAGCGATTCCGGATCGCGGCCGACGATTTGCGCGACGGCGCGGCGCGCCGAGGCGAGCCCGCCCTCCTCGAGCGCAGCCGCCACAGCCGCGACATGGTCGAAGAGACTGCGCTGCGCGAGCAGGCTTGCGGCGAGGATCCCCTCGAGGAGCCAGCCGAAGGGAAGCGCGTGCGCGCCCCTGACGATGGCAAATGCCAACGCCCCCGAGAGGAGAAGGAGCAAGGCCAGGCCCGCCGCCCCCAGCGCCCGCCGCACGGCCTCGCGGTCGGCCGCCCGGTTGAGGTGCGCATCGAGGCGCTCGATCAGGAGGCCCATCCATACGACCGGATGGCGCAAGGTGCGAAAGAGCGCCTGCGGATAGCCGAAGGCCGCCTCGAGTGCCAGCGCCAGCAGCAGAATCTGGAAGTTACGCGGGTCGAGAAGCGCCATTTTCCCCTTCGTATCGCAACCGCCATGCTACACTTAAGCGAGCCTTGATCACGATCCTCACGATGTCCGACAAAGAACGCTCGATCTCTCCCTCCGGCAACCCCCCACTCCCCGCCCATGGCGGCGACTTGGCGCGCGTCGCCGAAGCTCGGGGCGCATTCGCGGGCGCCTGGCTCGACCTGAGCACGGGCATCAATCCGTGGCCTTATCCGGTCGAAAGCCTGCCCGCGTCGCTCTGGGCGCGGCTGCCCGGCGAGCGGCTCGACGAGCGCCTGCGCACGGCCGCTCAGCGCTACTACGGGGCGCCGCACCCGGACTGCGTGGCGCCGGCACCGGGCTCGCAGGCGCTCATCCAATGGCTGCCGCGCCTCCGTGCCTCAGCGCGCGTCGCCGTGCTCGGCCCGACCTACAGCGAGCATGCCGCGCAATGGTCGGCGGCGGGCCATAAGGTCGAGACCTGGGGCGAGCTCGCGGCACTCGCGGAAAGCGGCCCTGACGTAGCGGTTGTCGCCAATCCCAACAACCCGGACGGCCGCCGCCTTGCGCCGGCGTCGCTCCTCGCACTCGCCGAGCGGCTTGCGGCGCGCGGCGGCTGGCTCGTGGTCGACGAGGCCTTCGCCGATGTGACGCCCGAGCTGAGCCTCGCGCGCGAGGTCATGCGTCCGGGTCTCATCCTCTTGCGCTCGTTCGGCAAGTTCTTCGGGCTCGCCGGCCTGCGCCTCGGCTTAGCACTCGCGGCCCCCCCTCTGGCAAAGCGCCTGCGCGAGGCCCTCGGCCCGTGGGCGGTAAGCGGGCCTGCCTTGTGGATCGCGAGCGCTGCCTTCGCCGATGAGGGTTGGGCCCGGCTTTCGCGCGCGCGACTGGCGGAGGCCGCACTGCAACTCGAGGCGGTGCTCGCGGCGGCCGGCCTCGCCGTCCTCGGCGGCACCGATCTCTATCGCCTCGCCGCGAGCCCGCGCGCCGGGGAGATTTATGCCATGCTTCTGCGCCACGGCATCTACGCGCGCCGCTTCGCCGAGGAGCCGACGTGGCTGCGCTTCGGCCTGCCGCCGGACGCGCACGCCTTCCGCCGCCTTGCGGAAGCCCTTGGCGCACCAGAACCGACCCCCCTCCTCCCTGCCGAGGCCGCGCATGAGTGACACGACCGCACCGCCGATCGAGATTTCGACGCTCGCCGATTTTCGCGGCCGCGTTCTTGCCTTTGCGGCACCCGATGCGGCGGCGGCGGAGGCCGCGCGCGCGCGCGAAGCGCAGCTCACCAAGCCGGCCGGCGCGCTCGGCCGCCTCGAGGAGCTGGCGATCTGGCTCTCGGCCTGGCAAGGGCGCCACCCGCCGAGCCTCGAGCGCCCGCTCTGCCTCGTCTTCGCCGGCAATCACGGCGTCGTCGCGCGCGGCGTGTCGGCCTATCCGGGCGCCGTCACCCGCCAGATGGTGGCGAACTTCGCGGCGGGCGGGGCCGCGATCAACCAGCTGTGCAAGGCCTTCGGTGCTGCACTCGAGGTGATCGCCCTCGAGCTCGAGCGCCCGACGGCGGATTTCACCGCCGCGCCGGCGATGAGCGAGGCCGAGTGTGCTGCGGCACTCGATGCCGGCTGGCGCGCCGTCAAGCCCGGACACGACGTGCTGCTGCTGGGCGAGATGGGGATCGGCAATACCACCGCGGCGGCGGCACTCGCAGCAGCGCTTTTCGGCGGCGACGGCGCCGATTGGGCCGGACCGGGGACCGGCCTCGATGGCGCGGGTGTCAAGCGCAAGGCCGCGGTCGTGGACGAAGGGCTCCGCCGCCATGGATCGGCACTCTCGGATCCGCTCGAGGCCTTGCGCCGCTTGGGCGGGCGCGAGCTCGCGGCCATCTGCGGCGCCGTCGCGGCGGCACGGACCGCGGCCATCCCCGTCATCCTCGACGGTTTCGTCGCCTGCGCTGCCGCAGCCCCGCTCGCGAAGCTCGCACCGACGGCACTCGACCATTGCATAGCCGGCCATGTTTCGGCCGAGCCGGGGCACGCGCGCCTTCTCTCAGCACTCGGCAAGGTCCCGCTCCTCTCCCTCGGCATGCGTCTCGGCGAGGCCTCGGGTGCGGCCTTGGCGCTCGGCGTCCTCAGGGGTGCCGTCGCCACCCATTGCGGCATGGCGACCTTCGCCGAGGCCGGCGTGAGCGGGAAGATATAGACTCCAATATCGGCAAACGCGCGGTACCGCCGCTCTAGATCGGCATTGAGTTCGACATCAAATGATGACAGAATCGTGCCGGTTCGATCGGAGAGCGAAACATGCGCACAACCCTCGCACTTGATGACGAATTGCTCGCGAAGGCTCAAGCCTTCACCGGCCTGAAGGAGAAATCCAGCTTGGTCCGCGAGGCGCTCAAGGCGTTGATCGAGCGTGAAAGCGCACGGCGGCTGGCGCGTTTGGGCGGAAGCGAGCCTGATCTGACGGCAGCCCCGCGGCGGCGCTCGAAGCCTCGATGATCCTGGTCGATACTCCCGTATGGGTCGATCATCTGCGCGCCGACGACAAGAAGCTTGCCGGTCTCCTCGATGCCGGGCAGGTTCTGGCGCACCCCTTCGTGATTGGCGAGCTCGCCTTGGGCAATCTGCGACAACGCGATCTTGTTCTCGATGCGCTGAGAGACCTACCCCAGGCGACCGTCGCCACGGATCAGGAAATTCTGAATTTCATCGCTCGGAACACGCTGTTCGGGCTCGGCATCGGCTATGTCGACGCCCACCTCCTCGCGGCCGCCCGGCTAATGGCCGGTACCTCGCTGTGGACGCGGGATAAACGCCTGCATGACGCCGCCGAGCGCTTGGGCATGGCGGCGGCGTTTCCGTAACGAATAAATGCGGGGGCGGGAACAAGGGACTCACGCCCGATCGACGAGGTGCATGAAGGAGCCCATCACGCGCCCGCGCACGGCACCGCTCGTGCCGAGCGCATGGCCGCGCGCATCCGTTGCCACGAAGAGCGGGCTCGCGGCCTCCTCGCGGCCGACGGTCGCGTAGTGGAACTCATGGCCGCGGAAGGCCGATCCGCCGGCGCCGAGCGGGCCGTCGGCCAAGAGCCTGAGCGCGCGGTAGCCGAGATGGAGGTGCCGCTCTAGAAAGGAAGTCTCGAGCGGCAGCAGCCCCGCCATGAGGTGGGAGGCACCCGCAGCATCGCTCAAGCGCTCGCCCAGCACCATGTAGCCGCCGCACTCGCCATAGACGACGGCACCGCGCGCGGCCGCGGCCCGCAGCCCGTCGATGAAGCGGCGGTTGGCCGCGAGCCTCCCCGCATGAAGCTCCGGATAGCCGCCCGGAAGATAAACCGCATCGGCGTCTTGCGCCGGCGGCTCGTCGGCGAGAGGGGAGAAAGGCAGGAGCTCGGCCCCTTGCGCGCGCCAATCCTCGAGCAGATGCGGATAGGCAAAGGCGAAGGCGTCGTCGCAAGCAAATGCCGTGCGTTGGCCGAGCGGCGCCACGCAAGCGAGCGTCCCGCGCGGGGCCAAGGACCGCGCCGGGCGCGCGAGACGCGCGAGCGCAGCGAGATCGAGGTGGCGTGCGGCATGCTCGCCGGCGCGCATCAAGAAATGCTCGAGATTCTGGTGTTCCCGCGCCTGCACCAGGCCCAGATGACGCGCGGGCAATACCAGCTCCGCCTCGCGCGGGAAGCAGCCGAGGAGGGGCATGTCGAGACGCGTGAGCGCGTCAGCGAGAATCGCCTGGTGGCCGGCGCCGCCGACGCGATTGGCGATGACGGCCGCGATCTCCACCTCGGGGCGGAAATCCCGGAATCCTTTGGCCAATGCCGCCACGGAGGCGCCTTGGCCGGCCGCGTCGATGACGAGGACGACCGGCCAGCCGGCTAAGGCCGCGAGATCGGCGGTCGAGCCGGTGCCGTCGGCGGCGCCGTCGAAGAGGCCCATGACGCCCTCGACGAGGAGAAGATCGGCGTCTTGTGCCGCCGCGTCGATGAGTCTCGCAAGCAGATCCGGCCGCATGGCCCAGGGATCGAGGTTGCGGCACGCCCTGCCGCTCGCCGCCGCGTGGAAGGCGGCATCGATGTAGTCGGGCCCGACCTTAGCTGAGGCAACGCGCACGCCCGCGTCGCGGTACGCCCGCAAGAGCGCGAGCGTCACCGTGGTCTTCCCACTACCGGAGGCGGGGGACGCGATGACGAGGCCGGGGGCGGACGACATGGCGGACGACATGGGGGGAGTGCTGCCTAATCGCTCGTCTTGCCGCTCGTGCTCGAGGCAAGGGCCGCTTCGGCGCGCTCCTTGCGCGCGATGGTACCGAGCCAGTCGAGATGCGCGCGCAGCCGCACCACCTCGCCCACCGCCACGATCGCAGGCGGCGCCATCGCCGCGGCCGCGGCATCGGCCGCAGCACGGCCGAGCGTCGTCTCGAGGACGCGTTGGCTCGGAAGCGTGGCGTCGCTCACGATCGCGACCGGCTCCTCGGCCGGCCGGCCGGCGGCGATGAGGCGCGCGCTGAGCACGGCGAGATGCTTGAGCGCCATGTAGATGACGAGCACCGGGGAGCCGCGCGCGAGCGCTTGCCAGTCGATCTCGTCGGGAACCACCCCCGCCGCATTGTGCCCGGTCAGGAAGGTGACGACCGAGTTGCTGTCGCGATGGGTAAGCGGGATGCCGGCGTAGGCGAGCCCGCCGATGCCGGCCGAGACGCCGGGGATGATGCGGAAGGGAATGCCCGCCGCCGCGAGGCTCAAGGCCTCCTCCCCGCCGCGGCCGAAGACCATGGGGTCGCCTCCCTTGAGCCGCAGCACCCGCTTGCCCTCGCGCGCCAAGGCAATGAGGCGCTCCGAGATGTCGGCCTGGGTAGGCGAAGGCTTGCCGCCGCGTTTGCCCGCATAGACGCGCTGAGCTTCGGGCCGCGCAAGTGCCAAGATCGCCTCGCTCACGAGCGCGTCATAGACGACGACATCGGCCTGGCCGAGACCGTGGTGGGCCAAGAGGGTCAAGAGGCCGGGATCGCCGGGGCCGGCGCCGGTCAGCCAGACCCAGCCGGGCGCAAAGTCCGGCAGTGCCAAGGGTAGTGCGCTCATGGGCGCGACCATAGCGGAGGATGCGGCCGAAGCGCTAGCAATGCGCCGCGCGCGCGGTCTATAAGCGCAGCATGGCAGCGCGAAAAGGCCGCACGTTGCGCCGGGGCTGGACCACGGGAGCCTGCGCTGCCGCGGCGACCAAGGCCGCCTATACGGCACTCCTCACCGGGACCTTCCCCGATCCGGTCGCCATCACGCTTCCCAAGGGCGAGCGGCCCGCCTTCGCGCTCGCGCGCGAGGAGCTGGGCGAGGGCTTCGCGTGCGCCGGCATCGTCAAGGACGCCGGCGACGATCCCGACGTGACGCATGGAGCGCTCGTGCTTGCGACCGTGCGCCTGGGGCCGGCGGGGACCGGCGTCGCCTTCCGCGCGGGCGAGGGTGTGGGCACGGTCACCAAGGCGGGCCTGCCGCTTGCGCCCGGCGAGCCCGCGATCAACCCCGTCCCGCGCGAGATGATGCGCCAAGCCGTCGCCGAGGTGGCGCGCGCGCACGGCGGACGCGGCGACGTGACGATCGAGATCGCGATTCCCGGCGGCGAGGCGCTCGCGCGCAAGACCTGGAATCCGCGCCTCGGTATCCTCGGCGGGCTCTCCATCCTCGGCACCACCGGCATCGTCGTGCCCTACTCCTGCTCGGCGTGGATCCACTCGATCCACCGCGGCATCGACGTGGCGCGCGCCGAGGGTCTCCGCCACGTCGCGGGCTCGACCGGCTCGACTTCGGAGCGCGCACTCCAGGCGCTCTATCATCTCCCCGACTCCGCACTCCTCGACATGGGCGACTTCGCGGGCGGCCTGCTCAAATACCTCCGCCGCCACCCGCTGCCGCGTCTCACCATCGCGGGCGGCTTCGGCAAGATCAGCAAGCTCGCGGAGGGCCATCTCGACCTCCATTCGGGACGCAGCCGGGTCGACCAGGCCTGGCTTGCCGATCGCCTCGCCGAGCTCGGCGCCGCCCCGGAGCTCCTTGCCAAGGCAAGGAATGCCAACTCGGCGCTCGAGACGCTCGAGCTCGCACGCGCGGCCGGGATCGGCATCGGCGATCTCGTAGCTGCCCGCGCCCGCGAGACCGCACTCGGCGTTCTCGCAGGCGCCCCGGTTGCAGTCGAGGTCCTGATCTTCGATCGCGCCGGCCAGCTCGTCGGCCGCGGCAATGGCTGAGTGCTGCCTCCTCATCCTGGGCGGCACCGGCGAGGCCGCGGCACTCGCCGCGCGCGCGGCACTCGTCCCGCACCTCCGCGTCATTACCTCGCTCGCGGGCCGCACCAGCGCGCCGCTTGCCCCGCATGGCGAGCTTCGCCGCGGCGGCTTCGGCGGTGCGGACGGCCTTGCCGCCTATCTGCAGGATGCGGCGATCGACCTCGTCGTCGACGCCAGCCATCCCTTCGCGGCCGCCATCTCGCGCCATGCGGAGGAGGCGTGCGCGCGCGCGGGCAAGCCGCGCCTCGTGCTCGTGCGTCCGCCTTGGCGGAGGCAAAGCGGCGACCGCTGGATCGAGGTCGACGATCTCGCGGGCGCGGCCGCGGCCCTTCCGGGCCTCGCGCGCCGCGTCTTCCTGAGCGTGGGCCGGCAGGAGCTCCGTACCTTCGCAGCCGTGCGCGATTGCTGGTTCCTTGTCCGCCTGATCGAGCCGCTCAGCACGGCGCTGCCGCTGGCGGAGGCCGAGATCATCACGGCCCGCGGCCCCTTCACGGTCGAGGGCGAGCGTCAGCTCATGACGTCGCGGCGCATCGAGGCGCTCGTCAGCAAGAACAGCGGCGGGGACGCCACCTACGCCAAGATCGCGGCGGCGCGCGAGCTCGGCCTGCCGGTCGTGATGGTGCGCCGCCCGGCGCCACCCCCGGGCGAGACCGTCGAGGCCGTCGAGGCCGCGCTTGAGTGGATCGTCGGGCATCTCTCTTAGGGCCGGCGCCGCGGCCGCAGCACATGCGCGTGGCGCGGGTCGTAAAGCGCGCTGTCGCGAAAGTTGTCGGGAGCAAGCGCGCGGCCAACGAGCACCAGCGCCGTGCGCGTGAGCTTCGCCTTGCGCAGCTTGTCGGCGATGTCCTCGAGCGTTCCGCGGATGACCTGCTGATCGGGCCAGCTCGCGCGATAGACGACCGCGACCGGGCAATCGGCGCCGTAGAGCGGCGTCAATTTCTCGACGATCGTGCGCATGTTGCGCACCGAGAGATGGACGGCGAGCGTCGCGCGCGAGCGGCCTAGGAGTGCGAGATCCTCTCCCGCCGGCATGGCCGAGGCCTTCATCGCGGTGCGCGTCAGGATCACGGTCTGGCTCACCTCCGGCAACGTGAGCTCGCATTTGAGGAGCGCCGCGGCGGCGGCGAACGCGGGTACGCCCGGTGTCACGTCATAGGCGATGCCGATGCGGTCGAGCCGGCGCATCTGCTCGGCGATCGCGCCGTAGAGCGAGGGGTCGCCCGAATGGACGCGCGCCACGTCCTGACCCTTGCAGTGAGCGGCCGCCATCTCGGCGATGATCTCGTCGAGCGTGAGCGGGGCCGTATCGACCACGCGCGCGCCACGGGGTGCTGCCGCGACCAGCTCGCGCGGGACGAGCGAGCCCGCGTAAAGGCAGACCGGACAACGCGAGATGAGGGCGCGGCCGCGCACGGTGATGAGATCGGCAGCACCGGGCCCCGCCCCGATGAAATGCACCGTCACCGCGCACGCTCCTTCCTGGCGGGCCGGGCATTGCCGTAGCCGCGCGGCGTATAGACGGCGTCAGCACCATCCCCGCGCTTGAACGCGCGCGTGGACGTGCTGCCGATCAGCACCACCGTCAGCATGTCGACCCGGCTCGCTTCCAGCTCGGCGAGGCGGACGACCTCGAGCGTCTCGCCGTCGCGGCCAAGATTGCGCGCGAGGACCACGGGCGTGTCGGGGGCCCTGTGCTTCAGAAGGATGGACCGCGCCGTCTCGAGCTGGTGCCTGCGGCGGCGCGAGACCGGATTGTAGAGGGCGACGACGAAGTCGCCGGCCGCGGCCGCCTCGAGCCGGCGCTCGATCGCCTCCCAGGGGGTCAGGAGATCGGAAAGCGAGATCGCGGCGAAGTCGTGGCCGAGGGGCGCACCCGCGCGCGCGGCGGCGGCCTGCATGGCCGAGATGCCGGGTGCCACGCGCACCTCCATACCTCGCCACGGCTGCGGCGTGCGCTCGAGGAGCTCGAAGGTAAGCGAGGCCATGGCATAGATGCCCGGGTCGCCCGAGGAGACGAGGGCGGCCGTGCGGCCCTCGGCGGCGAGCGCCAATGCCGCCTTGACCCGCGCCTCCTCCTCGCCGAGCGCGAAATCGTGCCGCCGCTTGGCCTTCGTGCGCGCGCCCAGAAGGTCGAGATAAAGGCTGTAGCCGACGAGGTCGCTCGCCTCGTCGATCATGCCCGCAGCCTCGGGCGTCAACCAGGCCTCGCCCCCCGGCCCGATGCCGACGATGAAGAGCCGGCCCCGCGCGCGTCCCGTCTTCTCGATCGGGATCGGCCGCGGGGCGAGTGCGATGGCACAGGTGGCGCGGCGCGAGCGCTCTTTGCCGAGCACGAGCCGGCCTTCTTCCCCGGCGGCAGCAAGGGCCGCGGCTTCGGCGACGCCGTGACAGCCGACCCCGCGAAAGACCGCTTCCGAGGGGTTGAGGAGCCGCGGCGTCTCGGCCTCGAGCTCGGCTGCGCTGAAGAAGCGCAGAGGCACGCCGAGACGCTCGGCCAGCGCCAAGAGGGCAGGCTCGTCCATCTTGAGATCGAGCGAGAAGAGCCCCGCGATCGCCGCGGGGGCCACCTTCGCTTGCGCGAGGCAGGCCTCCACGAGGGCCGCGAGCTCTTGCGGAGCGGTGCCGCGCTCGCAACCGACCCCGAGGGCGATCACCGCCGGATGATAGACGAGCCGCTCGGGCGTGCCCTCCCGGCAATTCTCGCTCACGCAAATCTCGAGCGGCCCGGCCTCTGCGAAGGGCAGGCCGCTTTCCGCAAGCCAAGGTGCGTCGCCGTCGAGCTTCACGGTGGCACCGGCGAGAAGCGCCGCGGTGAAGGGCTTCACATGCTCGAGATTGGCAAGACGCCAGCCGGGCGGCGGCTCGTCGAGCGCGAGGGCGAAGCGCACCTCGCCCGCGGTCGTGATCGCCGGCGCCACGCCGAGCGCCTCGCCGATGCGCCGCGCGAGCGCGTTGGCGCCATGATGGCCCCCCAAAAGCGGCACCACGGCGCTGCCGTCCTCCGCGACCGCGACGACGGGCGGCTCGCGCCGCTTGTCCTCGAGCATCGGCGCCAGCGTCCGCACGAGCACGCCCGCCGCGGCGAGCCCGACGATGGCGACGCCGTCTTTGAAAAGCGCGCGAAGATGAGCGCCCGTGTCCGCGAAAGCGACGTCCGGGCGGTCCACGCGCCCGGCGAGGCCGTGGAGGCGGGCGTCGGGCAGTGCGGCCGCGATCTTGAGCGCCGCAGGCCTGGCGCTCTCGCCGAGAAGCACGATGGCGATCTTGCCTGTCATCGCCAGGCGCTCCCGCGCCGGTGGACGAGGATCATGGAGAAATAGGGGACCGCCGCCGGGTCCACCTCGTCGAGGGGCAGAATGCGCTCGCTTCCGAGGCTCGCGTGCTCGATGTAGCGCGCGCGATCCTTAAGACCCAGGCGCTCGAGCACGCCGCGTACCTTGGCGAAATGGCGCCCGAGCTTGATGATCGCCGCCGCGTCCGCGGACTCGAGCTCGCCCGCAAGCCGCTCCTCGGGCAAGGGCGCCGGCAGCACACTCAGTACGTCGTGGCGCGCCGCGAGTGGGAAGGCAAGCGCGCCCGCGCAGGCGACGAGCGAGGTGACGCCGGGCACGAGCTTGACCGGGAAGCGCTCGGCGAGGCGCGCGAAGAGATACATGAAGGAGCCGTAGAAGAAGGGATCGCCTTCGCATAGGCAGGCGACATGACGCCCTTGGGCGAGCTCGGCGCCGATCTCCTCCGCCGCGCGGTCGTAGATCGCCTCGGCCGGGAAACGCTCGCCCGTCATCGGAATGCGGATCGCGATCTCGCGCTTGGCGGGGGAGAGGAAGCTCGCCACGATCGTGCGCGCGAAGCTCGCCCCTTGCTCTGGAGCCGGATAGGCAACGACGGGTACCGCGCGCAGAATCCTGAGCGCCTTGAGCGTCAAGAGCTCCGGATCGCCCGGACCGACGCCGAGACCATAAAGGGTTGCCGGCCCGCTCATCGCTTCACCGCCGCGAGCTGCGTCACGGTGCGCAACGGTCGCCAGCCGGTCTGCTCGCCGATCGCCTCCGCGCGCTCGACGGCGATGCGGGTGAGGCTGCCGCCGACGCGGGCGCGCCAGTCGATAAGGCGAGTCTCGCCCGCGAGCGTCACGGCGTTCGCCACCAGCCGTCCCCCCGGCTTGAGCGCTTCCCAGCAGCGCTCGAAGAGGCCGGCCTCGCCGCCACCGCCGCCGATGAAAACGGCGTCGGGGGACGCGAGCCCATGGAGCGACTCCGGCGCGCGGCTGCCGACGATCTCGAGCGCCGGCACGCCGAGGGCCGCCGCATTGTCCGCTATGAGCCGCAGCCGCGCCGCCTCCGCCTCGATCGCGACAGCACGGCACGTCGGGTGGCAGCGCAGCCACTCGATCGCGACCGAGCCGCAGCCCGCCCCCACGTCCCAGAGCAGCTGCCCCGGCACCGGCGCCAAGGCGGCAAGCGTGATGGCGCGGACCTCGCGCTTGGTGAGCTGGCCGTCATGGTGGAATGCCTCGTCGGGGAGCCCCGGCACCGGCGCTAGGAGGAGTGCCGCGTCATCGGCCACGCACTCGATCGCGAGCGTGTTGAGGTCGGCGAGGTCGTTTCTCCGCCAGTCCTCGGCCGTGCCGCTCAAGATGCGCTCGCGCGCACCTCCCATGTGCTCGAGCACGCTGAGCCGGCTGCGGCCGTAGCCGTGAGCGCGCAAATGCGCCGCCACGGCCGAGGGCGTCGAGGCATTCTCGCTCAGCACGAGGAGCCGCCTGCCGGGCTGGAGGAAAGCATTGAGGAGGGCCAAGGGCCGGCCATGCAGCGTCAACGTCGCGACCGCGGCACGCGGCCAGCCGAGGCGGGCGCAGGCGAGGCTGAAGGCAGACGGTGCGGGGATGATCGTCATCTCCTCGAGCGCAATGCGCTTCGCGAGCGTGACGCCGATGCCGTAATGCATGGGATCGCCGGTCGCGAGCACGCAAACGGGCGTCCCGCGGCGGCGCTCGATCTCGCCGACGAGGAGCGAGAGCGGCCGCGTCCAGGTGAGCCGCTCGCGCCCGTCGTCGGGCAACATGGCGAAATGGCGGGCCCCGCCCACGAGCGTGCGCGCGCCGACGACGAGCGTCTTCGCCGCCGGGCCCAAGCCGGCAAGTCCTTCCTCGCCGATGCCCACGACGGCGAGCCACTTGCTCATGCCCCCGCCTCCGACATTGCCAGCGCATTGACCGCGGCGGCGGCAAGGGCGCTGCCGCCGCGGCGGCCAAGAAGCGTCAGGTAGGGCACGCCATGGCTCGAGGCGGCAAGTGCTGACTTCGACTCGGTGGCCCCCACGAAGCCGACCGGGAAGGCGAGGATCGCGGCCGGAGCCGCGGCACCTTCGGCGAGGAGCTCAAGGAGGCGGAAGAGTGCCGTCGGCGCATTGCCGATCGCGACCAAGGCCCCCGGAAGACGCGGACGCGCGAGCTCGATCGCGGCGGCGGCGCGCGTGGTGCGGCGCTCGCGCGCGAGCGGTGCTACCCCGGCGGCATCGAGCAGCGCGATCACCTCGTTCCCAGCCCCAAGCCGGCGCCTCTGAATCCCGTCCGCGACCATGCGCGTATCGCAAAGAACAGGGGCCCCCGCCTTGAGCGCTGCTTGCGCGCGCTCGACCAGGTCCGGCGAGAAGGCGAGATCCGCCACGATATCGCTCATGCCGCAGGCATGGATGAGCCGCACCACGACGGGCTCGAGCGGCACGGGCACGCGCGCGAGATCGGCCTCGCTCCGGATCGCCGCGAAGGAGCGGCGGTAGATTTCGGCGGGGTCGCGCAGGTACTCGATCATCGCCTCATGTCTCTCGTGTCTCTCGAGCGCGCCGCTTGAGGGTCACCGGCCCGAGCGGATGGTCGGCATGGGGATAGGGGTGATGGCCGTGACCGTGCGCATGTCCTTTCCCGTGACCGTCCTCGCCGTGGCCGTGATCATGCCCGTGCTCGTGGTGGTGATGATGGCCGTCGCCATGATCATGGCCATGCTCGTGCCCGTGATGATGATGCGCGTCTATCTGGACACCGGTGCCGATGCCCTCGACGTGATGGTGGTGGCTCGCCTGCGCGAGCCCGACCTCGTCCTCGAAGCCGAGGAGCTGGACGCGATACTTGCAGAGCTGGCAGTTCATGTTGCCGGTGCCCTCGAGGATTTCCTCGATGCGCGCGGCGAAGCCGTCGAGCACCAGCGGATGGTCGTTGAGGTAGGGCGCCTTGACGAACTCGATCTCGGGATGGCGCGCCGCCACGAGGTCGGTGTGCTCGTAGATGCGCTTCACGAGAACGCCGGTGAACAGGAAGTAGGGAAAGACGACGATGCGCCCGTAGCCGAGCCGTGCCGCGTGCTCGAGCGCCGGCTCGACGAGCGGGAAAGTGACGCCCGAGTAGGCCGTCTCGCCCCAGCCGAAGCCGAAGCCTTCCCACAACATGCGCATGACCTTGGCGATATTCGAGTTGGCGTCGGGGTCGGAGGTGCCGCGCCCGACGACCATGAGGAGGGTGTCGTGGCGCGGTCTCCCCTCGCCGGCGCGCACCAGCGCCTCCGCGATCGCGGCACCGGCGGCACCTATCATGCGCGCGTCGAAACCGAGGTCGCGGCCGAAGCGGATGGTGAGACCCGGATGCTCCGCCTGGTAGCGGTTGAGCACGGAGGGTACGTCGTTCTTGACGTGGCCGGCCGCGAACAGCATGCCGGGGATCGCGAGAATCTCGTCGCAGCCGCGCGCGCGCAACCTGTCGAGGCCCTCGCGGATGATCGGCCGCGCGAACTCGAGGAAACCCCATTCCACCTCGTAGGCCGTGAGCCGCGCGCGCAGCTTCTCCGCGACCGCGCCGAACTCCGCGATCGCCTGCGGATCCCGGCTGCCGTGGCCGCACAGCATGACGCCCATCTTGCCGCTCATCCGATCCTCCTGAAGTGCACGCCCTTGCGCGGGGTCGCCATGGCTGCGTTGCCGCCGCTCCTCGCGGTCGCGAGAAGGCGGTCGAGATCGAGATGGCGGGCGAGGTGTGCTGCGAGCCGGTCGAGCGTCGCCTCGATCGCGTCCTCGTAGACGACCCCGCTTCGCGCGCGGCTCTTGAGCCGGCTCAAGAACGCGTGACGGAAGGCATCCGACGCGAAGAGGCCGTGGAGATAGCATCCCATCACCCTGCCGTCGCTCGAGACGGCGCCGTCAGCTTCCGCGCCAAGACGCAGCATGGGCCTGGCGACATCCCGGCCGGACGTGCGCCCCATATGCATCTCGTAGCCTGCGACCGCGGCGCCGCTCGCAAGCTCGCTGCCGGCGATCTCGACGAGGCGCTTCTCCCCCTCGAGCACGGTCTCCACCTCGAGGAACCCGAGGCCCGAGGCCTCACCGGGCTCGCCCTCGATCCCCTCCGGGTCGGCCACGCGCGCGCCGAGCATCTGATAGCCGCCGCAAATGCCGAGAACCGCACCCCCGCGCCGGCGATGCGCGAGAAGATCGATGTCCCAGCCTTGCGCGCGCAGGAAGGCGAGGTCGGCGAGCGTCGCCTTCGAGCCCGGCAGGATGACGAGGTCGAGCTCGCCGGGGATGGCCTCGCCCGCGCTGAGGAAGCGGAGCGAGACGTCCGGCTCGGCGCCGAGCGGATCGAAATCGTCGAAATTCGCGATGCGCGGATAGGAGAGCACCGCGATCTTGATTTCGCCTTTGCGCTCGGCGCCAGGGCGCGCGAGTGCGAGCGAGTCCTCCGCCGGAAGCATTGCCGCCTCCGCGAACCAGGGAACGACGCCGAAGCAGGCGAGCCCGGTGCGCGCGTTGATCTCCGCGACGCCGCCCTCGAAGAGCCGCGCATCGCCGCGGAACTTGTTGACGATGAAGCCCTTGAGCAGGTCCCTCTCCGCCTCGCTCAGGAGCACATGCGTGCCGACGATCTGGGCGATGACGCCGCCGCGCTCGATGTCGCCGACGAGAAGCACGGGGAGTCCCACGGCTTCGGCAAAGCCCATGTTGGCGATGTCGCCCGCGCGCAGGTTGACCTCGGCCGCACTCCCGGCACCCTCGACCAGCACGAGCTCCGCCCCCTCGCTTACGCGGCGGAAGCTCTCGAGCACCTGGGGCAGGAGCCGCGCGCGCAAGCGCTGGTATTCCCTTGCGGTCGCGTTGCCGAGCACCCGGCCGCGGACGATCACTTGGGCACCCGTCTCGCCTTGCGGCTTCAGGAGCACGGGATTCATGTCGACCGAGGGGGCTACGCGCGCGGCGCGCGCCTGGAGCGCCTGCGCGCGGCCGATCTCGCCGCCATCGGCGGTGACGGCGGCGTTGTTCGACATGTTCTGCGGCTTGAAGGGCCTTACGGCCAGGCCGCGCGAGGCGAAGGCGCGGCAGAGCCCGGCCACGAGCAGCGACTTGCCCACGTCCGAGCCCGTCCCCTGCAGCATGAGTGCCGCGGCGGCCATCAGAACTCGATCCCTTTTTGCGCCTTGATGCCGGCCTCGAAGGGATGCTTCACCATCGTCATCTCGGTCACCAGGTCGGCGATCTCGACGAGCTCCTGCTTGGCGTTGCGCCCGGTGACGACCAGATGCAGGCGCTCGGGCTTGGCCCTGAGGACGGAGACCACCTCGGCTACCGGCAGATAGTCGTAGCGCAGCACGATATTGAGCTCGTCGAGCACCAGGAGGTCATAGCGGGGCTCGGCTCCGCGGCAGGCCTCGATCATCGCCTTCGCCGTCTCCCACGCCGCACGCGCCGCGCGGATGTCGCGCGCGCGGTCCTGCGTTTCCCAGGTGAATCCCTCGCCCATGGTGCGGATGTCGACGAGCTCGGCGAAGCGCTCGAGGGAGCGCCGCTCGCCCGTCTCCCACTTCCCCTTGACGAACTGCACGACGCCCACGCGCATGCCGTGGCCGAGCGCACGCAAGACGAGGCCGAAGGCGGCCGTCGACTTGCCCTTGCCCTTGCCGGTATGGACGATGAGGAGGCCTTTCTCGCGCGTCTTGGTGGCGCGGATGCGCGCGCGCACGGCCTTGCGCTTCCGCGCCTTCTCGTTCGCGCGCGCGTTGATCTCGTCCTCGCTCAGGGGACCGTGCGGAGGGTTTTGCGCCTGATCGCTCACGGAACCTTCTCTGGCTCCCGCGCCGCAAGTGCCGCCAGATGCGGATGGGCCGAGTTCGAGCGCGGCCGCCACAGCCCGCGCGCCTCGGCCTCGAGCAGACGCTCGGCGATCTCGCGCGCGGCGGCGGGATTGTTGTCGGTGAGGAAGCCGCGCACGCGCTCGTCCCCGAGATAGGCCTCGTAGACCGCGTCGAAATGGTGGTCGCCCACGGCGCGCGCCGTCGCCGCGAAGGCGAAGAGATAGTCGACGGTGGCGGCCATCTCGAAGGCGCCCTTGTAGCCGTGGCGCATGACGCCGGCGATCCACTTCGGATTGACCACGCGCGCCCGCACGACGCGCGCAACCTCCTCGCCGAGGGTGCGGATTTGCGGCCGCTCCGGGCGCGAGTGATCGTTGTGGTAGACCGCCGGCGCGCGTCCCGAGAGATGGCGGACGGCGACCGCGAGCCCGCCCTCGAACTGGTAATAATCGTCGGAATCGAGAAGATCGTGCTCGCGGTTGTCCTGGTTGTGGACGACGCCGTCGACCGCGGCGAGGCGGCGCTCGAAGAGGCGATGCTCGGCAGCGCCCTCGGCCCCCGCGCCATAGGCATAGCCGCCCCAGGCGAGATAGGCGCGCGCGAGATCGCCCTCCTCTTCCCACGAGCGCTCGTCGATGAGGGCCTGGAGCCCGGCACCATAGGCCCCGGGCTTGGAGCCGAAGACCCGGTGGCCGGCGCGGCGTCGCGCCGTCGCCTTGTCGACGCCCTGGCTTACGAGCGCGCTTGCGTCCCTCTCGACGCGCGCAGCCAGCGGGTTGAGCTCGGGCGGCTCCTCGAGGGCCGCGACCGCGCGCGCCGCCGAATCCACCAGATCGATCTGGGACGGGAAGGCGTCGCGGAAGAAGCCGGAGATCCTCAGCGTCACGTCGACGCGCGGCCGGTCGAGGATGGAGAGCGGCAGGATCTCGAAGCCGGTGACGCGGCGCGAGGCCGCGTCCCAGCTCGGCCGCACGCCCATGAGTGCTAAGGCCTGCGCGATGTCGTCGCCGCCCGTGCGCATATTCGAGGTGCCCCAGGCGGAGAGTGCTAGTGCTTTCGGCCACTCGCCGTGCTCCTGGCGATGGCGCTCGATGAGGAGGCCGGCCGATTTCCAGCCGAGCTGCCAGGCGGCGGGCGTCGGCACGGTGCGGCTGTCGAGCGAGTAGAAATTGCGCCCGGTGGGGAGCACGTCGAGGCGTCCGCGCGTGGGGGCACCCGACGGCCCGGGCTCGACGAAACGGCCCTCGAGCCCGGCAAGCAGGCCGGCGAGCTCGGCCGCACCGCTTGCCGCAAGCGCCGGACGCAGGCGGTTCTCGATCTCCTGCAAGACAGCACCGGTGCGCGTCCAGCCCGCTTCGGGTGCGGAAGCGCCGGCAACGAGCGCACGCGCCAGCCGCTCGAGGCGCTCGACCGTGTCGCCATTGCTGCGCCACGGCTCGGGCCCGTCGAGGGCTAGCGGGCGCGCGCCTCGCCAAGGCTCGCCGAGCGCGCAGTCGAGCGGATCGAAACCCCGGCCGATGGCGAGATCGGCGGCAAGCGCGCGCAATAGAGAGGCGTCGCCGCCCTCGCCCTTCGCGCGCGGCAGCCGGGTCAATGCCACGAGGAGATCGACGAGCTGGGCACCTCGAGGCGACTCGCCGAAGACGTGGAGGCCGTCGCGGATCTGCAGCTCCTTGAGCTCGCACAGGTAATTGTCGAGCTTGGCCAAGGCCGCATCCTCGCCTTCGCTGTCGCCGATACCGCAGTCGCGGTCGAGCCCGATGCGGCGGCTCAATTCGAGGATCGCGCGCGCGAGATAGCGCAGGCGGCGCGGGTCCATGCCGGCCGCGTCGTAATACTCGTCGACGAGCTGCTCGAGCTCGGCGAGCGGCCCGTAGGACTCGGCGCGCGTCAAGGGCGGGGTCAGATGGTCGATGATCACCGCCTCCGCGCGCCGCTTGGCCTGGCTGCCCTCGCCGGGGTCGTTGACGATGAAGGGATAGAGGTGCGGGAGCGCGCCGAAGGCGACCTCGGGGAAGCATTCGGCGGAGAGTGCCAACGCCTTCCCCGGCAGCCATTCGAGATTGCCGTGCTTGCCCATGTGGACGACGGCGTGGACGTCGAGCGAGGTCCTGAGCCAGGCATAGAAGGCGAGGTAGCCGTGCGGCGGGACGAGGGCTGCGTCGTGATAGGTTTTGAGCGGATCGATGTTGTAGCCGCGCGCGGGCTGGATGCCGACGACGATGTTGCCAAGCGCGAGTGCTGCCAAGCGGAAGGCATCGCCCTCGACGAAGGGGTCGCGCGCGGCCTCGCCCCAACGCTCGCGCACGGCAAGCTGCACGGACTGCGGCAGCCCCGCTAACCACGCCTCATAGGCCGCGAGCGGAAAGCGCACGCCGCCCGGGCGCGCGCCGCGATCCCGCAGGTCGTTGGTGGGGCCCGCGAGCAGCCGCTCGACGAGCGCCTTGCCGTCCGCGGGTGCCCCCTCCATGCGATAGCCGGCCGCGGCAAGGGCCTGCAGCACCTTGATCGTCCCGGCCGGCGTGTCGAGCCCGACGCCGTTGCCCACTCTGCCGTCGCGGTTCGGATAGTTGGCGAGCACGATCGCGATGCGGCGCTCCCTTGCCGGCGTCCTCCGCAAGCGCACCCACGCGGCCGCAAGCTCCGCGACGAAATCGATACGGTCGGCGAGCGGCGTATGCACGACGATCGAGCACTGTGTGGCCCCGTCGAAATGCCGCTCGCCCTTGAAGGAGACGGCGCGCGAGAGGATGCGGCCGTCGACCTCGGGAAGGGCGACGTTCATCGCGAGGTCGCGCGCCGAGAGCCCGCGCTTACCCGCCCGCCAATCTTCCTCGTTGCCGCCGGAGAGCACGAGCTGAAGCACCGCGCAATCGGCGCCATCGAAGGGTGTCGGCTTGCGCCCGGCACCCGGGCTCGCCACCGCGAACCCGGTCGCATTGAGGATGATGTCGGGTGCCGCGGCGGCGAAAAGCTCCGCGATCAAGGCCGCCGAGAGCGGATCCTTGAGGCTCGCCACAAAAAGCGGAAGCGGATTGAGCCCGCGCGCCGCGAGTGCGGAGATGAGCCGGTCGATCGGAAGCAGATCGGCCGCCTGCACGAGCGCGCGGTAGAAGACGAGAGCCGCGACGGGTGCTTCCGGCAGCCAATGCTTGGACACGTCCTCGAGCGTGGGCTGCGCCCGCCCCGGCCAATAGAGGCCGGCATGGAGAAGCGGGGCCGGCTCGTGCCACGCCTGGTCAAAACCGATGAGCTCAGCCGCGTAGGCGAGAAGGTTGCGCGCGTTCTCGGCCCCGCCCTCGAGCGCGTAGCGCCACAGGCGACGGCAGGCCGCGGGCTCGAGCGTCGAGAGGCTCGCGAGCTCGGCATCCGGCTGGTCGTCGCCCGGAAGCAAGGCGAGCGATATCCCGCCCTCGCGCGCGAGGGCCGCGAGCCGCTCGACGCCATAGGGCCAATATCCGACGCCACCCAAAAGGCGAACGATGACGAGCCGCGCGTGCCGTACCACGCTCTCGACATAGAGATCGACCGAGAGATTGTGGGTGAGCTGCTTGAGATTGGCGAGGCGGAGCATAGGGACGGCGCCCTCGAGCCGTCCGTAGGCGGCGGCGAGGGCCGCAAGCTCCGTATCCGCGGCGGAGAGCAGCACAAGCTCGCCCGGGCTTTGCCCGAGGTCGATCGCCTGGGAGCCGTCGAGTATGCCGCCGGGTGCCGCCGCGAGGAGATTCATCAGGCACCTTTACCCTTCGAGGGCCGCGCGGATGGCGGCCGCGTCGAGGCCCTTCTGGCCGATCACCACGAGGCGGCCCTCGCGCGGCTCGCCTGTGCCCCAGCTGCGGTCGTAATAATGCTGCACGCGCGCGCCGACCGCTTGCACGACGAGGCGCATCGACTTGCCGGCGACCGCCGCAAAGCCCTTGACGCGCAGGATGTCGTGGCGCGCGATGAGGGGCACGAGCCGCTCGATGAGTGCGGCGGGTGCTGCGAGCTCGCGCAAGCGCAGCGAGAAGCTCGCGAACTCGTCGTGGTCGTGGTCGGCCGTGTTGTCGTGGTGCGAGGGGCGGCTCTCGATGTCGCTCTCGCTCGCGAGGCCGAGACCGAGGAGGACTTCGGCGTCCACCGCGCCATGGCGCGTGCGCAAGAGCTTGACCGCCGGGCTGAG
>JBKQRV010000021.1:0-55669 GCA_052143835.1 Alphaproteobacteria bacterium
GCGCAACACTCGCTACCAGGCGGGCGCTACCCCTTACCTGGGCCGGACTTTCACCGGCTGGATCACGCCAGCTTCCTGGCGCACTAGTGTCTCAGTTTGAATTTCCGCAAGCGGAGGTGAGGCTCGCTTCTCCTCTCCTCCTTCAGGAGGAGAGAAACGGGCCCATCCCCGGGACGAAGTGCCCGGGGATGGGAAGGTGAGGAGGGCGAGCGCAGAGAGCGTCTACAACAGAATGCGCGCCTTACACATTCACCTCCTCACCCCGACCCTCTCCTCCTGAAGGAGGAGAGGGAGAGATCGCCCGTGATGGGTTGACAGCGCCTCCCACCCCCCTTATGTTCCGCCCTCCGCTTGGCAAAGGACGCGCGCGATGAAGATCGTCAACTCCCTCAAGTCGGCCAAGGTGCGCGACAAGAATTGCCGCGTCGTGCGCCGCCGCGGCCGCGTCTACGTGATCAACAAGAAGAACCCCCGCATGAAGGCGCGGCAGGGCTGAGGCAGCCCGCCCAAATTCCGCCGGAGCGCTTTTCTCGCCCCCTTCCTCTCCGTCTATCGCGGTATGCCAGCGGCCGTCGCCGGAACGGCGATGAGGCGGGCCGGCTTGCCTGGCCCGGATTTCGGTATCCTCGCCTGCCTTTCCGAGCTATAATTTTAAATCTGGCGCCTGCCCGTCAGCAAACCGGGGAGAGCGGATGTATCAGATCGCAGTGGATGTCGGTGAGGCCCAGCCGGCCCGCGATCGCTCGAGGCTGAAGAAAGCGGTACTTTGGCTCTCTCTCGCGAGCGCCGGTCTCCTTCTTATCCTCGTCGCCATCGGCTTTTTTATCGATTATCAGCTGGGCCGCGCGCGGGACTCCTTCATCTACGGCTGCGAAGTGGCGCAGGTCGATTTCGACCGCTGCGATATGCTCGCCGACGCCTATGGCTTCCCGGGATCCATACCGCGCCTCGTCCGTTTTTGGTACGTGAAGCATAGTTTGCAGCCTGTTGTGCCGCATCTCGGAGATTGACGTTCGAGGCAAGGATAACCTCGGCACATTTCGTGCTGGTTTTGAAATTCGCGACATCAGGAAAACATTGTCATTGCGAGGCGCCCGAAGGGCGCCGAAGCAATCCAGAGAGGGTCTCGTACCGGGCGCGCTGGATTGCTTCGCTGCGCTCGCAATGACCGCTATTTCCGAGTGAGATGAATTTCCGAATCGAGACACTAGCAGCTTTCGCAAATCGGTAATATGAATTGACCGAGCTATGGGCGGCGCGCATAGTCCCAGGCTCGCGGCGAGGGTCGTGGGCTTGAGCCCTTTGTCTCTGCGGACTCCAGCCGTAACTCGGCTCGAAGCGCGGGCAAAGCGAGCCGGCTGAGGGTGCCGGTGCCGCGAGCGGGAGGAGGGCGATGTCGGGCTTGGTGATGCCGGCCCTCGACCAGGGCACTCTCGGGCGACGTGCGGAGATTGCCGCCGACTTGCGGCGGCTCGTTCCCGGCGAGGGCGTAATTTCCGATCCCGACGAGCTCAAGGCCTACGAAAGCGACGGTCTCACCGCCTATCGCCAGCCGCCCATGCTCGCGGTCCTCCCCGAGGACACCCGCCAGGTCGCTGCGGTACTCGGCTATTGCCGCGACAATCGCATCAAGGTAGTGCCGCGCGGCGCGGGAACCTCGCTTTCGGGCGGTGCGCTCCCGCTCGGCGACGGCGTGCTCTTGGGGCTCGCCAAGTTCAAGCGCATCCTCGAGATCGACTACGACAACCGTACGGCTACGGTGCAGCCCGGCGTCACCAACCTCGCGATCTCGCAGGCCGTGGAGAGTGCTGGCTTCTACTACGCGCCCGATCCCTCGAGCCAGATCGCCTGCACCATCGGCGGCAACGTCGCCGAGAATTCGGGCGGCGTGCACTGCCTCAAGTACGGCGTCACCACCAACAACGTGCTCGGAGTCGAGCTCGTGCTGATGGACGGCGAGATCGTGCGGCTCGGCGGCAAGCATCTCGATGCGCCCGGCTACGACCTCCTCGGCGTCGTCACCGGCTCGGAGGGCCTCTTGGGCGTCATTACCGAGGTGACCGTGCGCATTTTGAGGAAGCCGCAAAGCGCACGCGCGATGCTCATGGGCTTCATGAGCAACGAGGCGGCGGGCGAGTGCGTCGCCGGCATCATCTCGAACGGCATCATCCCGGGCGGGCTCGAGATGATGGACAAGCCCGCGATCCATGCGGTCGAGGATTTCGTGCATGCGGGCTACCCACTCGACGTGGAGGCGCTGCTCATTTGCGAGCTCGACGGTCCGCCCGCGGAGGTGGACGAGCTCATCGCGCGCGTGGACGCCGTCGCCCGGGAGAAGGGTGCGGTCTACAGCCGGGTCAGCAACTCCGAGGAGGAGCGCCTCATGTTCTGGGCCGGGCGCAAGGCGGCCTTCCCCGCGATCGGCCGCCTCACCCCCGACTATTACTGCATGGACGGCACGATCCCGCGCAAGCAGCTCTCGAAGGTGCTCGCGCGCACGCGCGAGCTCTCTGCGAAGTACGGGCTCGGCGTCGCCAACGTGTTCCATGCAGGCGACGGCAATCTTCATCCGCTCATCATGTATGACGCGAACAAGCCGGGCGAGCTCGAGCGGGCGGAAGCCTTCGGCGCCGACATCCTCCGCCTCTGCGTCGAGGTGGGGGGCGTGCTCACCGGCGAGCACGGAGTGGGGGTCGAGAAGCGCGACCTCATGGGAACCATGTTCAACGAGCTCGACCTCGGGCAGCAGGAGCGGCTCAAGTGCGCCTTCGATCCCGAGCAGCTGCTCAATCCGGGCAAGGTGTTCCCCACCCTCCATCGCTGCGCCGAGCTCGGGCAAATGCACGTGCACCGCGGCAGCGTGCGCTTCCCGGACATTCCGCGCTTCTAGGCTGGAACTAGGCGTGCCCATGTTGGAGAATGTGAAGCCGCGCGATGCCGAGGAGGTGCGGGCGGTCGTCGAGTGGGCGGCCGCCGAGGGCATGCCGCTCGAGATCGCGGGTGCGGGCACCAAGCGCGGGCTCGGACGGCCGGTGCAGGCGACCCACAGCGTCGATTTGAGCGCCCTTTCCGGAGTGACGCTCTACGAGCCGGAAGAGCTCGTGCTCTCCGCGCGCGCCGGAACCCGGCTCGCCGAGATCGAGGCGCTGCTCGCGGAGAAGCGCCAAGCGCTCGCCTTCGAGCCCGCCGACCTCGGCCCGCTTTACGGCGCCAAGGCGGGCGAGGGCACCATCGGCGGCGTGCTCTCCGCAAACCTCTCCGGCCCGCGGCGCATCAAGGCGGGGGCGGCGCGCGACCATTTCCTCGGCTTCTCCGCGGTCAACGGCCGCGGCGAGCTCTTCAAGGCGGGCGGGCGCGTCGTCAAGAACGTGACGGGTTATGACCTCTGCAAGCTGCTCGCGGGCTCGCTCGGCACGCTCGCGGCGATGACCGACGTCACCGTCAAGGTCCTTCCGGCCGCCGAGGAGGCGCGTACCGTGCTCGTGCTGGGCTTGGCCGACGAGCCGGCCGTAAAGGCGCTCTTAACAGCACTCGGCAGCGTCAACGAGGTCACGGGTGCCGCTCATTTGCCGCGAGTGCTCGCGGCCCGCTCCGCCCTCCCCGTCATCAGCGGCGCCGGTGGCCCGGTAAGTGCGGTGCGCGTCGAGGGCTTCCCGGCCTCCGTCGCCCATCGCGCCGCCGCACTCAAGGCGCTCCTCGCCGCCCGCGGCGCGCTCGGCGAGCTCGGACGCGAGGAGTCCGCCGCCTTTTGGCGCGAGGTGCGCGACGTGCGTCCCTTCGTGAGCGAGCGAGAGCGCTCTGTATGGCGCCTCAGCGTGCCGCCCGCGAGCGGGCCGGCGGTCGCGGCACGGATCGCAGCCGAGCTCGATGCACAGGTCTATTACGATTGGGGCGGCGGACTCGTCTGGCTCGGCGTGACGTCGAGCAGGGATGCCGGTGCCGCCGTCGTGCGCGCGGCCCTTGCGCGGTGCGGCGGACAGGCGACCCTCATGCGCGCGCCCGACCCCGTGCGCGCCGCGGTAGCGGTGTTCGAGCCGCTCGCGGACGGCTTGGCACGGCTTTCCGCCCGCGTGAAGGAGAGCTTCGACCCGCAGGGCGTCCTCAATCCTGGCCGCCTCTACGCCGGCAGCTGAGCGGGGACGGGCATGCAGACCCACTTCACCCTCGCCCAGCTCGCCGATCCGAGCATCCAGGAGGCCGACAAGATCCTGCGCGCCTGCGTGCACTGCGGTTTCTGCACGGCGACCTGCCCGACCTACGTGCTGCTCGGCGACGAGCTCGACAGCCCGCGCGGGCGCATCTACCTCATCAAGGGCATGCTCGAGGGCGGCAAGGCGGCGACGGCGAAGATCGTCAAGCACATCGATCGCTGCCTCTCGTGCCTCTCCTGCATGACCACCTGTCCGTCGGCCGTCCATTACATGCATCTCGTCGACCACGCCCGCGTGCATATCGAGGAGACCTACAGGCGGCCTTTCCTCGACCGTCTCCTGCGCGCCTTTCTCGCGCGCGTGCTGCCGTACCCGGGCCGCATGCGCGCAGCACTTCTTGCCGCAGCGCTTGCCAAGCCGTTCACCCCACTCACCTCCGGCCGGCTGAGGGCGTTGCTCTCGCTGGCGCCAAGGGCACTTCCCTCGCCGTCCACGGTCGATCGCCCGCAAACCTTCCCGGCCGAGGGTGCGCGAAAGATGCGCATTGCCCTCCTCGCCGGTTGCGCTCAACAGGTGCTCGTCCCCTCGATCAACGAGGCGACGATCAGGCTCTTAACGCGTCACGGCTGTGAAGTCGTGGTGGCTCAAGGCGCGCGCTGTTGCGGGGCACTCGTCCATCACCTGGGGAGCGAGCGGCAGGCGCTTCAAGACGTGCGCGCCAACACAGACGCGTGGAGCCGTGAAATCGAGGGCGCGGGGCTCGATGCCATCGTCGTCAACGCCTCCGGTTGCGGCCCGATGGTCAAGGACTACGGCTTCCTTTTGCGCAACGATCCCCTCTGGTCCGCGCGCGGGAGCCGCGTGGCGGGGCTTGCCAGGGACGTGAGCGAGGTCATGGCGAGCCTTGGCTTGAAGGCACCCGTGCGCCCGACCGGGCTCGCGGTCGCCTACCACTCGGCCTGCGCGTTGCAGCATGGCCAGAGGGTCAATGCCCCGCCGCGGGCCCTTCTCTCGGCGGCCGGGTTCGAGCTCCGCGAGATTCCGGAAGGCCATCTCTGCTGCGGCTCGGCCGGTACCTACAACATGCTCCAGCCGGCCCTTGCCGACGCGATTCTGGAGCGCAAGGTGGGGAACATCCAAAGCACGGGGGCGGCCATCGTCGCGACCGGCAACATTGGCTGCATCGCGCAGCTCCGCCGCGCCGTCGCCGTCCCCGTCGTGCACACGGTCGAGCTCCTCGACTGGGCTACGGGTGGCCCCCTGCCCCCGGCAGTCGCGGAGAGGGAGCAGCCTCGCACCTCGAGCGCTTCCTAAGCGCGCTGGCGGACTGGCGGTTCGCGGCTTAGCAGGCCATACTCTTGCCATGCTCCGCCTTCGCTTGATCGTGCTCTTCATCGCCGTCGCCGTCGCGGCCGCTCCTGCATTGGCGGATCAGACGGACAAGCGGCTCGATGCGCTCTTTGCCCAGCTCGCGACGGCGAAGGATTCGCTCCAAGGCGGCTCGATCGCCGGGAAGATCTGGCAAATCTGGCTGGAGACGCAGAATCGCGACGCCAAGGCGCTGCTCGCCGAAGGGATCGAGGAGATGGACGGCGAGGACTATGATGCGGCGCTGCAAGACTTCAACAAGCTCGTGGTTCTTGCCCCTAATTTTGCCGAAGCCTGGAATCGTCGCGCGACGCTTCTCTACCTGATGGACGACCTCGACGGCTCCGTGCGCGACATCGAGCGCACGCTCGCGCTTGAGCCGCGGCATTTCGGGGCGCTCTCGGGCTTGGGCCTGATCTATATGCGGCTCGGCAAGGACGAGGCGGCGCTCAAGGCCTTCAAGCGCGCGCTCGAGATCAATCCCTATCTCTCGGGAGCCAGGCAGCACATCGAGGCGCTCGAGAAGCGCATCAGGAACCGCGCGATTTGAGCGCGCTTGGTTGGGGGCATGAGCGTTATCAAATCCCGCTCACCTGGAATTGATTGTTCCTGCGGGACGCAAGGACGTAGGTAGGGAAGGACTAAGCGGTGGAAAGGAGAGTGCGATGCTGACCAAGCGCACACCCGGCTGGGCGATCAAGGAGCGGGAGGCGACCCCCGAGCGCCTCTTCCGCGACCGGCGCCGTCTCGTCACGGCCCTCGCGGCGGGGCCGATCCTCGCACCCGTCCTTGCCGCGGGCCTTGCCGGCCGCGCGCGCGCGGACGAGGAGGCCGATCCCTCGGCCGGGCTCTATCCCGTGAAGCGCAACGAGAAATACACGCTCGACCGCCCACTCTCCCCCGCGGACGAAGTCACCACCTACAACAACTATTACGAGTTCGGCTCCGAGAAGAACATCTGGCGCGCCGCTCAGGCGGTCAAGCTCAGGCCCTGGACGGTCAAGATCGAGGGCATGGTCGAGAAGGAGATGGTCGTCGACATCGATACGCTCTTGAAGACGATGCCGCTCGAGGAGCGGCTTTACCGCCACCGCTGCGTCGAGGCCTGGTCGATGGCGGTACCCTGGAGCGGCTTTGCGCTCAAGGCGCTCGTCGACTATGCCCGGCCGCTCGCCTCCGCCCAGTACGTGGTGATGCAGACCTTCCAGGACCCGGGCACGGCCCCCGGGCAGCGCGAGTTCTGGTATCCCTGGCCCTATGTCGAGGGGCTCACGATGGCCGAGGCGACGAACGAGCTCGCCTTCATCGCGACGGGCCTCTACGGCAAGCCGATCCCCAAGCAGGATGGCGCTCCCTTGCGCCTGGTGACGCCGTGGAAGTACGGCTTCAAATCGATCAAGGCGATCGTGCGGCTGAGCTTCTCGGACAAACGGCCCAAGACCTTCTGGGAGACGATCGCCCCCGAGGAGTACGGCTTCTGGGCCAACGTCAATCCCGATGTGCCGCATCCGCGCTGGAGTCAGGCGAGCGAGCGGGTGCTCGGCATGAGCGGGCGGGTGCCCACCCAGCTCTTCAACGGCTACGCCGCTTACGTCGCCGCCATTTACAAGGGCCTCGAGAAGGAGCGGCTCTACGCGTGAGGGCCGGGGGACGCGGGCAGGAGGCGGGTCCCTCGCCGCTCGCGTCCACGCAGCCGCGCGTGCTCAGGCGTCGAGCCGCCCGGCGGCCGGCCGGCCTTGGCGGCCGAGGGCGAGGGCTCGGCCAAGCTGTGCGGCCTTGGCCCGCTCCTGGCGCCTGCGGCGGCGCGCCTCCCGGAGCAACGTCTCGACCCCCGAAACCTCCAGATTGTCCGCGCGCATCAGGAGTATCGCGATCGGGTCGGAGAGGAGCTCCGTCGTCGAGGGCTCCTGGCCGGCTCGCATCCACAGCCTGCTTTCCGTCGCCACCGCTTTCCTGTCGGTTCCCGTCCCAAAGAGGATCGTGCTGAGCTTCATCCATGCCTCCTCTCGGAAATCCGCCGTCCTCGCGCGGCAGCGGGCGACCACCACGCATTGAGGAAGCGAGCATATCCCGCAATTCGCGACGGATGTGTGATAGCGCTGTGACAAAATCCGGACCGCGGCATGCCCCCGAGCAGGCCGGACCGCGCGGCACCGCGATCGCTTGCGTTCGCGGTGCACGACCCCGACTAGCATAGCCAGCTAATTAAAATGGAGAGACCATGTTCGACCGGCCGCTCGTCGCCCCGGCATCGTCACAAACTTGTCACTGCTCCCAATAACCGTGAGTACCTTGTTATGCGGAAGCGAGGGGGCATATAGTCATCGCGGCGGTAATGCCAGACCGCCCCGGGTCACCGGCGATCCTAACGAACAAAAGGTGTACGCCATGGACAATCTCACCAGACTGGGCGCGCGGGCCGTGATGGCGGCAGCGCTGCTCGGTGTCATCGGCTTTGCGAGCCCGACGCACGCCGCGACGGGCGATCATGCATTGGTTTTGGCGCAGACGACACCGCCGCCGCCGCCGAATGCCCAGCCGCCGGCTCCGGCCACGCCGGCTCCGGCCGCGCAAGCGCACCCGAAGAGCGCGGGTCCCGTGGCGCAAGTCGAGACGCGGATCAAGGACTTGCATCGCAGGCTCCATATCACGCCGGCGCAAGAGGCGGCGTGGAACAGCGTCGCCGAGGTCATGCGGGAGAACGCCAAAACGATGGAGGCGTTGGCCCACGAGAGGTACGAGAACGCCTCGAAGATGACGGCGGTCGACGACCTCCGCTCCTATAGCGCCCTCGCCGATGCGCACGCCGATGGCCTCAAGAAATTCATTCCCGCCTTTCAACAGCTCTACGACGGCATGTCGGACAAGCAAAAGAAGAATGCCGACGCACTCTTCCGCAACCGCATTAGCCACGCCGCAACGAAAGCGGCGCCGAAGTCGCAGTAAGCGCGCGAGCCGAGGTTTGTCTCTGGCGGCAAACCGCTCGGTGAGTTGTGAGTTGAGGGTGCCATGAACATCGTAAAAGTCCGTGCGAAGAATAGCCGGTCGGCTATGGCAAGGCTCATATTGGGATTTGCCTACGCCGCGGTGATCCTGGGCGTCTCCATGGGATCGGCTCTGGCGAAAGACGAGAAACAAGACCGCGATCACCGCGACGATCGGGGGCATCATGATCCCAACTGGCACGAGGATGGCGGCTATTATTCTGGGCCGCCGCCGGTGGTCTATGCGCCGCCGCCGGTCTATGCCGCGCCGCCGCAGTACTACTCATCCCCCGGCATCAGCATCGTCTTGCCGCTGACTATCCGCTGACGACGCCGACGCCAAGCGCCCCGGCGCTCGCAGAGCCGAGCGCCGGGGGCGAGGGGGAGCGCGCGCAGCACAATCATCATTGAGGATTCCGCGGCGGTGCGTTGCCGCATGTTCCGCTCTGCAGGAGCGCTTCGTCCGGGCGCTCGCGTGTTCCCGTTTAAGAAGCTTTGGGAGCGCGCCGGGAATGAATTATCATGGCGCCGGAGCAGGATGGAAAGATGACGGAGCGCAGCGGAAGCCAGGGAGGAGCGGTGGCAGGCTCGGCGTCGGGGTCGCTTCAGCCGGAAGCGCTCAGGCGCTGCTGCGATCCCGCAAGTCTCCCCTTCGAAAGCACCGCGGAGCTGCCCGACCTTGACGAAGCGATCGGGCAGCTGCGTGCCGCCGAGGCGGTCCGCTTCGGCATCGGCATCAAGCGTCCGGGCTTCAACATCTTCGCGCTCGGCCCGAGCGGCGTGGGCAAGGAGCATCTCGTGCGGCGCGCGCTCGAGACCCAGGCCGCGCGCGAGCCGGTGCCCGACGATTGGTGCTACGTCAACAACTTCGTCGATGCCCACAAGCCGGTGGCGATGGGATTGCCGGCGGGCCGCGCCATGCCATTCCGACGCGACATGGAGCGGCTGGTGAACGAGCTCATGGCGGCGATCCCGGCCGCCTTCGAGAGCGAGGAGTATCGCCACCGCCGGGAGGTCATCGAGGAGGAGCTGAAGCAGCGCCAGGGGACGGCCTTCGAGGCGCTGCAGCAGAAAGCGCTCGACAAGAGCGTCGGGCTCATCCGCACCCCCATGGGCCTCGCGCTGGCGCCCTTGAAGGAGGGCGAGGTCGTCAAGCCGGAAGACTTCGAGAAGCTCGACGAGGCCGAGCGCACGCGCATCCAAAGCGATATCGAGGCGCTCCAGGGCGAGCTTCAGGCCCTCTTCCGCCAGATCCCCGTCTGGGAGCGGGAGACGCGCGAGAAGCTCCGCGCCCTTCACCGCGACGTCGTGAGCTACGCGGTCGGCCACCTGATCGACGAGCAGCGCCAGCGCTATCGCGAAATCCCCGTTGTATTCGAGTTCCTGGCGAGCGTGCAGGCGGACGTCATCGATAACGCCGAGATCTTCCTGCGCCGCAGCATGCCGCAGGAGGCGGACGGGCCGGGGCCGGTGCCCGGAATGCCTGCGCTCGGCTCCGATGCGCTCTTCCGGCGCTACCAGGTCAACGTCATCGTCGCGAACGTGCCCGACTCGGGTGCCCCGGTGATCTTCGAGGACCATCCCACCCTCGAGAACCTGGTCGGGCGCATCGAGCATATCTCGCAGTTCGGCGCGCTCATGACGGACTTCAACCTGATCAAGGGGGGCTCGCTCCACCGCGCCAACGGCGGCTATCTCGTGCTCGACGCGCGCCGCCTCTTGGTCCAGCCCTTCGCCTGGGAGGAGCTCAAGCGGGCGCTGCGCTCGCGCCTCGCGCGCATCCAGTCCATGGGTCAGCTCATGAGCCTGGTGAGCACGGTATCGCTCGAGCCGGGTGCCATTCCGCTCGACGTGAAGATCGTGCTGTTGGGCGACCGTTTGCTTTATTATCTCTTGAGCCGCTACGATCCGGACTTCCACGAGCTCTTCAAGGTTCCCGCCGATTTCGATGACCGCATAACGTTCGATCCGGACGGACTCATGCGCTACGCCCGCATGATCGCCACCCTTGCGCGACGCGAGAAGCTTCGCCCGCTCGATCGTTCGGCGGTAGCGCGCGTGATCGAGCACGCCTCGCGCCTCGCCGAGGATTCGGAGCGCTTGACCGCCAATCTCGAAGGCATTGCCGATCTCGTGCGCGAAGCCGACTTCTGGGCGGGCGAGGGCGCCGCCGGGCGCATCGCGGCCGAGCATGTCGAGCAGGCGGTCGAGGCGCACATCCGCCGCGCCGACCGCGTGCGCGAACTTGTCCAGGAGGAGATCCGGCGCGGCACCATCCTCATCGATACCGCAGGCGCGGTGGTCGGCCAGGTCAACGGGCTTTCGGTCATGCAGCTCGGCGATTTCGCCTTCGGCCAACCCTCCAGGATCACCGCCCGCGTCCGTCTCGGCCGCGGCCAGGTGGTCGACATCGAGCGCGAGGTCGAGCTAGGCGGCCCGATCCACTCGAAGGGCGTCCTCATCCTCTCGAGCTATCTTGCGGCGCGCTACGCCGCCGAGCGGCCGCTTTCGCTCAACGCGAGCCTGGTATTCGAGCAGTCCTATGGTGGCGTCGAGGGCGACAGCGCCTCCTCGGCCGAGCTCTACGCGCTGCTCTCGGCTCTCGCCGCGGCGCCCATCCGCCAATCGCTCGCGGTCACGGGCTCGGTCAACCAGCTCGGCCAAGTGCAGGCGATCGGCGGCGTCAACGAGAAGATCGAGGGCTTCTTCGACGTCTGCCGCGCGGCGGGATTGCTCGACGGCCACGGTGTCTTGATTCCCGCCTCGAACGTGAAGCACCTCATGCTGCGCCGCGACGTGATCGAAGCGGTCGCCGCGGGCAAGTTCCACATCTACGCGGTGGAGACGATCGATCAGGGTATCGAGATTCTGACGGGAATTGTCGCCGGCGCGCCGGATGCCAAGGGCGGCTATCCGTCCGACAGCATCAACGGGCGGGTCGAGGCGCGTCTCGCCGGATTCGCGGAGGCGGCGCGCCGCTTCGCGCAGCAGGGCCGCGAGCGGGGGGACGAGGGCCCGGCCGCACACTAGCATTGCCCCTGAAGGAGCGGCGATGAACGGCAAGAAGCGTACGCAGGGCAGTGGTGGCGAGCCGGAGCGCCGCACGGGCGCCGGGGGTGTGCCGCGGCGCGTCCTCGTGGCGCTCGACGCGGCAACGCTCTGTGCCGGCGCCTTCGACCTCGCCGCCGAGTTTGCCCGCCTCTTCGATGCCGACTTGAGCGGGCTCTTCATCGAGGACATGGACCTGCTCCACTCGGCGGCATTGCCCTTCGTTCGGCAGTTCGGCTTCGGCGGCGCGCCCAGCAGCAGCTTCGATCTGAAGACGATCGAGCGCGAGTTGGACCTCTTGGCGAGCAAGGCCCGCAACACGCTCGTCGCCGTCGCCGAGCGCCGCAAATTGCGCCATTCGTTCCGCGTCGTGCGCGGTCAGGTCGCGAGCCAACTCGCCGAGAGCTCGACGGAGGCCGATCTCGTGGTGCTGCAGGCGAGCAGCCGGCCGCTCGGCCGCCATCTTCGCCTCGAGGCGCCGGGCCTCGCCGCCGCGACCGCGCTCGGCTGCGCCGTGCTCCTGCTCGAGCCCGGCATGGGGCTGCCGAGCTCGGTCCTCGTGGTCGTGGAGGACGGCGAGGTCGACGAGCGCGCGCTTGCGCTTGCCGCGGAGGTCGCGCGCCTCGCCGGGGTGGAGCTCCGGGTGCTGGCCCCGCCGCTCGAGCCTCGGGAGGCGGCCAAGCGCGACGCGTTCCTGCGCAAGAGGCTCGGAGAGGCGCGTGTCGCCTGGCGGCTCGAAGTATTGCCAACCCTCGATGCGCGCGCCGTGGCGCTCTATACGCGGCAACACGGCCAAAACCTTCTCGTGCTCTCCGCGAAATCGCCGCTCCTTGCCGAGGTGGGGCGCGACCGGCTGATCGCGACCTTCGGCTGCCCTCTGCTCCTGATCCGCTAGCTTTTCGAGCAAGCTGGTCGCGCCGGCGTATCGCGTGTGTCGGCAGCCGTCAGAGCTCGCGCGGCAGCGGCGCGTCGCGGGCGGTCTCGCGCGCCTTGGGATGGGTCGCCACGAAGTGCTGGAGCGTGCGCAGCAGCGCCAGCACGTGCCGGAGATCGCCCCTCTGCCGCGCCGCGGAGATGTCGTCGAGAATGATGCGCCGGATTGCGCGTTCACCCGTCGGCGTGTGACAGAGGTAGTCGCCAAGCAGGAGCGCCGGGACCTCGGGTATGTGCTCGTGCTCGGCGATCGCCTCGATCTCCGCCTCGTTGAGTGCGCAAAGTGCTACGCAATCCTCCCAGGTCAACATCGTCGACTCTCCACGTGCCGGCGCTTCAGGCGTCAATGGGCGAGCAGGACCGGCAGGCTCGATTCGTTGAGCACGCTCCGCGTAGCCCCGCCGAAGATGGTCTCGCGCATGCGGGTATGGCCATAAGCGCCCATCACGAGAAGCTCGGCCCCCGCACCCGCCGCCTCGGTGACGAGCTGCTCGCCGACCGGCCAGCCCTTGAGCGCCACGCTTCTGCGTTTTGCCGCAATGCCGTGGCGCGCAAGCCATTCGCCGACCCGGCTCGGCGAGGGCTCGACGGGCGCGTCCTTGGCGCCGCTGAGGATGAGGATGTGCTTTGCCAAGTGAAGGATGGGAAGTGCCGCACTCGCGGCGCGCGCCGCCTCCATGCTGCCGTTCCAGGCAATCGCGACGGTGACGCCCGCGAGCTCGCGCGTCGCGGCCGGCATGAGAAGCACAGGTCGGCCGCTTTCGATGAGTGCGGCCTCGACCATGAGGCGCCACTCGACTTCGCGGTCGTCGGGCACGCGGCCGACGAGGATCAAATCGGCAACCCGCCCGCGCGTGGACACCTCCTGGGCGGCGCTCCCGAAGATCGAATCGAAGCGCGGGACCGCTCCGGGACCAGTCGCGGGCATGCCAGCTGCTCGAGCGGCTTCCTCGCAAATCCGCTCAGCCGCGACGCGCCTCGCCTCGGCCTCCTTCTCGGCCTGGGCGATATACTGGTCGATGACCGAGGTGAGCGCGCCCTCGGCGATGAAGGGAACGCTCTCTCGCGGATCCGGCTGGACGTGCAGCACCTCGACGAAGGCCCCGAGCCGCTTTGCCAGGCGCATGCCGCTCGCCAGCGCGGCACTCGTGGCCTCGTGGCCCGTGATCGGCGCCAGGATGGTCTTGATCGACATGAGAGGCCTCCGTGGTTGGTCGCGAGGGCACTTATGCAGGCAAGAAGCGGGCCCCGCTGTGATCTATGTCATGGTCGGGGCAGCCGCGCGCCCTTTGGGCGCTATGCTTCCAGCACGTAGCGACCGGGTGCGGGGCCGAGCGGCGGATAGTCCTTGTCGGCGGCGCCGAGGCTGGGCGGCGGCGACTTGCCGCTGTCGTGGGCTTCGAGCCACTCCGCCCAAAGCGGCCACCACGAGCCCTCGGTCGCCGAGACCGCGGCGTGCCAGGTCTCCGGATCGAGGTATCGGTCGCCGGCCTTGCGCTGCAAGAGGCGATAGGAGCGGTGCGGATGTCCCGGCTCGCTCACAATGCCGGCATTGTGACCGCCGCTCGTGAGCAGGAAGCTCACCGCCGTGTCGAGCAGCAGGTTGAGCTTGTAGACCGAGCGCCACGGTGCCACGTGGTCGCTCTCCGTGGCGACCGCGAAGACGGGAACGCGGATGTCGCCGAGCGACAGCGGCTTGCCCCCTACCTCGTAGCGCCCCTCGACGAGGTCGTTGTTGAGGAAGAGCCGGCGCAGGTATTCGCTGTGCATGCGGTAGGGCAAGCGCGTCGCATCGGCGTTCCACGCCATGAGGTCGGTCATCGGCTCGCGCTCGCCGCGCAGATAGTCGCGCACGAGGCGCGACCAGATGAGGTCGTTCGAGCGCAGGAGTTGGAAGGCGCCGGCCATCTGCTTGGCATCCAGGTAGCCCTGGTCCCACATCGTGTCCTCGATATGGGCAAGCTGGCTCTCGTCCATGAAGAGCGTGAGCTCGCCGGCCTCGGTGAAGTCGACCTGTGCCGCGAAGAGGGAAACCGTGTTGAGCTGCTCGTCCTGTTTGCGGGCGAGCCAGGCCGCGGCGATCGCGAGCAGCGTGCCGCCGAGGCAATAGCCGACCGCGTTGACCTTGCGTCCGGGCACGATGGCGCGGATCGCCCTGAGCGCCGAGAGCACGCCCAGGCCCAGATAGTCCCCCATGCCGAGATCGCGATCGTCGGCGCCGGGATTGTGCCAGGAAACCATGAACACGGTATGACCGCGTTCGACCAGATACTTGACCAGGGAGTTATGCGGGGAGAGGTCGAGGATATAATACTTCATGATCCATGCCGGCACGATCAGCACCGGCTCGGCGTGGACCTCGCTGGTTGCGGGCTTGTATTGGATGAGCTCGATAAGCCGGTTGCGATAGACGACGACGCCCGGGGTGAGCGCCACCTCCCGGCCGGGGCGGAATGCCTCGCTGCCGACCGGTGGACGACCGGCGATCGCGCGTTCCCAGTCCTCGACCCAGTTGAACGCCCCTCGCGCGAGATTGCGCGCGCCTTGCTTCATCGTTACCTGCAGGAGTTCGGGATTCGTCGCCACGAAGTTCGACGGCGAGACGATATCGAGCAACTGGCGCGTGGCGAACGAAACCACCTGCTCGTGATGGCGCGAGACGCCGTGCACACCCGTCGTGGCGTTGTGCCACCACTGCTGGGTCAGGAGAAACGACTGATAGATGAAGCGGAAGGGGAACTGCTGCCAGTCGGGGTGCTCGAAGCGCCGATCCTGGGGCAGGGGCGCTATGCAGGGCGGCGTCGTCGGCTCGGCGAGTGCGCGCGAGACGTGGATGCCGAAGCGGGTCGCCTTGCGCAGCGCCTTCTCCGCGAGGATCGCCTGTTTGCCGGGCGACATCGCAAGGTGCGCGGCCCAGTCGAAATAGGCAAGCGCCAGCGAAACCGGCGAGATGGAGAGGGTGGCCTTGCCGACGGCCGCATGCACGAGCCGGTCGATGCTGCGAGGCCCTTCGCTAAGATCGGGAGCGTCCGCCGCACCAGGCGCCATGCTTCGCACGGCCGTGTCGACCCAGCGGCGCAGCCCGAAGAGCTCGGCGTATTTTTCCATCGCGGGAAGGAGCTGATCGGCGCCGGCTTGCCAGAGGGCCGGCCAGGCCGGCGCCTCCCCGCCCTTGACGCGTTTTGCCGCTCGCTCTCTAGGCGCTCTTGGTGCTTCCCGCTTTTGGCCCGGGAGCGTCGACGGTGCTTCAGGCGTCCCGCCCGCGACCGCCGGGGGCTCGCGGACCTCATCGTTTGCCGGTTGCGTCATCGTCTCACCCTCCTCGGCCTCTGCGCGCGAGCGGTCGTCCTTTATATGGTGCGGCGCCGGCGCAAACGCATTGCGCCAGATCAATGACCACGAAGACGGGGAAAGGCCTCCCGGCGGGTGCCGCTCGGCGCGCCAGGACGATAGGTTTGAGGCTCCTGGCCTCCTTCACGAGGCGGAGGCGCGCTGTGGCGGCTCGGCGGTTCCCGCCTTCTCGTGCACCTGGAAGGGGAGCGCCTCCGCCGCACTCATTTCGACCGGCATCTCGGCGAGCTTGGCGAAGAGGCGGCACTGGTGCCGGATCGGCCACCAGTCGTAGAGAAAGATCTGGAGCGGCCGCCACATCGCGACCCAACCGACGATGAGGAGGCCCTCCGCCAAGGTCTGCGCCGCGGCGTTGGGCCAGAGCGTGAAGGCGATCTGGCGCACGAGCGTGCACATGAAGAGGAAGGCGAGACCGATCAACAATGCGATGCGTCCCTCGCGGAAGAGGAAGCGCATGCGTCGGTGCGCCTCGCCGGTGCGATAGGTGAAATAGTTATGGATCCCAGCCTCCAGGTGGAGGGCCTGGGCGACCGCAAGCTGGTCGGCGGGCAGCTGAAGCACGAGTTTGAGCGGTCTTGGCAGCGGGAAGTCGTCGACCGAGCCCACGATGTAGTCCTCGGCATCCTGATCGAGGTCCTTTTCGTGGAAGGGCGAGGGATCGAAGGAGTTGAAGAGTTGCTGCAGGCGGGTAAGCCGGATGGCGATCGCTGTCGGTTCGCCCTCGGCCGGATTCCTGAACGTCAGCTGGTCCATGACGGGCCTCCGCTGCTTCGCAGATGTTTCGGGCCGACCGCTTCCCTTCGACCATCGGACTGCAAGCAAAAGTCTCCCACCGGCGCTGCGGACAGCCAATGATTTAGGTCAAGGGAGCCCAGGCCCAGGCGGGTGCGCGTCCGCCCGAATTTGACCTGGGTCAATGCGGCGCTCAGCGCGGGTGGCTATAGATAAAGCCGTCGGGATTGGAGAACGGTCATGTCAGCAAAATCGACGAGCGAGGCGAAAGCGGTTCCAGGCATGCCGGACCCGGCGGCTTGGTTCGGCGGCTACGCGCAATTCCTCGAGAACGGTCGAGTGGCGTTCGATCAGTGGGCGAAGGCGAGCGAGGCGATGACCAAGGGAATGTTCGATCTTTCCTGCGAGATGGCACGCTTCTCGCTCGAGCGCTTCAAGGAGGATCTTGCCGTCTGCGAGACGCTCCGAGGGTGCCGCAGCCAAAGCGAGGCCTTGGACTGCCAGCGCCGCTTCGCCGAGCGGGCGACGACGCAGTACCTCGAGTACGCGGGCAAGCTCTCCGGCCTATTTGCCCAGGCGGCGCGCGTGGGTTTCCCCGCTCCGCCGCAGACCACGCGGCACGAGGCGGAAAAGGCGTGAGGAAACCGCCGCCGCGGCTCCTTCGCGAGGCGAGCCGCGGCGTCCGGTCGATCCCTTGGCCCGAGAGCATGGCGTCGCAATAGACGGCGCTGGCAGCATCGTCGCGCACGGCCCCATGGAAGTGTGCGTATCTGTTGCTGCGTCCGCGAGCGGCGCGTCGCTGCCCGAAGCGGGGGCGGTCCGCCCAGACGGTCACGGCTATCGCTGTCTTTTCAGAACCTTTGCTGCCCCGTCCTTCCCAAGCTCGCCACGGAGGGGAAGCTTAGCGGGCAGGGATTGGACGACACACTGGACAACTGCCAGGGATATCGCCCATTGTCCTGCGACCAGCGCGAATAAGGCAACTTACCGTCCGCATTCGTCCCCTGAAGCGATCGATCGGCGTTCTTCTAGGAGCCGTTCAAAATGCACGCCCCATGCGACGCAACCCTGCTCCGCATCTTCGTCGGCTACGACGATACGTTTGACAACAAGCCCTTGCACGATCAGATCGTGCTCAAGGCGCGCGCCATGGAAATGGCGGGAGCCACGGTCACGCGCGGAGTGCTGGCCTATGGTCCTGCAAGCCAGGAGCTTCGAATCGTGCTTCGGCTGTCCGAGGATCTTCCGATCGTCATCGACATTGTCGATAGCGACGAGAAGATCAAGGAATTCCTCCCGGTCCTCGATGATATGGTCGACAGCGCCCTGGTGACCCTGCAAAAGGTCTCCGTCATTCGCTACGGCCGCAAAAAAGAAAGCGCTTGAAGAAGTAAGGGCTCCGAGCGCGCAATGGAAATGCAGCCGGACCCGCCCTGCTGCCGGCGGATGCGGTCGGCTGGGCGCGCGTGCGGCCGCTGGCGCTCGTCCGTGCGGCGGACCGTCATCCGCAAATCGTAGTCCGGCTTCGCAGCTGCCTGGCGGAGAAGCTCGGGACGGCCATTCAATCGCCTTTTGAGCCGTCTGCGCTGGCATCCTCGCGCTTCGCGTTCCACCAGCCGCCGCCGAGCGCGGTAAACAGCGCGACGGTGTCCTGATAACGCACGGCGAGCGCCTCCAGGTCGGCGATTTTCGCTTGATGGTATTGTGCATTCGCAATCAGGACATCGAGATAAGTCGCAAGCCCGGCTTGGTAGTTGGTCTGCACCAGATGCAAGGCCTGATCCGCGGTCGAGAGCGCTTCCTCTTCAGCTGCCAGAACCGCGGCGTCGTGATCGAGCGCGCGAAGCGTGTCGGCCACCTGTGCAAATGCGCTCAGGACCGTCTGGCGGTAAGTGGCCATCGCCTGCTGATAATTGTCGATCGCCGCCTTGCGCTTGAACCATAGCGTGCCGCCGTCGAACAGCGTCTGTGTTGCGTTGGCGCCGATGCTCCAGAAATTTCCATTGGCGGCGAACAGGTTGCCTGTCGAAGTCGCGTTGGTCCCCAGGCTTCCGCTCAACGTGATGCTCGGCAAGAGTGCCGCGGTCGCGACGCCGATGTTGGCGCTGGCGGCGTGAGCGGTCGCCTCGGCCGCAAGGATGTCCGGACGCTGGCGCACGAGATCGGAGGGAAGGCTGACCGGCAGGTCGGCGGGCAAGGCGAGATCGGCCAAGCCGACGTCCGGCGGGCTCCACTCGGCCGGCGTATGGCCGGCGAGCGTGGCGAGCAGGTCGTCGCTTTGGGTGAGCTTCTGCTCGAGCTGCGGGATCGTCGCTTCGTAGGAGGCAAGCTGGCTGCGCAGGCTCAACACGTTGGAATAGGGCACCGTCCCGGCTTGCGCTTGGACTTCGGCCAGAGCGACTTGCTCCTTCTGCAGCTCAATGAGCTGCTCCGTGGCCTCGATCTCGGCGCGATAAGCCGCCTTGGCGATCACTGTGTTTGCGATGTTGGCGGAGAGCGTGAGATAGGTCGCCTGCTCCGTGGCGCGGGCCACGTCGACTTCCGCACCCAGACCTTCGACCATGCGCCGCTCTCCGCCAAAGACATCGAGGGCGTAGCTCACCGTGGCCGAAAGCGTGAAGAGATTGAACACGCTCGCCGGCAGGTCCTCCCCGGCCTTGATCGGGGTGTATCTCTGTCGCGTGGCGCCCGCCTCGGCGTCGATTTCGGGGTAGAAGATGCCATACCCGCTGCGCAAGTTGTTCTGGCTCTGGCGCAGGCTTGCTTGCGCCGCCTCGAGCCCGGGGTTGTTGGCGATCGCTTCCGAGATGACCGCGTCGAGCTTCGAGGAGTTGAAAAGGCGCCACCAATCGGCGGCGACCTTCGCTCCAGGGCCGAAGCGCTGCGCCGTGCCGGCGACAGAAGCGGTCCCGGTAGGATCCGCGCCGCTCGAATAATGGGTCACCGGCGGCGCCTTGGGGCGCAGAAAGTCCGGGCCGACGGCGCAAGCAGACAAGAGGCAAAGCAGGGCGACGCCGCTCGCGAGCGCGATCACGAGCCCGTCCGGCAGGCGCTGCGGCAGCGCGATGTGGCGGCGCCTATTTCTCGCCGACATAGACATCGACCAACTGGCCCGGATAGAGGTTCAGGCCTTTCGGCCTTTCGAAACGGAAAATCACCGGCAGCACCCGGACGTCGACCCGCTCCAGCCGCTCGTCGGAGAGCTCGATCTTCGGCGAGACATAGGGCTGGATGCGTGCAAACGTCAGGGGCACATGGATGTCGGTGCCGCGGATGAACATCTGGGCGTCCATCTTTGCCGGATCGGCCAGACGATGAACCAATATCTCGTCGATATAGGCGCGGACTTGGAGCTGAGCGTCCGGCGTGCCCATGACGATGAGCGGGTTCAACCCTTGAGTATAGGAATCGTAGGCGCCTTGCGACGAGACGTAGCTGCCGACAGCGGCCTGAAGCGAGAGCACCACGCCATCCGTTGGGGCTACGATGGTATATTTCGCGAGCAGCGCCGCGGAAGCCGCATACGCTTTCGATAAGGCGGCATATTGCTTTTCCTGGTTCTGGATATCGTAGATCCAGGCGCCTGCCTTGGTGAGGGCGTATTGCTTCTGGACGACCCTGAGGTTCGTGTCCGCTATTTTCTCGGCATTCCTTGCATTGTCCAGCGCGTCGAGGCTGACCGATTTCGGGTCGAGCGCATAGGATCGCTCCTGCTTGGCGAGCTGATCCTGCGCGTTCTTGAGCGTTGCCTTGGCGTTCTCGACCTGGGCCGCGTTCACGTCGAGGTTCTCCTGCCTGGGCTCCGCCCTGAGCTCCGTAAGCACCGCGAGTGCCGCTTCCGCCTGCGAGCGCTGCTGTTCGGCAGTCGCCCGCTGCACCGTGTCGTCGATCTTCAGCAGCGGATCGCCCTTGTGGACCCTGTCACCCTCGGCAACCAGGACCTCGGTGATCGGCCCCGAGACCTCGGGATAGATGTTGATGTTCTCGCCCTGCGCCTGGACGCTCTCGACTATGCCATTCGCGTAGATCCCCTTGGCATAGGGATTGGCCGCCGGATTGAAGACCGGCGGCTGCGCGCCCGGTTCCCGGCTGAAGATGAAGGCGCTGACGAGCGCCAGCATCAGGCCCAGGACCGACAGGATGAAGATGACCCTATTAGGCATCCAAAAGCTCCCGTCCGACGGCCACCACCCGTCCGTCCTCCATCTTCAGGATGCGGTCGGCAAACTCGTAGATGCGAGCGTCGTGGGTGACGATGACGATGCAGCGCTGGTCGGAGAGAATGTTTTGTCGAACAAAGGTTACGATGTTCCGGCCGGTATCGCCGTCGAGCGACGCGGTCGGCTCGTCGAGGATCAGGATGTCGGGGCGGCTGACGATGGCTCTGGCTATTGCGACCCGTTGCTGCTCTCCGCCGCTGAGCTTCACCGGCGGCAGCTGCGCCCGGGTCTTCAACCCGACGATCTCAAGATCAAGCACCGCCTCCTTGAGCGCCTCGTCCCACTCGCGCTTCTGGAGGACGAGCGGAATCGCGACGTTCTCGGCGGTCGTCAGTCGCGGAAAAAGATGGTAGTCCTGAAACACGAAGCCGATCTTGTGCAGCCGGAACTCGGCGAGCTTATCGTTGGAGAGTTTCCATATCTCGGTGTCCTCGATCTTCACGGTCCCCGTGTTCGGCCGGAGGATTCCCGAGATCATGCTGAGCATCGTGGTCTTGCCGCTGCCGGACGGGCCGACCACGTAAAGCATCTCGCCGAAATAGGCGTCGAAGCTCACGTCCCTCACCGCGTGGGTCTTGGCGTCGCCTTCGCCGAACCACTTATTGAGGCCAACAGCCTGGATCGCCGTCCTGGGCATGACTAGCCTCGGAAGATGTCGAAGGGTTCGATTTTCAAGACCTTGCGGACTCCGACGTAACTCGAGAATGCGGCGATGATGACGACCATGACGAGGGCGAGGACGAGGTTCATGTAGGTGATGACCGCCGCATAATCGGGAAGATAGATCCGAGCGAGCCATATCACGAGAGCGCATAGCCCGACGCCGATGCCATATCCCGTCAAGGCCACGAATGACGCCTGAAACAGGATCATGGAGATCAGCTCGCGCCCCTTGGCGCCGATCGCCTTGAGAGCGCCGAACTTGTCGAGGTTCTCGAGGATGAAGGTGTAGAAGGTCTGTCCCGAGATGGACATTCCGATGATGAAGCTGATCACCGTCATCAGCAGCATGTTGGTCCCGATCCCGGTCTGGTATTTATAGAAATCGGAGATCTTCTGGATGAACTCGTCTTTCGTGAGGGCCAGGTATCCTATCGCCGCGACCCGCCGCTTGATCGCCGGCACGTCGGCCGGCGTTTTGGGCTCGACGAGGAGGTAGGAGATGGTAAAGCGCGTATTGGGTATGTATTGCAGTGCCCGGTTGTAGGTCGTGTAGAGCGTCGGCACGCCGAACAGTCCGCTCGATGCCACATGCGCGATGCCCACTATCACGCCGCGATGGTCATTGAGCTCGAACTCGGCGCCGATTTTCGGGTTCTCGAGCTTGTAGAACTCGGAGTCTTCGACCGCGAGGAAGGCGTTCTCCGCGAAGATGTCCTCGATGGTTCCGGCAATAAGCGTCGGCCTGCCGAACAGACTGGTATCGTCGAGACCGAGGATGTTGGCGGCCTGATACACGCCGTCGCGCAGTTTGAGCAGCGCGGTGCCGGAATAAAGGGGAACGGCGTATTTGACGCCCGGTATGCTTCGGACCTCGTCCAAGACGTAGTCGGGCAGCGGAATCGTATTGGCAACGGTCTGGATTGACAGGTCCATCACCCAAATCGAGGCGCCGATGTTGATGACGGTAGCCGACGCGCGCTTGAGAATCCCGGAGAAAAGCGACGTCATCTCGATCATCAGGAACACGGCAAAGGTGATCCCGACCAGAAGCGCTGCGAACTTCGCCCGGTCGTTGACCAAGAGCTTGTAGGCGATCCTCAGGATTCCCGGCATCGGACGTCCGGCTCCGCATGCGGCATGGCGAAATCGCGCGGGATGGCGCGAGGCCGCCGACTGCGGCTCAAACCATGTTCTCGGCCTGCATGCAGGGCTTGCCGCGGCAGGCCTGCGTAGTCGTGTGAGCTTTCGCGCATCGTTTGCTGCAGCCCGTGTGACGTTAATATCGCGCAACATCATGGGCTTCGGCGCTCAACCGACATTGATGTAGGTCAATCCACGCCGCTCGCGCGCTTGCCAGACGCGGCATCGATATATGGGCCGATCTGTCGATTGGTCACGGCCAGAACCCGCCCACTCCGCGAGTACGCCGCAGACCCCAGGAGCCACGGGCCGGCTTTGATCTAGGTCAAGGCCGGGCCGCGCCCCTGGCCCCATCATTCGCCGCGATGACCCCGGACGTTCTCTCGCGGTATGCGCGGCCGGTGCCGCGCTATACGAGCTACCCCACGGCTCCCCACTTCGGACCCGAGGTGGACGCGCGCCGCTATGGCACCTGGCTCGGCGAGCTCGGCGCGGCCGGGCCGCTTTCGCTCTATCTGCACATTCCCTTCTGCCGCTCGCTGTGCTGGTTCTGCGGCTGCAACATGCGCGTCGTCAACAAATCCGAGCCCATCGAGCGGTATCTCGAGCTCCTGCTCAAGGAGATCGAGATGGTGGCGGATGGCATCGGAGGGCGGCCGCGGGTGAGCCATATCCACCTCGGCGGCGGCACGCCGACGACGTTGAGCGCCGGCAACTTCGGGCGCCTCGCCGACGCGCTTCGGCGCCGCTTCGACGTCGCGGGCGACGCGGCGTTCGCCGTCGAGGTCGATCCCCGCGTGCTGAGCGCGGAGCAGGCCCGGGCGCTCGGCCTGGCCGGCGTCAACCGTGCCAGTCTCGGCGTGCAGGACTTCGCGCCCGTGGTGCAGAAGGCTGTCAATCGCATCCAACCCTATGAAGTGACGGCGCGGGCGATCGACGTGCTGCGCGCGAACGGCATCGCCTCGATCAATCTGGACCTTCTCTACGGGCTGCCCTACCAGACGGTCGTGAGCGTTGCCGCCACGGTCGAGCGCGCGCTCACGCTGTCGCCCGACCGGCTCGCCGTTTTCGGCTATGCCCACGTGCCGTGGCTCAAGCGGCACCAGCGCCTGCTGCCAGAGGAGGCCATGCCTGACGCCGAGGAGCGCCTCGGTCAGATGGCGGTGGTCGCATCCACGCTCGAAGCGAACGGCTACGTGGCGATCGGCCTCGACCATTTCGCGCGAGCGGATGACGCGCTTGCCTTGGCGCTCGCGCGCGGCGAGCTGCGCCGCAATTTTCAGGGCTATACGGCGGATGGTGCCGAGACGCTCATCGGGCTCGGAGTTTCCGCCATCGGCTCGCTTCCCCAAGGCTATGTGCAGAGCACTACCGAGCTGCGCGCCTATGCGGACGCGATCGGGAGCGCCTCCTTTGCCACGGTGCGCGGCATAGCGCTCGCGGACGACGATCGCCTGCGGCGCGACATCATCGAGAGCCTCATGTGCTTCCTCGAGGCGCCGGTTGCGCGGCTCTGCGCCGCCTACGGTCACACCTTCGGCTCGTTCCTGGCGGAGTGGAAGACCCTCGACCAAATGATCGAGGACGGCGTGGTCACGCTCGAGGGTGGCCATTTGCGCGTGACCAGGGCGGGACGCCCGCTGGTGCGCGCGGTGTGCGCCGTCTTCGACCGCTATCTCGGAGAGGGGACCGCGCGGCACTCGGTCGCGATTTGAGGCGAGCTCGGGGCGCGGCTAATTGGCGAACGCCTCTTTGCGCTCCCTCAATGGGACATGAGCACGGGCACCGTCATGTGCTGGAACAGGCTGCGCGTGACGCCGCCCAGCACCATTTCCCGCAGGCGGGGGCGGCCGTAGGCGCCCATGACGATGAGGTCGACGCCGAGGTCGGAGGCGCGCGAGAGGATGACATCGCTGGCGTCGATGTCATCGGCGAAAGCATGCGCCGCTTCCGCCTTGAGGCCGTGGCGCGCGAGATGGAGCGCTATATCCGCACCCGGCACCTCGCCGTGGCCTCGCTCGCCGCCTGTCGGGTTCACGGCCAACACGGTGATGGCCTTGGCCTGCGCAAGCAGCGGCAAGGCGTCGTTGACGGCGCGCGTCGCTTGCGCGCTGGCGTTCCAGGCGATCAGCACGCGCTGACCGAGCGTGGCAAACCGTCCCGCATAGGGCACCATGAGGACGGGCCGGCCCGAATCCAACACCACGCGCTCGGCGAGATCGAGCTCCTTGGAGGACAGCGCCTCATCGGGGTCGGGCTGGCCGATCACCGCGAGGTCGGCATAGCGCGTGTTGAGGGTCGCCTTCGCGCCGCTATCCTCCTCCACCTCGCGCCACTCGATACTGATGCCGGCCTTGCGTCCGCGCTCTTCGAACTCGGCTTTGGCTTTGTCGCGCTCGTCGGCCAAAAGCTCGCGCTGCGCGGCGATGAGCCCGGCCGCCAGCTGCGAGGTGAGAAAGGCCGGCGTGAAGAACTCCGCCGCCGTATACAGGCCGACGAGATGGGCATCCGAAGCTTGTGCCAGCCGAATGGCGATATCGAGACGTCTGGCGCGATGCTTGGAGTTGTTCAGGTGGACAAGGAGATCCTTGTACGCCATGACGAAGTCCTCCGCTGAAATCCATTTGTCCTGCGCGACGGCGGGAGTAGACCCTGGCAAGGGGGCGCGCTCATTGACTTGGGTCAAGGCTCCGAGCAGGCGCTCATCCGGCCCCGGCCCGAGGCGGTGGGCTGTCGAGATGTCTCCAGAGGGCTAGCTCCCCTGTGCCGTGGCGCCGAGCGCGCGCATGTCGGAGAGCTGCACGCGCGAGTTGTCGAGGAGGCGAATGGCACCCGAGGTCTTGAACTGCGTGAAGACGCGACTCACGGTCTCGGTGGTGAGCCCGAGAAAGTCGGCAATGTCCGTGCGTCCCATCGGCAGATGGATGGGATTGTCGGGCTGTCCGCGCCGGCCGGCGCGGCGCGAAATCATCAAGAGGAACGAGGCGATCTTCTCCTGCGCGGTCTTGCGGCCCAGGAGGAGCATCTGGTCCTGCGCCTCGATGAGCTCGTTCGAGGCCATGCTGAGCATGCGGTTCTCGAGATGCGGCATCTCGCGCATGAGCGCATGGAGCTTGGTTCGCGGGAAACGGCAGACGCTGGTGGCGACGACGGTTTCGGCCGAATAGGCGTAGCTGTCGTGGACCGCGAGGCCGACGAAATCGCCCGGATAGAGAAATCCGGTGACCTGGCGCCTGCCGTCGGCCAAGAGCTTGTGGACCCGAATCATGCCGCCGGTGACGTTGAACAGGAACTCGGCGGGGTCGCCTTCGTAGAACAACGTCTGCTGCGGCTGCATCCCGAGCGTGCTCATGATTGCCGTGAGCCGAGCAAGCTCGTCCGCGCCGAGCGCGCTGCAAACGGAAATGTCGCGAACCTTGCAAGCCGCGCATGGGCTCGCAACCGCACGGGCGGCGATATCTCGTCCCGCTCGCCTTCGCGTGGCCATTGCCGATCCGATCCCCAGTCCTACCCCAGCCGCCCGCCAGTCTACTGCGCCCGGCCGAGCGAAACAATTTCGGCACGGCCCCTGGCTCGCCATGGCGTCACGGGCGGCCCGGCCAAGTGTACCCTGGGTAGGGGAGATACATCGATTCTTGATTCATATCAATGCCGGTCCAATGCCGCTATGGCTTACTTGAGGCGTCCGAAATGCATAGCGAAGGGCTCGTTTCCGGAGATGGGCAGACGATACGAAGTGCGCCCGCTTCCTCTAAGCCGGCTGCCGCAGGTCTATCCGCTTGTCCATGCGATAGCCCCCCGCCTCGGGCTTGGTGAGTGGCTCGCACATGGGCGGACTCTGTGCGCGGCAGGCCGAGAGCGGGAGGCGGGCCTGATTGCGGCCCAGGGCGCAGACGGCTACATCTACGGCCTGTTCAGCTACAGGATACTGCCGGATATTCAGCACGGACGAACCTTCCGGGTCGAGAACTTCGTCGCTCTCGATCTCGTCGATGGCGCGGGTGCTGCCGAGGCGCTCATCGCCTCCATCGACAGCCTGGCCCGTAAAACGGACTGCGTGGCCGTCCATGTCATGGTGGCGCAGCAGCAGGGCACGCGCGTGGCACTCGACGAGCGCCGGCTGGGCCCCTTCTTCCACGCGGGCTACGGCGCGGAGGGGATTGGCATGTGCAAGCGGCTCCCCCCGGAAACCAGGGCCCACGTCAACGCCCTGAGACGTGAGGGCTGATCCCCTGCGGCGCGGCATTTCGCCGCCCAAAAAATCCTGCCATAGAATTGATCTGGATCAAATCGCCGCCTGGGGCGCGGTGCTAAGAAAGGGGCCTCTCTAGTCCCTCCCCAGCACATTAGAGAGCCGGCGGTCGCGCAAGCGACCGCCGGAACCCTATGTGCGGGTCGCGAGCGCACGTGACCCTTGCCCGCTGCGGCGGCGCCTCGTAGAAGGGCCGGCGCCAGCCGGCCTCCAGTTTCGCATCGACGGCTCGTTGGCCTGGACGGGAGCCCCTCTCTCATAAGGCAGGGTTCGAGGGTGCTGCGGAGGAGAGATGGCGCGGTTGCGTATCGCTACCTTCAACCTCGAGAGCCTCGACGACGATCCCGGCGCGGTCCGGGCTCTCTCGCAACGCATCGCCGTGCTGCGACCGCAGCTCCGCCGCCTCGAGGCCGATCTCCTTTGCTTCCAGGAGGTCAACGCTCAGGCGGTCGCGCGCCACCTGCCGCGCCGGCTCACGGCCCTCGATCATCTCCTCGAGGATACGCGCTATCTCGGCTATAACCGCGCGCTCACCGGGCCCATCGCGCACGACGGGCCGGCCGAGCGCCATAATCTCGCGCTCTTGAGCCGCTATCCGATCGCGGCGAGCCGCCAGATCCACCACGAGCTCGTGCCGCCATTGAGCTATCGCTCGGCTACGGCGTCGCCGCCCGCCAAGGAGGCACTCACCCTCAGCTGGGACCGGCCCCTCCTCTATGCGGCCATCGAATTGCCGGGGGGCCGCAGGCTGCACGCGCTCAATCTCCACCTCAAGGCGCCCCTTGCGGTCGCCATCCCGGGGCAGAAAGTCTCCGCCGCGGAGTGGCGCAGCGTCGGCGGTTGGGCCGAGGGCTTCTTCCTCGCCGCGATGAAGCGAGCGGGTCAGGCGCTCGAGGCGCGGCTCGTCGTGGAACGGCTGTTCGACGCCGATCCCTCGGCCCTCATCGCGGTCTGCGGGGATTTCAATGCCGAGGCGCGGGAGACGCCCGTGCGCGTTTTGATCGGCGACGAAAGCGACGGAAGCGGGCGAGCGCGTTCGGAGAGGATGCTGATAGCACTCGAGGAGAGCATGCCGGCGCCGCGGCGATACTCGGTGCTGCACGCGGGCCGTCCGCTCCTGCTCGACCATATGCTCGCCTCGCCGGCGCTCGCGGCCTGGCCCCACCGGGTCGAGATCCAGAATGAGGGGCTCTCGGACGAGGCCCGCGATCCCTTGTCCGCCCATCCGTCGCTCGGCTCCTATCATGCCCCCATCGTCGCGGAGCTCGAGATGGCGGATTGAGAGCCCTAAGCCGGGACGATGGTGTAGCCGCAGGCACTTCGCGCGTACTCGGTCGCGAACTTGAAGTCGGCGGGAAAGCAGGCGTGGATGCGATAAAGCGCCTCGCCCTCCGTGACCGCTTCACCGACCTTCTTGAGGAGATCGACGCCCGCCCCCTTGTCGGTGGGCGCGCCCGCGAGCCGTGCCGCGCGCGCGATGCGGTAGCAGTCGATCGCCTTGACCCTGCCCCGGGCAGGCGAGGGCACCTCATGGGTGAGCTGGCCGAGGGGATAAATCGTCTGGCTCGGCCCCTGAACGGCGATGATGCGCTCCATCTGCGCGTGCGCCTCGCCCGAGGCGAGCAGCTTCTCGGCATGGTCTCGCCCTTCGCCCGCGCGCAGGCGCGGATCGAACTCGAGCACGCGGCCGGCGAGGAAGAGGGCGCGCTCGCGCAAATCGGGCGGCGCCTCCGGCTCGTTGCGCAGGACCTTCATCACGTCGCGCGCCTCGAGCACTGGACCGATGCCGCGCCCAACCGGCTGGGTGCCGTCGGTAAGCACCACGTCGAGCGTCAAGCCGGTGGCCGCGCCCACGTACTCGAAGAGCTTGCAGAGGCGCTCCGCTTCGTCGGGATCGCGCACCTTGGCCGAGGGGCCGACGGGAATATCGACGACGAGATGGGTCGAGCCGGCGGCCAGCTTCTTCGAGATGATCGAAGCGACCATCTGCTCGCGCGGATCGAGGGAGAGCGGGCGCTCGACGGAGATGAGAACGTCGTCCGCCGGCGAGAGGTCGACATGCCCGCCCCAGACCAGGCAGCCCCTCTCTCGGCGCACGATCGAGCGCATCTCCTCGATGCTGAGATCGACGCGGGCGAGCACCTCCATGGTGTCGGCCGTGCCGGCCGGCGAGGTGATGGCGCGGCTCGAGGTCTTGGGAATGGTGAGGCCGTAGGCGGCCACGATGGGCACCACGATCATCGAGGTGCGATTGCCGGGCACTCCGCCGATGCAATGCTTGTCCACGACGCGCCCGCCGTCCCAGGTGAGCTGGGTGCCGACCTTGGCCATCGCCCGCGTGAGGGCCAGGACCTCCTCGACCGCCATGGAGCCCGCGGAAGCGACGAGGAAGGCGGCGATCTCGATCTTGGAATAGCGGTTCGCGGCGATGTCGCGCACGACGGCGTCGATCTCGCGCTCGACGAGCACATGGCCCGCGAGCTTGCGATGGATCGCCTCGAGGCTTTGCGGCGGGCTCGCCTGCGCCACCTCGACGAGCGCTCCTTCCGGCATCCCGAAATGACGGAAGGCGCGCTCGCCCAGGCCGAGCTCGTCGCCCTTCAGTATCGCGGGGTCGTCAACCACATTGAGGATGGCGAGGATGCGACGGTTCTCGGCGGAGATCTCGATCTTCTCGAGCGCCTCGAATTCCTCGGGGCGGTATTGCCGGCAGTCGCGCGCAAGGAAGGCCAGGTTCTCGTGGCGGGCGTCGATCGCGACGCGGCGAAGCTTCAGCATCTGAGCCCATTCCTCCGGCCTGAGCGCAGACGCCGACTATCGCGTGTCGTGGCGCAAGTCAACCGCGCCGGCGACAGGGCCGCGGCGGAGGAGGGGAACGCTCGTCGGAATCCTGACGCCGTGTGAAGGCGCCCGGTGGCGCGTCGAGCCCACCTCTCGGCCTCTCTGCCGCTTTCGCGGCTCGTGGCCCGCGTTGGCAAACCACGAGCTCGCGAAAATCGGCAGCGGGGTCGCGCATTACTTCGACGCGATGGGGATCTTCTTCTCCTTCGCCTTCGCCTCCTTCGACTTGGGCAGCGACACGAAAAGCACGCCCTTCTCGAACTTGGCCGAGATCTTGTCCGCGTCGACGCCCTCGGGAAGCTCGAAGGACCGCTGCACGGTGCCGTAGCTCCGCTCGCTGAGATAATAGTCCTTCTCCTTCTCCTCGCGCTCCGCCTTCTTCTCGCCGCGGATCGTGAGCACGCCGTCGCTCAGCGTGACGCTCAGCTCCTTCTCGTCGATGCCGGGCAGCTCGGCCTCGATCTGGTAGCTCTCAGGGCTCTCCGAGACGTCGACCTTCGGCATCACCCTGCCGAAGCTGGCGACGAGCGGCTCGCCCATGCGCCGGAACGGATCGAGGCTGAACATGCGGCTCGGGAACGACATCAAGCCCGGCCAGCCGCGGAAGAAGTCGTCGAAAAGACGGTCGACCTCCTCGCGCAACGTCATCAACGGGTGCTCGGCGCCAGTTGCAGCCGGCAGCTTGGACGCTTCGGTCCCCTTGCCCGACTTCTCGACTTTCACTGCATGTTCTGTCATGGCACTTGCTCCCTCATCATCGAGATGCGCTCTATCATTGAGATGCGCTCTCACGAATCCTCATATAGTGGAATAATCTCCCGCTTCGAGGGGGGCTGCAATGATATGGATCAACGCCGTCCGCATCGGCAAAAACTTCACTTCCTTGCAAGGGGGCGGGAGACTCGCGGTCGCGACGGAATTGACCGGCACCATGGGGCGAGCGCCCATGTCGGGCAAGGCCGGAAGGGCGGAGGAATAGGGCGATGCTTGCCTATGTCGGCTCGTTCACCACACGAGAGCGCAAGGCGCGCGGCAAAGGGATCGAGGTCTGCCGGGTGGCTCCGGCATCGCGAGGCTGGACCCATGTCCAGCGCGTCGAGGACCTGGTCAATCCCTCCTACTTGGCCCTAGATCGCCGAGGCCGCTTTCTCTATGCGGTTCATGCGGATCTCGACGAGATCAGCGCCTTTGCGATCGATGCGGAGAGCGGGCGGCTCAGCTTCGTCAACCGTCAGCGGGCCGGCGGGGCAAACCTGGTCCATCTCGCGATCGACCCCCAGAACCGCTTCATCGTCACCGCGAACTACGCCAACGGCACCCTCTCGGTCGTGCCGATCGAGGCCGACGGATCGCTCGGAGCGCGCATCCGGACGCTCACGCTCCCCGGCGAGCCGGGCCCGCACAAGCGCGAGCAGACGGGCTCCCATCCCCACCATATTCCCTTCGATCCCTTCGGCCGTTTCGTGCTCGTGCCCGACAAAGGGCTCGACCGCATCTTCGTTTTCCGACTCGACGCTCTTGAAGGCAGGCTCGAGCCCAACGATCCGCCCTTCGTCGAGACACGGCGAGGTGCTGCCCCGCGGCACATCGCCTTCCATCCCTCCCTTCCGCGCGCCTATGTCATCAATGAGCTCGACTCGACCGTCACGACCTACCGTTGGGACGGCGAGCGGGGCGCGCTGCAGCCGCTCCAGATCCTGCCCTCGCTGCCCGACAGCTTCACCGGCAACAATACCGGCTCCGAGATCGCCGTGGCACCCTCAGGGGCCTTCGTCTACGCCTCCAACCGCGGGCACGACAGCATCGCCATTTTCGCGATCGAGCGCGCGAGCGGCAGGCTGACGCCGATCGGCTGGCAAGCGACGCAAGGGGAAAAGCCGCGCTTCTTCGCGCTCGCCCCCTCCGGCCGGGAGATCTACGTGGCCAACGAGGCGAGCGACACCATCGTCGCCTTCCGAGTCGATAAGACGAGTGGGAAGCTCACGCCAACGGGCCAGACCATCGAGAGCGCGAGCCCCTCCTGCATCGTCTTCAGCGGCGAGCGCTAGGGTCCTGATTCTGAAATTCACGACGTAAGGAAAACACTTGTCATTGCGAGGCGCCCGAAGGGCAACGAAGCAATCCAGAGAGAGATTCGCACCACGCACTCTGGATTGCTTCGCTGCGCTCGCAATGACGGTTACCTTCGGGTGAGACGAACTTCCGAACCGTGACGCTAGGTTGGTGTCCGATCATGTTGAATCGGCCCGCGGAAGCGGGAATCGAGGCAGCTTCTTTACCCCCGCTTGCGCGGGGGTGACGACCGGAGTGTTTCAACTTGATTGGATCATGCTCCGGCGCTCGGGCGACTCCCGCCACGCTCAGCCAGAGCTACCGCGTAGCTTATTGCCCTTCGGTCTGCGTGTTGAAATGGCGCCGGATGGTCTGCGTCAGCTTGACGAACACGGGATCGGCCAAGACATCCAGCGAGCGCGGCCGTTCCAGTGGCACGTCATAGACTGCCGCGATCGAGCCCGGCCGGTCGGTCATCACGAGAATGCGGTCGGCGAGAAAAACGGCCTCCGGAATCGAATGGGTGATGAGCAGCACGGTCTTGCGCGTCTCGCGCTGGATGCGCTGCAACTCCACGTTCATGCGCTCGCGCGTCATTGCGTCGAGCGCGCCGAAGGGCTCGTCCATGAGCACGATCTTGGGGTCGTGCACAAGTGCGCGGCAGATCGAGGCGCGCTGCTGCATGCCGCCGGAGAGCTGCCAGGGATATTTGTGCTCGAAGCCTTCGAGTCCGACCATCTTGAGAAGCGCCTGAGCGCGTTTCTCGTAGATCTTGCGCGGCAGGTGCTTGACCTCGACCGGCATCATCACGTTGCGGAACACGCTGCGCCACGGGAGCAGCATCGCCGTCTGGAAGACGATGCCGACGCCGCTGTGCGGCTTGGTGACGACGCTGCCCTCGATGCGGATTTCGCCCGAGCTCGGCGCCAACAGGCCGGCGATCATTTTCAACAGCGTGGTCTTGCCGCAGCCGGAGGGGCCGACCAAGACGAGGAATTCGCCGTCCCCGATGGTGAAGTCGATCGCCCGCAGCGACGGTATTTCGCCGTCACGTGTACGATATGTCTTCGATATCCCTATGATTTCGATGACGCTCCGCGCCGCCGGTGACGAGGCGGCGCGGACGTCGAGTTTCATCGTCGTTACTGTTGCGCTCACTTCGGCAGATAGGCGTTTGTGTAGTAGTCCTTGAGATGCTCCTTTGCCTTTGCGTCGAGCCCGCCGTACTCGACCATCACGTCGACCGTCTCCGCCATGTTCTGGTCGCTCACGCGCAGCGGCTCCGTCGATTTTCCGGTCGGATCCTTGTACAGCGGGATCGTGAGCTCGAATCCCTGCGTGAGCGTATCGATCTTGCCGCCCTTCGGATTGGCGTTGAGGATGGCCTGCGCCGCATCTCTCGGATGCATGGAGGCCTCCTGGATGGACTTGACGGTCGCGGCGAGAAATCGCCTCACCAGGTCGGCATGCTCTTTCAGGTAATCCGTGTTGGTGATCACGCCCGAACTGACGAGATTGATGCCGTAATCGGCGAACTTGATCGGATAGACGTCCTTGCCCGTGGCGTCCTTGATCTTCATGCTCTGGTCCATGACATAACCGAGCAGGAGATCGGCTTGGCCGTTGATGACGGCGTTCAGCTTGGTCGTGGCATCGCCCGAAACAGTCTGGAAATCGCTTTCCTTGAGCCCCGTCTTCTTCAGGAAGAGGGGCCAGATTTGCGACATGGAATCGCCGGGCGTGGTGGCGACGGTCTTGCCCTTGATGTCCGACGGCTTCCTGATGTTCTTGTCGGCAAAGCCCATCACCGACATGGGATTGGTCTGCAAGGCGACGCCCACCGCGATGACCGGCGCGCCCTTCACCGCCGCCCGCATCATGGTGGGCACGTCAACGTAGCCGAAGGGCACGGTTCCTGCCGCGACGACCTGCGTCACTATGCCCGAGCCGCGGCCTTCCTGTATCTCGAGGTCGATCCCCTTCGCCGCGTAGAAGCCTTTTTCCTTGCCGTAATAGAATGGCGCGTGCTCTCCGTAGACATACCAATTCAGCATGAGCGTGACCTTGTCCGCGGCCAATGCCGGCCCCGCGAGCAGGATTGCGCCGAACGTGATCAGCAATCGCAACATACTGTCCTCCCGTTGTGTCCGCTCATGCAGCGAGCATGAACTCTTGGCGTTGGCTCGCGTGCCACGGAATTGCAAGCCGCTCGATCACGTCGACGATCCAGAACAGGATCACGCCGATAAGCGAGAGCAAGACCAGTGCTGCGAACATCGTCGGCAGCTCGAAATTGCCTATCGAGCGTTGCAGCACGAAGCCAAGGCCCGAATTGGAGCCGACGAATTCGCCGACCACCGCACCGACCACGGCGAGCGTGACCGACACCTTCAGCCCGGAGAAGATCGCCGGCAACGCATGCGGCAGCCTTATTATGCGAAAGATCTGGAGGCGGTTGGCCTCCATGGCGCGGGCGAGATCGAGCATGTCGGGCTCGACCGATTTGAAGCCCTGCACGGCCGATACGACGACCGGGAAGAAGCCGAGCAAGAATGCCGAGAGCACCTTGGGCATCATGCCGAAGCCGAACCAGACGACGAACAGCGGCGCGATGGCGATCTTCGGGATCGACTGCGAGAACACGAGGAGCGGATAGACGTAGCTCTCGACCGTGCGCGAGCCGACGATCAGCATCGCCATGGGAATGCCGAAGAGGGCGGAAAGGATGAAGCCCTGGACGGTTGCGACCGTGGTCGGCCAAGCCTCGGCGAGCAGCTTCGGCCAATCCTGCCACAGTACGATCAGCACGTCTTTCGGCGCCGGGACCTGGTAGGGCGGTATGTGGAAAATGCGGATGGCGAGATCCCAGCCGACCACGAGCAACATCAGGAAGATTAACGGCCTGCTCCAGCCGGCCCGGAGCCGGCGATGCCATCCGCTTTGCGACAAGGCCATCACATCCTTCCCGCGGCCAGGCGTCTTGCGGCGCGCCCATGCCACATGCGACCCGTCAGTCATTAAAGGAGGTGCCGGTGTCGGGGTCAAGTCGGCTGATCGCTCGGTAGTGTATCAGTTTGCCGGAATGTGCAGAGCTTGGCTTTGACCGTCGCCCTTTTAGGGGCTTGAGGACTGCTGTTTCTCCCATTAGTAAAATCAGCTTATGCCGGATTAGTTAGCGAAGTCGCCGAGCCTGGAACGGTCGAGACGCAGTTCGTTCTCGGGGATGCTCCCATCTTTAATTTCTATTGCGAGCGGTCGATCAGGTCGTTGAGGGTTAATTCGCAACAATGTTGCAACAAATCCGGTCTGATGGGACTCCCCCTCCGGGGAAAATTTGTAGTTGACGCATCCGACCACGATCAGAGCCATAATTTTACTTCCGGGGGAATACGAAATGTTGGTTACAAGTTTGTAGGTGAACGGTTGAGAAGGAAACAGCGTCAACCCAACTCGCGCGGGGTCTTCGAGGCCACCAGCATAAAATGCTGGTCCAATATTAGCGCTACATGCTTTTTTCGGCAATTTATCACTTGACATACCACGATCAATAGGTAGATACTCGCCTCATTGAACGGAGGCGACCATGAGCGACTTCTCCAATCCGATCTTCCACGACGAGACCAAAGCCCGCGAGTGGCTAGAGGCTCGACTGTGGCCGCGAGGCCCTGTGTGCCCGCACTGTGGCACCGTGAACCAAGCAACGCTCATGAAAGGCAAGACGACGCGCGCCGGCCTCTACAAGTGCCGCGCCTGCCGCGAGCCTTTCACGGTCACAATGGGCACCATCTACGAGCGCTCACATATCCCGCTTCACAAATGGCTTGCCGCCACGCAATTGATGATGTCGAGCAAGAAAGGAATGAGCGCGCTGCAAATGTCCCGCATGCTCAAACTTACAGTGCGCTCGGCATGGTTCATGTGCATGCGCATCCGCGAGAGTTTGCGCGAGACAAAGCCTGAGATGCTTGGCGGTCAGAACAAGGTCGTGGAGGTTGACGAGACGTATATCGGCGGGAAGGAAGGCAACAAGCACAAATGGAAGCGCCAGCCGGGAACGCAGGGCGGCAAGGGAAAGGAAACCGCTATTGCGCTGGTCGAGCGTGATGGCAAGGTGCGTTCGTTCCATGTCGCAAGCGTGAGCGCTAAGACGCTCCGCCCGGTCCTACGCGCACAGATCAACCGCAAGTCCTATCTGATGACGGACGACGCGCCGGTGTATGTGCCGATTGGCGAGATGTATGCAGGGCACGGCACCGTCAACCACTCAATCGAGGAATACGTCCGCGGCTTTTTCTGGCACACCAACACGGTCGAAAATTATTTCTCGATCCTCAAGCGTGGGATCACGGGCACCTATCACCATGTAAGCCAGGCGCACCTAAAGCGCTACCTCGCGGAATTCGATTTCCGATACAACGAGCGCAGCGGGCTCGGCGTCGAGGATGCCGAGCGCATGTCGAAATCCATTGGCGGGATTGTCGGCAAGCGCCTGACCTATCGGCGGACTGGTGGGGCCGAAGAAACCGCCGAAGGCTAAGAAGCCGCTCCGCGTTTTCCCTTCCGTCGCTTTGAAGCCGCGCGCGCAGCTTTGGCTGCCGCTATTCGACGATTGACACCCGGAGCCGTGGCGCGGTCTACCGCGCGCTCGAAAAGCCGCGCGGCTTCGGGCGTGATCTCAATGTCCTCAAGCTGCGGCATGATTTTCTTCGGTGTCATGGCGTCGGCCTATTGTGGTACGTGCTTCTGGAGGCAGTAGGTAGCGTCCAAGAGGGCTTGAACCATCGTGTGCTTTTCACTTGCATCAAGATTCTGGATGCCCTTGGTTTTAATGGCCAGATCGACAAGAAACCAGTCATTCCACGGGACGTTTGTGGGGACGAGGGCGACGTAGCATGTGCAGTAAGCCGCCAAGTAGGCCGCCGGCACATCGGGGCGTGGTTGACTGTAGCAAACTGTTCGCAACGTGTTTATTCCAGCTGCGGGCCATGCCTCGTCCGCCCTAGCCGCGCCGGTCACGACCACCAATGACAAGACAGGCACCAACGCCGCTAGAAGTCGGATCATGGCGCTCCCTAGGCTTCTCATCGGCAGCATCATAGCACGACGGGGCCGGATTCGCACCCGGCCCCGTCTTCCGCTATCCTAGGAGGTGCAACCCGAACCTAGGAGCGAATATCATGCCCGATCTCATCGCCATTGGCCAAGGTCTTAGCGCGCTCAAGGCGGCGACCGAGATTGTGAAGACTATGATGGGTTTGCGGGACTCTGCAAAGATCCTCGAAAATACTGTCGAGCTCAACCATAAAATCCTCTCCGCGCAGACCGCCTTGGCGGACGCGCAGGCGGAGCAAACGAATCTGACCAAGACGATACGCGAGCTTGAAGAAGAAATTGCTCGCCTTAAAAGCTGGGAAGCTGAGAAGCAACGCTACGAGCTCAAGAGCCTTGGATGGGGTATTTTCGCCTACATGCTGAAGCCAGCGATGCGCGGCACCGAGCCGCCGCATTGGGTATGCGCTCGCTGCTACAAGAAAGGCGAGATTTCTATCATTCAACACGGAACGCATCAAGTTGGGCCAGCGACGGCTCGCCGCGGCTGGTTCTGCCCAGCTTGCCACAACATGATCGACGCCCACACCATCCCGGTTCAGTGGCTCGATTGATACCATGCGCGACGATCTCCTAGAGGCTCAGGCAGCAGTTGACTGGCCCGTATCCCACTTCCCATCCCTCAAACAACGGTTCGAGAGTTGGATCGACCACAACGTTGAGGTGCGAATTAAAAACCCTGATCCTCAGTCGCCTTATGATGTCATTGTAGCGGTCGAAAAAGAGGCGCTTCCGCTCGCGTTCAACGTCGAGGTGGGCGCCTACATCAACTGCATCCGAACCAGCCTGGACATCCTCGCTACGGCGCTCGCCCACCGCTATCACATCCCGAACCCAAACAAGACCTATTTTCCCATCGTCGCGAGCGCCAAGGTCTTTTCTGGTGGGAAGTACAAGGGGCACGAATTTGTAGAGGGGCTTCCCGCGCCCGAACGACATCTCGTCGAATCTCTCCAGCCTTACAAAGGAGGAAACGATCCCCTTTGGACCCTCCATGATCTCGACATTAAACGTAAGCATCAGCGGTTGCTCACGGTCGAGTCCCATCCCGCCACGATCGCAGTTACGGGTATCGGCATCGAGCGCGATTTTATCCCGCCCGGAAGGGGAGAATGGCACCGCACCAATAATGAAACCGTACTCGGCCGCCTGCGGAAGGGCGCGCCGCAGCCCAAAATACAGCTCGCCGCCTATGTAGGATTTAACGAAGCCAGCGTGACGACGACGAGCAACGTCCTTGACGCGCTTAACGAGTTCGCGAGCCTTGCGAGTTCGATCATCGCCATGTTCGACAAATGAAGATGCAGCGCCAGCCATGCCGCATTGACTGCGGACACGTTGAAAGCAATGTCAAGAACAACTAGATGTAAGGCGCGGAAAGACTATACGTAGAGCGTGGTATGTTAACGAACTAATTGCCCTTTTTTCTGTTCGGCCAGAATGTCGTTAGGTTCTCCAGGTGCCTTGCTGTATACATAGACTCTATCGATATCTACATTCATGGCGGGGGAACGACCGGTATTGTTGAGGTCAAAAAGCAAAGTTATTACTGGAATGCCGTTTTTGATTACAAGCGGAGCGCCAAGCCTGATTTCGCGAACCGAAACCCACGGTCTCAAAGCTTTCTCAGCGGCGTCAGCCTGATCCGAGGCACCCTTCCTGACATTGTCTTGGATTTGAAGGGCGAAGAGAAACAAGAGGATTACAGTACCAGCGAAGAAAGACCATATTCCAATTATTTTATGGTCGCTGAACCAAGCCCCGATTGCTATGGCCCAAAGCAACCCACCGCCGATAATCGGCAGCCAGAAATTGGCGAATTCCATGTGCTTTCTCTGCATCAAATTTTGCAATTAGCATTTGCGGGCTTAATGGCTGGGCTCGAAATACGTGGCATGCTTGGGTTTATGCTTGGATTAAAAGTGCACCGATAATTTTAACCTCCTGACCGCCTCCCCCAAGATATCAGTGTTCTCGCGATTGTTGTAGCGGAATTGAAACTCCGCTCAATGGGCTAACTCGGCGATCTCCTCGTAAGTCCAAACCTGATCGGCAACCTACGCTGTCTCCTCGGGATGGCTGGATGTTGATCTCGGCGCAGCATCTCAAGGGGCTCGCCCCGGCGCTCGCAGGTTGCCGAGCCGCGTTGCGGTCGCCTCGGCCCGCAGCGCCAGCTCCATCACCTTGAAGCAGTGCGCCTCAGTCATCGCGCGCTCCGTCCGGTCGAGGACATCGGCGATCAGATCGGGGTAATACGGCAAGCCGGCATCGCTGCAGTCGACGTAGCGCGTCTCCTTGTTGTCGACCAGGAACAGATGGTTGGTACCGGGACGTCCGGCAATGTCGACATACTTGCGCAGCTCGATATAGCCCTCCGTGCCGAGGATCGTAACGCGCCCGTCGCCCCAGTTTGCCAGGCCGTCGGGTGTGTACCAGTCGACTCGGACATAGCCCCGGCCGCGGTCGCTCTCGAGCAGCACCTCCCCGAAATCCTCGAATCCCGGATCAACGGGATTGGCGAAATTGCCGACAGCCGCGCTCTTGATCTCGGCGTCGCTCGAGCCGGTGAAGGTCAGGAACTGCTCGATCTGATGGCAGCCGATATCGCACAAGGCACCGCCGTACCGCTCGCGCTCGAAAAACCAAGCCGGGCGCAGCTGGCGGTTCAGCCGGTGCGGTCCCAGGCCTATGGTCTGCACGACCCGGCCGATCGCGCCGGCGCGAACGAGCTCGATGGCGCGGGTCACGGCTGCCACCTCGAACCGCTCGGAATAATTGACCGACCAGATGCGTCGCGTCTCGGCGACGGTCCGGCTGAGTGCCGCGAGCTGATCGGAGGTGGTGCAGCCGGGCTTGTCCGCCATCACGTCCTTCCCGTGGCGCATCGCCTCGATCGCGATCGCGGCGCGGTCCGCGGGGATCGCGGCGGTGAGGATCAGCTGCACCGTCGGATCCTCGAGCAGGTGCTGCTTGTCGGCGACGCGGGGAATGTGCGGGTAGCGCCTGATGAAACCGGCGAGGGGCTGCGGCTCGCCCTCGGTCCAGTAGCCGACGCATTCGCTGCCGAGCGCCAGGAGACGCCCCGTCATTTCATAGATATGGCGATGATCGAGACCGATCGCCGCGAACTTTATCCGCCGTGAGGATGCCGGCACCATGGTGGCTCGTCCTTTGCTTCTGTCCTTCTGCGCTCGAGGCGCTGGCTTCGCTTCCTCTCCACCATAGGCGTATAGGGACCCGACCGGCTAGGCTTGATCCAAATGACGTTAGCGAATGCTCCCCTGCCGGAAGGGCATCGCATTTGGTGATTCCACATGTTACCGGCGCCGTCATTACCGGCGAAAGCCGGTATCCATTGAGCAGGATCACCATTGTTGGAGAAAGGAAATACGCCGCATCTGCTCTGAAATGGGTCCCGGCTTTCGCCGGGACGATGGATAATCACATTCTTACATGAGTATTCAAATGCGATAGCCCTGCCTGCCGGAAGGGACAAGGCCTTCCGCGCCGAAGCTGCCGCAGGGCGATGCCCGGACCGGACGACGGCTGTTCGGTTGGGAGCAGGTTCCTGCTATGCTGCGAGCCATTGGAGCGGCTCGCCTGGAAGCTCTCGCTTTGGGAGGTGGGGCCATGCTGCGCAGGATCGCGGATATGATGGCGGGTGGTGAGTTCGCCGAGCTGGCGCCAAGTGCCACGGTCTACGAGGCCGCCTGCCTGATGAAGGCGCGGAAATGCGGCTCGGTGCTGGTCACTGCCGAGCACAAGCTCAAGGGCATCTTCACCGAGCGCGATGTGATCAACCGGGTCGTTGCCACCAAGCTCGATCCCCTGACGACGCCGCTCGCCCAAGTGATGACCGAGAAGCCCGACACGGTGAGGCCCGAGACGCTCGCGGTCGAGGCGCTTCGCATGATGGAGGACGGCGGCTATCGCCACCTGCCGGTGGTGAAGCGCGGCCGCGTTTTGGGCGTCGTCTCGCGCCGCGACTTCTACGGCGAGGAGAAAGCCGAGGTCGAGAAAGAGCGCTCCCTGTGGGAGCGGATCGGGTAGCGTGGCAACGGGTGCCGGCCGTCGCCTCCCGATCAGGGCGTCAAGCCTTGCCCCACGCGGCATTCGGCACCAAATCAACGGCGCGCCGGCAACCAAGGTCCGGAGGAATTGCCGATGTTGCATCGAAATCTGCTTCGCGCGCTCGCGGCCGCGACGCTGACCGCGTCGGTCGCATTCCTGGCGCTGCGCGGCCCGGGTGCCCATGCCGACGCGGCGCCGCAGTTGGTACCGGCACCCGCGGTCGATCTGCCGGCCACGGGCGAGCACCAGGTGGCGACGCTCTCGGGCGGCTGTTTTTGGGGCATCCAGGGCGTGTTCGAGCATGTGAAGGGGGTCGAGCGCGCGGTCTCGGGCTATGCCGGCGGGAGCGCCGACACCGCCGACTACGACACCGTCAGCACGGGCAAGACCGGCCACGCCGAGACGGTGCAGATCACTTACGACCCGCGGCAGATCAGCTTCGGCCGCATTCTCCAGATCTTCTTCTCGGTGGCGCTCGATCCGACCGATGTCGATCATCAGGGCCCGGACTGGGGCCCGCAATACCGCTCCGAGATCTGGGTGGGGGATGCCGATCAGGCGCGGGTGGCGCGCGTCTATTTGGCGCAGCTCGAGGCGGCGCACCTCTGGCCGCGGCCGATCGCGACGCGGGTGGAGGCACTCACCGCCTTTTACCCGGCCGAGGCCTATCACCAGGATTATCTCCTCCTCCATCCCCACCAGCCCTATATCGCCTTCCAGGACATGCCCAAGGTTGAGGCGCTCGAGCGGCTCTTCCCCGAAGCCTGGCGGACCGATGCGGTGACGGTGCTGCCGCAAAAGCCCGCGTCGTAGCAGGCGCGCGCTGCATGGAGGGCCGGCTCCGCCGGCGCTCGCGGCCGCGACGGCGAGTCCGGCGCAGAGCTCGCTTGACAAGAGGACGGCGTCTGGATTTGGGTACCCACGCATGCTCACGGCGCGGGGGGCACCTATTGACGGGGCGCCGCAAAATCAAACCGGAGAGTCCGCCGTCTTTTCTCCCTCGGAGCTGTTCATCGCCAAGCGCGCCTCGGCGACCCGATTGATCGTGGCTCTCGCCTCCGGGTTCGCTTCCATGAAGCGCTCAAAATCCGACCGCCGAAGAACGAGCAATTGACAATAGCTCAGAGCGACGACGTCGGCCCGCCGCGGCTGGCCCGACAAGAGCGCCATCTCCCCGAAAAACTCGCCGCTCCCCAAGCGCACGCGCCGCTCCGGCAGGACCACCTCGACCGCTCCGGAAGCAATGAAGAAGACCGCGTCGCCCCGCTCTCCCTTGCGAACGATGCGGTCTTTCGGTACGGCGAGCCGCGGGCGCAGCAGCCGGCACACGCGGTCGAGCTGGCGCTCGTCGAGGCCGGCCAATATATCGAGCCGCTCGATCAGCTGGCGGGTATCGAGACCGATGTCGAAGCGTGGCCGCTGTTGGGCGGCACGGGCGCCGAGCACGCTGCGTTTCAAATCATCGTAAACCTCATGCGCAATCAGTCCCTCGTCGAACAGGCTTTGGTATCGGGTCATTTCCTGGCGCAGCGTCGATTGGCGCAGAAAGCGTGCTTCGAGCTCTGCCGCGTAATCGGGGTATTGCCGACGCAAGGCGTCGAGAGCCCCCGCGATCGCGTCCCGTCTCAGGTCGAGGATCTCGCCGGCTACGCCCGCGATGCGCTCCCCGAAGATCGAGCGAATCTGCTGGTTGTTGAAGGGACGGAGACGCTCTATGACAACGCGCATGATCAGCAGGGTTTCGGCGCGCTCGGCGAGGCGATCGGCGAGCGGTCGGACGATCCCGAGCCGGCGATAGAGAAAATAGGCGATGCGGAAGCCCAACGGAAACGCGAGCGTCGCCTCGCTGGCTCTTCGATAACCGAGACGCCCCTCGCTCCGTGCCGCTTCCGTAATCGCATCCGCGTTGCCGAACAACACCTCTACGGCTGCCGGCGAGGCGGTCCGATCACCCAGCATCTCGAGGACGAGCCCGCGCTCCTTGTTGCCGAGAGCGACGAGGGCGATCGCCAGACGGTCGCGTTCGGTCAGGCTCGCCGGCTCGGTCTCGCCGACATTCGCCGCGGCGATCCTGGCTTCGTAGGGGGCGATCACGCGCTCAAGGGCCAGCGAGGAGAGCGCGTGCGTCTGGGCTATCGCTTGCGCCGCCTCGCGAGCCTCGGCGTAGGACAGCGCCAGGATGCGGTCGCGGAGCACCCGATCTCTCGGCGAAAGACGGTTGAGCCCGAGGAGACGAATCACCATACGCAGTGTCGTGCCGTTGACGAACAGCGTGAACAGCACGAAGCCGGTCGCGAGCACGGCGACGAAGCGCTGGATATCCCGCGGCAGCGCCGCGTTTTCGGTGACCGCCAGCGCCAGGACCAACGTCAACGCTCCGCGCAGGCCACCCCAAGTGATCGCGAGCTTGTACGAGGCTTCGATGCGCCGGATCAATCCAAGGCGCTCGAGCGGCGGCAAGAGCACAAACAGCGCGAAAATACGCGCACCGAGTGCCGCAACGATCAATATCGCCAGCAAAAGCACGTCTCGATATCCGATATCGACCAGCAGTCTCGGCACCAGAATCGAGGCCAATACGAAGATCAGCGAGCGCGCCCAGAACGCGATCTGTCCCCACAGATCGGCGAGGAACGACCAATTCCCGGGCGAGATCCGGGACGGCCCGAGCGCGCTCAGCGCCAGGCCCGAGACCAGCACGGCGACCACGCCGGACACGTGGAACAGGCGTTCCGCGGCGATGAACGCCAGATAGGCAAATGCCAAGGTCAGGGTGGCTTCCGCCAGACGGTCATCGCCAAGGCGCGGGATGATCCAGATGAGGAGCCGGCCGGCAAAGAACCCGACCACGCCGCCTCCGACGAAGGACACGGCAAACTCGCTGAGCCCCGCGATGGCGTCCGGCTCGCGTCCGGTCACGATCATCCCGAGCAGCACAACGAACAGGGAAATCGCGGCTGCGTCGTTGAGAAGGGCTTCGCCCTCGACCAACCGCGTCAGCCGGGCCGGTGCGCCGACATCGCGGAAGATGGCGATGACCGCCGCCGGATCCGTCGTGGCAACGACGGCGCCGAGGAGCAGGCAGACCACGAGCGGAACCCGAGCGAACGGCCACAGCGCAAAGCCGATCACCGCCGTCGTAATGAGCGTCACGACAACGGCGAGGAGCAGGATCGCGGCAGCGTCCTCGACGGTCCGTCTCACGTCCGTGGCAATCCCGGCCTCGAATATGAGCAGCGGCAAAAATACGTAAATGAAGGTGCTTGAGCTGACCGGCAGTTCGGCAAACAACCCGGCGGCGGCATCGACCGAGTGCCAAAGGCCCAATTGAGCCAAGACCGCCGGGAACGCGCCGATCCCCACGCCGATTGCGGCGAGCAGAACGGACGGCGGCAGCCTCAGGCGGATCGCGAGCGGTTGGCTTACCCCGACGACGACCAGCAACCCCGCAATGACGACAAGCACGAGAGCGGTATCAAGCATGGTGTCGCGACGGCCTAAATGCTTCGACGGAAGAGGGGCGGCAGAGGCTTGTAATCCGGTCGTGGCGGGCGCATCGGCGAAGGCGGCAACTACGGTGCCGGCGACCGGATCGAACTTCGCACCGACTGCATCTTATAGAGGCGAAGTTCATCGGGCCAGAATAACCGGGACTTGATCCGCACTCCCATGTGTAGCGAAGGCTCGGGCACGGACGTGATGATGATGGCCCCGACATGTCCTGCATGACGTTGCAACAGTCTACGATCGGCTCTCGCCGCGCTAATAGAGCCGGGGGATCAGCCGCGACGTGCGGGCGCAGTAGCTATTGTATTCGCCGCCAAAGTGGGCGCGGAGCAGCGCCTCCTCCGCGCGGATGCGCGCGAGGAGCGGCGGTACGATGAGCGCCGCGAGCAGCACGCCGACCCCCGAACGAAAGGCGAGGCCCCACCCCAGCGCGTTGACGAGCAGCCCGAGATAGCTCGGGTGGCGGATGACGCCTTAGACGCCCCCGGTGACCAGCGTGTGCCCGGGCTGGATGGCGACTAGCCCGCTGAAGCGACGGCCGAGCACAAAGACCGGCCAGATGCGCAGCGCTCCGCCGGCAGCGAAGAGAGCGACGCCAAGCCAGCGAATGGCATCGCCGTCGATGGTCCAGAACTCCTTCCGGTCGGCATAGGCCGGCAGATAGGCATCCAGCAGCCCGATCAGCGCAAGGGCTAAGATGACCCAGCGGTTGCCACGATCCTCGCGCACGCCCGGGCTCAGATTTCCGCCGGCGAACAGCGATGCGCCAGCCAGTACCGAGAGTGCCGCCGCGAGCGCGATCAGCGCCGGGTGGGAGAAGAAGGCCGCGAGCCCGCCCCAGCCGAGCACGGCCAAGCCGATATAGGCAGCGGTGCCCACGACGACGAGCGTCAATCTGACGGTTGGCATCGCCATCTCACCCGCTTGCACAGAGATGCCCAGAACTTCCTGATGCCCCGTATCGGCTTGCCGGACCTCCCCTGGTTTTGAAATAGCGCTCGCCGCTCCCGACTTGGTAGGAAATCCGCGTTTCATGGTATGCCGCGCATTGGTTGAGCGGGAATCGTGACCTCAGGCTCTGGCACGGGCGAGCGGAGCGAGAGCCGCAAAGGCCTGTCAACCGGGACGCGGAGGACGCTGTCAGACGCATGGCGAAGCGCGTCCAGGAAGGCGGCGCCGACTTAAGGCATTGCGGGCAAAAAAACCGGGCCCGAAGGCCCGGTGAGTTGAACAGGGAGGCTTCACGTCTGGGAGACGTAGGGTCCGAAGACCCCTTCCAGGCCTTGCGCCTGGAACCCGGTCGGGGCCATGCCCCGAAACTCGTCAAATTCTGCGGCGTTGCTGCAACGCAGCATCATCGCCTGGTCAAGAAATAGGCCTTTTCGCCGGGAATACTACACTAAAATAGTCAAGTGAGCCATGCACAATTCGCATGTCTTGACCCGCGCTCGGCCGCTCAGAAGCGGAATTCGGCGATGCGCTTGACGAGAAAATCGCGGAATACGGCGATGCGCTTCGAGTGCCGCAGCACTTCCGGGTAGACGAAGTAGGCGTCGATTTCCGGGCCCTGGAGATCGGGCAGCACGCGGACGAGCTCCGTCGTGTCGCCGACCATGTAGTCGGGGAGGGAGGCGATGCCCATGCCGCCGCGCACGGCGCGGTAGATGCCGTAGATGTTGTTGACGCGCAAGACCTGCCTGGGCATGTGCTTGTGCGCCTTGCATAGGTCCAAGAGCCAATTGACGCTGGTCGCCGGCAGTCGCGCTTCCTCGCCGAAGATGACGATCTTGTGCGCTTCGAGGTCTTCCGGCGTCTTGGGCGTACCCGCGGCCTCGAGATACTGCTTGGTGCTGAAGAGGTGCACATGGACCTTCATGAGCTGGCGCTGGATCAGATCCGGCTGGCGCGGCGGCGCCATGCGGATCGCCACATCGGCTTGGCGCATGGAGAGGTCGAGCTCGCCGTCCTCGAGCAGCAGCGTCATTTCGATCTCGGGATAGAGATCGAGGAACTCCCGAATGCGCGGCGTCAGCCAGGTCGAGCCGAAGGCGACCGTCGTGGTCACCTTGAGCGGACCCTTCGGGCGCTCCTTGCTCTCGGTCAGCATCGCCTCGGTCATGGCGAGCTTTCCGAACACCTCCTTGACCGTCTGGTTCAAGAGCTCGCCCTGCTCGGTCAGGATCAGGCCGCGGGCGTGGCGGTGGAAGAGCGTGGTGGAGAGGCTCTCTTCGAGCGCGCTGATCTGCCGGCTCACCGCCGATTGGCTGAGCTTGAGGACTTCGCCTGCATGGGTGAAGCTGCCCGCCTCGGCAACGGCATGAAACACTCTGAGCTTGTCCCAATCCATTCCCCTGCCCCGATCTCGCGGCAGCCTGACCTGGCCGAGGCCCTCGCGGTTCATCCGCGCCTCACTCCGCGGCGCTGCGCTCGGAGACGCGCTCGTGGGCGGCGAGATAGCGCTCGGCCTCGAGTGCCGCCATGCACCCCATTCCGGCCGCGGTCACGGCTTGACGGAACACCTTGTCCTTGACATCGCCTGCTGCGAACACGCCCGGGACGCTGGTCGCGGTGCTGTCGGGTGCGGTCAAGATGTAGCCGGCGGCGTCCATCGCGACCTTGCCCTTGAAGATCGCCGTCGCGGGCTCGTGGCCGATGGCGATGAAGACGCCGTCGGCGGCGAGCCTGCGCGAGGCTCCTCCCTTGACGGGCCTGAGCTCGGTGCCCGTCACCGCGGGCGGCGCGCCGGTTCCGACGATCTCCTCCACCACATGGTCCCAAATCACCGCCACCTTCGGGTTCTTGAAGAGGCGGTCTTGCAGGATCTTCTCGGCGCGCAGCTTGTCGCGCCGGTGGACGAGGGTGACCTGGCTCGCGAAATTGGTGAGAAAGAGCGCCTCCTCGACGGCCGTGTTGCCGCCGCCGATGACCGCGACCGACTTGCCGCGATAGAAGAATCCGTCGCAGGTGGCGCAGGCCGAGACGCCGTGGCCGCGAAAGGCGTCCTCGCTCGGGATGCCGAGCCAGCGCGCTTGCGCCCCCGTCGCGATGATCACGCTCTCGCCGAAGTAGAGGTCGCCCGAGTCGCCCACCAGCCGAAAGGGCCGGCTGGCGAAATCCACCTCCACGATCAAGTCGTTGACGATCTCGGTGCCGACCTGCTCGGCTTGACCCTTCATCTGCTCCATGAGCCAGGGCCCCTGAATCACCTCGGCAAAGCCCGGGTAATTCTCCACATCCGTGGTGATCGTGAGCTGGCCCCCCGGCTCGAGTCCGGCGACGAGGATCGGCTTCAGGTTGGCGCGCGCGGCGTATATGGCCGCCGTGTAGCCTGCCGGCCCCGATCCGATGATGACGGTCTTGCTGCGACGCGAGTTGGCCATGATGCGCGGTCCAAGGCCCTATGAGGGAGGTATCGAAGCCCTGCCAAATGAGCATAGAAGATAAGAGGCCCATGCGCGGCAGGCAAGCCATGGTTTGTATCGTGACGGCAATTCTGTCGCGGAGCGCTCGCAAAGCGGTCAATGACGGCGGCTGCGTGCGATTCGCGCCACCTCGCGAAAATCGGGTCCCGCGCGAAACCCGGGCCTCAAAAGCCGAACATGTGGTCGAGACTGAAGCTTCGGTTGTTGGCCACGAGGCCGTGATAGCCGAAGAGCCGGCAAGTGGAGTCGCGCACGATGATATAAGCGCGCTCACCGGCGCGTGCGCGCGCCTCGGCCGCGAAGGTCTCGCCGTAGCGCCACAAGCGAGAGCCGCCGCACGGAATCTCGATGCGCGTGCGCGCCACTTCCGTGCCCGCCCCGTCGCAGAGGATGAGGTCGGTCGCAGAGCGGGCGTGCCAGGGGGCCGATGCCGGGTAGATCAGGTGGCAGAGCGTGTCGAGCGGAGCCTCGCCGAGACGCAGGAAGAGCCGGGTGCTGAGGCCGGGTGCTGCACCGGCGTAGGATTGGGGTTCGCTGCGATAGGTGAGCACGGTGTTGAAGATGTGGGCGCCGAAGCTCGTCTCGGCCGCGTGTCCGCTCACCTTGTCCTCGTAGCGGAAGATGCCGTGGAGCCAACCGTCGGCGGCGCCGCCTTGGGAGAAATCGTAGACGAGCTCGACGTGGCCGTAGCCCCCCGCGAGCTTGTTTCCGCCATCGACGAGCTGGGCCAGGTCGAGTGCCACGCTCTGGTTGCGCTTGAGGCAGCCGAAGAGGTGGCGCGCGCACTCCCTCCCGCTCGAGTCGTAGACGAGAAGGGCGATGGGCAGCTCGTCCTGGCAAGTCGCCATGGGGGTCGGCAGCACCACCGTGCGGAACTCGCGCGGCGGCAGCAAGGGTGCGGGCAGGAGGAAGCCCTTGCCCATCAGATTGCCGAGCTCGGCAATGCGCGGATCGCACTTGAGATCGCTGCGCTCCACGTTCACGTGCGCGATGCGCCGCCTGCCCTCGCGCGACCTCACCTCGTAGCGCGGACGGACGAAATACTTGCCGGCCTGCACCTCGAGCTGCTGGGGCCAGCGCGCGGCCGGCAAGAGCGACGCCACATCGAGCGCCAAGGTGCCGAAGGGAGCGATCTCGCGCTCCAGCCAGGCGATCTCGTGGTTGCCCATCAGATTGAGCCCCACGGCCTTGGCCGGGATCGGGGTCGGGTGGCTGTTCTGCACCCAAAGTGTCACGCGCTCGCCTTCGCGGGGTGCGGGCAGGCCCGCGTAGAGGTCGGCCGGCCAGGAATTGGCGTCATGCGTCGCGGAAAGCTCAGCGCCCGATTGACCGTAGGTATCGAGCGCGTACTTGACCACGTCGTGCACCACGGCGCCGATCACGTGCACGAAGAGCTGGCCGGTGAAGGGGGGGAGCGAGAAGCGCTTGCGCACCTCGGCGCTGTCGACGACGATGGAAGCGGGGCCGGGCGGGAGCGCCTCGCGCCACTCCGCTAATTGCTTGCCATGCTCATCGAAAAGGCAGAGCCATATGGCGACCTCGGTGGCACCGTAGCCCGACCAGTAGTTGGCGCTGACGAGCCGCGTGTGAAGACCGTCGGCATCGCGGAAGAAGACGAAGTTCGTCGCGAAGTTGAGCGGGTCGAGGTAGCGCCGCGCCCTCCCCAGCATGTCCGGCGGCAGCTTCATCTCGTCGAGGCTCTCGACCGCGATGCCGGGCGGCAGCAGATGGTGAATGTGATCGATGAGCCGGCCGGCATCGAAGGCCATGACCAGAAGGCTCTTGGCTTCGCTTGCTGAAAGCTCGGTCACGGGCTGGGCGCTCTGGCCTAGCCTTACAGCACCCACCTGCTCGACGTTCTGCACGAAGACGCCGGCGAGCTCGAGCCGGGCCAAGGGATGCAATGCCGCGAAGCCCTGGGCCAGGCCGAGCGGGTCGTAGACCGCGACGGGACCGCGCCTTCCGAGACGTTCGATCAGGCCGGGCGCCTTCGCGGCGGCGAGCGGATGACCGATCGCCTTGAAAAAGGCGTTGCCGCCGCTCAGGTTGTTGAAGGTCTCGATCTCGAGCGCCATGGGCCGCCTTGCTTTATGACCGGGCGCTTATAGCCGATTTTACGCCGGCTCCGCCTCTATTTTCGCGCGCGCTCGGCGGGCGAGGCGCCGCCGCACCTCGGCCGCCACCACCTCGGCATCGAGGAGCGGTGCATAGCTCCAGCGCTCGAGCCGTCCCTCGAAGGGCCGCGTCAAGCCCGCCTCGCGCAGCTCGTCGTGAAATTTCCGGTGGCGCTTGGAGCCGCCGGCGAGCTCGAGGATGTAGACCGGCTTTCCAGTGGCGCAGGCCTCGGACGCCATCGATACGGAATCGGAGGTCACGAGAATGTAGTCGGACAGCGCCAGCAGGCCGAGATAGGGGTTCTCGCCACTGCCGTCCCACAGGTAGGCGGCAACCTCCTTGAGACGCTCGCGCAAGATGCGCTCGTACTCCGCACCGGTGCGACGCGAGGGCGTCACGGCGAGGCCGGCGCCGGTGCTGCGCGCGAGCTCGACGAGCTGGTCCGCGATGCGCGCGGCATCCGCGGGCGTGAAGCGGTCGCGGCCGTTGGCGCCGCCGACCAATACCGCGACGAGGGGGCGGGGGAGTGCCGCGAGGAGCGGGCGGAAATGCCGAGCGGCTTCTCCGAGCTTCTCCGGTGTCACCGGATGAAGCGCTCCGCGCGTCACGATCACGTTGGCGCCCTTGACCCGGTCGTGCCCGGGCGCCGCCACCAGGTCGAAGGCGGCGGTGTTCATGAGCGGGTCCTGAACATGCACGAGGAAGCTCCGTCCGCCGCTCGCCCGCTTTACCGCGAGCGCTATGGCGACGCTCTTGCGCCCGCAGCTGATCAGGATGTCCGGCCACGGGGGATCGAAGCGATCGCTGCCGGATCCGAGCGATCGGAAGGGACAGGGCCACCAACTGGACGGCAGTGCCAGCCACGGAAGGCGCGGATTGACGCGCTTGATCACCGCCTCGAGCCCGAGCGCCTCGCTCAGCCCGCGGCATTGGCTTTCCATGCCGGCAGCGCCCTCGGTGACGATCCAGCAGCTTGGCTTTGTCATGGAACCCCGGAAAACGGCGCCGCACTATGGCAACCCCGCCGTGACGTCGGCAAGGGGGCCGCTTGGCAAATGCAATTAAATTTCCGCCCTAAGGGTCTTGAAATATTATTTCAATACGCATAGGTCTAAAGTCGTAATTTTGTTGCGCATGCGAGCCGACGGCGCCTGCGCCAAGAGGGGCGACTGGTCATGCGACACGTGAAGCTCGACCGAATCGATCACCGAATCCTGCATGATCTTCAGGATGATGGGCGTATCACCAATGTGGCACTCGCCAAACAGGCCGGCATTTCGGCGCCGCCATGCCTGCGCCGCGTCCGCGCGCTCGAGGAAGCCGGTTTCATTCGCGGCTATCACGCCGAGCTCGATCCGGAGCGGCTCGGTTTCGAGGTGATGTTTTTTGCCCTTGTCGGCTTGGACAGCCAGTCGGAGGCGGTGCTAACGGCGTTCGAGGAGAGGGTGGGAACGTGGCCGGAGGTGCGCGAGTGCTTCATGGCGCGCGGCGCCGACGACTTCGTGCTCAAGCTCGTCGCCCGCAACACGGCTCACGAGAACGAGCTCACGACCAAGCTCACCTCTTCCGCCCATGTCGTGCACGTGCGCACGATCCAGGTCATCCGCACCTCGAAGGCCGTGCCTGGGATTCCTGTCGAACCGGATGACGGAGGGATGACGACGGAGAAGCCTTAGTGCTTTGCCGCTTTGAACGCCTGCTTCCGAAGCTTCACGGACGTCATTGCGAGCCGCAGGCGAAGCAATCCAGGTTTCGTCAGGCACTCCTGGGTTGCTTCGCCTGCCTCCGCCGACCTTCCTTCGCCCGCCGAAGCGGGCTTCGCGAAGGCGGGAGCGAAGCCGCTGCGGCTTCGCGCAGGCAGGTCGGCTCCGCCTCCTCGCAACGACGAACTGAGTTGCGCCCCGGCCTTCAGAATCTGACTTTCTGAATCTCGTAGACCTTGGAGCCGCGCGGCGTGGAGACTTCCACGCTCTCGCCGACCTCTTTGCCGATCAGCGCGCGGGCAAGCGGCGAGATGATGGAAAGCTTGCCCGAGGTGATGTCGGACTCCTCCGCGCCGACGATCTGGAACGTCACCTCCTCGTCCGTATCGACATCGACGAGGTCGACGGTGGCCCCGAACTTGACGGCCTTGCCCTTCAGCTTGGTCACGTCGATCACCTCGGCGCGTCGGATCTTGTCCTCGAGCTCGGCGACCCTGCCTTCGATGAAGCTCTGACGATCGCGCGCCGCATGGTATTCGGCGTTCTCCGAAAGATCGCCGTGGGTGCGCGCCTCCTCGAGCGCGCGAATGACCGTCGGCCGCTCGACCGTCTTGAGACGGCGCAGCTCCTCCTGAAGGCGGGCCAGTCCTTTCGGGGTGATTGGCATTTTCTCCATGGCCGCGTCCAACCTGGTCCTGAACAGACAATAGCTCTCATAGCCGGACAGGCCTGGGTTCGCCCGGGCTATGAGGTGGATCCTAAAACGACCCCTCAAGATAGAACTGGAGCGGAGCAACTTCAAGCTTGCCGGACTTGAGTGCCGCGATCGCGGCGACCGCCGCGCGCGCGCCGGCGACGGTGGTGTAATAGGGGATCTTGTTCATGAGTGCCGTGCGTCTCAGGCTGAAGCTGTCGGCAATCGCCTGGGCGCCGTCGGTCGTATTGAAGACGAGCTGCACGCCGCCGTCCATCATCGCATCGACGATGTGGGGGCGGCCCTCCATCACCTTCTTCACGTCCTCCACCTTGAGGCCGTGCTGGCGCAGATGGGCCGCGGTCCCGCGCGTGGCGATGAGCGAAAAGCCAAGGTCGATCAAGCGCTTGACAACCGCGACCATGGCCGGCTTGTCCTTCTCGCGCACCGAGACGAAGACCGCGCCCTCGAGCGGCAGCTCGGTCCCGCCGCCGAGCTGGGACTTGGCGAAGGCGCGGCCGAAGTCGGCATCGAGGCCCATGACCTCGCCAGTCGACTTCATCTCCGGCCCCAAGAGGGTGTCGACATTGGGGAAGCGGGCAAAGGGGAAGACCGCTTCCTTGACCGCGACATGCCGGCTCTTCGCCCCCTGGAGGCGGAAGCGGTCGAGCCGCTCGCCCACCATGAGCCGTGCGGCGATCTTGGCGATGGGCACGCCGGTCGCCTTGGCCACGAAGGGAACCGTGCGCGAGGCGCGGGGGTTGACCTCGAGGATGTAGACGTCCTTGTCCTTGACGGCATATTGCACGTTCATGAGGCCGACGACGCCGAGCGCCAGGCCGAGCTTTCCGGTCTGCGCCCGAATGTCCTCGATCACCGCCTCGGGCAGGGAATAGGGCGGCAAGGAACAGGCGGAGTCGCCCGAATGGATGCCCGCCTCCTCGATATGCTCCATGATGCCGGCGACGTGCACTTGGATACCGTCCGAGATCGCGTCCACGTCCACCTCGATCGCATCCTGCAGATAGCTGTCGATGAGCACGGGCTCGTCGCCCGAGACCTTGACCGCCTCGCCCATGTAGCGCAGCAGGCCGGAGCGGTCGTGCACGATCTCCATGGCGCGTCCGCCCAGCACGTAGGAGGGGCGGATTACCACGGGATAGCCGATATCCGCGATGACGAGCTCGGCCTCCGCAACCGAGTGCGCGATGCCGTTGTGCGGCTGGCGCAGCTTGAGCTCGGCGAGGAGCTTCTGGAAGCGCTCGCGGTCCTCGGCAAGGTCAATCGCGTCGGGCGGCGTGCCGAGGATGGGAATATCGGCCGCCTCGAGCGCCGCCGCGAGCTTGAGCGGGGTCTGGCCGCCGAACTGCACGATGAGCCCGAGGAGCGTGCCACAGCCGCGCTCGACGCGCACGAGCTCGCTCACGTCCTCGGCCGTGAGCGGCTCGAAGTAGAGGCGGTCGGACGTGTCGTAATCGGTCGACACGGTTTCCGGGTTGCAGTTGACCATGATGGTCTCGTAGCCGGCCTCGCGGAGCGCGTAGACCGCGTGCACGCAGCAGTAATCGAACTCGATACCCTGGCCGATGCGGTTGGGCCCGCCGCCGAGGATGATGACCTTGCGCGCATCGCTCGGCGCCGCCTCGCACTCGGCGGGCGAGACGCCGTCGCCTTCATAGGTCGAATACATGTAGGGCGTGAGCGAGGCGAACTCCGCAGCACAGGTATCGATGCGCTTATAGACGGGATGCACGTCGAGGCGCTGCCGCCGCTCCGCGACCTCGCCCTCCTTGAGCCCGGCAAGCTCGGCAAGGCGCGCGTCCGAGAAGCCAAGCTTCTTGAGCCGCAGGAGCTCGTGCCGGGCGCTCGAGAGACCTCGCGCGCGGACCTCGTTCTCGGTTTCGACGAGACGGGAGATCTGCGCGAGGAACCAACGGTCGTAGCGGCAGGCGCGGTGGACCTCCTCGAGCGTGAGCCCGTAGCGGAAGGCCTGCGCGATGACCAGGAGGCGGTCGGGGGTGGGGACCGCAAGGGCGGCGCGCACCACGTCCTTGTTGGCGCCCGCCGCCGCACCCGGGATGTCGACCTCATTCAGGCCGGTTAAGCCGGTCTCCATCGAGCGCAGCGCCTTTTGCAGTGATTCGGCGAAGTTGCGCCCGATCGCCATCGCTTCGCCCACCGATTTCATCGAGGTGGTGAGGACCTTCTCGGCACCGGGGAACTTCTCGAAGGTGAAGCGCGGCATCTTGGTCACGACGTAATCGATCGTCGGTTCGAAGGAGGCGGGGGTGACGCCGGTGATGTCGTTCGCCAGCTCGTCGAGCGTGTAGCCGACCGCGAGCTTGGCGGCGACCTTGGCGATGGGAAAGCCGGTCGCCTTGGAGGCGAGGGCCGAGGAGCGCGAGACGCGCGGGTTCATCTCGATGATGACGAGCCGGCCGCTCTCCGGGTGCACGGCGAACTGGACGTTCGAGCCGCCCGTGTCGACGCCGATCTCGCGCAGGACCGCGAGCGAGGCGTCGCGCATGATCTGATATTCCTTGTCGGTGAGCGTGAGCGCCGGGGCCACGGTGATGCTGTCGCCGGTATGGATGCCCATCGGGTCGACGTTCTCGATCGAGCAGACGATGATGCAATTGTCCTTGCGGTCGCGCACCACCTCCATCTCGAACTCTTTCCAGCCCAGCACCGACTCCTCGATCAGCACCTCGCTGATCGGCGAGGCCTTGAGCCCGCCGCTCACGATCTCGGCGAACTCGGCCTGATTGTAGACGATCCCGCCGCCCGTGCCGCCGAGCGTGAACGAGGGTCGGACGATGGCGGGAAGCCCGATCTCGGCAAGGACGACACGCGCCTCCTCGAGGGTGTGGGCGATGGCGCTCTTCGGCGATTCGAGCCCGATGCGGGTCATCGCTTCGCGGAAGAGGAGGCGGTCCTCCGCCTTTTCGATCACCTCGGCGCGCGCGCCGATCATCTCGACGCCGAAGGCGGCGAGCTCGCCGCCTTTGGCGAGCGCCATCGCGGTGTTGAGCGCGGTCTGTCCGCCCATGGTGGGCAAAAGGGCCGAGGGGCGCTCCTTCTCGATGATGCGCGCGACGAACTCGCGCGTGATGGGCTCGATATAGGTGGCGTCCGCCAGGCCCGGGTCGGTCATGATCGTCGCCGGGTTCGAGTTCACCAGCACGGCGCGATAGCCCTCGTCCTTGAGCGCCTTGACGGCCTGGGTGCCCGCGTAATCGAACTCGCAGGCCTGGCCGATCACGATCGGCCCAGCGCCGATGACGAGGACGGAGTCGATGTCGCTGCGCTTAGG
>JBKQRV010000022.1:0-11450 GCA_052143835.1 Alphaproteobacteria bacterium
GTGGCCGCGAGCAGCACGGCCGAAAGCGCGCCGGCGAACGACCAGTCGAGCGTCTCGCGCACTTGCTGCTCGATCAGCACCGCGATCATGATCACGCGCCCGCCGCCCAGAAGCGCCGGCGTTATGAAGAAGCCGAGAGACAGCACGAATACGAGGATGGCGCCGGCGAAGACGCCGTCCAGCGTAAGCGGCAGCACGATACGGAGGAAGATGCGCGAGGCCGGCGCCCCCAGCCCTTCTGCCGCCTGGGCGAGGCTCGGGTCGAGGCGTTTGAGCGCGCTATAGATCGGCAGCACCATGTAGGGGATCAGCACATGGACCATGCCGATGACGACGCCGAGCTCGTTGTAGAGGAGCGGGAGCGGCTCGCGCACAACGCCGAGGTCGAGGAGGATCCTGTTGACGACCCCGTTGCGGCCGAGCAGCACCATCCACGCATAGGTGCGCACGAGGATGCTGGTCCACAGCGGCAGGATGACGAAGATGAAGCCGAGCGTGGTCCAGAAGCGCGTCGTGGTGGCGAGGAAATAGGCAAGCGGATAGCCGAGGAGAAGCGCCAGGAGGGTGACGAGGGCGGCGATGCGGAAAGTGATCCAGAAGACCTCGAGATAGAGCCCCTCGCCGAGCGCCTTGCCGTACCACTCGAGCGAGCCGCCTTCGAGGCTCAAGCCCAGGAGCCGCAGCACGGGGAAGGCGAAGATAAGCGCCAACAGGAGGAGTGCGGGCAGGCCGAGGGCGGCAAGCGCGCGCTCGCGCCTCACCCTCAGCGCCGCGATCTTAGGCAGCAATTGGAGTGCGGCGGCGGAAGATGCGCTCATCGCCGCCTCATCCGTCCCGGAAGAGATGCACGAGTGCGGGCGCTATGGCGAGGCGCACGCGCTCGCCCGTGGCGGGTGAGGCGAGTGCGGCCGCCGCCGGCACGCGCGCGAGAATTGCCGTGCCGTTCGCAAGGCGTACGCGATATTTCTGCGAGGTGCCCGTGTAGACGGTCTCCAGCACCTCGCCCTCGAAGCGGTTGGCGGAAGCACTTCCGTTGGCGAGCGAGACATGCTCGGGCCGCACGAGCGCGCCGACGCGCGCACCTTGCGGCACCTCGCCCGCGGCGAGCAGCTTGAGGCCGTCCGCCAGCGCGAGCTCGAGCAGCCCCTCCCGCACGCCTGCGACCGTGCCGAAGAGAAGGTTCGACTCGCCGACGAAGTCCGCGACGAAGGCGTTTGCCGGGCGCTCGTAGATCTCGCGCGGGCGCGCCACCTGCTCGATGCGGCCGCGATTCATCACCGCGACGCGGTCGGAGAGGACCAAGGCCTCCTCCTGGTCATGGGTGATGAAGAGCGTGGTGACGGCGAGGCGCTTCTGCAGGCGCCGCACCTCGAGCTGCATCGCCTCGCGCAGCTTGCGATCGAGCGCGCCGAAGGGCTCGTCGAGCAAGAGGAGGCGCGGATTGAACACGATCGCGCGCGCGAGCGCCACGCGCTGCTGCTGACCGCCCGAGAGCTGGCGCGGCAGCCGCGTCTCGAGCCCGGCGAGGTCGACGAGCTCGAACGCCTCTTGCACCCGCCGCTCGATCTCGCGGCGCTGAAGCCGGCGCATCTCGAGGGGAAAGGCGATGTTCTCGCGCGCCGTCATGTGGGGGAAGAGGGCGTAGTTCTGGAACACCATGCCCATGTCCCGCTTGGCGGGCGGGGCGAGGGTGAGGTCCTCCCCGCCGAGCCGGACCGAGCCCGCCTCGGGAAACTCGAAGCCGGCCACCACCTTGAGGAGCGTGGTCTTGCCCGAGCCGCTCGGGCCGAGAATGGTCAGAAGCTCGCCCGGCTCGACGCTGAGATCGACGCCGTCGAGTGCCTTGACCTGCCCAAAGGCCTTGCGGATGCCCGCGAGCGCGAGACCGGTCGAGGCGTCGCCGCGCGTCATCGCGGCCAGGCTTGCGCGCGGCGCGCAGCCGGAGCGCGCCCTCGGCAGGGAGCGGGCGCCCGGCGCGACGCCGGGCTTACTTCTTGAGCATCCACTGGTTCCAGCGCTCCATCGCGGCGGTGCCGTTCTCGGCCCACCACTCGTCGCTGATCCAGAACTGGCGCTTCAAGTTGCCCGGCTCGTTCGGGAGGTAGGGCAGCACTTTCGCGTCCACGTATTGGAGCGCGTCGGGATTGAGGCCGGGGTAGGCGAGCGCGTTGGCATAGATCGCCTCCGCCTTCGGATCGGTCAGGAAGGCGAGGAACTTCTGGCCCCAATAGGCGTCCTTGGCACCCTTGGGGATGACGAAGGTGCCGCTCTTGAGCGCGCCCTGGCCCCATTCGATCTCGATCGGCGCCGCTTTTTGGATGAGATCGAAGAAGCGCCCGTTCCAGCCGGTCGCCAGCACCACCTCCTTGTCGAGGAGCAGCTGCGCCGGCTGCGCGCCCGTGGTCCACCACACGTTGACGTAAGGCTTGATCTCGTCGAGCTTCCTGAAGGCGCGATCCATGTCGATGGGATAGATCTTGTCGGGGGCGACGCCGTCGGCAAGGAGCGCGAACTCGAGATTGTCGACGGGATGATTGCGCAGCGAGCGCGGGCCGGGGAAGCGCTTCACGTCCCAGAACTCGGCCCAGCTGGTGGGATGCCCGTCCTTGAAGACGTCCGTGCGGTAGCCGAGCACGGTCGAGTAGACCGAGGCCGAGAAGTAGTAGGGTGCCTGGGTCTCCTTGGGGAACTTGGAGCGGTCGACGATCTTGTCGTCGATCTTCTCGACGAGGCCCATCTTGGCGGCGCGCACCGCGTCCTGCCCGCCGATCTCGGTCACCGTCCACTCGACGTTGCCGGATTCGACCATGGCGCGCAGCTTGCCGAAGTCGTCCGGGCTCGTCTCCACCACGCGGATGCCGTAGAGCTTCTCGAAGGGATCGAAATAGGCCTTGCGCATCCACGTGCCCATGGCACCGCCCGAATCGTTGACGACGATGCGCTCCGGCTTCTGCGGCTCCTCGCCGCGGACGCCGATCGAGAGTGCGAGCACGACGAGTGCGGCCGCTGCGGCACCCAGCCGCAGAAGCCGTCCCCGGGCGGCGAGTTTTCCCTGAGCCATGGCGATTCCCCCTTCGCTATTCCCGGCGTCTCCGGGCCGACCTTGCTAGCGGCGGATTCTCTTTTGCAGGCGAGCCTAGGACGTGCCTTCGCCGCGGTCAAACCGCTTGTTGCCGAGGGGAGCGTCTCCGTTTGCGACTTGGCCGAGGGCCCGCGCATGAGCCAAGGCGCACGTCAGGTGCCGCCCTTCCGACCCGTGTTTGTCAAGATGGCCCGCGCTCTTTCTTCAGAGCCTTCCGAAGGGTCGTCTCCCCCGTTACGCCCGCGTCTGGCCTCGGCATCAGATTTGCGGATCCGCCGCCAACCTTGATAGCTGTCGGCGAAGATCGGTATTATATAGTAATCGGTGAGTGTGCGCACTTCGTAGTGCGTTTGCTGGGTCGCCGCTGCTTGTCTAGGGCGGACCGCGCTCGATAATCGGCGCGTCCACAAGCGGCGGTCACGAGCCGGTGGTCCGACGTGAGCGTAGGCCTCCGGCGAGCGAAGGGAGCGAGGTTTTCCGAATGGACTCTATGAAGTTGCCGACCGACCGGCGACGACCCGAGACGCAATTTCAGGGTCTTGTCGAGCACTCCCTGGTCGGAATGGCGATCGTCCAGGACGGCCGGTTTCTCTACGTCAACCCGAAATACTGCGAGATCTTCGGCTACAGCAGGGATGAATTGCTCGCGGGCATGACGCCGCTCGACCTGACGGCCGATGCCGACCGCGGCCGTGCCGCCTTGAACATGGAAAAGCGCCTGATGGGCACGGCACGGGGTGTGGATTACGTGTTCAAGGGAAAGCGCAAGGACGGCTCCATCATCGACGTGGAAATCCATGGTGCGCTCATGGAGATCGGCGGCCAGCCGGCGCTCATCGCCAGCCTCATGGATGTGACCGCGCGACGGCGCGGCGAAGCGAAGCTGCGGCGGCTGCAGGAGCAAACGAAGCGGGAGCGCGACACCGCACAGCGCTACCTGGACATCGCCGGCGTCATGATCCTGGTGCTCAATGCCGACGAGACCGTCGCTCTGATCAATCGGCAAGGATGCGCGATTCTCGGGTACGACGGTCCGGAAGAAATTCTCGGAAAGTCATGGATCGACTTCTGCATCCCCGAGCGCATGCGGGAAACGATGCGGGATGCGTTTCATCGCCTCTATGGCGGAAACGATCCGGGCACGGAGTATTACGAGAATCCCGTGCTGACCAAGACCGGCGGCGAGAGGATCATCGCCTGGCACAACACGCAGATCAGAGACGACAAAGGTTCCATCATTGCCACGCTCAGCTCGGGCGAGGACGTCACCGAGCACCGGCTGGCGGATGAGAACCTGCGCAAGAGCGAGGAGCGCTTCCACACGATTTTTGACTCGGTTGGCGAGGGAATCTTCGTCTGCGACGCCAATGCGGGCAAATTCGTCGATGTCAATGAAACCGGCTGTGCGATGTTCGGCTATAGCCGGCGTGAGCTGATCGGGAGCGACATCGGGACGCTCTCGACGGGTGTTTCGCCTTATACGCACGAAGCGGCGCACGCCTGGCTCGGGAAGGCGCGATCCGGCCTGCCGCAGCTGTTCGAGTGGCATTGCAGGGCGAAGGACGGACGTCTCTTCTGGGCGGAGGTCTCCCTGCGCTGCCTGTCCTTCGGGGACCTCTATGTCGGGCTGGCTTCGATCAGGGACATAACCAAGCGAAAGGAAGCAGAGGAGGCGCTGCGGCGCAACGTGGAGGCGACGATCCAGGTGATCGCCAGCACCGTCGAGGTGCGCGATCCCTACACGGCAGGCCACCAGCAGCGCGTGGCGCAGCTGGCCGTTGCGATCGCCAGGGAGATGCGGTTGCCGGAGGACCAGCTCGAAGGCATCAAATTCGCCGGCGTCATCCACGACCTTGGCAAGATCAAGATCCCCGCGGAGATCCTGAGCAAGCCGGGAAGCCTTTCGAAGGCGGAGTTCGATTTGCTCAAAGGGCATCCGCAGTCGGGCTACGACATACTGAAGGCCATGGACTTCCCGTGGCCGATCGCGGAGATCGTGCTCCAGCACCATGAGCGCATCGACGGCTCGGGCTATCCGGACGGCCTGAAGGGAGACGAGACGCGTGTGGAGGCCAGGATTCTCGCCGTCGCCGACGTCGTGGAATCGATGACGTCCCATCGACCCTATCGTCCGGCGCTCGACCTCGGTGTTGCCTTGGCGGAGATCGACCAAGGCAAGGGACGCATCTACGATGTCGCCGCCGTCGAGGCGTGCCTCAAGCTCTTTCGCGCGGACAACTTCAAGTTCGACTGAGCTCGGCTCCCGGTGCCAAACGCGTGTCCCGGTTCTGAAATTCACCACATCAGAAAAGCACTCGTCATTGCGAGGCGCCCGAAGGGCGCCGAAGCAATCCAGAGAGGCTCTCGCACTACGCGCGCTGCCCCGGCGTACGCCGGGGTTCGCTGCGCTCGCAATGACGGTTATCTCCGGGTGAGACAAACTTCCGAATCGCGACGCTAGAGCGTGATTGTGTCACGTTGAAACGTTTTATCATCGCCCCTGCGAAAGCAGGTGCCGCGGGCGGGCGCTCTCGCCTCAGCGGCTCAGCACGTCGGCCGCGTGGTAGTAGGCCTTGACCAGCGGCAGGAACCACGGCACCCCGCGATAGAGCGGCAGCGTCGGGTGGGGGATCTCGGCGAAGGCGCTGCGGCCCTCGAGCGAGCCGAGCACGTTGAGGGCCGCCTTGCGCCCGAGCCAGGTCGCCATCACCACGCCCGAGCCGCAATAGCCGAGCGCGTAATGCACGCCGTCGCGCACGCCCACGTGGGGCAGGCGGTCGAAGGTGTAGGCGATGAAGCCGTACCAGCAATGGCTGAGCTTCACCTCCGCGAGCTCGGGGAAGAGGCGGATCATGTAGCGGCGCAGCACCGCCCCCGCCGCCTTGAGATCGGTCGGGCGGTAGTGCGCGCGTCCGCCGAAGAGGATGCGCTTGAGGTCGTGCGAGGGGCGGTAATAGACGAGCAGGCGGTTGGTGTCCGTCACCATGCGGCCCTTGGGCATGAGCGTGCGCATGAGATTGTCGGAGAGCTCCTCGGTCGCGGCGATGTAGCTCGTCACCGGGATGACGCGCCGCCTGAGCCAGCCGCTCTCGGGCCCGGTGTAGCCGTTGGTGGCGACGATCACGTCCCTCGCCTCGATCTCGCCCTGCGGGGTCGCGACCGTGAAGCTCCGCATCTCGCGCCGCAAGCCCGTCATCGGCGTGGAGCCCGCGACCTGGGCGCCCGCCGCGAGCGCGCGCTGCAGGAGCCCGCGGTGGTAGAGGGCCGGATGCAGGCCACCGTGATGGTGGGTGACGCGGCCGCCGACGTAGAGATCGCTGCCGAGCTCCTGGCGCACGCCGGCCTTGGGCACCATGTCGAACTCGAAGCCGTTGACCTTGCGAAGCGTCTCGGAATCGCGCGCCAGCGTCTCGTACTGGCCCGGCTTGAGCGCGCCGGTGAAGCGTCCCATGCGCGAGAAGTGGCACTCGATGCCCTCGCGCGGAATGAAGTCGGCGAGGAAATCGAGAGCCTCCCGCCCCTCCTTGAGGAGGGCGATGGCGAGGCGCTCGCCGTAGCGCCGGCTGAGCTCGGCAAGCGAGGGCTTGAGCATGTCGCCGCACATGCCGCCGTTGCGCGAGCTCGCCCCCTCGCCCGGCACGCCCGACTCCAGCACGATGACCGAGCGTCCGGCGCGCGCGAGCTCGAGTGCCGCCGAGAGGCCGGAATAGCCCGAGCCGACGACCACCACGTCGACGTGCTTGGGGAGCTCTCGCGCCGGCCGCGCCACGATGGGGGCCGTCTCCCACCAGAAGGGCTCCTCCTTGAATCCGGGTGCCAGGATTTCCTCGCTCATGGCTTGCTTCCCTTCTTCTTTTTCGCTGCCGCCTTCGTTGCGGCGAGATACCAATCGAGGATCTGCTCGCCCGTCCAGAACAGCACCGCCTCGCGGCTCTTCATGTACTCGAGGACGGCCTCGAAATACTTGATGCGGTGCGCCACGCCGCTGATGTAGGGGTGCACCGCAAGCGCCAGCACGCGCGCGCTGCCGCCGCCACCCTCCTCGTAGAGCCGATCGAAGGCGTCGCGCGTGCGCGAATAGAGCTCGTCCGCCCGGTGATGCTGCACGATCATCATCGGAATGTCGTTCTGCTCGACCGTGTATGGCAATGCCACGAGCGGGCCGTGCGCGGTCTCGAGCCTCGCGGGCTGGTCGTCGAAGACCCAGTCGCCGATGTACTCCACCCCGGCCGCGGCGAGGAGATCGAGCGTCTCGTAGGTCTCGGTGAGCCCGGGGCCGAGCCAGCCGCGCGGGCGCCGGCCCACGAACGCCTCGAGCGTCTCGAGCGACTTCGCAATCACCGCCTTCTGATCGTCGAGCTGGTGGATCGGCATCTGCACGAAGCTGTGGCCCATGAATTCCCAGCCCGCTTCCTTCGCCGCCTCCGCCACGCGCGGGTACTCGAGGGTGACGGCGGCGTTGATCGAGAGGGTCGGGGTGATGCCGTGGCGGTCGAGGGCCGCCTTCAGGCGCCAGAAGCCGACCCGCATGCCGTACTCGTGCCAGGCCCAGTTGGGAAAATCGGGCGCCACGGCCATGCCGCCAGGCGCCGGCAGCACCTGGCGCGGCATCGGGCGCGTGATCTCCCACACCTCGAGGTTCACAATCGGCCAAACGACGAGCCGCGCCTTCCCCGGCAGCTTGAGCGGCGCGCGGTCGACGATCGCGGAATAGGCCGTGCGCTCCCTGGGCAGCTTCATAGGCGGTCCCCTCTCGCGTCTCGGCGCCGGCGCACGAATAATAATGTTATTCACCACGGAGACACGGAGAACACGGAGAAGCAAGGGAGACCGCGGGTTTCGCCGACAGGCGAAATTACAAAGTCAAATTTGCGCGCGCAGCGCCTCAAAATCCTCATGTATTTCCCTGAGAATTTGGCTGAGTTCCCTTCTCTTTCTTCTCCGTGTCCTCCGTGTCTCCGTGGTGAATATTCTTCGAAGTTAGGCCTTGGCGCTCGGCCGCGCCGAGACCGCGTCGTACCAGCGCTTGACGTTCTTCAGCTCCGCCGGCACCCCGAGCTTCATCCAGCCGGCGAAGTCGATGGCGACAAGTGCGGTGATGTCGGCGATGGTGAATCGCTCGCCCGCGACGAAGGGGCGCGCGCCGAGCCACACATCGAGATCGCCGTAGAAGTCGAGCGTGCGCGCCTTGCCGCGCTCGACAAGCGCCGGGGTCTGCTCGTAGCCGTGCGGGCCCGAGAGCGCGTGGCCCTTGAAGGCGGGGGTCGAGTTGCGGAACGCCTCGCCCACGGCGGCGAATCCCTCGATCTCGGCGCGGCGCTCCCACATGGCGACGACGGCCTTGTCCTTGGCGTCAACCCCCATGAGCGGCACCTCCGGGTGGGTCTCCTCGAGATAGCGCCAGATCGCCGGCACCTCACCGATGCCGGTGCCGTCGTCGAGCACGAGAAGCGGCACCACGCATTGGGGATTGATCGCGCGGAAGGCGGGCGTGAATTGCTCGCGGGCGCGCAGGTCGACCTGGACCGTCGGGATCTCGATGCCCTTCTCCGCCATGAAGATGCGCACGCGGCGCGGGTTGGGCGCAGGCTTGCAGTCGTAGAGCTTCATCTCGGGCCTCCTCCGCCGCCGCCTGGTCGGCCGCTCGGTGGGCACGATAAAGCAAGCGACCGGCGAGGGGAACGAGGAAGCTTGCGCTCAAGGCCGCCATGCGATGGAGGACGAGCACAGGTGCTGGAACCGGCTTGTCGATGAGGGAGCTCGATGGCGACGGACGGCCCTTTCCGTACGAGCGCGTCGGCCGGCGACCAGCACCCTGGTGTCGCGATTCGGAAGTTCGTCTCGACCGGAAATAGCCGTCATTGCGAGCGCAGCGAACCCCGGCGTACGCCGGGGCAGGGCGCCTGTTGCGAAACCCATTCTGGATTGCTTCGGCGCCCTTCGGGCGCCTCGCAATGACAAGTGTTTTCCCGATGTCGTGAATTTCAGAACCAGGACACTAGCGTCATTTATCGTCGTCTAGACCGCGCCCCAGCGCTGATGGGCCCAATGGCTCGGCAGCTTGCTATGCTTGGACAGGCTGTCGCCCGACAACGCCGCCGAGGTGGCGGGGGCCGGCCCAAACACGTTGAAGATGCCGACCTCCTCCCCCGTCGGCGAAGGCCCCCGCATCATCGAGAACATCGCGATGCCGAGGAGCCATGCCACGGCTATGAGAACTGAGACCCGCAGATCCCGTGCCTTCATGGTCTCCGTCCAACCCTCGTCGTGCGGGCCGGCCGCTAGGAACGGCTTCTCTAACTGTCAAAAAATCATAACACGGCCGGGCCGGGCCAACAACGATCGGCCCCCGCCTTCAGCTCCCGCCGAAAGCGCTCGCAGGAGCTCGCGCCGAGCGCAGGAAATCGAAGTCGCAGCCGCCGTCCGCCTGCAGCACATGCTCATGAAAAAGCTTGGCATAACCGCGCGTTGGCGCGCTCCTTCGCACCTGCACACGGCGCCGCTCGGCGAGCTCGGCCGCCTCCACGAGAAGATCGATGCGGCGCTCGGCCACGCTGAGCCGCAGGCGATCGCCGCTCCTGACCAGGCCAAGCGGACCGCCGTCCGCCGCCTCCGGCGTGACATGGAGCACGATCGTGCCGAAGGCGGTGCCGCTCATGCGCGCGTCCGAAATGCGCACCATGTCCTTGACGCCGTCGCGCGCGAGCTTCGCCGGAATGGGGAGATAGCCCGCCTCCGGCATGGCTGCCCCGCTCTTGGGCCCGGCGTTCTGCAGCACGAGGAAGTCCTCCGCCCTCACGTCGAGGGCGGGATCGTCGATGCGCGCGGCAAGATCTTCGAGCGAGGCGAACACCACCGCACGCCCTTCCGCCTCGCAGAGCTGTGCCGACGCCGCCGCGCGCTTCAGCACGGCACCCCGCGGCGCCAAGCTGCCGAAGAGCGCCACGAGTCCGCCCTCGGGCTGGAAAGGCTCGTCGCGCGCGCGGATGATGCGGCGGTCGACCCAGGCCGGCGGCTCCAGGACGAGCTTCTCGAGGCGCTCGCCGGTGATGCCGAGGCAGTCGAGATGGAGGAGCGGCTTGAGTTCCGCGAGCACGGCACCCATGCCGCCGGCGGCGAAGAAATCCTCCATATAGTGCTCGCCGACCGGCTTCAGGTCGACCAGCACCGGGGTCGATTGGCTGAGCTCGTTGAGGCGCTGAAGCGGAACCTCGATGCCGAGCCGGCCGGCGATCGCGGTCAAATGGATGATCGCGTTGGTCGAGCCGCCGAGCGCGAGCAGCACCCTGAGCGCGTTCTCGACGGACTTCGCCGTGATGATCTTGTCGGGTGTCAACGACGAGCCGGCAAGCTCGACCGCGCGGCGCCCGGTCGCCTCCGCCGCGCGCAGCCGGTCGGCGTGCACCGCCGGGATCGCGGCGGTGCCGGGAAGGACCATGCCGAGCGTCTCGGCGATGCAGGCCATGGTGCTGGCGGTGCCCATGACGGCGCAGGTGCCCGCCGTGGTGGCGAGCCGACCTTCGATGAGCTCGATCTCCCCAGCACCGATGCCGCCCGCGCGATACTGCGCCCAGAAGCGCCGGCAGTCGGTGCAGGCGCCCAGGCGCTGGCCGCGGTAGCGCCCGGTCATCATCGGGCCGCCGAGGAGCTGGATGGCAGGGACGCCCGCGGAGGCGGCCCCCATGAGCTGGGCCGGCACGGTCTTGTCGCAGCCGCCCACCAGCACCACGGCATCGAGCGGTTGCGCGCGGATCATCTCCTCGACATCCATCGACATGAGATTGCGGAACATCATGCTGGTGGGTGCCAAGAAGGGCTCGCCGAGCGAGATGGTGGGGAACTCGAGCGGCAGCCCGCCGGCGGCGAGCACCCCGCGCTTCAACGCCTCGACGAGCTCGGGGAAATGGCGATGGCAGTTGTTGAGCCCGCTGGCCGAGTTGGCGATGCCCACGATCGGACGCTTGAGGAGCTCGCCCGAATAGCCCATCGAGCGCGCGAAGGAGCGCCGCAAGTAGGCGGCAAAACCGGGGTCGCCATAATGGGTCAGGCCCTGGGCGAGCCCCTGCGGCCGCTTCGAGCCTTGGTGAGACGGATCGTCTTGAGGCACGGGGGAGACCCTCCCTTTCGCCGCGGCAATGCTATGACAGCCATATTGGTCGAGCCGGGTCAACAGCACCCCGCGCCTGGCCCACGTGGCGCGCGCCTGACGCTCAGGCACCTCGATTGTCGTGCTCGGCATCGGTCTCGCAATCGAGCGCCCGCAGGCGCGACCCTTCCGTCAAGCAATCGTGATTGGCGGCGCGTGCGGCGGCGGCCATAGTACCCCCCTCCCATCGGCCGCCCGTTGAGGAGCGGCCGATGGGAGGGG
>JBKQRV010000023.1:0-12766 GCA_052143835.1 Alphaproteobacteria bacterium
ACGACGGCAAGAGTTATCGCCGCTGGTGCGCGAGAGGCAAGCGAGCGCCTAGAGTGGTTCCCGGTTAGACCGAACCGCCTCTTCCCGTCATTGCGAGCGCAGCGAACCCCGGCGTACGCCGGGGCAGAACGCTCAGTGCGAACCCTTTCTAGATTGCTTCGGCGCCCTTCGGGCGCCTCGCAATGACGAGTGTTTTCCTGATGTCGTGAATTTCAGAACCAGGTCTCTAGCTCGCGCGCTTGAGGTGCTCGGTCAGGCGGGGCATCAGCTCGACGAGGTTGCAGGGGCGATAGCGCGAGTCGAGCTGCCAGCGCAGGATCTCGTCCCAGCCGTCGCGCACCGCACTCGGCGAGCCGGGGAGCGCAAAGAGGTAGGTGCCGCGGGCGACCCCGCCGGTGGCGCGCGACTGCATGGTCGAGGTCTTGACCTTGTCGTAGGAGATCATGCGGAAGAGCTCGCCGAAGCCGGGGATCTCCTTCTCGTAGACCGCGCAAAAGGCCTCGGGCGTCACGTCGCGTCCCGTGACACCCGTGCCGCCGGTCGAGATCACCACGTCGATCTTCGGGTCGGCGATCCATTCCCTCAGCTGAGCAACGATGTCGGCGACCTCGTCCTTGACGATCGCGCGCGCGGCAAGCCGGTGCCCCGCCGTCTCGATGCGCTCCACGAGCGTCTGTCCGGACTTGTCCTCGGCGAGCGCACGCGTATCGGAGACGGTCAAGACCGCGATGTTCACAGGAAGGAAGGGACGCGATTCGTCGATGCCCGCCATCTTGGTACCGCCGCTGCGAGGGGTTGGCCCACGCTTTAATTATAGGCCGGCCACTTCCCTTCGGCTATGGCGTCGAGTGCGGGCGCCGTCTGGCCGAGCTGGTCGCAGTAGATCCAATAATTGGTGAGCACGTGCGCGACGAACTGACGGGTTTCCCGGCTCGGGATGTTCTCGACGAAGAGCAGCGGGTCGTTGTCTTGATCGATGCTGCGCTGCCAGCGCGCGACGTGGCTGGGTCCGCCGTTGTAGGCGGCGACGAGGAGGAACAGGTTCGACCGAATGCTGTCGGTATCGATGAGGTGGGCGAGGTAGTTCTGGCCGAGCGTGATGTTGATCGCCGGATTGAGAAGCTCGCGGTGTCCGCCGAGGTAGGGCGTGCCGTCGGCGGCGAAACGCGCCGTGCCCGGCATGAGCTGCATCAAGCCGCGCGCGCCCGCAGTGCTCTTGGCGCCGGTCAAGAATTTGGATTCCTGGCGAATGAGCGCCAGCACGAGCGCGCGGTCGACGGTGAAACCGCCTTCGGGCTGCCACGACGGCACCGGATAGAGTGCCGCATCGTAGCGCCGGCCGCTCGCATCCGTGACCTTCTCGGCAAGCTGCATGGCGAGGGACGGCATGTCGGCGCGCTCGCTGACCGCGAGGATGGCGTGAGCCATTTCAGGCTGCGCCGGGCTGATGCGGCGAAGCTCCTGCTCCGCGAGCGCGTCCTGGCCGATTTGCAGCAGCGCGAGCGCCCGCGTGCCCTGGGGCGTGCGCTCGATCGCGGCCACGTCCTCGCGGGTGAGGGCGGGAAGCTCCCAGTTGTAGGTGAAGGGCCGGCCCGAGAGCTTGCGCGCGAGCACGCCGTAGAAGGTGTAGGGGTAGTTGGCCGAGACCTCGAGCCAGTGGTCGACCTTCTCGGGCTCTTGCGCGCGCAGATGGCTGCGCGCGGCCCAGTAGGCGCCGGCAGCCCGTGTCCAGGAGTCGACCTGGTCGGCGGTCGCGAGCCGCTCGAAGTGATGCGCGGCACCCGAGTAGTTCTTGAGCCGCCAGGCCGCGAGCCCGCCCGCCCATTCGGCGGCGGGGTTCACGCGCTTGACGTGCTGGGGTGCTGCATCGACAAGCGCCAAGGCGTCCTCGTCCCTGTTGAGGAAATAATAGCCGCTCACGATCTCGGCTTGGAGCTGGTCGTACTCGGGGGGTGCGAAGAGGCGCTCGGCGTCGCGGCTCGCGAGCAGCTTCTCGGCCGCGGGGTAGGTGCCCTCCTCGATCGCGTGGCGGATGGCGCGCCTGAGCTCGTTGAGGCGCTTGCGCTCAGGTGCTGAAAGCGCCTGGCTGCCGTCCGGCGGCTCGCTCTTGTCCGTGGGGGCGACGCTGCTCGGGCTATAGCCGGTCGGGTCGGGCCGGCGCGGCTCTTTCGCCCCCTCGGGCATGCGCTCGATGGCGAGCCGGTAGACCTCCGGCGCCATCGGCAGGTCGGCGTAGCTCTCGAGCCAGCTTGAGAGCTCGGCGAATTTGGCGTGGTAGCCGTCGCGCTCCAGGTAGCGCTCCGCCAGGACGTGCCCGAGGAGGATCTTGCTCCCGAGGTTGGCGATCTCGCGATCGGCCTCCGCCCAGCGCCTATGCGCCTGGAGCGTGAGGATGCGGCGATAGCGCTCGGCGTCCGCGTCGCTCAGGGGTTGGGGCAGGGTTGCCTCGCTGCCAGGCCGCAGGGCGCCGGGGGCCAAGGCCGCGGTCTCGACATCGGGGGCCTCCGCGCGGACAGAGTCCGCCCCGCCAAGCACTATTGCCAGGGTGAAAAGGAGGACCAGGGTGCGGCTTGAAAACACCTTGCCGCCGACGTTCCGGGTCCCGGAGTGTCGTCTTTTTACAGGCGTCACGGGGCGCTTCATAGCGGATTGGGCAGGCGATGGCAAGAGACCTTGGTGACGCATCTCCCCCACAGTTTGTGGAAAACCCGAGATAATCCCACTAAAGCAAGTGGTTATGGCAAGGACCGCAGGCGTTCCCGGAGGGCTAGGAGGTCGCGCCAGGCCTCCCGTTTTTGTGCAGGCGAGCGCAAAAGATAGGCCGGATGGTAGATCGCCGCCGCGGGGATGGGCCGTGCCATGCCCTGGCTCTGGTACTGGAACCACTGACCCCTGAGCCGCATGATGCCCTCATTGCGACCGAGCAGCGTCTTGGCCGACGAGCCGCCGACGAGGACGAGGATTTCGGGGTCGACGAGCTCGATGTGACGCTCGACGAAAGGCAGACAGGCGGCGACCTCCGCGGCGGTGGGCTGCCGATTGCCCGGCGGCCGCCAATAGAGAATGTTCGTTATATAGAAGTGCCGGCGATCGAGGCCGATCCAGCCCATCATGCGGTCGAGGAGCTGGCCGCTCACGCCCACGAACGGCTTGCCTTGGCGGTCCTCGTCGGCACCGGGGGCCTCCCCCACCAGCATGATCTTGGCGCGCGGATTGCCGTCGCCGAAGACGAGGTTGGTCGCGGTCTCCTTGAGCGGGCAGCCGTCGAAGGCGCGAAGGGCCTCCTCGAGCTGCTCCACGCTGCGCGCAGCGGCGGCGAGCTCGCGCGCGGTGCGTGCCGCTTCCGCAGCGGGCTCCGGCGCAATCGCGCCGCGCGGGCGTAGGGTGGCCGCTGCGGGCGGGGCCGTTGCCGGGCGGGCGGGACGCCCCACCGGCCGCCCGGCCAAGTGCGCGGCGGCGTCGCCGCCCTCCCTTATTTTACTTCGCTCGGCACTTTCCCTCGGGCCTGCCTGGGGCGGCGGGTGCCGCTCGGGCGCTGCGGCTTGGGCGCCTGCCGCCGCGCGAAAGTAGGAACGGGGGGCCTCACCGATCGCCTCGTCGGCGCCGGCCTCCATCTGCCAAGCAAGCGCGGCGATCAGGGCCGTGCGATCGTCCCTTTCGGTCATGGCGTAATCCTAACAGTTCCGTTATTGCTGTGTCAGGTCCCGGGTGCTAAGGCGGCGAGAGGAGAGGAACGCGGCATGTCGCGGGAAGCCATGGAATTCGATGTCGTCATCGTCGGAGCCGGGCCCGCCGGCCTCTCCGCGGCGATCCGTTTGAAGCAGCTCGCCGCCGCGGCGGGAGCCTCGCTCGGCGTCGCCGTCATCGAGAAGGGCTCGGAGGTCGGCGCCCACATTCTTTCGGGTGCCGTGATCGAGACGCGCGCGCTCGCCGAGTTCCTGCCCGATTGGCGCGCGCGCGGCGCTCCCTTGGTGACCGAGGCGAAGGAGGACCGCTTCCTCCTGCTCACCGCCAAGCGGGCCTTCCGGCTGCCCACGCCGCCCCAGATGCACAACAAGGGGAACTACATCGTGAGCCTCGGCAATGTGTGCCGCTGGCTCGCCAAGCAGGCGGAGGAGCTCGGCGTCGAGATCTATCCCGGCTTTGCCGCGGCCGAGGTGCTTTATGACGAGCGCGGTAGAGTGGCGGGGGTTGCGACCGGCGACATGGGCATCGGCCGCGACGGTGCCAAGACCGACCACTACCAGCAAGGTGTCGAGCTCAGGGCCAAGCAGACCCTCTTCGCCGAGGGCTGCCGCGGCTCGCTCACCAAGACGCTGTTCGAGCGCTTCCACTTGCGCGACGGCGTCGAGCCCCAGACCTTCGGCATCGGCATCAAGGAGCTGTGGGAGGTCGACCCCGCCAAGCACCACCCCGGTCTCGTCGTCCACAGCGTGGGCTGGCCGCTCGACCGCCGCACCTACGGCGGCTCGTTCCTCTATCATCTCGAGAACAACCAGGTGGCGGCCGGTTTCGTCGTCGGCCTCGATTACCGCAACCCCTATCTCAACCCCTTCGAGGAGTTCCAGCGCTTCAAGACCCATCCCGCGATCCGTCCGGGCTTCGAGGGCGGGCGACGCATTGCGTACGGCGCGCGCGCGCTCAACGAGGGGGGCTTCCAGGCGATCCCCAAGCTGACCTTCCCGGGGGGCGCGCTGATCGGCTGCACGGCGGGTTTTCTCAACGTGCCCAAGATCAAGGGCACGCACGGCGCCATGAAATCCGCCACGCTGGCGGCGGAAGCGGTGTTCGAGACGCTTGGTGAGGCCGACGGGCGCGGCGAGCCGCAGCGCTATGCCGAGAGGCTCAAGGAGAGCTGGCTGTGGCACGAGCTCCGGGGCGTGCGCAACATCCGCCCCGCCTTCCGCTGCGGCCTTTGGGCCGGGATCGCCTATGCGGCCCTCGACACCTACCTCTTGCGTGGGCGCGCGCCGTGGACGCTTCCCCACCATGCGGACAATCTGAGCCTCAAGCGCGCGAGTGCCAGCCGCAAGATCGAGTACCCCAAGCCGGACGGCAAGGTCTCGTTCGACCGGCTGAGCTCGGTGTTCATCTCCAACACCAACCACGAGGAGAACCAGCCACCGCACCTGAAGCTCAAGGATCCCGAGGTGGCGATTGCGGTCAATTTGGCGCTCTATGACGCGCCGGAGCAGCGCTATTGTCCGGCCGGCGTCTATGAGATCGTGCGTGACGCAGGCGGCGAGCCGCGCCTCGTGATCAACGCCCAGAATTGCGTGCATTTCAAGACGTGCGACATCAAGGACCCCACCCAGAACATCGTCTGGGTGCCGCCCGAAGGCGGCGGCGGGCCCAACTATCCCAACATGTGATCGCGTACGGCTTTGCCAGGCACGGGCGAGATACCACATAGGGACTGCGGCCGTGCGGCGCGGGGCGGCACGCGGGCGCCGGCGCCGCAGGGCTGGACTTTGAGGCGAAATGGGCCAAAAATCGCCGGGCGCGCATTCCGCCCCGAGATTTGCCTGCCGATCGGCGCACGGAATGCCGGCGAAGTCGCTATAATGTATGGCGCTGCGGATACCGAATCGAGCGAGGGTCGGCAGCGTATACCAGGCCTCGCGCGGGCGGGGTGTGGAGGGATGATTTGATCGTTTTTCGTTGCGTGGCACGGTCTTCATTTGTGGCGGCGCTCGCTTTCGCGAGCGTTTTCTTGGCCAGTGGCTGCGCGCCGCCCGGCAATCCCGCCGCCGCGGGCCAAAGCTCGGCCAGCGCCCAGGGGACCGCTGCCGCTGCGGTTGCCGAGGAAGACAAGGACGCGGGCATCTTCCAGTCGGCCCCCGGCTTCTATCTCGCCGCCCGCGCCGCGGACGAAAACGGCGACGTGGCCAAAGCCGCGGACTTCATGGCTGAGGCGCTCAAGCGCGACCCGGGCAACAAGGACCTTCTGCGCGAGGCCTTCGAGCTCAAGCTGGCCGCGGGGAAAATCGAGGAGGCGAGCGAGCTCGCCAAGCGGCTCACGGCCGCCCTGCCCGACGACCAGCTCGGCAACGTCATGTTGGCGCTGGAGGAAGCGCGCGCCGGCCGCTTCGCCGCGAGCGCCGCGCGCATGGCGAAGCTGCCGCGCCTTGGACTGGGCAACATCCTTGGACCCTTGATTGAGGCGTGGGCGCTCGTGGGCGAGGGCAAGACCGCCGACGCGCTCAAGGCCCTCGACGAGCTCTCGAGCGTGCGCGGCTTCGCGGTGCTGCACGACTTTCATGCGGGCTTCATCGACGAGCTTGCCGGGCACGCGGCGGAAGCCGAAAGCGCCTTCAAGGCGACGCTCGCGGCGGAGACCAGCCCCTCCTTCCGCGTGATCAATGCGCTGGCCGACTTCTACGCGCGGCAAAACCGCCACAAGGAGGCGTTGGCCCTCTTCGATGAATACCTCAAGAACAACTCGGAGACGGTGCGTCTCGAGCTCACGCTCAAGGCGCTGAAATCGGGCGTCAAGCCCCGGCAGCATCCGCAGAATGCCGTCGAGGGAATGGCCGAGGCGCTGTTCGACGTGGGCTCCGCGCTGCGCCAGGACGAAGGCACGCGCTTGGCGCTCCAGCTCATGCGCCTCTCCCTCTACATGGAGCCGGACCTGACGATCGGGCGCGTGTCGCTTGCCGACATTCTCGACGCCGACCGCAGCGACGAAGAGGCGCTGGCTCTCTTCCGCGGCGTCAGCCCGGAGGCCCCGCTCTACTTCTCGGCGCGCTTGCGCATCGCCGACGTGCTGCGCGAGGAGGACAAGCTCGACGAGGCCGTCAAGGAGCTCGACACGCTCGCCGAGAAATGGCCGAACAATTTCGAGCCGCTTGCGACGGAGGGCGATTACTTGCGCTCGGCCGACCGCTTCGCCGATGCGGTCAAGGCCTACGACCGGGCGATCGCGCGGGTCAAGACGATAAAGACGCAGGACTGGTCGCTCTTCTATGCGCGCGGGGTAGCCCTCGAGCGCGCCGGCGATTGGGCGCGCGCGGAAAAGGATTTTCTTGAATCCCTCAAGCTCTCGCCGGATCAGCCGAGCGTGCTCAATTATCTCGGCTATTCCTGGGTCGACCGGGGCGAGAACATGGACAAGGCGAAGGGGCTCATCGAGCGCGCCGTGGAGCTCAAGCCCAACGACGGCTACATCGTCGACAGCCTCGGTTGGGTGCTCTATCGCGAGGGGCAGTACCAGCGCGCGGTGACCAATCTCGAGCGCGCCGTCGAGCTCCGCCCGGATGATCCGGTGATCAACGATCACCTGGGCGACGCTTATTGGCGCGTGGGACGCCTGGACGAGGCGCGCTTCCAATGGCTGCGCGCGCTCACGCTCAAGCCCGAGCCCGATCTCAAGACGCAGATCGGCGCCAAGCTCGAGCACGGCCTGAAGACCGACACCAAATCGGACGAGCACGGCCTCAAGACCGACACCAAATCGGGCGAGCACGACAGTTGATCGCCGCGATCCGCGTCGCGGCACCCGCCAAGCTCAACCTCTACCTCCAGGTTCTCGGCCGGCGGGCCGACGGCTACCATCTCCTCGACTCGCTCGTCGCCTTCGCCTCCGTGCACGACACGCTCACCGCGGCACCGGCCGAGGGTTTGAGCTTGGCGCTCCGCGGGCCGTTCGGCCCCGAGCTCGCGCGCGAGGGCGACAACCTCGTCCTGCGCGCGGCACGGCTCTTGGCGCATGAGCTGGCGCTCGAGCCCAAGGCGGCCTTGACGCTCGAGAAGCGCCTGCCGCTCGCCTCAGGCATCGGCGGCGGCTCGGCGGACGCGGCGGCCGCACTCTCCGCCTTGGCACGGCTCTGGAACCGCTCGCCCGCAGCAAGCGAGCTCGCGCGCTTGGCGTTGGCACTTGGCGCCGACGTGCCCGTGTGCCTTTTCGGCCGCGCCGCCTTCGTCGGCGGGATCGGCGAGCAGCTCGTGGCGGCACCGCTGCTGCCGCGAGTGGCCCTCGTTCTCGTCAACCCCGGAGTGGCGGTCGCCACGGCGGAGGTCTTTCGCGCGCGCGAGGGCGCCTTCTCGGCACCCGCGCGCTTCCAAGGCACGCCGCGCGATGCGGCCGAGCTCGCCGCCCTTCTCGCCGAGCGGCGCAACGACTTGACCGCGGCCGCCGCGCGCCTCTGCCCCGCGATCGCGGAGGTGCTCGCAGCACTCGGCGCCCAGCCGGGATGCTTGCTCGCGCGCATGTCGGGAAGCGGCGCCACCTGCTTCGGGCTCTTCGGCCAAGCGGCCGATGCCCCGGCCGCGGCTCAGGCACTCGCGCGTCCGGGTTGGTGGGTCGCGCCGGCGCAGCTCGTCACGGACGCGGCGATGCTCGCGCCCACGCCGATATCATCGCGTTATACCAAGCCTCACAATCCATGACTCGTCATGCCCGCGCTTGTCGCACGGCTGTCCGGTTAAAGGAATCGGGTGGTGGATACGTGGAGTCACAGCAACCGCAAATAGTCATGGCCGGGCTTGTCCCGGCCACCCACGTCTTTCTTTTCGCGCTTGGAGACGTGGATGGCCGGGACGCGGCCTTCCGCCGGCCCGGCCATGACGACCTAGGATGGAGTGACCACCGCTAAAGACTCGCTTGTGTTGTCCTGAAACTTAAACCGGACAGCCGTGCGCTTGTCGCGGGCATCCACGCCTTAAAGCACAAGTCGAAACAAAGACGTGGATGGCCGTGACGAGCACGGCCATGACGATGTGGATGGATCGCAGCCAATCAGGGCTGGTCTTAGGGCCCGCTTGCGAGCGCCGCGGCCTCACGGCTGTCCGGCAAGCTTCTTCATGTAATCGAGGAGCTCGCTTGTCGGGCGACCGTCGACCGGGAGTCCGGCCTCGCGCTGGAAGTTCCGGATGGCGCTCGTCGTCTTTTGCCGCAGCTGACCGTCGGCCGGTCCGGGCTCGTAGCCGAGCGATTCGAGGAGGCGCTGGATTTGCGCGAGCTCTCCGCCCGCCGCACTCGCTTGGGCTTTGGCGGCGGGCCCGCGCTCGGCCGGCGCTGCAGCCGCGCGCGCCTTCGGAGAGACGGCCGGTGCCGCCTCAGCTGGCGCCTCTCGGGCGGCGCGCTCGACTGCCTCGGGCGGGCGCCGCTCGGGCTCGAGCGAGGGCTTCGTCGGGATCGAGGCGGCGACCGACTGATAGCGCCGATTGCCCTCTGCGACGATCTCCGGATCGATCTTCTCGCTCAAGTTCGAGAGGTACTTCTCGGCGGCGGCGGCACCTCCGCGCATGGCAATCTTGTACCAGACGATGGCCTCGGCCGGATCCTTAGCACCTCCGCGCCCGTCCTCGTAGAGCACGCCGAGGTTGAGTGCCGCGACCGCGAGACCCTGCTCGGCCGCCTTGGTGAACCAGCGGCGCGCCGCCGCATCGTCCGGCGCAACACCCTTCCCTTCGGCGTAGGCGGTGCCGATGTTGTACTCCGCCGGCGGATAGCCCTGGTCTGCGGACTTTTGGTACCAGCGGATCGCCTCGGGTAGGTTCTTCGCGACGCCGAGCCCCTGCTCATAGAGAACGCCCAAATTATATTGGGCGCCGGCGATGCCCTGGGTCGCCGCCTGCTTGAACCAGCGGGCCGCCTGCGCGAAATCGCGCGGGAGCTCGTCGCCGCGGGCATAAAGAGTGGCGAGATCGTAAGCGGCGCGCGGATCGCCGTCCTTGGCGAGCTTCTCGATCTCCTTGATGGTGTAAGGACCGCGCTGTTCCGGCTCCCCCACCTTGGCAGCGGCCGGCTTGGCCGGTGGTGGAATCGGCTCGGCAGTCTGGGCGGGTGCCGGGCTCGGCGGCGCGGCCGCGAGCTGGGGCGGGACCTTGGCAACGGGCTTGGCGGGTGGAGGGGGCGTGCTCCCGACACCTGCCGTCGCGGGAGGAGCCGCCGGCGCTGCCGCGGGAGGAGTCACGGGGGCCGCCGCAGGCGCAGCCGCAACAGGGGCCGTCGGTGCCGTCGGTGCCGGCGTCGGCCCAGCACTCGCAGGCGGCGCTGTCGTCGGCGTGGCCTGTGCCGCCGGTGCCGCGGGCGCTGCCGCCGGTCCGCCTGCGGCTGTCGCCGTTGCCGACTTGGCGGGCTCGGGGCTCGCCGCCGGCGCCTCGCTCGCGGCGGCGCGCGGCTCGGCACTCGTCGCCGTCTTCACCTCGCTCGCCTGTCGCGAGCCGAGCGCGAACCAGGCGACGAGGCCAAGAAGGACGAGCGCCCCGGCCGCAAGGCCAACGATTCCGAGCCGTCTGCCGCTCAGCAAGGCGGCGCGCTGCGGCTCCAGGGGTTGCTCGCTGCCGAGACGAATGCGACGCGCGAGCTCGCTCGTCCTTTCCTCGGCCGAAAGCGCTGTCGAGCGCCCGAGCGGCGAGAGCCGATCCTCGCTCCCGCTGCCCTCGCTTGCGGAGCCCGCTTCGGCTGCGGCCGGCTCGCTCGGCTCCGGCTCGATGCGCAGTTCCGGCACGTCGTGCCTCTCGAGGCGGATGGCCGGCTCATGGGCGCCGTAACGGTCCTCTGGGCGGATGTCGAAATCGCCGCCGGCCGCACGGTCGGGCTCGGCCTCTGGAGGCCTGCCGATACGGCTCAGCGCCTGCTTGAGCTCGGCGAGCTCCTGCGCGCTGGCCGCGGGCGGCCGCTTCGGCTGCCCTGGCTCCGGCAACGGCGCCTCAGCGATTGCGGATGCCTCGGCTTCAGGTGCCAACTCGTCGCCGCCCGTCTTGCCGAGGATGGTGCGCGTGACCCATTCCTCGACGCTGAGGCCGGCTGCGCGGGCGGCCGCTTCGGCGCGGGCAAGCGTCGCCGCGTCGAGATCCTTGAGCGTGAAAGGGGTGCGAGAGGCCATCAGCCGATCCTTGTCTTGCGCCTCTCGACCATATCAAGAAACGTCAGTCGCGTGAATCCCGCTCGCGCCCCTAAACGCTGCCCGGCTTGAGGCGCTCGAGCATGGTGCGAAGCTCCTCGAGCCGCTCGAAGTCGAGCGTGAGCGCGCCGCGCGCGCGGGACGGGCCGAGCGTGATCCTAGCCTTGAGCCCCAGCGCGCGCTCGAGCTCGTCCTCGAGTGCCGCGAGCTCGGCATCGCGTTCGGCGCCGGGCCGGCCAAGCGGCCGCGCGCTTGCAGGCGCGGGAGCTGCGGGAGGGCTCTCTCGGCGGCCCGCTCGATCGCGCGCCTCCAGCTCCTCGGCACTCGCGGCCGCGATGAGATCGCTGAGCCAGGCCTCGCGGGAGACGCCTGCGGCGGCGGCCGCGGCGGCCGCGCGTTGGCCGGCCTCGGCGAGTACGGCCTCGGCGGCAGCCGGAGCCTCGGCCTTCTGTCCCTTGGCGCCGAGCCAGGCGGCTAAAGGCGCGCCGGCCTCCGTCGCCTCGTCAGGCGCTCGCGGAGGCCCGTCTTTTTCCTTCGTCATGGCACCTTCCCGGAGCCCTGTCGCGCCCGGCGACTATACAGGAGTATCGCGGCCCGACAATCGCTTGCGCCCCGAGGCGCAAGTGCGGCGGCGCTGCGGCTCGCTGCCGCGGTTCTGGCAGTTGCGGGGGCGCCGATTGGGGGTTAAACCGTAGCCCTGCTGATGGGGCGTGGCCAAGTGGTAAGGCAACGGATTTTGGTTCCGTGATCCCAGGTTCGAATCCTGGCGCCCCAGCCAGCGCATTTCCCTTCAAAACAATGAGTTGCCGCCCGAGGGCGGCGAGGGTGCAAGCGCTGGGCGAACATTTCACTGACCCTGCGAGGACCGGTTGCCACTCCGCGTCCTCCGCGTCCTTTTTCTTTACGCTTCTTATTCAGGGGATTCCGTTCGGCGACTGACCAGGATATGATTCACCTAGGCAGTCACACGCTTATGTTGGCAGGCGGCTGAGCTGGGCTAAATGTGAGCAGTTTCGACGCAGTTGGAGGGGGGAATGGCGACCGATCCAACGAGTATGCTGCGAGCTCAGCCCTCGATGTTTCCAGAGGACGAGAGATTAATCCGTCTGGATGAATATCAAAACTGGACGAAACTCACGGATCGTAACGAGCGCTTAGGACTCGATGGTCTAGGCTTCGTGCTACTCGGGTTATTTGGCGAAGTCGGTAGCGTTCTGAGCGAGCTCAAAAAAAAGCAAAGGGATAAAGACTCATATATCGCCTATCACGACTCGGCGATTGAGGAACTCGGAGATGCTTTTTGGTACTTTGCCAACGCCTCCCTCCGCGCCGGCCTCAGCTTGTCAGCAATCGCCGAGCGGGTGCCAAAAAACCTTGGAGATTGGTTTTATCATGGGAAGGCTACTCCTCAGTACTTCACTGATTTGCAGAAGCCTCAAAACGAGCTCACGGGGCCGCTTTCGAGCGATTTGGTCGAGCGCCGCTTGCTGGCGCTTGCTGGTAAAGTTGGTGTGCTCCTGGACGATTTTTCCTCTGGCCGGGTCGCCGCCAATGGTGATGCTCTTACAGCTGATCTTGTGGAGATCTTTCGTGCGCTGCTTGCCGCCGCGGACGATGCTGCAGTCAGTCTGAACGAAGCAGCGCGCCGAAATATCCACAAGACGTTTGGGCGATGGCCAATCGAGCGCCGCTGGCCTCCGCACTATGATGAAAGCTTCGATCCGGACGAGCAGCTGCCCCGTCATATTGAAATGATCTTTAAGGAGAAGATGGCTGACGGGAAGAGTTACGTCCTGCAGCAATGAAGTGGACCCCATCGCTGGGACCACGCGGAGCGGTTTCTTAATTGGAGTCGCGGCCGTTCCGACCTCCTGAACTGATCAAGCTGCACATGCTTGTTGTTGTGGCGGCTGTGG
>JBKQRV010000024.1:0-2500 GCA_052143835.1 Alphaproteobacteria bacterium
CTCCGCGACGGGCGCCGCGAGCCTCTCTCGCAGCGCTCAATCCGTCACGAAAAAACCGGCCAAACTCTCACTCTAGGGTTTTAAAGACGTCGATCGGCGTAAATACAAACGGCCGCGTCGCCGAACCCGGAAATTGCGCCATCCGGCCCGAACGCTCCGTCGCGAGCACGCTGCCGTATCCGGTGTCGCGCTCTCTGGCGCCTACAAGGAGCCTGGCCGCCAGGCTGGAGGGCATCACGCCACACATACTGCGGCACATCTTCGCGAGCGTCGCTGGAGACATGGGCTTCTCGGCGTTGTCCTCATGAACCGGCAGTGTCCGAATGCCGTTCTGCGCGGTCGCTGCGGGAAACTCGTTCGCGCGGCGGCGGCGCACGCCCATCGAGCAAGTCCGCCATCTCGCCCGCCACACGGTCGGCCGTCATCCTGAGCGCCTCGTCGATATGGATGTAGCGCTGGGTGACGCCCCGCGCGGAATGTCCAAGCAACGCAGCGATCGTCAGTTCGGAAAAACCGAGATCTCCGGCCAGGCTGGCGAATGTGTGGCGCAGCGTGTGGGGTGTGATGTCGGTCAGTTGCGCCTTTTTACAGACGCGATCCAGCACGCGTACTACGCCGACAAAATGGCTTTCGCCCCAATCGGCCGGGAAGAAGAAGGACGATTTCGTCTTCGACCGATCAAGCAGCAGATCAATGGCGGCGCGCCCGATCACGCGCGTCTGGGCGCCGCTCTTGGTGTCCGGGAAATGAATAGCCTCTTGTTCCTCGTCGAGCCATGCATGTTGCAGTCCAAGCGCTTCCATGCGCCGGAAGCCGGTGAGCAGTAGGAAGCGGATGGCGGCTAGTCCCGTTGGGTGCTCGCCTTCGTCCGCGACGGCGCGAAGCGTATTTCCCAATCGGTCGATCTCGGCGCGACTGAGCCGCCGCTCACGCGCGGGGGCGGCCAGCTTTCGCACTCCCTTGGCCGGGTTAACTTCGATCCGTCCCAAGCGCACGGCATGCTCGAAGACAGAATGGAGCGTCGAAATAGTCCGAGCGGCGACGCCTTCGCCACCGGTGATGGCGCCGCCACGGCTGCCGGCGCGCGCTTTCGACGTCTTGCCGGACGCTATGTCGGCCTGTGCGCCCTCGATATCACCGAGCTTGAGGAAGCCGACCTGCCTCTTGCCGAGCAGCGGTTTGATATGGGATTCGATCCGACTGCGGTCCATCGCCAGCGTGGAAGCCTTGATGGGACGCCGACGCCTGCCAAGGATGCGGCCAGCCTCGGCCTCGGCGATGTACCAGTCGCAGATATCGGCAACGGTCAAAAGTCCGGCCGCTTTGGCCTCTTCAGCGAGTGGATCGACTCCCTTGGACACGGCGACGAGTTTCTCATGGGCCAGGATGCGGGCCTGCTCGACGGTCATCAGTCCATAGCGCCCGATGACCGCGCGCCGGGGGCGGCCGTCGGGGGTGCGATACTGGATGACGAAGCTTTTGAGGCCCGACGGCATGATCTGCACGCCGAAGCCTCGGAGCTCGCGATCCCACAGGAAACTCTCCCGAACCTTGACCCCAACCTTCGAAGGTTCGGGAGCCTTCAGGGCGTCGACAACCCGCTTGGTGAGCTTTTCCCCAGCCATATCAATCTCCTGCTGGAAATTTGCTTAGAATATGGCTATCATACCCCTCTCCGAGGCAAATTCCAAGCAGTCGGAAGCAAGTCGCCGGATAGGTCTGGCGTAAAGACGGTGGGTAGAATGCAGATCAAGTATCTGATTTATCGTATATTATCGCGCTCTAGCGAATCGTCGGATATTGCCGCGTAGGCCCTTCGGGCACCTTGCCAAGGTTGGGGTCGAGGGTTCGAATCCCTTCGCCCGCTCCAGTTTCTCAAAATAAAATCAGAAAGTTACAAGACGCCCTTCGGGGCGTTTTTTGCTTACAGAGACATTTTGAACCTGCAATGTAAGCGCCTTGTAAGCACCGGAGAGCGCAACAGCGGATACAGCAGCGTGCTTGCGGCGGAGCGTTCTGACCGGATGGCGCAACTTCCGGGCTCGGCGATACGGCCGTGTGTAGTTAAACCGATCGAGGTCTTCAGAACCCGAGAGTGAGAGTTCGGCTCTGTTTTCCGTGACGGGTTGAGCGCTGCGAGAGAGGCTCGCGGCGCCCGTCGCGGAGTCCTGGTCATGAACATCAATGTGTCGAACGCCGCGGCTGAGGCCGGCGGTCCCGCCAATTATGCTGGTTCCTTGGGATTCAAGATCGATCTCTCCCACGGCGATCGCGTGGGGCGCGTTTCATCCGAGTGGTTTTCCCGCCCCGATGACGAACGCTTTCTGTCGCTGCCGGAGCTCTATGCAACCGTCCGCGCACGGGCGGATCGCGCGATGGCTCGAACTGTGGACAGCCGCGCCATCCGCGTCGAAGCAAGAAGAGATGACGCGGAGCGGCTTGCGCTGATCGTTCCAGGCCGGGACACTCCCGTCGCTCCCACCCATTGGAGCTTCGGGCA
>JBKQRV010000025.1:0-7680 GCA_052143835.1 Alphaproteobacteria bacterium
GCGCCGTCCGTGGACCGAGCGCCAAGAGAGCGAGTCCCAAGGCAACCAAAACGGCGATCCGAACGCGGCGCAATCCCGTGCCCTCACTCGAGGGAGGTTACGATGGACCTGATCTCGGCAAGATGCAGGCCAAAGGCACCTTCGAGGGTCCCGTCCGACCAGATCATGACGGCCTTGTTGATCTCTTCCGTGCGCCTCTCCAGGAGTCCGGCTTCGCACAAGCCGGCCAACACCCTTCGACAGGTCTCGTCGGACATCACCTCGACGAGAAAGCGAGCGATATCGGATTGGCTCAGCTCGAGCCGGCCCGTTTGCGCAAGCGTGAACTGGATCATCCGAACCGCACCGGGACCGAACTTCCCTGCCCGAAGCCGATCGGGAAGGCCTCCGACCTTGCCCTTGAATTCCGTTTCGAGTCGCTTCTCGATCTGCTGGTTGTGATTGTCAATGAAGGCTTCGATCGCTTTGGACGAAGAGATGTTCATCGCTCTCAAGGCGTAAAAGAATTCGGCTACGAGGAAGATGATGTCGCGCTGCGCGCCGATCAGGCGTTCGAATGCCTCGCGGTTTGCCGCACCCTCGGCAAGCCGATCGAGAACTCGCTGTCGCGCCTCCCTGAGGGCGACCAGGAGAGCGACATCGCGGCCCGCCTGCGCCCAATCATAGCGCGCCTTCTTGGCCATGCCGCCGTCGCCTCCGCCGCCCCCGCCACTCGAACTCGTTGAGCGCCACCAGCCGAAGACCCCGCCGGGACCCCCGGGGAGAGAGCACCTTCCCCGCGGCAACCCTTGGTCGTTACGACCGGCACGCGCAGGCTCTTCAGGTGGTGAGCCTACCAGATCATCCCCAAGCTGTGAATGGGCGGCATTCATGCGCGCCGGGAATGCTAGCCCCGTTTGGCTCTTCGGCGCACCTCGATGCTGGATTGTCTCACTTGGTGCAATCATCGCGGTTCCCGGTTGCACGAGAAAATCATGCCATTACCCCTCGCCATCACGACACCTTCGCCCCGTCGCTTTCGGACTCGATGGCATGATCGCTCGCGAAAGTGGGAACGCTTGTTAGGGATTCGTCACCGCCCAGGCGATCGCGTCGGCAAACGCGGCCTGACCATTGGCGACTTGCAGCGCTTGCGCGAACGCTCCAATCACCGTGACCGGCACACAACTCCTGAGCGCCGGCGGCGAGGGCGTTGCCGGCGCTCTTCACCAGGGAAAACCCAAGTGATGGTTGCGCACGGCACCGATGCTCCGTATCCAAACCATGAATGACGCATGCGCGAACAAGCTCAGCTCCCTCAGTCCGGCGGCGGAAGCAAACCCGAGGCTTACCCCGGCGTCGGCGCCGTCGTGGTTGATGTGAGCCCGGGGACCTGGTTTCCCCTCGAGTACATGCATTGCGCGTAGGCGATATCGTAGCGCTGCTGGATGCTGATTTGCGCGGCCTGAGACGCGTCCGCACCGGCCCCCGTGCCGAGGAGGGCGCCATAGGCTGCACCGACGGCGGCACCGCGGCCGCCGCCGAGCGCAGCACCCAGTCCCGCCAAGAGCAGCGTGGAGAGGACGGCCTCGCTCGAGGCTTGGCTGTTGGCCAGCTCCGCCTGCCCCGCGAGCTGTTGGTCTGCGTATTGCTTGCAGACCGCCTGGTCCTCCTGGAAGACTTCGAACGGCTTATTCGGGGCCGGCATGATGGCCACCGACGGTCCGGTCGGCGTAGCCGCGCAGCCCTCGAGGACAAGAACGGCTGCCATGCCCCACGCGATGGTCGCTGTGAAACTCGTCATCACGGCTCTCCTATTGCTGATCGTGTGCTCCAGATGGCGCGCTCGGGGGAGGCGCTCCCGTGCCGCTCGCCGGATCGAGCCTTGCGCCGGATCGCTGCGGCAGCGGCGGCCGAGTGCCTCCCCGACCTCCTGCTCACTCCGATGCCGCTAGCGGTGCCACCAAGGCGAAAATGAAAAGATGGGTGGAACAGGGACCGGTACCGGCACGTAGGGGAACGGCATAACGTACTGGGGTGGCGGCGGGACGGCCGGCTCCTCGACATAGACGTCGGAGACCGCCATCGGATAGGGGTAGATGGGCTGCGGATAGAAGTACCAGGCGCCATCCACGCTCCACCACCAGCCGTAGCGGCCGTTGTGCCATTCCTGGCGCCAAAGTCCGCCGCGCCAGGCGGCAAGGCGGTTCGGGTCGAAATGGCGGACGTCGCGGGGCCCCGCATGGAACGGGATCCTCGGCCCCGGATGGCCTTGCGGCGCCGCCGGATGAGCCTGCGGGTGACCGTGTTCGGGCGCCTTGGGCTCCTCGGCCAGCGCCGAGAGCGACAGCGCGGCGAGCATCGACACCAGTGGGATCACAAGCTGCAAGCGTGTTGCCTTAGTCATGGCTGGATCTCCCTTCAGGACGCGAGAAATCTGCAACAGCCAAGGCAGTAGCACGCATCTCCCGTGACGATCGCAGGGCGAATGGATGGGGGGACTCCAATCGGCGCAACACAAACACCCGCTCACTAGGAGTGATTCCAAGCAAATTGGCGCGGTCTGCCTCAGAACGGACGCTGGCAGCGCTCCCCTCGGCTGGGAAGGGTCCAAGACGATTGGAAGCACGCCCGAGTCGATTGCGACTGGCAGTCGGCCGGCTTCCGCGGATAGTGCGCCTTGCCGGATGGCAGTGCGAATTCCGGTCGCTTGTAGCGCGACAGCCATGCGACCGCGAGCGGTTTGGACGCCGCTGACGCCGCGGAACGGCTATCGAGCTTGGCTGCGGCTAGGCAGGTAACCCTGTGCGACGGTTATAGCCGCCGAGGCCCGACGTGCGAAGCAAGAAACAGGATGATATGCACCTTGACGATGGCAGAAATGAACCTTTCAGTACTCATTGAAGCCACCGTGGCGCACTGGCAAGCGGAACGCGCCTGCTTCAATGACTCTGCCTTGCCGCCAAAGCCGAAAAAGCGCACAGCGACGCGCAGGAAGTCGGCCATCCGGGGTCGGTTTTTGACGCCTCTTGCAGCGAACGTCGCCATAATTATGAGAGTGAACACGGCATTGCCCGGCTTCCACCGTAAGGAGAATATAGATGAACCTTCTCCGTAGGACTTTGCCTAGCATATGGTCTGCTCTGGTTATATTCGCCTGCTTCTTGCCTTTGAGCCGATCGCCCTCATCCTATTTGCCTGCGCAACTAGCCCCCTTCAGCCAACCCATCCCTGTCATCCATATTGATCGACTTCTTTCCGGCCAATTAAACCCTGACAAGATCCAAGCGCCCTACATACCTGCGCAACAAGGTCTCTTCAGCCAAGTCATCGCTCTCACTCAGTCCATTTTCGGCCAATTAAACCTTGACAGTATTCAAACGCCGAGTCTTCTCGCTTTGCCGAATTTTTTTTCGGCCGCGGAAATTGCAATGAGAATGCCTTTTGGAAGGCGGCTCGCGACTGGCCCGTCGCCACCCAATTTGCCCGCCGCATCCCCAAGTGGCGGGGTATCGCCAGCAGCAGATGCCTCCGCAGCGACCGTTATCGCGTACCTGGTCTACCTTGTCCCACTGTTCGCGGTGACGGTAATCATTGCAAACCTGCGAGCGCCGGTCACCCGTTGGTTGAGGACCGTAGCGGGTTTAGTGTGGCTGACGGTACCTTTCATTGTTCCATTCATTGCAAGTAAATTCTTTTTGTATTCTTTGCTTCCATCAATCCTAATCTTCGGCACCTTCAGCGATTTTTTTTCTGGATTCAGTATTAACATAATGGCTTTTGGGATCGGTCAATGGATCATTATTTTCACGTCGGTCTGTATGCTCATGAATTTGGACGAGATAATCTAGCAACGATATACTCTAGGTAAGCTCCTAAGAGCCGAAAGACGGGACTCGGGTTGAATGGTCGCGCTGGAACAGCGGACATGTACGAACGGAGGGCGAAATGCGGTCAATCGCGATTGCGCTATTGGCGATGGCTCTGACGACCCTCGTGGCTGTCGCTGACGAGTCCACGCCAAGCTCGCCCAAGGCAGTCGAAGCTAAGCAGAAATACGAGGCGGCGCTGGAGCAAGCCAGGCAAGCCTATGGCAAGGCCATCATCGCCGCGGACCAGCGGTACATTTCCGAGCTGGATTCGGCGCTCAAGGATGCCATGCGAAAGTTCGACATGGATTTAGCCCGCGCGCTGGACGATCAAAAGAAGGCAGCGATCAAAGCGTTGGGCGAAGACCAAGACAAGTACTCTGCCGTGCGGTCACCCGAGGGGCCGGTGCCGACCGCCGGCAGCGTTTTCCGCGACTGTCCGTATTGCCCGGAGATGGTGGTTATTCCGCCGGGCCGTTTCATGATGGGGACCGATGTGTCGGAAACCAGCCGTCAGCGCGTGCCTGAGCCTGAAGCGGCGCGGGAGCGACCCCGGCACGCCGTATCGATAAATGTGGCGCTTGCGGTTGGGAAATATGACGTGACGCGGGCCGAGTACGCGCGCTTTGTGGAGGCGACCGACTACGCCGCCGCTGCGGGCTGCGGTGCCTGGAGCGGCACCACATACTATATAGACAGTAACAGATCTTGGCGCAATCCTGGCTTTCCGCAGACCGATCGCGATCCTGTGGTGTGCGTGAATTGGGCCGACGCCAAGGCCTATGCGACCTGGTTATCGCGAACCACGGGCAAGGGCTACCGGCTGCTCACTGAGGCGGAGTGGGAATATGCGGCGCGAGGAGGCACGACCACAGCGCGCTGGTGGGGCGATGACATTGGTCATGGCAATACCAGCTGTAGCCCGTGCGGCAGCCAATGGGACGACAGGGGCACATCGCCGGCAGGGAGCTTCGCGCCGAACCCGTTCGGGCTTTACGATATGTTGGGGAACGCTTGGCAATGGGTGGAGGATTGCTTCATCTATGGCTATGCCGGTGCGCCTGTTGACGCGTCGATTGCCCGGACATCGGGAGACTGCGTTCGTCGGCCCATGCGCGGCGGTTCCTGGAACGCTACTCCGTATACCGTCCGTGCGGGCTATCGCTACGATGCCATCGCGGGAGATCGACTCATAGTCTACGGCTTCCGCGTGGCCAGGAAGTTGTGAGCCAACTTCTACCGGTGGGGAGGGGTAGCGATCCTTGCAGAAAGCGTTCCTGATGGCTTTCGCGCTCGACCTCGTGCGCCTAAGGAGGAAAACCCCCATGTCGCGACGATTGCTCTTCGCACTCGTTATGACCCTGCTCGGGGCCGCAGCGTGGCTGCAAGCAGGCGTCGTGGGACAGGCTGTTGCTCAGGCCTCCGTGGAGCGCGTCGATCAGCGCTCGGTCTGGCAGCAGCCTCCCGGTCTCGAATCCTGTCACGCCAACTGGGCCGCGTGCCTTGAGGCCGCCATGCGAAGGTCGGGGGCGACTCCGCAGGCGATGGCCTACGCCCGAAGGCTCAAGTTCGAGGGCTACCTGAGCGAATTCAAGCATGTCGGCAGGGTCGACATGGGGACGGAGACTTATCCATTTCTCGCCAACGACAATGACTCGCCCGTGCTCCTCAACGGCGATCCGCGTTATATCGACGTGTGGAAGGATGCGCGCAAAGTCGACCTCAGGCGCAACCCGACCTATGCCTCGATCAAGCAACAGAATCCCACCGCCTCATACGCGGACGATCCGCCGCGCTTTGTCGGCACTCAGGCCACGAATAGCGGCGGTCAGATCTTCATATATGCCTTCGAAATCAAGACCTGTCATGCTTGCAATGACCTGGGCGTCGCACAGGTTGCGTTCGAGTTCGATGCGCAGGGACGCTATCGCGGTCCCCGGCTCCTTCGCCTTGATCGCAAAAGCGAGCTGACATCGCCCCTTGCGAGCAAACTCGCAACGAGCCGCTGACGGCACGGAAACGTCGGAGAAGGTTCTGGAATATGGCGCGCACTTAGCGGCTGTCTCAAAAAGGTGAGCATAAAATCAAGTCGTCGCAAGGCGTAATGCGAGGAGGCGGATGCCGCTCGCATTGAGCGCCCGCGCAGCGCAAGCGGAGAGAGCCAAGGGCGGCCGACGCCGCCAGCCCGGCGCTTGTCAGTTCCGAGATAGCGGATTTGTCGCGCTAAAGAGCAGCCCCGAAATGCTGGGGTTAAAGCGACCGCCGGAGCGGTTCGCCACCGACTGGCTGGCGCCAATTACAATGTGCTCTCCCGCTCGCGCACCGCTGATCTCGAAGAAAAAGATATCGATGTCACCATTTGCGATCGCGCCTTGGCTCGTTTGTGCGGTCATCCTCGCAAGACCGACGGCCATGGTTATGCTATTTGGATAGTCCTCGGGCCATCGCGCATTGATATTCGTTACGAACCCGACATAAAACGAATCCGGCACGCCTGCAGCAAGCGTGACATCGACCAAAGCCACAGTTGTGCCAGGTGCGGCATGCGCCGCGATGAATCCGGCCCGAACGAGTTGCCCAGGATTTGACGGATTGCTGACGAGCGAGAATTTGCTATCCGAAAACGTGTAAGTTCCGGGCGCGGCTACGATACCGGCCACGTAGCCGGGCAGCTTTGTCAGACGGTTGCCGCCGCCTTCGAATCCAAAGTTTCCTCGGTCGGGCATCGTCGCATAGAAGTCGTATCCATCCGATTTGATCTGTTGCGCCGCTGCGCCGCCGACATTATCCAATTCCCCAACATAGGCAACCCGCGTCTCATGATCTGCCTTGAGCCTGGGAACTGCGCCAAGCTGCGCCACTCGCTCCTTCGCGAGTTCCGCGAACGTGCCGTTCGGGAATTGCTTGAGGTAGAATTCGAAATCCGTCGAATTTGTGCTGTCTTTGATCGACTGCCAGAATAGGGCATCCTTGTCGACAGGGCCGGTCGCGGGCGCTGCGGCATTTGCGGCGGGCGGGACCCGAGGCACCAGATTGCCCTGGACGGGTGAAGCGGCGGGTGCCGTCTTTGGCGGCACGAAGTAGAAGTCGCCGTCGGTCTGGTCGTAGATCGCCGGGTTCTGCTCGCGGCCAATGGAGCGAGCCGCGGCCGAGACCTCTCGCCGAATACGCCGGACCGCCTCATCAAGCCGCAATCCGGGTTCCGTAATCAGCGGCAACAGGTCGCGCGTGAACAGGCCGTTGGGGTTGCTGTCGCTCGGGCCCAGCGTATCGAGCGCGATCTGATTCACGCCCGCCGAATACACGATCAGGATGCCGTTCGGAGCCGCTGGGATCGCCAATCCTTGCGTGCCACCAAGGCTCCGGCCCGCCACTTGGGGAAACGGATTGTCCCGGCACGCATCCAGAATGACGATGTCGAGCTTGGCCTTAGCCTCGGTCAGCCGCTCGAGCACGCGCCCTAGATCGATCGCGTCGTCACGGAGCTCTTCCGCATTGCCGAGCGCCGGCGCGTCGACCGGGATCAGGTAGTTGCTGCCGCCGATCTGCACGCCGTGACCGGCGTAATAGAAAAGACCGACTCCGCCGCCGGAGATCCTGTCCACGAACTCGGTCAATGCCTCGTTCATGCCGCGGCGGTCGAGATTCTCCCGCTCGATCACCGCGAACCCGACTTCCCGCAATGTCCTGGCGACGGCGCGAGCATCGTTCAACGTCTTTTCCAGGCTGCGCACGTTGCGGTACGCACTGTTGCCGATCACCAACGCCACGCGTCTCTCGCTTTGCGCCCAGGCGGCGTGCGCCGCCGCTGCCGCCAGGGTGAGCGCCACCA
>JBKQRV010000026.1:0-4634 GCA_052143835.1 Alphaproteobacteria bacterium
CACCAACATTACCTACAATCTCAAGAAGCTTTCCAGCGCCAAGTACATCGTCCAAGCGCGTTCGTTGCATGACCGCCGTGCGGTGCGCGTGCGCCTGACCGACAAGGGCATTGCCTTGTACAAGGCCGTCGATTCGCTCTTCGCCGACCATGCCGCGGCCTTGGGCGGCCGCGTCACGCCGGAGGTGCTGAACACCGCAACGCAGGTGATGCGCGCGCTCGAGGAGTCCTGGAACGACAGCCTCGCGCGCGCGGATATGCGCAAGGCGAAGCTTGCAAGCGGTCCCGCCGAGTGAGGGCGGCCGGCGCGGGAGAGCCAAAGCCCGCGCGTGAGGGCGCTCAAGGGCGCGTGATGGAGCAGGTAGACGACCACCCCGCCGATCGCGGAGTAAAGAATTCAGAACGCGTCGCCGGAGAGCGGCGCTAAGAACCGGGAGGAAGCCATGGCGACCTCAACCGCGGCCACGATCGCTGCACGCCTCGATCGCTTGCCGCCGTCACGCCACGTGCGCAAGCTCATCACGCTCATTTCATTAGGCGGGTGGTTCGAGTTCTACGATCTCTTCTTTACCGCCTACGTCGCCATCGGCCTCTTCAAGGCGGGCATTTTCAAGCCGACGACGCAAGGGCTCTTCGACTTCGCGGGCTTTGCGAGCTTCGTCGCGGCGCTTTTCACCGGCCTCTTCATCGGCACCATCGCCTTCAGCTGGCTCTCCGACCGCTTCGGGCGGCGCTCGATCTTCACTTTCTCGCTGCTGTGGTATTCGGTCGGCACGCTCATCATGGCGTTCCAGACCACCCCGGTCTCGATCGACCTCTGGCGCATGATCGCGAGCATCGGCATCGGGGTGGAGCTCGTGAACATCGACACCTACGTCTCGGAGCTCGTGCCCAAGGAGCAGCGCGGTCCCGCCTTCGCCTACAACCAGTTCATCATGTTCACCGTGGTGCCGGTGGTCGCCTTCCTCGCCTGGCTGCTCGTGCCGCAGACGATCCTTGGTCTCGACGGCTGGCGCTGGGTCGTCCTCATCGGCTCGACCGGGGCGGTCTTTGTCTGGTGGATCCGCTTGGGATTGCCCGAATCGCCGCGCTGGCTCGCCCAGCGCGGCCACGCCGCGGAGGCCGAGCGCGTCACGAGCGAGATCGAGGCCCGCATCCAGGCCGAGACCGGTCAGCCGCTCGCGCGCCCCCAGATGGTAGAGGGCGAGGCGGAGGGCGTTCACGGCGCCTGGAGCGAGATGTGGAACGACACCTACCGCGGGCGCACCATCATGCTCATGGTCTACAACCTCTTCCAGACCATCGGCTATTACGGCTTCGCGAGCTGGGTCCCGACCTTCCTCATTTCCCAGGGCATCGGGGTCACGCGCTCGCTCCTCTACACCTTCATCATCGCGATCGCCAATCCGGTCGGCCCGCTCGTCGCCATCGCTTTCGCCGATCGCTTCGAGCGCAAATGGCAAATCGCCTGGGCGGCGATCGGCATCGCCGTCTTCGGTCTCCTCTTTTCGCAACAGTCGACCGCGTTGGGGGTGATCGTCTTCGGCATTCTGATCACGCTTTCGAACAACTGGCTGTCGTTCTCGTTCCACGCCTATCAGGCGGAGCTCTATCCCACGCGCATCCGCGCGCAGGCGGTGGGCTTCGTCTATTCCTGGAGCCGCTTCAGCACGATCTTCTCCGGCTTCATCATCGCGTTCTTCCTCGGGCGCTACGGTACGCTCGGCGTCTTCACCTTCATCGCCGGCGCCATGTTGGTCGTTTTCGTCGTGATCGGCGTGTTCGGGCCGGCGACGACGCGTCGACGGCTCGAGGCGATCGCGCGCTGAGCCCGCGCGGCACCCCTTCAGCCGAGGACGATGACGCCCTCCTTTGCGAGCTTCAGGATCTCGGCTTCGCTCACTTCGGCCTCGGCGAGGACCTCGGCAGTGTGCTCGCCCAGGCGGGGCGCCTGCCGTCTCAGCCCGGGCACGGCGCCGTCGAGCTCGAGGGGGAGCGCTGGCAGCTTGGTGTGCGCGCCGCTCGCGAGCACGGCATCGACCAGCTTGCCGCCGCTGTTGAGATGGGGATCGTCGAACAGGTCCACGGGCCGCGCCACCGGCGCCCAGGGGATCGCGTTCTCTTCGAGGATGTCGATGAGCTGTGCCTTGGTGAACGGCTTCACCACCCCTGCCACGAGCGGGAGGAGCCAGGCGCGCGCCTTGACGCGCTCGTTGTTGTCCTTGAGGCGGGCATCGGCCAAGAGGTCGGGGCGGGAGAAGGCGCCGCAGAAGCGGCGCCATTGGCTGTCGCTGGTAATCGCGAGGAAGAGCTGCTCGCCGTCGGCGGTGTCGAAGGGCTCGTAGATCGCCCAGGCACCGCGCCTGACCGGCATCGGCGGCATGGGCTCGCCCGTGACCGCCATGCCCGCCATGTGCTGTCCCATGAGGAGGACGGCGCTCTCAAAAAGCGAGGCCTTGACGAGCTGCCCGCGGCCGCTCCGCTCGCGCTCGCGCAACGCCGCCAGCACGCCGATCACCCCATAGCTGCCGCCGAGGATGTCGACAACCGAGGCGCCGGCCCTGAGCGGCCGTCCCGGCGGGCCCGTCATGTAGGCGAGCCCGGACATGAATTGCACCACCTCGTCGAGCGCCGGGCGGCTCTCATAGGGACCGGAGAGAAAGCCCTTGAGTGCCAAGTAGACGAGACGTGGGTTCACCGCCCGGAGTGCCTCGAAGCCGACGCCGAGCCGGTCCATGGTGCCGGGCGCATAATTCTCGATGACGACATCGGCGCTCCTCGCGAGCTCGTGCACGAGCTCGCGGCCGCGCGCGCTCTTCAAATCGACGGCAAGGCTGCGCTTGTTGCGGTTGAAGAAGGGGAAGAAGCCGCCGGCGAAGCCGGGAAGGCGGCGCGTCGCGTCGCCGTCCGGTGCCGCCTCCACCTTGATCACGTCGGCGCCCAGGTCGGCCAGCACCATCCCGGCGCAAGGCCCCATGATGGTGTGGCTGAACTCAAGCACGCGGAGGCCGAGGCAAGGGAGGGACATCGGGCACGCCTTCAAGGGACGATCTCTTCCCGCCGGGCAGGCAGGCAATCGCGATAGGGCCACGATCGGCCGCGGTTTGACAACAGGCTTCTCGCTCGGCCATCTTGTCCGTGCTGTCTCGAGGCCCGTGGTCATGAGCGCTCCTCGCGAGTCCGCACCGCCGCCATCCGCAATCCCGCCGCTCGCCGCGCGCGTGCTGGCGCTCGAGGGCTCCTCGACCGTCGAATCCTCGGAGCGCATCCGGGCGGCACAGGCCGCCGGCCGCGAGGTGCTGGCGCTCGCGAGCGGCGACCCCAACATCGAGACCCATCCGGCGATCATCGCGGCGGCGCACGCGGCGATGAAGCGCGGGGCTACCCATTACGGGCCGGTCGCGGGCCTCCCCTCGTTGCGTCAGGCGATCGCGCGGCGGATCCGCGAGCGCGCGGGCACGGCCTACCAGGCGAGCGAGATCCTGGTGACGCCGGGCGGCAAGTTCGCCGCCTATGCCGCCATCATGGCGACGGTGGCGGCGGGCGACGAGGTGGTGATCCTCGATCCTGCCTGGGTGAGCTACGGCCCGTGCGTGAAGCTCGCGGGCGGCAGGCCCGTCGCCGTTGCCGCACTCGACGGCGTCGATCCGGTGCTGCTCGCCGAGGCGATTACGCCGCGGACGCGCATGATCATCGTCAACTCGCCCAACAACCCGACGGGTCGGGTGCTGGGCGGCGACGAGCTCGCCGCCATCTTGGCGCTCGCGGTCGAGCGCGATCTCTGGCTCCTGTTCGATCAGGTCTATAGCGAGCTGAGCTTCGCCAAGGACGCCTTCACCTATCTACACGCGCTCCCGGGTGCCAAGGCGCGGACCTTCGTCGTCGACAGCCTCTCCAAGACTTACGGCATGACGGGCTGGCGGCTCGGCTATCTGGCGCTCCCGGAGGCCGCCGTCAATCCGGTGCAAAAAATCCTGCAGCATTCGCTCTATATCTCGATCTTCTGCACGAAGCGGATGACGTCGCCGCCCTCGGAGCAGGAGAAGCAGTACCAGAGGCCGCGGGCCGGAGTGACATTGAAGGACGGCGTCTTCTCCTCGTGAAACGGGCAGAGGGCCTTCAGCGAGCCGCCCCCGGCGCCGCGCAGCTGGAGGTACTCCCCCGCCACGTCCTCGATCGCCGATCGCTCGCGAACCAGCGCAATATCCTCGTCGCGGATCCGGCCTGCCACGTCCGTCCTCCGCCCTCCCGCGCATTACTGCCCGCCGCGAGTCTAGTCCCGACCGGTACCGGTGCGCCGGCCTGCGCGAGCCGGGGCTGGGCGCGAGCCGGTGCGCCGGACTGCGCGCGCCGGGCGGTGGCCGCCCGGCTGATAGCCTCCGGTCAGTGGCCAGCCTGCTCGTCCTCTGGGACATTGACTACACCCTCATCGCCGCAGGGGGCGTCGGCATTCGCCTGTACGAGATGGTCTTCAGTGACCTGTTCGGCGGAGAGCTGCCGCACCCGGTGCAGTCGATGGCCGGCCGTACCGATACGGCGATCTCCCTGGAGGTGCTGACCCTGGCCGGGCTGCCGGATCCGGCCGGGCAGGTGGCCGCCTTCCAGGCCGTGCTGGCCGAGCGCGCGCCGCAGATC
>JBKQRV010000027.1:0-93618 GCA_052143835.1 Alphaproteobacteria bacterium
ACCAACGAGGCCGCATTCGCAGACGACGCGCACAATAACTGACCCTTAGCTCGGCGAAAAATGTCCCGATCCCGAAATGCCGCCTCACCGCACGATATTTGCAAAGCCCTCGCTTGCGGGAGAGGGGCTTAGCACGATCGACGGCCGAGCCCGACATGCGTCGCTGGCTGAAGTCGAAGGCGCTCTCCCTCGCTCCCATCGCCCGGCTTTATCGCGAGCGCGACGAGCTTCTGGTGCGCGTCGAGCGCCGCCTCGCCGAATGCCGCTCGCTCGAGCGCAGCCTCGGCATCGCCGCAGTCGCGGAGAGGAGTCCCGCTGCCGCCGTGCGCGCACTGACGCCGCTCGGCCGGCTCTATCGCCAGCATCGCATGCTCGCGAGCCGCCTGCGGAAGCTCGAGGCGGCCCATGCCGCCTTGACGCAAAAGCTCGGCGAGCGCGCACGTGCGGCCGATGAGAAACGCGCGGCCATCGCGGGTCGGCCGTGGTGGCATTCGATTGACCTCGGCGACGGCGTGGTGACGCCGGGACGCGTCTATCACTCCTACCTCACGCGGCTCGCCGAGCTCTTGCTGCCGGAGCGGCTCGACGGCCAAAGTGTCCTCGATATCGGCGCCTGGGACGGCTTCATGAGCTTCGAGGCGGAGCGGCGAGGGGCCTTGCGCGTCGTCGCCTACGACCTGATGCCGGCCGACCATTTCGGCTTCGCGCTGGCGAAGCGGCTGCTCGGCAGCCGGGTCGAGTATGTTCAGGGCGACGTCTACGACATGAAGCGCTCGCTTTTCGGCGGGGGCTTCGACCTCGTGATCTTTTGCGGCGTCTATTACCACCTGCGCCATCCGCTTTTGGCGCTCGAGCGCATCCACGAGGTGTGCGAGGGCACGCTGCTCCTGGAGACGCAAGTGCTGGACGCCCGCGTGGTGCTCGCCAGTGGCGAGGGCGTGCCGCTCGCAAGGCTCGACCCGCGGCTCGCCGAGATCCCCCTCTATCAGTTCCATCGCTTCGACGAGCTCTTGCGCGGCGACTTCAGCAATTGGTTCGTGCCGAACGAGAAGGCGGTCGAGGCGGCGCTCTATTCCTCCGGATTCGAGCCGCAACGACTCGCCGCCTGGGACGAGCGCGTGGCGTTTCGCGCCAAGCGTTTGCCCGGCACGCCCGAGTATTTGCGCCAAAATTAGCCGGCGACTCGGAATTTCCGACGCGCAGTCGGCGGTGCGTTGCACGGCGGAGTGGCGAGATGCGCGCGCTCGTGATAAGCTCGCGCCTTTCTAACCATAACAATTTCAAAACATTTGCGTGTTTCGATAAGGCTCGGAGGGCTTGGGCACATGAAACGTCACCTGCCGATGCGTCGTCGCGCGACGACCCTTCTCTGGTGCGTGCTGGGTCTGCCGCTTTTCCTGGCACAGCCGGCCGCTTCCGCCGAGCTTCAGCAGAGCCTCGGGATCGGACCCGAATTCTACTACTACCATTATACCGAGCCGAGCTTCGCCCATCTCCAGGGCGCCTTCTACGGCGTCGCCGGCTTCTACAAGATCACCCAGGACGCCTTTTCGCTCAAGCTGGAGGTGCATGGCGCCGGCGGCTCGCTCGATTACAGCTCGCCCATCTCGGGAACCGACAACGGCATCACCAATTACACGGTCGAGCCGCGCCTGCTCGTGCAGGCGACGTTCAAGGCCGGTTCGCAGGTGCAGGTGACGCCTTACCTCGGCTTCGGATTCCGCTATCTCTACGACGGGCAGGGCGGGACCATGTCCAGCACGGGTGCCTTCGGATACGACCGCAGCTCGAACTACTACTACATGCCGTTCGGCGTCGAGGTGCCGATCGCGGTGGCACAGGGATGGAAGATTACGCCGACCGCCGAGTACGATCTCTTCCTTTACGGCCATCAGCACTCCTATCTCACGGACGTCCCGGGCTTCCAGAACGATATCGACAATACGCAGCACAGGGGCACCGGCTTCCGCGCCTCGCTGATGGCCGAGGGCAAGACCCCGATCGGCGATTTTCAGTTCGGGCCCTTCGTGCGCTACTGGCGCATCGGCGCCTCGAACCTGCAGCCGGTCATCTACGACGGGATGCCGGCCGGATTCGGCCAGGAGCCGGGCAACCACACGATCGAGCTCGGCGCAGGGGCGTTCTACATCTTCTAGAGCGTTTCCCGGTTCGACCGAGCCGCCTCTTTCCATCGTTAGCCGGCTTGACCCGCCTCCGGCCAATCGCCCATCGCCCGGATCAGGCACCAAGCTGCGGCGCTCTCGAGGCGCTTTAGCTATACTGTCGGCGATCTCGGCAGCAAGGTGAGCGTGGATCTCGCAAGGGCGAAACGACCGTGACATCGCGGGTCAAGTGCAGTCCTCGTCGCATCCTGGGAACGAAGGACGCAGCAGGTCGTCGTGGCTGATCAATGCGCTGCAAGCAAGCTCTTCGAGCCATTCCGGTTGAGCGCCAACCTCCTGGCCAACCGCATCGTCATGGCGCCGATGAGCCGCAATCGCGCCGATGACAACGATGCGGCGACGGCGCTGACCGCCCTTTATTACGGACAAAGAGCATCGGCAGGCCTTATCGTCACCGAAGCCTCGCCGATCTCCGCGAGCGGTCGCGCCGGCTTTCGCGCGCCGGGAATTTACACTGCGGCACAGATCGCCGGCTGGCGGCGCGTCGCTTATGCCGTTCAGGCCGCCGGCGGGAAAATATTCCTCCAACTTTGGCATGCCGGCCGGATCCCCCATCCCTCGTTGCAACCCGCCGGCGCTCTGCCGTTGGCGCCTTCGGCGCTCGCGGCAACAGGCACGCTCGCCACCGGCAAGGAGACGGTTTCGTTCGTAACGCCGCGCGCGCTTGCGACGGCGGAGATTCCCGGCTTGATCACTCGCTTCGCGGAAGGCGCGGATAACGCGCGCCGCGCCGGGTTCGATGGCGCCGAGGTTCACGCCGCGAACGGTTATCTTATCGATCAATTCCTTCGCGACGGCTCCAATCGCCGCGTCGATGCCTATGGCGGCTCGCTCGAAAATCGTGCGCGCTTCCTGCTCGCTGTTGTCGATGCCGTTGCGCGAGCGTGGACGGCCGACCGCATCACGGTGCGACTTTCGCCGACGAGCCCCTATAACAGCATGTCGGACAGCGATCCGCAGCGGACATTCGGATTCGTCGCGGAGGCGTTGAGCGCGCGCGGACTCGCGGCACTCCATGTCGACGAGACCCCTTCGGCGCCATTCGACTGGAGTGCCTTTCGCCGGCGCTATCGGGGGAGCTATATCGCCAATGCCGGCTATGACCGTGAGCGTGCGAAAGCTGCAATCGCGAACGGTCACGCCGACCTCGTCTCTTTTGGCGTCGCCTTCCTCGCCAATCCCGACCTAGTCGAGCGGCTGCGGACCGGTGCCGCGCTCAACGCACCCGATCGCGCGACGTTTTACGGCGGCAACGAGCGCGGTTACACGGATTATCCGACCCTTACGGCGCTGAGCGGCGATGCCGAGCCATCGTGAGCGCCGCCAGCTTCCCTATTGCGCGCGCCGGCTCTTCGATCTTGTCGCCGATGTGGAGAAATACCCCGAATTCATCGAATGGTTCGTCGCGGTTCGCATCCGCCGTCGGGAAGGCAATGTCTTGGAGGTGGACCAGGTCGTGCGCTTCAAAGGATTGCGCGCACGCTTTGTGACGCGCGCCGTGCTCGATCCGCCACGGCGGATCGAGATCGCGTGCCAGGAGCCGCCGTTCAAGCGCTTCGATCAGCTGTGGACGTTCTTGCCGGCGCCGAAAGGCGGCACGATCGTCGAGTACGCGAGTACGCTCGAGCTGAGTTCGTCCCTGTTGCAGCACGCTATGCAAGCGCTCTTCGATGAGCGCCAAGTCGCCGTGGCGACCGTCGATGCCCTTGCGCGCCGCGCGCAGCAAATCTACGGGATCGCGCCGCAAGATCCCTCAGCTTGAACAGGGACCCGAGTGTCGCGGGCATTGCGCCGGGTTTGGCGGTCAATTCGCCGGTGCGCCATTTCCCGAGAGGACGGCGCCGCCGAGGGCGAGGAAGAGTTGTGCGGTGTCGGCGTACTGCTGCGCTTCGCCGCGCACCAAGCCAAGCCGGGCCTGGGTGTAGAGGCGCTCAGCATCGAGCACCAACAGGATGCCGGCGCTGCCGGCGCTGTAGCTCAGGCGGGTCAGCGCGAGCGACGCCTCGGCGGCCCTGACCGCATGCTTCTGGGCGGCCACCTGCTCGGCGTCGTGGGTGAGCGCGCGCAGCACGTCGGCGACCTGGCCGAAGGCCTCAAGCACCACCTCCTCGTAGCGCGCCAAGGAGCTCTTGTAGCCGTCGATCGCAGCACGGCGCTCGGCCTCGAGCTCGCCGCCGTGGAAAATCGGCGCGGCCAAGCCGCCGATCACGCTCCATGCCGTGGCCGCGGCGGTGAACAGGTGCCCCGCGTCGAGCGCCTGCTGGGTCAAGGTACTCGTCAGCGTGATCTGCGGGTAGAGGTTCGCTGTGGCCACGCCGACTGCGGCGCTCGCCGCGTGAAGCTGCGCCTCGGCGGCCATGATGTCCGGGCGCTCATGGACGAGTGCCGAGGGAAGACCCAAAGGGAGCTCGCGGGGGAGGGTGAGCAGGTCGAGGTCGAACTCGGGCGGAGTCCACTCCACCGGCGTCTTGCCGGCAAGGATGGCGAGGGCGTGGCGGGCGATGTCGAGCTGTTGGCGCAGCGGGGGGAGGAGGGTGTAGTCGTTGGCGAGCTGGCTCTCCGCGGTCAGGACGTCGACGTCGGACACGGCACCCGCCGCGCGCGCCGACCGCACCAGCCCGAGATTCTTCTCGTCGTCCCTTAGGATATGCTCAACCGACTGAATCTGAGCACGGATGGAGGCGAGAGCTATGGCCTGGCGCACCACATCCCCGCTCAGCGTCAGCACGGCGGCTTCCAGCTCATAGGCCTGATAATCGGCAAGGGCGGCCTCGCCCTCGATCCGCCGCTTGTTGGCCCCGAAGACATCGAGGGCGTAGCTCACCGCCGGTCCGAGCGAGAGAAATCCGAACGCGGGGCTGGGCTGGGTCGTGCCGAGGAAGGCCTCGCCGTATTTCTGTCCGCCGGCACTCGCCGAGAAATCGACTTGCGGATAGAGCACACCTTCGGCGGCGGTCACCGCTTCGCGGGCCTCTGCGAGCGTCTCCCTCGTCGCCGCGAGGCTGCGATTGGCGGCGACGGCCTGGTCGATCACGGCGTCGAGATCGGACGAGCCGAATTCCTTCCACCATTGCGGTGCTACCGGCTTGCCGGGTGCGAAGTGCTGCCCGTAGTTGCGGGCGTCCTCGGACGAGAGTTCCGCGCCGCCCGCCTTGGTATAGGCCGTGGCGGAAGGCGGCTCGGGGCGCGCAAAGTCCGGGCCGACCGTGCATGCAGAGGCGAGAATGGCGAGGGCGACCCAGGCGGCTCCTTGCCGCGCGCGCGCCAAAATTTTGGAAGTGCCGGCGCCCTTCATGTCATCGGGGTCTCCTGCGGGCGAATCTCTGCGGCGGCGAAGGGCTTCGGACTTTTCTCCGGCCGCCAAGCCGTGCCTAGGAGTAACAAGGGCTCGACGGCAAGCGCAAGGCCCATCGCCACGCGCCTGCCACGGCCCGTCTCTAAGCGAGGGCGCTCGCAGCGCGGCGCCGGTCGAATTCGCGCAGCAGGTAGGGAACCGTGCGCGACGCGCGGATTTCCTCCCAGGTCGGCGCGCGGCGGAAGCCCGGCTGGCGCAGCGGGAGCGCCAGGAACTGCTCTCCCTCCTGCAACAGAAGGCCGCGCGCAATGAGGCGCTTGAGGGCCACCTGGGTCGCCTTTGCGCCGAAGCTTTGGGCGACCGCCTTGTCGATCGCGTGCCGTGCGGTGATCTTCCAGCAGAGGCGAAGGATCGCGGCGTCCGCATCCTTGAGAAGCCAGTTCCGGCGCCGACGGCCCCAGCGCGCGTCGCGGACCTTGAGCGCGCCGCCCAGCTCCTCCCCCAACTCCTCTATGACAAGCGCGCTCGCGTCCTTGTGCTGTTGCCAGGCGCGGAATTCCCTGGCGGCGGGTGCCGTGTAGGCGGCGACGCGCTCGAGCTCCGCCGATCGCATGTCGAAGTGGTAGGCGAGGCGGCGAAGGCTCGCCTCCTCGAAGGGATAGATGAAACGGTAGACGGGTGCAGGCTCGAGCGTCACGCCGTAGGCGTCCGGACGATAGAAATAGGGGCTGAAGCGGTCGGCGCGCGCACGGATGAAGCCGCTCGGCGGCTGCAGGTGACGCAGCTTGGGGATGAGGGAGGCGATGCGGCGATATTGCTCGGGCGTCTCGCCGGGGACGCCGTGGAGCGCCAGCCATTCGACGTAGACGCCGCTCTCGGCGGCGAGCTTGAGCGTCTGCACGTTCTGCAGCATCGTGCAGCCCTTGTCGATCAGCTTGAGGATGCCCGTGTCGAGGGATTCGAGGCCGGGCTGGATCTTCTTGATGCCGGCGCGCGAGAGCAGCACGAGCTGCTCCGGCTTCAGGTTCGCCTTCATCTCGTAATAGATGGTGACCTCCGGCCCCTCCTCGGCCAGGCGGGGGATGAATTCCTCGAAGTAGCGCGGATCGAGGATGAGGTCGGCGTTGGCGAGGTCGTTGCCGTAGTGCTGCGCGAGATAGGCAAGCTCGTCGTAGGCTCGGGTTTGCGACTTGCTGCGGTAGGCGAGCGTGAGCGCGTTGAGGCCGCAGAAGGTGCAATGATGCTTGGCACCCCACCAGCAGCCGCGCGAGGTCTCGAACACGGCGGCCGGCGGATAATATTCGGAGGCCACCCGCGAGCGCGCGTGCTCGGCGAAGAACTCGCTGAAGTCGGGATAGGGCAGGCTGTCCATGTCCTCGACCGGCACCGTCATGCGGCTCGGCACCACGCTCGCGCCTTCCTTGCGCACGGCCATTCCCGCCATCCCGGCGCAGTCCCTGCCGGCGAGCGTGCGGCGGACGAATTCGGGAAAGACCAAATCTCCCTCGCCGAGGCAGACGGCGTCGATGAAGGGGTATTTGCGGTGGAGCTCGACACCCATGTCGCCCTGGCAGTTGGTGCCGCCGAAGACGATCACGAGATGCGGGTAGCGCGCCTTGAGCCGCCGCGCCAAGGCAAGCGAGGCCATGTTCTGCTGGAAGGCCGAGGTGAAGCCGACAATGCCATAGGCCGAGCCGTCGACCTCGTCGAGGCAACGCTCGATGAAGGACGCCGCCTCGTGACGGGCGGAAAGAAAAGTCATCAGCCGAGACGGCGTGTAGTACTCGGGATAGGCCTTCTGGAAATAGCCGGTGAAGAAGCCGAACTCGTCCTCCGCCGTCTCCCCGTGCGCCGCGGCGGCAAACACCCACTCGCCGACGTGCGCCATGTAATATTGCGGGTCGCTCAAGCAATCATGCGCATCGGCGCCGAGTGCCTCGATGTAGGCGAGCGAGAAGTAGCGCAGGTCGCACGCAACGCCCGACATCTCCAGCTCGGGCTTGAGCAGGCTCAAGCCCATGCTGGGATAGTGCGGCGCCGACAGCGGCATGGAGGCGAGCAGGACCCTCGTCTGCCGCATCGGATCTGAATCTAAGCTTCCGCGGCGCTTCCGCCGTGAGAATCGCGCTTCTTGCGGCGTCTCTTTTTGGGTGCCGCGCCGAAGATCTTGTGCTTGAGGGAGCGGATCACGGAAACGGCCTGTTTGTGGGGGTCGTAGCCGGCCGCTTTCAGCGTGCTCGCGGGCGACGAGAGCAGCTTCTTCCTGAATGCCGGGCTCCGGGAGGCTTTTGCGAGAATACTCGACATATCCTTGAACTTGATCTTCTTGGCCATGGCAACTTCCTCTTCACGGGTCTTGATGGTTGTCGGGCGGAACGCTCCGATGCGCTCCGCTGCGGAAGACGCGGCTACGCACTCGCTGCTTCAGCCCGGGCAATATACCACGCCATGCCCATATCACGATATAGCCGGATCGCTGTCTCGAGCTCCGCTTGTGCCTCGGCAGGATGGCCGGAACGCCGCATGATCTCGGCGAGGCCGGCGTGGCAATGGGCGGCCTCGGGGCGCATCCCGATCTTGTCCGCGACCGACAGCGCGTCCCGGCACAGACGCGCGGCACGCTCGGGCTCGCTCGGGGTGCGCCGGGCGAATGACATGGCAAGCGAGCGCAAGGCGAGCGCCTCGACCGGATGATATCCGTGTCTTTGCGCGTGCTCTAGAGCGGCGGTGGCGGCGGCCTCGGCCTCGCACCACGCGCCCGCGGCGAGATGGGCGAGCGCCAGCGAGCTGCCGCACCAGGCCTGGAGCGACGCCAACGTCTGCGTGTTGGCCAGCCCGAGAGCCTCCTCTATGATCTCGCGCGCTTCGTGCGCGCGCTCTGCAAGCGCGTAGGCGCGAGCGAGATAACGCGCCGCCGCCGGCACGAGCAGATGGATTTCGCCCGCGCGGCAGACCCTGAGCGCCTCCTCGAGGTCCTCGATGGCCGGCTCGAGCTCGCCCTTCATGAGAAACGCCAATCCGCGCGCAATGTGGGCATAGCTCAGATCGTAGGGACGGTTCGTCTTCATGGCGATCGCGAGCGCAGTGCCGCTCGAGGAGAACGCCTTATCGAATTGACCTTGGAAACTATAGGTGTTGGCAAGGCAGCCCACACAAAGGACCGCGGCACTGCCGGTCGTCCCCGCGCTCTTCAGCTCCAGGCCCGAGCTCACGCGCGTCGCGGAGGGGAGCAGAGCCTCCTCGGCAAGCCGAAGGTCGCCGCGATACCAATAGGCTTGTCCCAATGCGTAACTGGCGCTGATAGCCGAGGCCGGGTCATCCATCTCAGTTGCGATGTCGCGGCCGAGCCGCCCGGCGTCGATCGCTTCCTCGAGCGGCCCGAGCACGCTGAGAATCGTGCATTTGCTGATATTGATGAGCGCGAGCCGAGGCTTGTTGTCGATGGATTTCGCGAGAGCCTCGGCCTCCTCGAGGCAGGTGCGAATCTCGAGGTGCTTGCCCGCCGCGGCGAGCGCTATGCGCAGGCCGAGACGGATGTCGATGGCACGGTTGATGTTGGCGCGCTCCTCGGGCAGATGGGCGAGGGCGTCGAGCGCGCGCCGGAAATAGACCATCGCCTCGCGATGGGCCGAGCGCTGGTTGGCCCTTTGGCCGGCCTTGAAGCAGTAATCCACGGCCTGGGCCCACATCTCGCCGGTAAGCGCATGGTCGGCGAGGCGCTCCGTGAGCTCGTCGAGACGGTCCGGATAGGTCGCCTCGATGGCGCGGACCAGCTGCGCATGCAGCTCGCGCCGGCGCGTCAGTAGCATGCTTTCATAGGCGACCTCATGGGTGAGCGCGTGCTTGAAGGTGAATTCCGTTCCCGTCGCGAGGTTGACTTCGTAGAGGAACTCGGCGGCGCGCAGCTCGTCGAGGCGCTCGTGCAATAGCACCTCGGGCATGGCGGCAACCGCCTGAAGCAGGCTGAGCGGCACGTCCTTGCCGATGACCGAGGCGATCTGCAGCACGCTGCGGTTCTCGGCGGAGAGCCGGTCGATGCGGGCGGCGAGCACCGCCTGCACGGAGTGGGGGATGTCGATCTCCTCGAGGCTCCGCGTGAGCCGCGCCTCGACCAGCACACCGGTCTCACTCAGCGCGCGCACCATCTCCTCGAGAAAGAAGGGCGTGCCCTCGCAGCGCGCGATGAGGCGCCGCCGCAACGCCTCGAGCCCCTTGCTGTCGCCGAGCATGAACTGCAAGAGCTCGTCGGCGGCCTTCTCCGGGAGCGGATTGGCGCGTACTTGCGAAAAGTAGCCGTGCCGCGCCCATTCATGGCGATATTCCGGACGGAAGGTCGTAAGCAGCAAGAGGCGCGCCGCCCCGAGCCCGGCCGCGACGGCGTTGAGGACCGCCTCGCTTTCCTCATCGATCCAATGCAGGTCCTCGACCACGACGACAAGCGGCTTGGGTGCAGCGGCCTTGAGCAGGAGGAGGCGGACGGCATCGCGCATGCGCTGGCGGCGCAAGGGCGGATCGAGGCGCTCCCACTCCGGGTCCCCGGGCGGCAGGTCGAGGAGCGACTTGAGCGGTGCCAGCGTGGTCAGGAGCTGGCCGTCGATCTCGGCGACCGCCGTGGTCAGCTTCTTGCCGATCTCGCTCTGGCGGTCGCGGTCGGCGACGCCGAGCCAGGCGCGCAGCAGCTGCGCGATGAGGAGGAAGGGCGTGTTGCGGTCGTGCGGCATGGCGCCGACCCGTAGCACGGTGCATTCGGCGACAGGGTGCATCCCTAGGAACTCGTGCACGAGACGCGATTTTCCCACTCCCGGCTCGCCGACGATCCCGACGATTTGCCCGCGTCCGGCGAGCGTGCGCTTGAGCGCATCCGAGAGGAGCGCCATCTCCGTCTCGCGCCCGACGAAGCGGCTGAGCCCATGCGCCGCGGCGCGCACCTCCCAGCGCGCGCGCCCGGTGATCCCGCCAAGCTCGAAGACCTCGATAGGTGCCGCGATCCCCTTGACCTCGCGGGCGCCGAGCGGCCGCACCTCGACGAAGCCCTGCGCTAGCTTGAGCGTGTCGGCACTCAGGCAGGCCGTGCCCGGGGCGGCGATCTGCTCCATCCGGCTTGCGAGATGCACGGTGATGCCGACCGCGTCGTATTCGAGCGAGAGGTCGTTGCCGACCGAGCGGACGACGACCTCGCCCGAGTTCATGCCCACTCTGATGCGGAGGGGGGTGCCCTCAAGGTGCTGAATGCCGTCGAGCATGGCGCGGGCCGCAAGACAGGCGCGCACCGCGTGATCCTCGTGCGCGATGGGGGCGCCGAAAAGCGCCATGATCCCGTCGCCCTGCACGCGGCTGACGACGCCCTCGTAGCGGTGCACGGCATCCATCATGACCTTGAGCCCGGGATCGAGACGCGCGAGCGCCTGCTCCGGATCGAGCCCGTGGATGAGCTCGGTCGAGCCGCGGATGTCGGCGAAGAGGACGGTCACCTGCTTGCGCTCTCCGGCCAGCATCAGCCGGGAGCTCAGGATGCGCGCCGCGAGATGCTGGGGCGTGTAGTCGGCGACGGTAAGCGGCCTTGGTCCGGCGGGGGCAGGGGACGGCGAAGGTGCTGCTTGCTCGAGCGCCTTGCCGCAACCGCCGCAGAACTTGGCGTCCGCGCGGTTCTCGTAGCCGCAGGCGGCGCAGGCCCTGGCAAGGGGCGCGCCGCAGCGATCGCAAAAGCGATTGCCCTCCGGGTTGTCGCTATGGCACCCGCCGCATCTCACGCCTTATTGGCTCCCACCGAGGCGCCTCTTGGCGCCCTGAAAAAGGCGCGCTTTTGCGGGAGGATACCTTGAAGTCGTGGGCGAGACATAAGAAAATCCGTCACCGGGTGCTTTAGCCGCGAGGAAACGCGATGCCATCTCCGCACGTCACGGCACTGAGACGGCGCACCGCGAAGGGGCCTCGCAGGAAGAGGCGCGTGCTTGCGGCGACCTTCCTCGCCGGCCTCGACGATGCGATCAAGCCGCATCTTCGCGGCGCGGTCAGGCTCGAGCATTTCCTCGCGCGGGCCGAGCCCCTCTCCCCCGCCGAGCGCCGGCGGATCGTCGAGCAGGCCATCCTGCTGCTCGAGGAATTCTACGCGCATCTGCCGATGAAGCGGGCCATGCACGGCATCGATCCGGTGCGCCGGCTCCAGCTCCTGGCGCTCAACCTGCGGCACCTGCCGAGCGATCTCTCGTTCCATCACGAGATGTCGGAAATCTTCATGTCGCTCTGCGATCTCCACACCAACTACCTGCTTCCGCGCCCGTACAACAAGGCGGTGGCCTTCGTCCCCTTCGCGATCGAGGACTGTTTCGAGGGCGGTGCGAGGAAATACATCGTCAGCATGCTGCTGCCCGGCTTCAAGCACCCGAGTTTCCGACCGGGCGTGGAGGTATTGAGCTGGAATTGGATCCCGATCGAGCGCGCGGTGATGCTGGTGGGCGGGATCAGCGCCGGCGCGAACGAGGCGGCGCGGCGCGCCCGCGGCGTCGCACGGCTGACGCTTCGCCCGCTCTTCCGCTCGCTGCCGCCCGAGGAGCGCGAGGTCGTGGTCGAATACCGCGGCAGCCGCGGCCGCGCGCGCGAAATCCGGCTTCCCTGGGTGGTCTTCGCCTTGCCTCGCGAGAAGCACGCGATCGATCACGACGCGCACAGTCCGGCCGCGATGTCGCTCGCCATCGACCTCGAGGGCGATCTCATCCGGCAGAGCAAAAAGCTTCTCTACAGGCCCGACGTCGTGGCGGCGGAGCGCAGACTCGCGGCGAGGCGGCATCCCGGTGCGGCCGTCGAGGGGTACGAGAGCATCATGCCGGCGGTGTTCGAGGCGCGGCCCGTTCGCACGGCCCATGGCCGCTTTGGCTATCTTCGGGTGCGCACCTTCGAGGTCAATGACCGTGAGCGCTTCATCAACGAGTTCATGCGCCTCACGGCGCTTTTGCCGCAGAACGGCCTCATTCTCGACGTGCGCGACAATACCGGCGGCGATCTCGCCATTGGCGAGAGGCTGCTCCAGCTCCTGACGCCGCGCCGCATCGAGCCCGAGCCGCTGCAGCTGCGCAGCACGCTCTCCGCCCTCGAGCTCTGCCGCCGCGAGTCTTTCGGGCATTTCGCACGCTGGCTGCCGTCGATGCAGCGCGCGAGCGAGACCGGCGCGCCGTTCTCGGCCGGCGTCCCGATGGACACGCCGGAATCGTGCAATGCCATCGCTCAGCGCTACTTCGGCCCGGTCGTGCTCGTGACCAACGGAATATGCTACAGCGCGACCGACATCTTCACGGCCGGGTTCAGGGATCACGCGGTGGGGAAGATCCTCGGCACCGACGACAACACCGGCGCCGGCGGAGCCAACGTGTGGACGCATGCGCTGCTCCGCCAGGTCTTCGCCAATGGCCGCTCCCGGGGCGCGAGCCGCGGCCCGGCGCTCCGCGCGCTGCCCAAGGAGGCCGGACTGCGCGTGGCGCTGCGCCGCTCGCTGCGGGTGGGCAAGAATGCAGGCACCGAGCTCGAGGAGCTCGGCATCGTCCCCGACGAGGTCCACCGCATGACGCGCGACGACTTGCTTCGCGGCAACCGCGACCTCACCGACCACGCGGCGCGAATCCTGGCTGCCATGCCGGTCTATGCGCTGAGGGCGGATATCCGCGAGCGCGGCCCAGAGGCCATCATTCAGGTGGCGACCCGCAACATCGACCGGCTGGACGTCACCATTGGCGGCCGGCCGTTCGCTTCGCAGGAGTTGCGCCGGCAGACAGGGCGCGCCCGCATCGTCATACCCGGACACGTCAGGGATGTCATCGAGCTGTGCGGTTTCATGAAGGGAAAGCTGGTGGCGCGGAGAAGAATATAATTCGAACTTCATTAGCGAATAATTTTAGTTAAGGGTCGCGCTTTCATCGTAGTTCCGCAAGGCGCGTTCAAGCGGGCGAGCGCGCTCCCGCCCAATGCCGCCGCTCAGCTCGGCGAGCTGCCGAGATGGCCGCCGATCATGTTGAAGGTCGCAGTCAGATCGACGCCAAGCACCGTTACGGCGGCGATGATCGCAACCGCGATGAGGGCCGCGATCAACCCGTATTCGATGGCCGTAACGCCTTCTTTCGAGGAAAGCGCGAGCGCGGAGAGCAAGGCCCTTATTATACTCGGCATGGTCAGCCTCTTGGTCTTTTCGAGTGGAGCCAAACACTTACGCCGAAAGCAAATCCGACGAGCCTGGAACGCGGTTTAGGATGTCCTTAGGGACCTTACCAAAACATTGTTATGGAAATCATACGGATATCGGAGGCTCGAGAACGACGCTTTGCGGTGCAGACCAGGGCCGCCGGCGTGTAATGCGGGTTTACGGGGATGGCCCTTTGGGCCTCTCGCCTCCGTGGCGGCTTGTCACGGGCGGTCGCGATCGTGGTATCGTCGCGCCATGAGGATGCCTTCTTCAATCGGTCCGCGGCCGCCAACCGAGCAGCAAAGTCGAGCAACTCCATGATCTCCTGTCTTGAGCAGGCATACTTCCCGGAGCTGCCGAATTTTCACGGCGGCAAGGTCCGCGACAGCTACGACCTCGGAGACGGCAGGCGAGTCATCATCGCGACCGACCGCCAGTCCGCCTTCGACCAGATGCTGTCGCCGGTCCCGCTCAAGGGCCAGGTGCTGACCCTGCTTTCGAGCTTCTGGTTTCGCGAGACCGCCGCGATCTGCCCCAATCATCTGATCGACGTGCCCGACCCCAACGTCATGGTCGCCCGCTCGCTCAAGATGATCCCGCTCGAAGTCGTGGTGCGCGCCTATCTCACGGGGACCACGAGCACGAGCATATGGGTGCAGTACCAAGGCGGCGTGCGCGAGTTCGGCGGGGTCACGTTGCCGGGCGGCCTCGGCAAGAACAGCGCGTTGCCGCGCCCCTTGATCACGCCGACCAGCAAGGCGCCGCTCGGAGCGCACGATGTTCCCGTCGGCGAGCGCGGAATCGTGGCCGCGGGGCTTTGCACGCAGCGTGAGTGGGAGCGCATCAAGTCCGCGAGCTTCGAAGTCTTCGCCCACGGCCAGAAGCTCTCCGCCCGGCGCGGCATCCTGCTCGTCGATACCAAGTACGAATTCGGCCTCGACGAGGCGGGGGAGATCGTGCTCGCGGACGAGGTGCACACCCCCGATTCGAGCCGGTTCTGGCTCGCCGCGAGCTACAAGGAGCGCCTCGCCGAGGGCAAGGAGCCGGAGATGCTCGACAAGGAGTATGTACGGCTTTGGATCAGCAGCCACTGCCGTCCCTACGAGGAGCCGATCCCGGCGATCCCCGACGATGTGCGGCTCGAGCTCAGCGCCCGTTACGTCAGGGTGTACGAGGCCATCACCGGCGAAAAGCTCGTCGTCGCGGAAGGAGATCCGCGCGCGCGCATCCTCGGCAATCTTCAACGGAGCTTCCCCGAATATTTCCGCAAGCGCTGATCCCCTGGTTCTGAAATACACGACATCAGGAAAACACTTGTCATTGCGAGGCGCCCGAAGGGCGCCGACGCAATCCAGAGAGGGTTCGCGCCAGGCGCCCTGGATTGCTTCGCTACGCTCGCAATGACGGTTATTTTCGGGTCAACCACTCAGGCCCCCGGCGAGCTTGCGTCGCCATAGAGCCGCAGATCGGAAGCCGCATCCGGCGCAAACTTCCGCGGCTCAGCCGGTCTTCTTCGGGTGCGGCGGGTGCTGCCGAGGACGGAACAGCGCATCGGCCTTTTTCTTCTGCGTGTCCGACAGAGAGGCGTAAAGCGTCTCGAAGGCCGTCATGAGCTTCTTCACGCCCGCCGCATGGGCGTCGACGATCGCCTCATAGGCGAGCAGATCCTCGACTGCGGTCATCGTCTTCGCCTTGGCCTCCCGCTCCTCGATCAGCGCGCGGGTTGTCTTGGTGTTATCGCGCATCAAATCGGCGACGGCTTGCCATTGCGGCTCCTGGGCGGCGGTAATCTGCAACGCCTTGTGGAGCGATTTGATGCGCGCCTCGAGGCGAGGATTGGCCGGCGCCGCTTTTGCCGCTGGTGCCGGTGCCGGCGAAGCCTGGGCCATCGCGGCCGAGGGAAGAATGAACAAGACCGCGCCGAGAATTGCCGCCGCAGTAAAGGCGCGACTGATTCGAGGGGTGAGGTGAAGCATCATGTGACTCTCGCTCGGTGAGTTTCCGTTGGGCGCTGTCGTCTTGGCTGGTCAGCGACGTCCTCCGCCGCCGCGTCCTGCGCCACCATGTCCTGCGCCACCGTGTCCTGCGTGACCGCGCCCTCCCCAGCCGGAGCGCCCATACCCGATGCCGGGGATGAACCCGTCGAAGATCACAGGCGGTTGATAGATCGGCGGCGCGACATCATAGTCCGGCGGATAATAGACGGGCGGCGAGCCTGGATAGCACATTCCGTCGGTAGCCAAATAGTACCCTGCCGGGCAAACCGGCTGCGGCGGCGTCTGCGCGTCGACCTGCGCCACGCCTGCCCATGTGCCGAGGGCGACGGCAATGACGCTTGGCAGGAAAATTCTCCTCATGGGACGGGCTCCCGCAGCGAGAGATCAGTGGGTAATCTACTCACACTTTGAAGCTGCGGACAATAGTTCAGACGTCGGTCCCAACTTCAATGTCAACCAGCCGGAGGATGTCTCCGAAGCACGGCACCGGACTAAGGCTCGAGCTCATCGAGCGGCCAGATCGGACGCCGCAACTTGCGGTAGGCGAAGCGGCGGTAGTCCGGCGTGGTGAGGGCACCCGAATCGACGGTGAGGACCGCGCGCGCGATGGGCTCGTAGGCGGCACGGAAATGCTGGGCCGATTTGAGCGCCACCACCGACTTGAGGCGCGGGTCGATGCCGAGCGAGAGGAATTGCTGCAGGTCGGTGATCTGGAAGCGGTTGCTGGCGACAACGATGTCGATGCCGCCGACGCGCAAGACGGCCGTCGGCCCCATCGACATCTTGAGGCCCTTCCACATCGGTCCGTCGCAGACGAAGTCGCCGCTGCCGAGGTGCCGCACGGTTACCCTCAGCGTGAGAGGTGCGCCGAAGCTCGCGTCGATCTTGCCGCCGAGCGCCAAGCTCAGCTGCGCTCCCGCGCCCGCGGCCTGGCATTCTTGCACCGCCGCGGGATCGCTGATCGGCGCAAAGGCCGCGTTCTCGAGGCCAGCCTCGATCATGCCGCGGAGGAGATTGGTCGCATCGCCGTAGCCCCCGCCGCCGGGATTGTCGGTGAAGTCCGCGAGCACGAGGGGCTTGCCCGAAGGATCCGGGGCCTTGGCCTGCGCCATCGCGTCCGCGATGGGAAGCAGCTTGAGCGTCGTCTCATCGCGCCGGCGCCAGACCTCGTCCATCAGGCCTTCGGCGAGCGCGCGGAGCTCGGCTTCCGGGCGCTCGCCGCTCACCGAGATGGAGGGGCCCGCCTCCCGGATGTCGGCCCAGCCGAAGCCCGCGTGCACGCTCACCACCTGGATGCCGGGCTCCTTCTCCAAAAGGGCGGCGCGCGCGAGCACGTCGCGCATGGGGCCGGGCGAGGTGGTGCGGCCGTGGTCGAGACCGTCGAGGGTGGGCCGGCGCGCGACGACGCTCTGCGGCCTGATCTCGCCTTCCATCATGCGCGCGAGGAGCGCGGCCGCCTGGGCCCCGCGCTCGTACATGTCGACGTGGGGATAGCTGCGGTAGGCGGTGATGACATTGGCGTGCTCGGCCATGCGCTCGGTCACGTTGGCGTGAAGGTCGAGGGTCACGGCGATGGGAACGTCGGGGCCCAGCTTGCCGCGGATGCGCGCGAGGAGATCGCCTTCGGCGTCGTCCGCCGTCTCCGTCACCATCGCACCATGAAGGGCAAGCAGGATGCCGTCGAGCGGGCGATCAAGCGCCGCGAGCACCAGACCGCTCAGCTCGTCCCACGCCTCCGCGCTGACCAGCCCCGAGGGCGTTGCCGCCGCTGCGACCGGATGGACGAGCTCCCAGCCGCGAGTGAGTGCCGCGTCGAGGAAGGCGCCGATCTCCGAGCTTGTATTGCGGAATGCGGCCGGGATGGCCTCGCCGCGGTGGTCGTAGCGCCGGCGGAAGGCCTCGAGGTCAGTCGCCAGGCGGCTGAAGGTGTTCGTCTCGTGCATGATCGAGGCAATGAGGACGCGCTTGCTCATCGGCTCAGCCCCTCCCGATTCTCCGCTCAAGAAATTTTTTACCACGGAGACCACGGAGACCACGGAGAAGGATTTAAAATTTTCCTTCTTCTCCGTGTCCTCCGTGTTCTCCGTGGTGCAATCTCTTCAATTTGGCAGCCTGTCACCACCCATGGGACCAAGCGCGCTCAAGCGCAGCGCGCGTCCGGGCCTGGCACCCGTCGATCCCCCCGCGCGCCACACGGCGCGGCCGTTGACCCAGACCGTATCGATGCCGGCCGCGGGCGTCTTGGGCTTCTCGAAGCTGGCGAGGTCGGCCACGGTCGCGGGGTCGAAGAGGACGAGATCCGCGAAAGCGCCGGGCCGGAGCGTGCCGCGCCCCTTGAGGCCGAACTTCGCCGCGGGCAGGCTCGTCATGCGCCGCACCGCCTCCTCGAGGGTGAAGAGGCCGACCTCGCGGGCATAGTGCCCGAGCACGCGCGGGAAGGTGCCCCACAGGCGCGGGTGCGGATGCTCGTCGTGCGGCAGCCCGTCCGAGCCGATCATGGCGTAGGGATAGCTCAGCACGCGGCGCACGTCCGCCTCGTCCATCATGAAATAGATCGCCCCCGCGGGCTGCAGCTTCTCGACCGCCTCCTCGATCCCGCAGCCCATCTTGTCCGCGATCGCGACGAGGTCCTGGCCGGCGAATTCCGGCCGCGCGCGCGACCAGGTGACGATCACCTTGCTCGCGAGGCCCATGCGGTTCGCCCGCAGCACCGTAGAGCCCGCGATATAGGGATAGACGTCGAGCCCGAGGGGCTGCTCCCGGCGCGCCTTGTCGATGAGGGCCAAGGTCTCGCGCGTGCGGCCGTGGTTCGCCACCCCGCTCACCTTGTGGTGGGAGATCACCACCGGCACCTCCGCCGCCTTGCCGATGGCGAAGCTCTCCGCCAAGGAGTCGAGCACGTGCTCGGCCTCATCGCGCATATGGGTCGTGTGGATGGCGCCGAGCGGCTTCAAGGCCCGCGCGAGCTCGATCACCTCCTCGGTCGGCGCCGCCGCCGCAGGCTCGTACCACAGGCCGGTCGAGAGCCCGATGGCACCCGCCTCGAGCGAGCGCTCCAGGCGCCGGCGCATGGCGGCGATCTCGGCCGCACTCGCGGGCCGGTCGAGGCGGTCCATGGCCCCCACGCGCAAGGTCGAATGGCCGACTTGGCAGGCCGCGTTGAGCGCGGGCGGGGTGCTGTCGAGGGCTGCGAGATAGTCGGCGAAGCTCGCGAAGTAGTGCTCGGGCGTCTCGCCCACGAGGTCGAGCGGCGGCGGCGGCCGGCGTCTGATCTCGAGCGGGGCGAGGCTCACGCCGCAGTTGCCCGCGACGACCGTGGTGACGCCCTGGCTCACCTTGCAGGCCATGAGCGGATCGGAGAGTAGGGCGCGGTCGTCGTGGGTGTGCACGTCGATGAAGCCGGGTGCCAGCGCCTTGCCGGAAGCCGCGATCTCGACCCCACCCTTGAGCGTGCCGAGCTCGCCCATGGCTATGATGCGATCGTCCTTGATGGCGAGGTCGCCGATGACGCCGGAGGCACCGCCGCCGTCGATGAGGAGGGCCGAGCGGATGACGAGGTCGGGCTGGAGCGTGGCGGCGGTCGGCATGGCAGCGGTCCTTTCCTCCTCGATCGAGGCGTCTCGTTCGCTTGATTCCGTCACGGGACGGGACGGAATGCCTCGGCGCTGGAGTCATCGTAAAGACAGCGGCGGGGTAGGGGCAAGTTCCCATCCATTCGCGACTGCGCGGTCAGTATGTTTTGCCCACGAGGCTGGTTTCGCGTATCCTAGCGCCAAGACATAGGTCATCTGGGGAACGTCAGGTAAGAACAGTCGTCGGCGGAACGTCAGATTAGGTGACGCAGATGGGGCCAGGACGCGAATCCGGTATTTGGCGGGCAGATAAGGGGAAACAATGTGGCGGCTCACATTGTAAGGCAAATGCCTGGCCGGGCTGAGGTACAATCGCACATTCAGATGAGCAAATGGAGTATGCGCGCATCCGGCACGCAGGGCGCCGTATTGCTGACCGGTGCGACCGGCTTCCTCGGCACGCTCGTGGCTGCCGTGTTGCTCGGACGCGAGCGCCGGCGCGTGGTGGCATTTGTCCGCAAGGGGCGGCAGGTTGCGGATTTGGCCGCGCGGATTCGCTTGGAGCTGGGCGATGATGCACACCTCCGGGACGAGGCGGAAATGTTCGGCCGACTGGCTACCGTGGCGCTGCCGTCGATGGATCGGCTGACCGCCTTGGCACCGGAGCTCGAGCACTTCGGGATCACGGAGATCGTCCACTGCGCCGGCTCCCTGGACTACTTCAACAGGGCGGAGCTGGAGCAGACCAATATCCTGCTCACCGATCGCATGCTGGATCTGGCGCGCCGGCTGCGTATCGAGCGCTTCACTTTTATCTCGACGGCCTATAGCTCGGGCTACATCGACGGTCCCGTCGCGGAGAGGCTGCACGCAGACCCTCCGAAGGATCCGACCGAGTATGCCCGGACCAAACGCGAAGCCGAGCGCCATGTTGCCGCGAGCGGGGTGCCCTATCTCATCATCCGGCCGTCGGTCGTGATCGGCGACAGCCGCACGGGGCATTACAGCGGAAAGCCAAACGGCCTCTATCAGTATTGGACCGGCTGGGAGCGGCTCCTACTCGATCACTACCGCCCCGAGACCCACATGGTCGCCCCCCTCTTGCCGGTCAATTTTGTGCACCAGGACGCCTTCCAAAACGCCTTCCAGGCCGCCTTTACGCGCCTGGATCCCGGATCGATCTTCAATCTGACCGGCGACACCACCAAGGCCCCTACTGTCCGCGAGCTCTGCAACAGGTGGCTGGCAGTAATCGGCATGCCCGAACGTCTCTACTACTACGACCATTTGAGCGAGGTGCCGCTCGATCAAATCCATCCACGGCAGCGCATGTTCTTGATGTTCGCCTCGGTCAATATGGGAATATCGGCGCATCGCTGGGAGTTCGAGACCGGCACGATGAGCCGGCTCAAGCAGGACGGTCTGGATTTTACCGATGCGACCCACGACACGATGGCCGTGTGCCAAGCGCGTTTCATGAGCTCTTCACCGCGCCTGCGGGCAGCGGTTGCGCGCGCGGCCGAAAGCGCAGCATTTCGCACCGCCATCGGCGACTGACCGGGCAGCGCTCGACCGCGTCAAGTATTGCTCTCGATATCCCTGGCGGAATGGGCGCAGCAGGAGCGTCCTGTGGAGGTGCGGCGCTATATCGCGGCACAAAGCTCGGGATCGGTTTCACTGCACAGGGCCACTGAACTGCTGCCTGCGGCGGAAACGTCAACGCATGCGCGATAATACCGCTTTGCCGCGAGTTGACCGCTCGCAGGGGCATGATCCCTAAATCTCCGAATGGCCTTCGACCAAGAGGTTGCGTTTCACGGCGCCGAAGCGCATCGTCGAAGCCGGCTGCGCCACAAGGCCGACAAATGGACAGGATCAGAGCGTGGCCGACCGCGTTCGAGCCGGTGACCGTCAACGCTCCCGGCCTGCCGCAGGCGAGTTGGATCGACCACCCCTCCGGCTTTCTGGCGCTGTCGGTGCGCAACCGGCGCTTCGAGCTCCCCGGCCGACCCGGCTTTGTCGCTTATCGCGAGCAGGGCCGCCACCTCATTGCGTTCGGCGGCGTGCATGCGCCTGAGAACGAGCGTGCCCGGCTCCTCAATGCCTTTCTTGCCGAGGCCGCGCGGCAGCAGAGAGTCGCGCTCTTCGTCCAGATCCGCGAAGAGGCCGTGCCGCTCTTCCTCGATCGCGGCATGACCGTGAATCAATTCGGTACCAGCATCACGCTCGAACTCGCCGGCTACAGCCTCACCGGCGGCGAAAAGATGCGGCTGCGCAACAAGATCAACCGCGCGCACAAGGCCGGCATTCGCGTGCTCGAGATAGGCACTGACGTTCCCAGCGGGGAGGCCGTCTTCGCGCAGTTGCGGACGATCACCGCGGGATGGCTTGCGGGAAAGAAGAAGCAAGAGCTCGACTTCATGATCGGGGAGCTCGGCGCGCCCGGCGATCCGCACCGGCGGATATTCGTCGCCCTCGACAAGAAGGGGGCCCATGTCGGGTTTATTACTTACGTGCCGGCCTGGGGGCGGATGCCGGGTTATCTACACGACCTCGCCCGCCGCTTGCCGGACGCGCCCGCCGGCACGATGGAAGCGGTGAACGCACTTGCATTGCAGAAACTGATGGGCGAGGGCGTCCGTTTCCTGCATTTTGGCTTCACTCCGTTCATTCTCTTCGGCGAGGAGTATCCCGGCTTCAGCCGGGCCATGGCATGGCTCGGCCGCGTACTGCGGCGCAACGGTCAGGCCTTGTATCCGGCCGACAGCCAAGCCGCCTACAAGCTCAAGTGGGGGCCCAGAATCCTCGAACGTGAGTTCATCGCGGCCCGTCCACTGGCCCTGCGCGCCGCTTTCGATCTGCTGCGGCTAACCCGTTCACTCTAGGAGGAGCCCGGAAGAGCGGGCGGCAAAGGCGGCAGACGCGTCGGAAGACGACGGCAGAGACGGCCGCGAGCAGGCGGTCGCCGGCACCAGGCGCTCGGCAACCGGACGCCGATGGCGCTCTGGCGCGAGGGTGTTATCGGCAACACGACTGTGGCCATGACGCTTCGCTTGGACAACGCTAGCGTGTTGCCCGCATGCCCACAGGCGCCGCAACAACAACCATGTGCAGCTTGATTGATTCAGATGGTCAGAACGGCGGCGACTCCAATTAAGCAACCGATCCGGGTGGTCCCAGCGATGGGGACCGTTTCACCACAGCCGTATCAAGTCATTGGTTTACCGGAATTCTAGCGGATCTCATCGTAAAGGTGGCACTCCGCGATGGCACCGTCGAAGCTGTGCCGCTCGGGTGCCTGCGCGGCGCAGAGGGGTATCGCATGGGGGCAGCGCGGGTGGAAGGTGCAGCCCGCGGGCGGCTCGAGCGGGTTCGGGAAGGTGATGCCGAGGTGCGTGTCGGGCACGCCGAGGCCCGGCTCCGGCGTCAGCACCGAGGCGAGGAGTGCTTCTGTGTAGGGATGGCGCGGCGTGCGGAAGAGGGCGGTCGTCTCGTTCTCCTCGACGATGCGGCCAAGATACATGACCGCGACCCGCGTCGCCATATGCTCGACCACGGCGAGATTGTGACTGATCACCACATAGGTGAGATTGAAATCCCGCTGCAGGTCCTGCAGCAGGTTGAGGATCTGCGACTGGACCGAGACGTCGAGGGCCGAGGTCGGCTCGTCGCAGATCACGACTTCCGGGCGCATGATGAGCGCGCGCGCGATCGCCACGCGTTGACGCTGGCCGCCCGAGAGCTGGCCCGGATAGCTGCGGTAGAGTCGCCGCGCGAGCCCCACGCGGTCCATCATCTCCTCGATCCTTGGGCGCCACTCGGCGCGCGTCCCCAGCTTGTGCACGCGCAAGGGGAGCCCGATGATGCTGCCGATGCTCTTGCGCGGATTGAGCGAGGAGTAGGGGTCCTGGAAGACGGGCTGCACGCGCCGGGCAAGCGCCGCGCGGTCGAGCTTCTCGATCGGCTCGCCGCCGAAGAGGATGGTCCCGCTCGTCGGCTTCAAGAGGCCGAGCATCATGCGGGCGAGCGTGGTCTTGCCGCAGCCGGACTCGCCGACGAGGCCGAGCACTTCGCCGCGCCTGACGGCGAGGCTGACGCCCGCGACCGCGGAGAGCGCGCGCGTCGCCTTGAACGCGCCGCCCGAGACCCAGAAGCAGCACTCGACTTCGCGGATTTCGAGCACGGGCGGCGTCATTGCGCAGCGGCCTCGAGCGCGTTTTGCGCGCACGCCTCGGCCGACAGCAGGCAACGGTAGGCCCGGCCAGGAGCGATCTCACGGAGCGGCACGCTCTCGACGGCGCAGCGTTCGAAGGCATGGCTGCAGCGGTTGCTAAAGGCGCAGCCGCGAAGCTCGCCGATGAGGCTCGGCACCATGCCCGGAATCGAGCCGAGATGCTCGCCGCGCCGGCTCTTGCCGGGCACGGGGATGCAGCGCATCAGGCCCTGCGTGTAAGGGTGGAGCGGCCGCGCGAAGATCTCCTCCACGCTCCCGCTCTCGACGATCTCGCCGGCATACATCACGGCCACGCGATCGGCGATGCGGGCGACCACGCCGAGATCGTGGGTGATGAGGATGACGCCCATGTCGAACTCGCGCCTGAGGGAGGCGAGGAGGTGGAGGATCTGCGCCTGGATGGTGACGTCGAGCGCCGTCGTCGGCTCGTCCGCGATGATGAGCTTCGGGCCGCACATGAGCGCCATCGCGATCATCACGCGCTGGCGCAGGCCGCCCGAGAGCTGGTGGGGGTATTGGCGCAGTCGCTCGGGTGCAGCGGTGATGCCGACCTTCTCGAGCAGATAGACGGCGCGCGCGCGCGCCTCGCCGCGTGCCACCTTGCGATGGCGCAGGAGCGCCTCCTCGAGCTGATTGCCGATGGTGAAGGCCGGGTTGAGGCTCGTCATCGGCTCCTGGAAGATCATGGCGATCCCGTTGCCGCGCAGGTCCGCCATCGCGCGCTCGTCGAGGCCGAGGAGGTCGCTGCCGTCGAAGCTGAGCCGGCTTGCCGTGCGCCGCGCACCGTGCGGCAGGAGGTTCATGATGGCGAGCGAGGTGAGCGATTTCCCGCAGCCGGATTCGCCCACGATCGAGAGCGTCTTGCCGCGCTCGAGCTTGAAGCTCACGCCGCGGACGGGGCGGAGCGTGCCCAGCGCGAGCGGAATCTCGACACGGAGCCCATCGACGGCGAGAAGGGCCGTCAATTGCGGTTCTCCGGCGCGGTGAGGTCGCGCACTCCGTCCCCCAAGAGGTTGATGGCAAGCACGAGCGTAAAGAGGGCCACCCCCGGAATGGTGATCACCCAGGGGGTGAAGAACATGTACTCCTTGCCTTCGGCGATCATCAGGCCCCAGGAGGGCAGCGGCGACGGCACGCCGACGCCGAGAAACGAGAGCGCCGCCTCGAGCAGGATCGCGTTCGCCATCTCGAGCGTGGCGACCACGATGATGGCGTTGAGGATGTTGGGCAGGATCTCGCTCGCCACCACGCGCAGGCTCGAGCAGCCGACCGCCTGGGCGGCCGCGACATAATCGAGACCGCGGACCTGAAGGGTGACGCTCCGCGTCACCACGGCGAAGCGGTCCCATAGGAGGAAGCCGAGCACGAGGATTACGTTCTCGAGCGAGCTGCCGGCGAGCGCGGCCACGGCGAGTGCGACCAGGATGATGGGCATGGCGAGCCGCGTGGTGATGATGAAGTTGATGGCGAGATCGACGCGGCCGCCGAAATAGCCCGCGAGCACGCCGAGCGTGGTGCCGATGAGCCCCGACATCGCCATCGCCGCGGTGCCGATGAGGAGCGAGATGCGCGTGCCGTAGATGAGGCGGCTCAGATAGTCGCGGCCGAGCTGGTCGGTGCCGAGCACATGGTTCCAGCTGCCGTCCGCGCTCCAGATCGGCGGGATGAGGCGTTGCGCGAGATTCTGGGCATAAGGATCGTGCGGCGCGAGCCAGGAGGCGTTGAGCGCCACGAGCAGGATGAAGGCGAGCGTGCCCGCGCCGAAGACAAAGGTGGTGTGGCCGAAGACGCGGCGGCGCAGGATCGCCGCGGCCGAGGGCTGCAGCCTGTCGCCGATGCCGATGAAGCTCTCGACGCTCATTCGGGCGGCACCTCAGCGCACGCGGATGCGCGGATCGAGGAAGGCGTTGAGCATGTCGGCGAGAAGCGTCAGCACGATATAGATGCACGCGAGCACCAGCACGATCGCCTGCACGACCGGGAAATCGGCGCGGCTGATCGCCTCCCAGGCGAGATAGCCGACGCCGTGGAGCGAGAAGACGCTCTCCACCACGATCGAGCCGCCGAGGAGGAAGCCGAACTGAACGGCGGCCACCGCGACGACCGGGATGATCGCGTTGCGCAGCGCGTGCTTGAAGAGCACGCTTGCCGGACGCAGGCCCTTGGCGCGCGCGGTGCGGATGTAATCGGAGGCGAGCACCTCGAGCATGCCGGCGCGGGTGAGCCGCATGAACGCCGGCGTGGCGTAATAGGCGAGCGTGATCGAGGGCATCACGTAATAGCGCCAGCCGCCGGTACCGGAGACCGGCAGCCAGCGCAGCTCGAGCCCGAAGAGGATGATCAGCAACAGGCCGAACCAGAAGCTCGGCAGGGCCTGGCCGAACACGGAAACCGTGAGGGCTAGGCGGTCGAGCCAGGTGTTCGGCCGGACGGCGGCGACGATGCCGAGCGGAATCGAGAGTGCGAGCGCCAGCGCGAGCGCGGTCGCGCCGAGCGTCATCGTGATCGGCAGGCGCTCGGCGATCATGTCGAACACCGGCTCCCGGTTGAAGAAGGATTGGCCGAAGTCGCCCTTGAGCGCCCTCTCGCCCCATTCGAGATACTGCACCGGCAACGGCCGGTCGAGGCCGTAGGACTTGCGCACCTGATCGACGTCGGCCGCCGTGGCGGCCGGCCCCGCGAGCGCCTGGGCGAGATCGCCCGAGAGGTGCAGCAGCATGAAGCTGATGATCGAGACGGTGATCGCGACGAGGAGCGCGACCAGGCTTCGCTTGAGGAAATAGGCGAGCAACGCGCTTGCCTCGTGCGTTCCCGGCTATTCGCTCATTTCCACCCGTAGAGGTAATAGCGCGGGATCTCGTCCTTGAAGGGGGTGAAGTCGAGGTCGCTCGTGTAGGCGTAATAGATGGCGTAGGAGTTCATCGGCAGCATGTACATCTGGTCCATGATGCGCTCGATCGCCTTCTTGTAGAGCGCTTGCCGCTGGCTCGCGTGCGGATTGGTGTCGGCGGCGTGCACGGTCTCTTGCAGCTCCTTGTCGCCGGTGAAATCGTCGGCCGAGCCGGTGAAGAAGTTGCCGAGCATGGCGGAGGCATCGTTGATCGAGTAGGAGCCCCAGTCGCCGAAGGAGATCGGCGTCACCCCTTCGTGGTTCTTGTTGCGGAAGGTGGGATATTCGAGGAGCTGGATGTTGGCGCGAACGCCGATCGCGCGCATGTAGCCGGCGAGCGCATCCTCCCAGCTGCGCGGCTGGCGGAAGGCGTAGAGCTGGGTATCGAAGCCGTTTTCGTAGCCGGCCTCCTTCATCAGCGCCTTGGCCTTTTTGAGGTCGTAATCGTACTGCGTCGCCCCCTGGTAGCAGCCGAACTGGGTCGTGAAGCAGGGCGCCCTGAGCAGATGTGCAGAGGGGGCGAAGAAGGTCTTGGTGAACTCGTCGCGGTTGATCGCGTAGGCGATCGCGCGCCTCACGCGCACGTCCTGGAGCGGCGATTTGCCCGAGCGGCCGGCCGCGTCGAAATAGATGTAGCCGGAGCGCATCGTCTCGCCGTCGACGGTGGTCAGGCCCTTGACCTTGCCGATGTTCGCCACCTGGTCGGTCGGCACGTACCACATCCAATCGATCCCGCCCGAGAGCAGCTCGGCGATCTGGGTGGTCTTCTCCGGGATGAAGCGCTCGTAGATCTTGCCGATCTTCGGCTTGCCCTTGGGGCTGCCGTCCCAATAGTCGGCGTTCTTGACGAAGGTCGCGGACTTGCCGGGCTCGAGGCTCTCGACCTTGTAGGGGCCGCTGCCGATGGGCTTCTTGCCCATGCCCTCGGGCCCGACCTTGGCATAATAGACGTGCGGGTAGATCGGCATCGGGCCGGAGACGTATTCGAGGGCGGCGGGGAAGGGCGCCTTCAAGTGGATGCGGACCTTGTATTGGTCGATCTTCTCCGCGTTCTTGATCCAGGCGACGTTGGTGGTGTTGAGCACCTTGTTCGCCGGATCGGACACGAAGTTGAGGGTATAGACCACATCGTCCGCGTCGAAGGGCTGGCCGTCATGGAACTTGACCCCCTGGCGCAGCTCGAACTCGAGCGTCACGTCGTCGACCCAGCGCCAGGCGGTGGCGAGCTCGGGCTTGTACTCGAAGGTCACCGGGTCGCGCTCGATCAGCTGGTCCCACACCATACGCGCGAAGAGGATGCCCTCGCGGTTGGTGTTGAAATAGGCATCCGCGTTGTCGATCGGCGCATCCCAGGCGATGTTGAGGGTGTCGTCCTTCTTGCCGGCCTCGGCCGAGCCGGCGCAAAGCGCCGTTGCGACGAACGCCGGGACCAAGGCGAGTGCCAACCTGTTGAGCATGAGTCCTGTCTCCCGTTTTAGCCGCGGGCGTTTGGCCCCCCTGCCGCGGCGCTTGGCGAAATGGCGTGCGCGGCTCTTTCGCGGCCGCTCCAGCGGCCTTTCTTATATTCGTGCGCGGAAAACCTTAGCTTAGCGCAAGAGGGTCCACAAGCGCGCCCGGAGCAACGCTGCCCCCGACCGTCGAGGCCCGCGTCTTCCCCGACGTCGCGAGACCCTCGTCGCGGCCGGCCTTTCCCGTTAGACTAGAGCCAAGGAAGACGAGAGGAATAAGATGAACGTCATCGAGAGCTTGAGCATCGAGCGTTGGTTGGGGCCCTTCGCGCCCGAGCTGCAACGACGCGCCACCGAGGCGCTCGAGAGCGGCAAGGTGCTTTATTGTCCGAAGCTCGCCTTCGCCATCGAGGAAGGCGAGCAAGCGCTCTTTTCGCCTGCGCTCTCGAACGGCAAGGCCAAGAACATCAGTCTCGATCCTCTGAGCGGCGCCTGTCAGGGGCTCGCGGCCACACGCGAGGTGAGCGCCCGCGTCGCCGCCATGATGGAGCGTTTCGCGCGCGCGGCCAGCCGCCTCGTCGCCGACTTGTTCCCCGGCTATGCCGCCGGGCTCGAGCGCGCACGGACAAGCTACCGGCCGGTCGAGATCGAGGGACGCGGCTATTCAGCGCTCAAGGACGACAAGCTCCTTCACGTGGATGCCTTCCCTTCGCGGCCCACGCATGGACGGCGCATCCTGCGCCTCTTCAGCAATGTCGATCCGCACGGCAAGCTGCGGCTCTGGCACGTGGGCGAGCCCTTCGAGGCCTTCGCCCGCCAATTCCTCCCGCACGTGCGCAAGCCGCTGCCGGGCGAAGGCTGGCTGCTCGAGAGCCTCGGCATCACCAAGGGCCGGCGCGGCGCCTACGATCACCTCATGCTCGGGCTGCATGACCGCGGCAAGCGCGACGCCCATTACCAAAACACGGCGCCCCAGGAAGCCCTATCGTTCCCGGGCGGGAGCACCTGGCTCTGCTACACCGATCAGGTGCTGCATGCGGCACTCGGAGGCCAGTTCGCGCTCGAGCAAACCTTCCACCTCGATATCGAGGCCATGGCCGATCCCTTGCGCTCGCCCCTCAAGGTGCTCGAGCGATTGACGGGCCACGCGCTCGTCTGAGCCGAGACCGCGCTCAGGCCACCGTCTCGACCGATCCGTCAAGCGCCATCAACAGAAGCTCGGTCCCAAGGCTCGGGTGTCTCTTGGCGATGGCCGCCCGGAGCCTCCGCAGCTCCTTGGCATGAACCTCATATTCCTCCTTAGGATTCTTGGAGAAGTCCTTGCCAAATATAAGTGTATAGGCGCCGCAATCCCGATGGTCGAGGAGCAGGACCTGGTGGATATGGTGGAGCTCGATGGCGATCTTGAGATGCTCCCAAAAGGTCGTGCGCCAGGCGGGAAACTTGCTGGTCTCGGCGCCCAAGGAGGCGCCGGCAAGCACCGCATGGTCGTATTTCCCGGCCATGCCGCGGCCGTCCATGTAACGCGTCGTCGCGTCCGTGAGGCGGTAATCGATGCAGCTCAACAGCAAGGCGTCGGCCTCCCCGGCGGCGAAGGCCGGGGCCCAAGGGACCCCGCCGAGCGCGGCGGCGGTGCCGAGAGCAAGGAGAGCAAGAAAGCGGCGGCGGTCCGGGACGGCAAGGGTGAGGCGGGCTTGGTGGGCGCATCCGCATGGCGCGCGCAGCACCTCCCTCGCGGATGGGGTGATCGGATTGCTGTGCATGGCCTGGCCCCTTCGTGCGGGTGATCCTTAAGTCCGCATCATGTTATTCCCCGGCCGCCTACGCGTATAGTCAAGGGGTTTCGCTCTCCCTGTTGGTAGTGACGCGCTTCGTCACCGGACTGTAACGGCGGGCCGGACCCCGGCGTGAGAGGCCGGCAAGCCCCGGGTCGCCCGGTAAAAGTTGTAGCGGCAGGCGTGCTATAATCTTTAAAATGAGTTGAAATCGCTGTAGAAATGCTGGTTTGGGGCCGCTCAGAGCCGTGCCTTCGATGGCGGCTGGGAAAGCCAAGACCATGGCCAATGATCAGGCAAGCGTTGCGGTGGCGGAGAGGCAAGCGGCGGCCGACATCGCCGGCGAGCTCAAGGAGCTCGTCGATCTCGGCATCGCGCTCTCCGCCGAGCGGAACCACGAGCGCCTCCTCGAGCGCATCGTCTGCGGCGCCATGTCGATTGCCAAGGCGGACGGCGGCACGCTTTACCTGCGCACCGAGGACGATACCTTGCGCTTCGTCATTCTGCGCAACGACATGCTCGAGATCGCGATCGGCGGCACCACGGGAAAGCCGATCAATTTCCCGGCGCTGCAGCTTTACCACGACGCCGCGCGCACCGAGCCCAACCACAATCAGGTCGCGACCCATGTGGCGCATACCGGCGCCACGATCAACATCGGCGATGCCTATCACGCCGAAGGTTTCGATTTCTCCGGCACGCGCAAGTTCGACGAGAGCACGGGCTATCGCTCGGAAAGCTTTCTCACCGTGCCGCTCAAGAACCACAAAGGGGAGGTCACCGGGGTCCTGCAGCTCATCAACGCGCTCGACCCCGCAACTCGCCGGGTCATTCCGTTCGGCAGCGCCATCGTCCCGGTGATCGAATCGCTCGGCAGCCAGGCGGCCGTGGCGCTGGAGAACCAGCAGCTCATCGAGGCGGAGCGCGCGCTCTTCGACTCCTTCATCCATATGATGGCGGGTGCGGTCGACGCCAAGTCGCCTTACACAGGCGGCCACTGCCAACGCGTGCCGATGCTGACCCACATGCTGGTCGAGGCGGCCTGCGAAGCGAAGGACGGACCGTTCGCCGGTTTCAAACTCTCCGACGAGCAATTGTACGAAATCCGCGTCGCGGCAGGCCTCCACGACGTCGGCAAGGTGGTGACGCCGGTCCACATCATGGACAAGGCGACCAAGCTCGAGAAAATCTGCGACCGGATCGACGAGATCCGCGCGCGCGCCGAGGTCATCTGCCGCGATATCGATCTCGCCCACCGTGACCGCCTCGCCGCCGGCGGCGACCCCGCAGCGCTGGCGGCCGAGCGCGAAGCGGCCATCGCCGCGCTTCGGGACGACGTCAAGGCGCTGGCCGAGTGCAACATCGGGGGCGAGTACCTCTCCGATGCGACGGTCGCGCGCATACGCGGGATCGCGAAGCGCCGGTGGAGCCTGGACGGCGAGGAGCGTCCCTTCCTTAGCGACGACGAGGTGGAGAACCTCACGATTCGCCGCGGTACCTTGAACGAGGCCGACCGTAAGATCATCAACGACCATATCGTGCTGACGATCCAGATGCTGGAGGCACTGCCGTTCCCCAAGCATCTGCGGCGCGTGCCGGAGATCGCGGGCGGCCACCACGAGAAGATGGACGGTACGGGCTATCCCAAGGGCCTCAAGCGCGAGCAGATGTCGATCCCCGCGCGCATGATGGGCGTCGCCGACGTGTTCGAGGCGCTCACCGCCTGCGACCGCCCTTATAAAAAGCCGAAAACGCTCTCGGAGTCGCTCTCCATCATGCGCGCCATGTGCGAGAACCGCCATCTCGACCCGGACATCTTCCGGCTCATGGTCAAGTCGGGCATCTATCGGAGCTACGCCGAGCGCTTCCTGCTGAAAGAGCAAATCGACGCGGTGGACGAGGCCCCTCTTCTCCGCGAAGGCGGTGCAAGCCCGCGCACTTAGGGCAGCGCGTCGCCGCGAATGTCCTGGCTCTGAAATTCACCACGTCAGGAGAACACTCGTCATTGCGAGGCGCCCGAAGGGCGACGAAGCAATCCAGAAACGGTTTCATCCAACGTCCCGCCCCGGCGTACGCCGGGGTTCGCTGCGCTCGCAATGACGCTTATTTCCGGGTGCGACGAACTTCCGAATATCGTCGTTAATTCTGCTTGGAACCCAGCCCCAGGCTCTTGATGTCGCCGTTGATCTCGCCGCCCTCTTCGATCTCGAGCCGGCCATAGCGGATGGTCCCGCTTACCTGTCCCGTGCTGTGGATCAGGAGATTCTCGCGCACGGTGAGCGAGCCCTCATAGTGGCCCGAGACCTCGGCGCTTTCGATTTCTGCGGCTCCCTTGAAGGTGCCGCTTTCGGCAATCTCGATGGTGTGGCACTCCTGCAGCTCCGCCTCGACGCGCCCCTCGACGATGAGGCGGTCGCATGAGGCGATCTTGCCGTTGAGCGAGATGTCGCGGCCGACGATCAGTTTCTTGCTCTCGGGTTTGGCCGCCGGCGCCGGGAGGGTGGCCTCCAGCCTTCGCGCCGGGTTGGGAATCTCGATCACCCGTCGGTAGGGTTCCGCCCCCGGACGCACCGGCTGAAACGGCTTATTGGCCATCTCGGCGCTCTCCAAGCCCGGCGGCCGGGCCTGAGGTGCTGCGGCTGTGGCGCCGCCGCCGCGTGGATTCGCTTCGTCCCTCGAGGTCTTGGCGCCGACGTCCTCGTCCGAACCCTTGCGCTTGAACATTGCTCATTTCCCCTTTGCCGTTTGACACTCCCGCGCCCGCTCGCCCTTGCCCAGCGGGAACTGCCGCGGCGTATTGCGTTGTTTATTTTTGAAAATCTGCCGCGTGATGCCAAGCGATGAAAGGGACAAAATTGAGACCGGCGCGGGCCGCCAAATCGACCCTCGCGGCATCGCTCGAAGCGGAGATCCCGAGATCGGACGCCGTGCCTCGCGCGAAGAGCACTTCACTGCCGCCGCCGCATCCTTTCGCGCTGTTCTTCCATCAGCTCCTGCACCTTGCGCTGCTCCCAATCGCGGCTCGTCCACGGCAGCATCTCGTAAGCGTACGCCGCATGCAGGCCGACGAAGAGACCCCAGCCCAGGAGGACCTGGTAGAACCAGGGGTCTCCCGGCGTGGAAACATCGATCAGCAGAAGCAGGATGTTGACGATCGCGAAGAGCGAGAGATGGGTGTAGAAGAGACGCAGCGATTTGACCCGACGCCAAGCCCACTGCTCAAGCTCGGCCTCGCGCGCGGCCTCGCGGGCGCCGATGCCCGGTGCGATCTCGATGGGCTCGCTGCCCGTGCCCCTGCTGTGTTGGTTTGCCGCCATCCCGCCGTTCCCGTGCCGCCCGTCCCGCTCGGCGGACGGCATCATGCTAACACGTCGCGGCTGCCATCGCGAGCCGGCTCAATGCGCGTGCTCCGCAGTGGGAGGCGGACGCTTGGGCTCGCGATCGAGTGCCGCAATTTCCCGCGCGAGCGCCGCCAGATTCCCCCACCCGGTCTCCTGGCCCGGGATCCAGCGCGCGCGCAGATAACCGGCCCGGTCGATCAGAAACTCCATGTGGGCCGGTAAGGGCAATACGCCTTCCGGGCCCGGAACCCTGCGGAAGAGGCTGTAGGCCGCGACCGCATCGGGGTTGGGCTCGGCTAGAATGGGGGAAAAGGAGCTCGCGCCTGCTTGCGACGGGAGTGCCCCCTCGATCGGCAAGGCCACAATCTCGACCCCTTCGCGCGCGAATGCGGGCGCTGCTGCGGCAAGTGCGGTGAGGCGGGGGGCCGACTCGGGCAAGGTGTAGAGAACCAGGAGCACGACCGCCTTGCCCCGCTCGCTCGCGAGCGTCTGCTGCTCGCGGCCGGGGAGCTGGAAGGTGAAGTTGGGTGCCTGCACGGGCCGGAACGGCTCGACGTCGGCGGTCATGCCGTTCGCCGCCTCGGCATCGGACTGGGCGCGGAGGAAGGCGATCACGTCCCAGCGCTCGCTCTCGCCGAGGCTTTGCGCGAAGGGCGGCATCGCACCGTCAGCGCTGCCGCTGCCGATCCACCAGAAGAGCGTGCCGACGCCCGCGTGGAAGAGATGCGCATCGGTGAGATCGCTGGGCTTGACCGAACGTGAGTCGGCGGCGGGGCCGTCGCCGTAGCCATAGGGACCATGGCAGGCGGCACAATTGCCTTGATAGACCGCAAGCCCGCGGGCGATGGCGCCTGCATCATAGGGAACGGGGGAGCGGTAGTAACTCGTCGGATAGGCGGCAACGAGAAATTGCGGCCCGACGAGTGCGAGGGCGAGAGCGAGGACGAGCACGCCCGCGGCGCTGCGCCACCAGATCCGGCTGATGAGCCCCAAGAGCACGCACGCCACGCCGACGAGGGCCAGGCAACCGGCAAGCATCAGGACCGCCTCGCCATGGTGCGAGAGACTTGGGCTGCCCGGGGCGAGGCGGTAGGGAAACGGCCAGTCGGGTTGCTGGTGGGCGGCCGGCGTGGTGCCGACGAGCGCGCCCACGAGGACGACGATCCCGATCCCGAGGGCGGTCTCGATGAAGGCATTGCGGCGCAGCGACCAGAGCGCTGCCTCCTTGGCGCGACGCGGCCCCTCGGCCACGACGAGCCCCGGCATCAGGCGCCAACGATTGATCGCGGCAAAGCTCACCATGGCAAGGAGGAGCGTGAGCTTGCACATGAGGATGCAGCCGTAGTTGGTGCCGACGAGGGCGGGGATGCTGCCGACGAGAAACCAGCTGTTGACGAGCCCGGTCAGCACGAGCGTCGCGACACTCGCGAAGCCGAGGGTGGAGAAGCGCGGGGTGGCCGCCTGCGCGACGCGAAGCCAGCCGCGCGTCTCGTGCCCGTCCGACTGGGAGAGGAGAAAGACCAGGCCGGGCAGGGCGCCGAGCCAGGCACCGGCCGCGAGGACGTGGAGCATGTCGGCGCTGAGATGGATCGCGCCGGCAGCCCCGCTCTCATCACCCGCGTGACCGGCGTAGCCTATGCTCGCGAGAAAGAAAGCCGCGAGCGCAAGTCCTAACGCCGCGGCTCGCCTCGGGCCGAAGGCGCCCGAACGGTGCCACTCTAAGGCGAGAAACGCGGCGAGGCAGGCTGCCGTCGCCGTGCGCGCGAGCCAGAGGCCGCCGAATTTCGTTCGGGTCACGACCAGCGCCAGGAGATGCGGATCGAGAGCCGCACCAAGGGGGCGGCCGCTCATGCTCGCGCCAAGGAGCCAGAGCCAGAGGAGGGCGGTCACGATTGCAGCGGCGAGCCCGGCCGCGGCGAGGCGAAAGAGGAAACGCTCGAGCCTTGCTCGCTCGGCCTCGACGCGACCGGCGGCCGTCGCCCGGCCCGCGGCCGTCGCCCGGCCCGCGGCCGCCACGGCCGGTCGCGCCACCACAATGAGAAAGACGAGGCTGCCAAAGAGCAGCAAGGCACTCCCATAGTGGACCGCCCTTACGGCGGCGCTCAGGACGAGAAGCAAATCCATTTTATGCTTCCTCGGCCGCCTTTGCCGCTCACGGTGCTATTTGGATGGGAAAACTCCCGCTCGTCGTGTGGGTGTCGACCGAGGTGACCCGCCACATCACCTTGTAGGTGCCGGGAGCAAGGGGCGGAAGCGAGACCTTGAGCAGCTTGCGATCCTGGGCGTCGACGGAGGCGTCGCCCTTATCGACCTGCTTGCCGCTCGCGTCCACGACCTTGACGGTACTGAACGCGGGCTCGAGCTCCTGGGTAAACCATAAGCGCAGCTCGGGCGGAGAGCCGTGGCTCGTGCTGCCGACCGCCGGCAGCGCATGGTCGAGGAAGGCGTGGGCCAATGCCGCGGCCGCACCCGAGGCGAGTAGGGCGGTGACGAGCAAGAGAGAATAGATGTGGCGCATGGTCATTTCCCGAATGGAGGTTTGCCGGATGCTGGGAAGAGGCGGCTCATCGCTGCCCCCACAAATCCGTATTGAACAACCGCTTTCCGAGGCTCTCGGGGAAGATATCGTCGAGGAAGAGGTGGAACTGGGCGATGACTCCGGTGCCCTGGGATTGCCGCGTCGCGGCGTTGGCCGGAATCATTGCCTCGATGCCGACTTGCCAGGTATCGGCTTCATAGAGCACGCCGGGCGAGATGGTGCCGGTGGTGGGACCGATCTGCGGCGTGGATAAGGAGACCTCGACCAACGGTACCAACCGGGTGAAGAACGCGGGGATGTCCAGCGCCTTCACATGCTGCTGCAAATAGGGCATCGAATATTGCACCGAGAAGGCGTAAGCCCATAGGTTGGGGCTGGTGCTGGGCCAGTCGGAGACCTGGTAGCCGAGTTCGACCGTGACGGCGAGCGGGCGCAAATAGCCGATCGGCAGATCGCCCAAACCCTTTCCGGCATAGAGGGTCGGCGTCGTGCTGCTTACCGCGGCGATCACGCCCGCGTTAATGAGCCGGCTTGACCCCGTCCCGGCGAAGTCGCGGATCACGCCCACCGAGACCATGAATTCATGGGGCTCGCTGCAGGGAAGCTCGTCCTTGAGCGTGAGGGTGAAGTTGTCCCAGCCGTTCAGGTTCTGCCCCGCGCCATAGCGCGTGTAGTAGTCGTCATTGAAGGCGAAGCCGAGATCCTTGGTGATCGTCTTGTCCCATTCGAATCCGTAATCGATGCTTCTGCCCGACGGATTCCCGCCGCCGGCGGGTATCGGCGTGTACAGAATGGTCGGCAGCGACAATTCGTCGCCTACGCCCGGATCGTCCATCACCAGGGTGGCGGGGAAGACGCGGTCGCCGCAGACGGCGTGGGCGAGCGCTTGCGGGGGTGCGGTGATGATGAGTGCCAAGGAGGCCGCGAGCAGGGCGAGGGCGCGCGCGGCGACCGAGGGTGCCGACGCATGCCGGCACCGCGTAAGCGGGTCTCTTGAGGCGGACAGCATTTCTTTTCTCCCAATCGAGGTGAGCGAGCGGCCGCGCGAGCGGATCGCCGGCGGTCGCGGGGTCAGCCTCGGGTGGGAGGGGCTCTTGGCTGGGCTTGTAAGGACTGCTCGACGTGTTTTCCGTCGACGCGTGGCGCAGGCGTGGGCTGCGCGGTCCCGGGCGTGGCTGGCAGGAGTGCTATCGTGGCCGGGGCAAGGGATGCCGAGACGATCGGTACCGTCCGGCAGATCGGGCACTCGTGCTGGCTCGCGGCGTGGTGGCGATGGTCCGAGGAAGCGGGGCCTGCCGCGCCATCTTGACCCGCCGCGGCGCAAAGCGCGGGAGATGCGGCGGCACTCCAGCCTTGCGGGAGATGAGCGCTCGTCAGGATGATTTGGAAGAAGAGGGCGGCGACGGCAAGCCAGCCCACGTCGTGCCGCCATGCGACCAAGCGGCCCGCCCTACGCCGGCTTGTGCCTAAGCTGCGGAGGCGCAAATCCGTCTCCCCCGGCGCGACCCCGGCCTTGAGCGAAGGCCGAGCCGTCCCCGCTTCTCAATAGTCTAGCGCGGGCAAATATTCCATGGCCGCTCGCGAAACTGTTACCGCCGGGGGATATTTCCTAGAGCCGGTCGACCGGCAGCTTGCGGTAGACGACGCCGTTCGACTCCGCGGGCGGCATGATGCCTGCGCGCGCAATCCCATCGACAGGGCAGGGCGGAGATGGTCGAATGCGGCCGCCACTCGCACATGCCGCACGAGGGAGGAAATTGCGATGATTGAGCTCTACACCGCCGCGACCGGCAATGGCCGGCGCGCGACGCTCATGCTCGAGGAGTGCGGGCTTGCCTATCACGCCCACAAGATCGAGATTGGCAAGGGTGCCAACAAGCCGGCCGAATTCCTCAAGCTCAACCCCCAGGGGACCGTGCCGGTGATCGTCGATCCCGACGGGCCAGGCGGCAAGCCGGTCGTGCTCAATCAATCGGGCGCCATCTTGCTCTATCTCGCCGAGAAGACCGGGAAACTCGTGCCGAGGGACCCGGCCGCGCGCGCGCTCACCCATCAGTGGATGATGCTGTCGCTCACCGACATAGCCCCGGCCAGCAGCGGAATCTTCTACGCGACGATGATCCTGCCGGAAAAGCCGTCGGTGGCGGCGAGCTTCTTCGAGACGCGCTTCCTCGATCTTTGCCGCGTCGTCGATCGCCGGCTTGGTGCTGCCGCCTATCTCGCGGGCAGCGAGCTGAGCATAGCGGATGTGGCGCTTTACCCCGTCATCGCGGCGCGCCAGGCGGTGGTAGAGAAGGCCGAGGGCCTAGGCAATCTCAAGCGTTGGGCTGCGGCACTCGCAGCCCGCCCCGCCGTTGGGCGCGCCCTCAGGGTCGCGGCCTGAGGGCCGTCCGACCATGCTCGAGCATGTGACGGCCAAGCCGAGCGCCCCGCAACGCGTCGTCGTGCTCGGTGCCGGCGGCTTCGTAGGCGGCGCCAGCGCGCGACTCCTCGCGGCGCGGGGCATTCCGGTGCTCGCACTTGGCCGTGCAACGCTCGATCTGCTCGCGCCCGATGCAGGCAGGCAGCTTGCGGACCGCCTCCAGGCTCAAGACACGCTTCTCGTCGTCTCGGCGCTGGCGCCCTGCAAGGACGCGGCGATGCTCACGGCCAACCTCCGAATGATGGAGGCGGTCGCCGCGGCGCTCCAGAAGGTCGCGGTGGCGCATGTCGTCTATATCAGCTCCGATGCGGTCTATCGCGACTCGGCGGCGCCGCTCGACGAGACCTCCTGCGCCGAGCCGGGCTCGCTCCACGGTGTCATGCACCTCGCGCGCGAGCTGGTCCTAAAGGCTGCCTTCAAGGGGCCGCTCGCCGTCCTGCGCCCGAGCCTGCTTTACGGTGCCGCCGATCCCCACAACGGCTACGGGCCGAACCGTTTCCGTCGCCAAGCGGCGGCCGGCCAGGAGATCCTCCTCTTCGGCGAGGGCGAGGAGCGGCGCGATCACGTGCTCATCGACGACGTGGCCGAGCTCGTCGCGCGGGTGATCGCAAGGCGAAGCCGCGGCACCTTGAATGTCGCGACAGGGGAGGTGCATTCGTTCCGCGAGATCGCCGAGCGCATCGCCGCCATGTTCGCTCCGCCGGCGAGCATCCGAAAGCTTCCACGCGCGGGTCCCATGCCGCACGGCGGCTATCGGCCCTTCGATATTTCGGCCTGCCGCGCGGCCTTCGCCGATTTCCGCTACACCTCGCTGTGGGAGGGGCTGGCGATCGCTCAGCGCGACTCGCTCGCGGCGGAGGGACGCTCGCGCGCTTGAGGAGCAAGGCGGCCGAGCGGCCGCCGCGCCGGGGCCTAAGGAAAGGCTAATCCTTGCGTGGAACGGCGCGCTGCTCGCGCGCCTTAATGCGCTTGCGCCATTGCCGCTCGCGCTCTTTGGCGAGCTGCAAGGCGACGTGAAGCTGCTCGATGAGGGCCTGGCTGCCCGATCCCGCGGCTTGGTTTATCGCCAGGAGAACCATGTCGCTCAGCCGGCGATTGAGCTCGGGCACGTTGAAGGCATGAATCTCGTATCCCACGCTTTGACACGAGTTGATTTGCAGCCCGGTGCCCTCGAGCTTCTGGCGCAGGGAGGATATGGCCTCCTGGACGGACTCCGCCGACGCGGCCTCGCGCGCACCGCGCCTGGAGCGAGAGAGCGATGTCACGGAGGTGACCTGGCCGCGGTTGTTCAGCAAGATGCGAAGAACGCGCGTTTCGAGCGGCTGTAAGGGAATGCTTCGACCCTGGAAGCGAATGACGTTGTCGCCGATGTCGAACTCGAAATTCCTTTCTCCAACGCTTCCCGTAATTGTCTTGTCACTATCCATCGGCTCAACCCGCTGAGCTCCGCGCGGGAGCAGGAATCGCGCTGCGGCGCTCGGCCGCTTTGATGCGGATCGGACGAACCGGCCCGATGATGTGAACGGCATTCACGCGCTCCTGATCCGCACCATTCCGGCGGCTGCGGGGACGAGGGCGCAGGCTTCGCCCGGAATTCCCCGAACCGGCGTGATGCATAGGCTAAGCGGAAAAATATAAAACAAGGTTACGAAATACGGCTGCGCCAGCTAGGGCGGCGATGCCTCAGCCGGGCCCAGGAGAATCCAGGACGGACCGCAGGGTCAGCCGGCGGCGAGCGCGAGAGCGGGCTTCTCGTTTCACACCCGCCGCGCGCGTCCTCAATGCGACATGAACACGGGCAGCGTCGCCTCGGCCAGGATATGGCTCGTCATGCCGCCGAAGATCATCTGGCGCAATCGGCTCTGCGTATAGGCCCCCTTGACGAGAAGATCCGCATCCCAGTTCCCCGCTTCGGCCAGAATGGTCTCGCCCGTGCTGCGCCTCTGCGTGGCGACGATCTTGCCGTCGGCGGGAATCCCGTTGCGCCGCAATTGCCGCGCCGCCTCTTGAGCGCTGGGACCGGGCACCGTGCCGCCCTCGACCTGGAGCACGAGCACGGATTTGGCGCGGGTGAGGAAGGGCATGGCGAAAGCGGTCGTGCGCGCCGTCTCTGTCGAGCAATTCCACGCGATGACGATTTTTTCGCCGAGCGTGGCGGGTGCGGCAGGAGGGGCGATGAGCAGCGGCCGGCCGCTCTCGAAGAGTGCCGTCTCCAGCGTGGTCATGGCGGCGCTCGAGCCGCCGCGCACCGGCCGGCCGACGACGATGAGATCGAAGACGCGTCCGCGACTCCCGATCGTCGCCTCGCCCTGGCTCGTCTCCTCGTACCAGCCGTACGTCGCGGCCGCCTGAGGGGCGAGCGAGGCGTTGCGCGCGACGCCGTTCTCGCGCATGAAGGCCTCGAAGGAGGCGCGCACGCGCTGGGCGCGCGCCTGATCCTCCCGCTCGAAGCTTTCGATCAGGCCCGGCGTCGCCGCCACGAGGCCTTCGGCGCCGGCCGCCACCACGCCGGTCAGGCCGGGCCGGACGTGGAGCCCCTCCATGTAGCTTCCGAACGCAGTGGCAGCCAAGAGGGCGGTGCGAAGGATCGAGGGGAGACCATCGCTTTCCTCAAGAGGCAGGAGCATGGTTTTCATGATTCTTATCCTTGTCTCTGAAGGTCGCCGGCCCGGGCGCCGGGTGCGCGCGCGCTCGCGCGCGGCTCATTTTACCGCACTGCGGGCGGGCGGCGAACGCAAAATCCGGGCTGGACCTCGGGACCCCGCCGTCCTAATTGGAGCGGGTGCGGAAGCGGCAGCGCGCCCTTTCGTAGCCGTCCGTCCGGCCGGCATTGGAGGGTTCACGCCGATGAGCACCCCGGAAGACAATCTCTCGGCCGAACGCGCGACTTTCGTGAGCCACCTCGAATGCGGCCTCACCGGAGAGCGCTATCCCGCCGACCGGATCGCGACGCTCTCTCGCGCCGGCAAGCCGCTCCTTGTGCGCTACGACCTCGAACGGCTCAGCCGCGGGATTAGCCGCGCGGAGCTCGTCCGGCGCGCCAACGACTTCTGGCGCTATCGTGAATTCCTCCCCGTGCGGCGTGTCGAGAACATCGTGAGCCTGGGCGAGGTGGTGACGCCCTTGCTCGCCGTCCCGCGGCTCCAGCGCCGGCTCGGCGGCGGCGAGCTCCTGATCAAGGACGAGGGCCGCCTGCCCACCGGCTCCTTCAAGGCGCGCGGATTGGCGCTTGCGGTCACGATGGCAAAGGAACTCGGCATCAAGCGCATGGCGATGGCGACGGCGGGGAACGCCGGTGCCGCACTCGCCGCTTACTGCAGTCGCGCCGGCATCGAAAGCTATGTCTTCTGTCCGGACGACGCGCCGGCGCCCAATGTCGGCGAGACGGTGTTGCAGGGGGCCAAGCTCTACAAGGTCAACGGGCTCATCAACGACTGCGCCAAGATCGTCGCCGAAGGCAAGGAGGCCATGGGCTGGTTCGACACCTCGACGCTCAAGGAGCCTTACCGCATCGAGGGCAAGAAGACGATGGGCCTCGAGCTCGCCGAGCAGCTCGACTGGATGCTGCCCGACGCGATCTTCTATCCGACCGGGGGCGGCACCGGCCTCATCGGCATGTGGAAGGTCTTCGACGAGCTGGGCCGGATCGGCTGGCTCGACGGCAAGCGGCCGCGCATGGTGGCGGTGCAGTCGACGGGCTGCGCCCCGATCGTGCGTGCTTTCGAGCGCGGCGCCGAGTTCGCCGAGCCCTGGCAGAACGCGGAGACCGTGGCCTCGGGCCTGCGCGTACCGGCAGCACTCGGCGATTTCCTCATCCTGCGCGCGATCCGCGAGAGCAACGGCTTCGCGCTGGCGATCCCCGACGAGGTCATCCTCGACGCGCGCGCCGAGGTCGGCCAAGAGGAAGGCTTGTTGCTTTCGCCAGAGGGGGCAGCGACCTATGCCGCCTACCGCCAAGCGCTTCATGAGGGGCGCGTGGGAAAACGCGATCGCGTCGTCCTGTTCAATTGCGGCAACGGCCTCAAATATCCGATGCCCGACACCAACCGGCGCATCGACCGGCATAAACCCATCGACTACGCCACGCTGTGAGCGCAGCGCCGGACGTCACGAGAATGTGACAAGGCGTGAAGGCATTTTGCGCGTCTGCACACGATCTATAGGTCAGCGAAATTAGCAACGGACGGCGCTCGGCAGGCTGTGCGAGCCGTCGCAAGGGAAACGGTCATGTTAATGCGTCAGGTTCGTGCATCCTGGATTCTGGTCGGTCTTTTTCTCGTCATTCTCGCCGTCCTCTCGGAAGCCGGCGGATTCCACAATCAGCCCACCTTCCGAGACATCATTCGCGCGAACGTCACGACAACGCATGGGTGGGGGGCGCTGGGCTGAGCTTTCGCTAGTGCCGCGATTCGGAAGTTCGTCTCACCCCGGAAGTAATCGTCATTGCGAGCGCAGCGAAGCAATCCAGTGCGCGTGGTGCGAAACTCTCTCTGGATTGCTTCGTTGCCCTTCGGGCGCCTCGCAATGACAAGCCTTTTCTCGATGTGGTGAATTTCGGAACCAGGACGCTCGCGGATCAGAGATCGGGCGCCATGGGCGGGGCTCCCAGCCGCTCGCGCGGCGTGCCCAACGCGCGCTCGGCGGCAAGGGCAATTGCCAAGAGCCGCTCCTCCCCTCCGAAGGGGGCCATGAGCATGAGGCCGACCGGCATGCCGGCCTTGTCGAGCCCTGCGGGCATGGTGAGGGCGGAGAATGTCAGGAGATTGGCGACGCAAGTGTTGCGCAAGGCTGCCATGTTGATCCGGCGATAGCTCTTGAGCTCCGCCACCTCGTCAACGGTCGGCGCCGTCACCGGCACGGTGGGGGCGGCGATCACGTCGCAGTTCCCGAAGTGCATCGCGGCCGAGCGCGAGATCGCCGCCATCTTGCGGCGGCGCAGCAGGAGCTCGCGGGCGCTGATCGCCCCGCCGTCGGCGATGCGCATCTTGATGATCGGATCGAGCTGCTCGCGCCACTCGGGCAGCTCCGCCTCGATGAAGGCGTCCAACTCGGCGGAGACGACGCTGCCGGCGCGCACCAGCTCGATCGCGTCGGCGGCCTCCGGCAGCGCCACGTCCTTGAGGCGCGCGCCCCTTTGGCGCAGCTCGTCGAGGGCCGTGCGCACCGTCTCGGCAATGCCCGGCGAGCAATCGTCCCACAGCGGGGCACCCGCAATGCCGATGCGGACGTCGCAAAGCTCGAGCGCGCCGATGCGGGCTTCGAGCGGCTCCCAGCGGCCCCAGGCCGGATCGAGTGCTGCAAAGGCGTAGGCCACGTCGGCGACGCTTTTTGCCAGCACCCCCGCCGTGTCGAGCGTCGGGCTCAAGGGCACGATGCCGTCCGTCGACCAGCGACCGAAGCTCGTCTTGAGGCCGACGGTACCCGTCATGCTCGCCGGCACCCGTACCGAGCCCGCCGTGTCGCTGCCGAGCGCCACCATCGCCGAGCCTTCCCACAGGCTCACCCCGGCGCCGGCCGAGGAGCCGCCGGGGACCCGGTGCGCCTTGGCGTCCCACGGGTTGCGCGGCGTGCCCCAATGCGGATTGACGCCGAGGCCGCCAAAGGCGAGCTCGACGGTATGGGATTTTCCCATCACCACGCCGAGCTGGCGGCGCAGCGTGGAGACGAGCGGGCCCTCGCTCTCCCATTTGGGCGGCAATTGCCTCGCGGTGCCCGCGAAGGTCGGCCAGCCTTTGACCCCGTAGAGGTCCTTGACCGACACCGGAATGCCCTGGAGCGGCCCGGTCGCAGCACCGCTTGCGAAGGCGGCGTCCGCGGCGCGCGCCTGGAGGCGCGCCTCGTCCGGGCTCCAGCTCTTGTAGGCGTCGAGACGGCCGCCGAAGTCCTCGTGGCGCGCGAGTGCGGCCTCCACGAGCTCAAGCGAGGTGATCTCGCCGCGGGCGAGTGCTGCTGCGATGGAGCTCAAGGTGCGGGGGCGTTTGCCGGTCATGGTGGCGGGGAGAGTAGCGGCTGGGCGGGGTCGAGGAAAGCGGCAAGTGCCGCGGCTCGCGCGTGCCGTCACCCTTTCGCTCGGCCGTCGCTCTCTAACGCCCGCTGCAAGCGCACCGGATCGACCGCGATGTTGACGCCCGCGCGCTCCTGTTGGAGCAGCATGGCCACGCGCGAATCGCGCTCGCCCCAGCCGCGCTCGAGCGCCTCGCTGAGCTCTCTGAGCGCGAGCTCCGCCATCGGCATGGGTACCTCGAGCTCGCGGCCGAGTGCGGCTGCGAGCGTTACGTCCTTATGGGCGAGGCGCAGCGCAAAGGCCGGCGGATCGTACGTTCCCGGGAGAAACTGGTCGATCAGGCCATCGAAGGTACGCCTCCGTCCGACGGCACCCTGACGCACCGCTTCCCAAAGCGCGAGAGCCTCCACGCCTGCCTTGACGCCCAGCGTGAAGACCTCCGAGAGCGCGCGTTGGATGGCATAGCCCGCGCAGTTGTGCACGAGCTTGGCGACCGTGCCCGCGCCGATCGGGCCGATGTAACGCGCCTGGTCGCCGATGGCGTCGAGGAGCGGCCGGTAGCGCTCGAAGATCTCAGCCTCGCCGCCGACCCAAAGGGCCAGCCTGCCGGTCGCGGCACCGCGCGGCCCGCCGCTCACCGGGGCATCGAGCATGTGAGCGCGGCACTCGGCGAAGGCAGCATGTATTCGACGCACGGTCGCGGGCGAGTTCGTCGACAGATCGAAATAGGCTCCTCCCGGCCGCATGCCGTGAACGAGGCCGCTGGCACCGAGCGCCACCGCATCCACCTCGGGCGGACCGGGAAGCGAGGTGAATACGACCTCGGCTGCCTCGGCCGTCGCCTGCGGCGTCGCGGCCCAGAGCGCGCCCGCCGCAATGTGCGGCTCGGCCGCAGCGGGACGCACGTCATGAACCACCAAGGAGTAGCCGGCCTTCTGGAGATTCGTGGCCATGCTGGCACCCATGGTGCCGAGACCGATGAAGCCGACCTGCATTGTTGCCTCCGTCGCGCGGCACACGCCGCGGCGTTTCTGTGGCTACGTCCGCTTCTCGAGCACGTCCTTTGCCAACAGCGCCGCCGACATCGCCGTGGGCCAGCCCGAGTAGAACGCCAAGTGGGTGATCAGCTCGACGATCTCGGCCTGGGTGACGCCGTTCTTGAGCGCGCGCTCGAGATGACCGCGAAGCTGCTCCGGGCGATAGAGCGCAACCAAGGCCGCGAGCGTGATCAAGCTGCGGTCGCGCTTGGACAGGCCGGGACGTTCCCACACATCACCATAGAGAACGCTTTCGGTGAGCTCGATCAGCTTCGGCGCGAGCGGGCGAATCTTGTCGCGTACAGTCGGGGGTGCGGGCGTTGCCATGGTTCCTCCTTGACCTTTGCGGGAGCGATGCGCTCCTTGGCATATCGGATAGTAGCTTGCGCGCTCGCAGAAGGTCCACCGCCGCGCGGCTTCAAAGCGTGCGGCGGGGGGCGAGGGCTCTTTCCTCGACGCGGATGCGATAGGCGACGAGGAGGAGATTGAGGAGCGAGAAGACGAGCGCCAGCCGCCAGGCGCCGAAGGCGAGCGGCAGCACCGCGATCTCGGCGACGACGATGGCGTAATTGGGGTGGCGCATGAAGCGGTAGGGTCCGCGCCTCACAAGAGGTGCCCCCGGCAGCGTCACGACGCGCGTGGTCCAGAAGCGGCCGAGGCTCGCGATGACCCAGATGCGCCCGAGGATCAGCAGGAAATAGACGCCGATGAGCGGCCAGAGGACCGGGCGGTCCGCCGGCACCATGACGGCAATCGCGCCGAGCCAGGCCGCGTGCAGGAGGACGAAGAGCGCATAATGGCCGCGCCCCTGCTCGACGGCGCCCTCGGCCAAGAGCCGGCGCGTATTGCGCCCCGCGATCGCAAGCTCCGCGAGGCGCTCGCAAACGACAAGTGCCGTGATCGCGTAGACCGGGCTCATGGCCTGCGGGAAAGCGAGGTCAGCCGGGGCGCGGCTATCGTCCTAACGGAAATAGGCCGCCGGCCGCCCGCCGAGAGCAGGGCAGTCGGATATGGTTGCTTATGAATGTGATAATCCGTCGTCCTGGCGAAAGCCGGGACCCATTTCAGAGCAGGCGCGGCGTTTTTCCTTTCTCCAACAACGGTGATCCCGGTCAATGGATACCGGCTTTCGCCGGTAATGACGGAGCCGGTAACGTATGGAATCGCCATATGCGATTGCCCCCTCGCCAAGAGGAACGCCTCTATCGACGAAACAATCGTTATCGAATCGCGCATCATTCGCATCCAGCGGTTGCGCCCCACTCATACAAGGATGCGACGTCCTGAGCAGAGCGCGCAAGGCGCATGCATGCCGAGAGGCGAGAAAGAGGAGGGTCGTGATTTTTCGCTTGTCGGCACCAGGACGCGCGCTCAAAGTGACGAGGGCTGTCGTGCAGGGGAAGCGATGATGCGGAGTCTCCTTGCGGCGAGCATGGTTGCCGCCGGCCTGGTCTTGATCGCCGCTCCGGCGCTCGCGGCTCCTTGCGACGTCGAGATGCTGAAGGTCGAGTCGCGATTGCAACACGTCTTGGATCCCGGACTGCGACAAGTGATCGAGTCGCTGCTCGAGCAGGCCAAGCGCGCGCTCACTTTGCGCGAGCCCGATCGCTGCATGGCGGACGTGAACAAGGCGAAGCATGCGCTGCGCATGAGGTGAGCCGGGCCCCAAGGCAGCGGACGCTCGCTCCCCGGCACACCGTTGCGGAATCGCCGCCCGCTCCTATCTCTTGAAAGAGGACAACCGAAGGACGAACGGAGCCAGGAGATGGCGAAGAAGTTGCCGCAGCCGGAGAAGGCGGAAGTCGAGACGGAAGAGGAGATTGCAGTCCCGCCGATCACCTTCGGCCAGCGGATCCGTGCCTATTTCCTCGCCGGCGTGCTGGTGGTCGCCCCCATCAGCATCACCTTCTACATCGCCTATCTCATGCTCAACTTCGTCGACTCGCACGTGACGCCGCTCATCCCGGCCCATTACAACCCGAACAATTACCTGCCTTTCGGCATTCCCGGCCTTGGACTCATCATCCTCCTCGTCGTCATCACGCTCATCGGCGCCATCACGGCCGGCTACATCGGTCGCGTCTTCGTGCGGCTCTCGGAGATGCTGCTCAAGCGCATGCCGGTCATCCGCGGCATCTACGGTGCGGTGAAGCAGCTCGTCGAGGCGGTCTTCTCCCACAAGGCCAGCGCCTTCCGGCAGGTCGTGCTGCTCGAGTGGCCGCACGAGGGGAGCTGGACGATCGGCTTTGTCACCGGTGCGGTGGCAGGCGAAATCCAGGCCCTGCTCCCGGCGGAGCTCATCAGCATCATGGTGCCGACGACGCCCAATCCCACGGGCGGTTACATCGTCTTCGTGCCGCGCGAGAAAGTCATCCCGCTCGAGATGAGCGTCGATGCGGCGATGAAGATGATCCTCTCGAGCGGCATCGTCGTCCCGCCCGAAGCCGCGGCCCTCGCGGCGACGGCGGCACGCGCGGTACCGGCGCGCGCGGAGAAGGCGAAGGTCCGCTAAGCCGCCGCCGTAGCGTCATCTCAAGCGCTGGGCTATTCTCCGCCACCATGGAAGACCCCTACAAGGTCCTGGGCGTCGAGCGCACCGCCTCCGAGGACGCGATCCGCGCCGCCTACCGCAAGCTGGCGAAGCGCCTTCATCCCGACCTCAATCCCGGCAAGAAGGACGCGGAGGAGCGCTTCAAGACCGTCTCGGCCGCCTATGCGCTGCTCTCCGATAAGGAGAAGCGCGCGCGCTTCGACCGCGGCGAGATCGACGCGAGCGGCGCCGAGCGGCCGCAGGAGCGCCGCTTCTACCGCGACTTCGGCGATGAGGCCGCGCACGGCAAATATCGCGCGCAGTCCTTCGGGATGGACGATCTCGAGAGCATCTTCGGTGCCGCCTTTCACGACCGTTTCGGGCATGGCTTCGCGGCGCGCGGCTCGGACGTGCATTATTCGCTCACGGTCGATTTTCTCGAGGCCGCGAACGGTGCGGTACGCCGCCTCGGCCTGCCGGATGGCCGCACGCTCGATGTCACGATTCCCGCCGGGCTCAAGGACGGGCAGGTCCTCCGCCTCAAGGGCCAGGGCCTTCCAGGTGGCGACGAGGCACCCGCAGGCGATGCGCTCATCGAGGTCAGTGTCGCCCCGCATCCGCTTTTCCGGCGCGAGGGCAACGACGTGGTGATGGAGTTGCCGGTGACGCTCAAGGAAGCGGTGCTGGGCGCCAAGCTCGAGGTGCCGACCGTCAAAGGCCCGGTCACGTTGACGATTCCGCCCAACTCGTCGAGCGGTACCCGTCTTCGCTTGAAGGGCAGGGGCATCGCCGGCGGGCACCAGCACGTCGTGCTCAAGGTCGTCCTGCCTCACGACGGCGAGCCCGAGCTCGCCAGCTTTCTCGAGCGCTGGCAGCCGCGCCATCCCTTCGATCCGCGCAAGGGGATGAGGACGGCATGATGCGCTTGGACGCGATCGCAGCGCTCTTTCCCGACCTCGAGACGGTCGAGCTGATCACCTGGGTCGAGCGCCGCTGGGTCGAGCCGGAGCCGGCCGAGGAGGGCGGCTGGCTCTTCCACGACATCGACGTGGCGCGGGTGCGCCTCATCTACGACCTGCGCCGCGAGCTCGAGGTGGCGGAGGAGACGGTACCCCTGGTGCTCTCGCTGCTCGATCAGCTCTACGAGCTGCGCGCCACGCTCAAAAGCGTAATGCACGCGATCGAGGGCCAGCCGCCCGAAGTGCAGGCCGCCGTCGCCGCGGTCCTCGAGGAGCGCTCGATAAGCGGCGATGCAAGCCGGGAAGGATCGCCGCGATGACGGCATTCCTCATCCTGACCGCCATCGGCAAGGATCGGCCGGGGCTGGTGAGCGCGCTCTCCGAAGAGATCGCGGCCCATGGCGGCAATTGGCTGGAAAGCCGGATGGCGCGTTTGGCGGGCGAGTTCGCGGGGATCGTTCGCGTGAGCGTGCCGGCCGCCAATGCCGAGGCCCTCGTGGCCGCCCTTCGTGGCCTCGAGGCCCGGGGCCTGCGCGTCACGGTCGAAAGGGGGGCTGGCGAGATGCCGGCAGGCGTCCGCGCGGCGTTCAAGCTCGAGCTCATGGGGCAAGATCATCCTGGCATCATCCGCGACGTCACCCATGCGCTCGCAGCGCTAGGCGTCAACATCGAGGAGCTGACGACCGGGATCGAGAGCGGCTCGATGTCGGGGACCGCACTCTATCGCGCAAGCGCGCGCTTGAGCGCGCCGGCTCGGATGAAGGCGGCCGAGCTGCGCGAGAGCCTCGAGCGGCTCGCGGGCGATCTGATGGTCGAGATCTCGCTGGATGAGGCCCCGGCCGGGAGCGAAAGCGGGAAGTAGGGCGCCGTTCCCTCACCCCGATCTCAAATACTTGATCGCCGCGTCGCGCTCGAAGAGGTAGAGGAGGGTGCGGATCGCTTCCCCGCGCGGGCTCTTGAGCTCGGGGTCGCGCTCAAGGGCCAGCCGCGAATCGTCGCGTGCCGCGGCGAGGAGCTCCTGATGCGCCGCGAGGTCGGCCAAGCGGAAGTCAGGCAGGCCGCTTTGCCGCGTGCCGAGGAGCTCGCCCGGCCCGCGCAGGCGGAAGTCCTCCTCGGCGATGCGGAAGCCGTCGTCCGTCTCGCGCAGGATGGCGAGGCGCGCCCGCGCCGTCTCGCCGAGCGGCGTGGCGTAGAGGAGGAGGCAGGTCGAGGCCTCTTGGCCGCGTCCGATGCGGCCGCGCAGCTGGTGGAGCTGAGCGAGTCCGAAGCGCTCGGCATGCTCGATCACCATGACGCTCGCCTCGGGCACGTCGACGCCGACCTCGATCACCGTGGTGGCGACGAGGATGCGCAGCGCGCCGCGCTGGAACGCTTCCATGACTTTGTCCTTCTCGCCTCCCTTGAGGCGTCCGTGAACGAGGCCGACCAGCCCGGGAAAGATGCTGGCGAGGTGGCGGTAGCGCTCGGTCGCGGCGGCGAGGTCGACCGCCTCTGACTCCTCGACGAGCGGGCAGACCCAATAGATTTTGGCGCCCTTGTCGAGCGCGCGCCTGAGTGCCGTGATCACTTCCTCGAGGCGCTGCAAGGGCAGCGTGCGGGTGTCGATCGGCTTGCGGCCCGCCGGCTTCTCGGTGAGGCGCGAGACGTCCATATCGCCATAGGCGGCCAGCATGACGGTGCGGGGGATGGGGGTTGCCGTCATCACCAGCATGTCGGTGACGCGGCCCTTGGAGGCGAGCAGCAGGCGCTGGTGCACGCCGAAGCGGTGCTGCTCGTCGACGACCGCGATCGCGATGTTCTTGAACGCCACCTCCTCCTGGAAGAGGGCATGGGTGCCGATGGCGATCTCGATCGAGCCGTCCTTGAGGCCGGCGAGGACGACCTCGCGCGGCTTGCCCTTGTCGCGGCCGGTCAGAAGGGCCAAGCGCACGCCCGCCGCTTGGGCGAGGGGCGCCATAGTCTGGAAGTGCTGGCGCGCAAGGATCTCGGTCGGCGCCATCAAGACACCCTGCGCCCCCGCCTCGACGGCATTGAGCAACGCCAGGAAGGCGACGATCGTCTTGCCGCTGCCGACGTCGCCTTGCAGCAGGCGCAACATGCGCCTCTCTCCGGCCATGTCGGCGAGGATGTCGCGCACGGCATCTTCCTGCGAGCGGGTAAGGGCAAAGGGGAGGGCCGCCAACGCCTTCGCGCGCAGGCGGCCATCGCCCTTGAGCGGACGGCCGGCGAGCCGGCGCTGGTGTGCGCGCACCAGTGCCACCGCGAGCTGGTTGGCGAAAAGCTCGTCATAGGCGAGGCGCGCGCGGGGCTTGGTCGAGTGATCGAGGTCGGCCTCGCTCTCGGGCGCATGGGCCCTCATGAGCGAGGCGTGCCAGTCCGCCCAACCTTGACGCGCGCGGTAGGCGGGGTCGATCCACTCGGGCAGCTCCGGCGCGCGCGCGAGTGCCGCGCGCACCGTCTTGCCCACCATCTTGAGGGTGAGCCCCGCCGTGAGCGGATAGACCGGCTCGACCCGCTTGAGGCTTTCCAGCTCCGCGAGCGTGCCGATGTGGTCAGGGTGCGTGATCTGCAGGCGGTCGCGGAAGCGCTCGAGCCGGCCGCTCACCACGCGCTCGGCGCCCACCGGCAGCACCTTCTCGAGATAGTCGCGCCGGGCGTGGAAGAAGACGAGGAAGAGGAATCCGGTCTCGTCGCGGCAGCGCACGCGATAAGGGAGACGCGGATTGCCGGGCGGCTCATGGCCATCAATCCAAAGGGTGAGCGTGGCGATCCTGCCCTCTTGGGCATCGCGGATCTTGGGCGCGTAGCGCCGGTCGATGAGGCCGCTCGGGAGGTGCCACAGCAGCCCCACGACGCTTCCGCCGGCCAAGCGCTCGTAAAGCTTCTTAAGCCGCGGGCCGACACCCGCGAGCGAGGTCACGGGTGCAAACAGGGGATAGAGGATTTGCGGGCGCATCTCGTATGGGCGCTATGCTCACGTGACTGCTGACAGGAGGCACTCGAGGCCTTATATCCTACACGCGGCCAACTCCGGATGAGAGAATGCCCGATTCCCGCGCCCCTCGCTTGAAGCGCCTTTATTTTCGCAGCTGGCACAGGGGGACGCGGGAGATGGACCTGTTGCTGGGGCGCTTCGCCGAACGCCACCTCGACGAGCTGAGCGAGGCGGAGCTCGGCCAGTACGAAGCCCTGCTGGAGGCCGCCGACCCGGATATCTATGGCTGGATCGCGGGCGAGACGGTGCCCCCGCAGGCCTTCGACAACGCTGTCCTGCAACTTATCAAGAACTTCAAGATACCTCATGTAGGTAATTGATTATCCGATATTCTATGCTCACCGAACCTGGCCAAGTCACGATCGCGGGCGCGCCTGAAGGGGTGGATGCGCTGCTGCTCGGCGAGCTCGCTGAAGGCGCAAGCGCGCGGCAGCTCCTCCACGTGGCGCGCGACGATGCCGCCATGGGCCGCATGGCCGAGGGGTTGGCCTTCTTCGCCCCCGGCCTCGAGGTGCTGAGCTTGCCGGCATGGGACTGTCTTCCCTACGACCGGGTCTCGCCCAACGGCGAGATCGTGAGCCGTCGCATCGACACGCTCACCAAGCTCGCGCGCACGCCGCGGCCGGAGTCGAGCCGCGTCGTCATCACCACCGTCAACGCGCTCCTCCAGAAGGTGCCGCCGGCCGCGACCTTCCGCGATGCGGTCTTCGAGATCACGGTCGGCGGGCGGCTCGCACGCGAGGATTTCGGCCGCTTCGTGGCGCTGAACGGCTACCGGCGCGCGGAGACGGTGCGCGAGGCGGGCGAATTTGCGCTCCGGGGCGGCATCGTCGACATCTTTCCGCCGGGGACCCCCGAGCCCGTTCGCCTCGACCTCTTCGGCGACGAGGTCGAGCGCATCCGCGGCTTCGACCCGCTCACCCAGCGCACCACCGGCCGGCTCGACCGCCTCGAGCTCAAGGCGATGAGCGAGGTGCTGTTGGACGAGGCGGCGGTACAGCGCTTCCGCATGGGCTACCGGGAGTTGTTCGGCGCGGTCAAGGAGGGCGATCCGCTTTACGAGGCGGTCAGCGCCGGTCGCGCGCACGTCGGCATGGAGCATTGGTTGCCGCTCTTCTATGAGCGCCTCGACACCATCCTCGATTACCTCCCCGATGCCGCGGTGACCTTCGATCATCAAGCCGAGCAGGCGATCGCGACCCGGCTCGAGACCATCCAGGAGTTCTACGGCGCGCGCCGGAGCCTGGCCGACGCCGATCGCGCGACCCTTTATATGCCCGTGCCGCCGGACACGCTGTTCCTCGACCGCGCGGCCATCGATGCGCTCCTCGCCACGCGGGCGATCGGAAGCTTCTCGCCCTTCAAGGCGCCGCTCGGAGCCCGCACGGTCGATGCCGGCGGTCAACCCGGCCGAGACTTCGCCGATGCGCGCGCGCATCCCGAGGTCAACCTCTTCGACGCGGTGCGCGAGCACATCGCGGCCGAGCAGGGCCGCGGCCGCCGCGTGGTGGTGGCCGGCTACAGTCCGGGCGCGCGCGACCGGCTTGAGACGCTTCTGCGCGAGCATGGCGTGAGCAATACCGCGACGCTCCCCAGCTGGCGCGAGCTCGGCGCACTGGCGCCCGACGTCGTGCCTCTCATCGTGCTCGGCCTCGAGCACGGCTTCGTGCGCGACGGGCTCGCGGTCATCGCCGAGCAGGACATCCTCGGCGACCGCCTCGTCCGCCCGGCTCGCCGGAGGAGCCGTTCCGAGAATTTCATCTCCGAGGTCTCGAGCCTGACCGCGGGCGACCTGGTCGTCCACGTCGAGCACGGCATCGGCCGCTACGAGGGGCTCGAGACGATCGAGGTCTCAGGTGCTGCCCACGATTGCTTGCGCGTGCTCTACGACGGCGGCGACAAGCTCTTCGTGCCGGTCGAGAACATCGAGGTGCTCTCGCGCTTCGGCTCGGAGGAGGCCGGCGTGCAGCTCGACCGCCTCGGCGGTGCCGGCTGGCAGGCGCGCAAGGCGCGCGTCAAGAAGCGCATCCGCGAGATCGCGGACGAGCTCATCCGCGTCGCCGCCGAGCGCCAGCTCAGGCCGGGCGAGGTGATCGCGGCCGAGGGTTCCGACTACGCCGAGTTCTGCGCGCGCTTCCCCTATCCCGAGACCGAGGACCAGCTCGGCGCGATCGACGAGACGGTGCACGACCTGGCCGAGGGCCGGCCCATGGACCGCCTCATCTGCGGCGACGTCGGCTTCGGCAAGACCGAGGTGGCGCTGCGCGCGGCCTTCCTCGGGGTGATGTCCGGATTCCAGGTGGCCGTCGTGGTGCCGACCACCTTGCTCGCGCGCCAGCACTACCGCACCTTCAGCGAGCGTTTCGCCGGTCTGCCGGTCAAGATCGGCCGGCTCTCGCGCTTGACCGGCGCCAAGGAGACGGCGCAGGTGAAGGCCGGCCTCGCCGCGGGCACGCTCGACATCGTCATCGGCACCCACGCGCTTCTCGGCAAGCAGATCTCCTTCAAGCATCTGGGCCTCCTCATCGTGGACGAGGAGCAGCATTTCGGCGTCAAGCAGAAGGAGCGGCTCAAGCAGCTCCGGAGCAACGTGCACGTGCTGACGCTGACGGCGACGCCGATCCCGCGCACCCTCCAGTTAGCACTTTCCGGCGTGCGCGACATGAGCCTGATCGCGACCCCGCCCGTCGACCGTCTCGCCGTGCGCACCTTCGTGCTGCCCTACGATCCGGTGGTCGTGCGCGAGGCGCTCTTGCGCGAGCATTTCCGCGGCGGGCAGAGCTATTACGTCTGTCCGCGCATCGAGGACCTGCCCAAGGTGCATGAGCGCCTCAAGGAGCTGGTGCCCGAGGTGAAGATCGTGACCGCGCACGGGCGCATGGCGGCAAGCGCGCTCGAGGACGCCATGGCGGCGTTCTACGACGGCAAGTTCGACGTGCTGCTCTCGACCAACATCGTCGAATCAGGTCTCGACATCCCGGCCGCCAACACCCTTATCGTCCACCGCGCCGACATGTTCGGGCTGGCCCAGCTCTACCAGCTGCGCGGACGCGTGGGGCGCGCGAAGCTGCGCGCCTACGCCTATCTGACGCTGCCGCCGGGACGGGCGCTGAGCGAGGCCGCGCAGAAGCGCCTCCACGTCATGCAGACGCTCGACACCTTGGGGGCCGGCTTCACGCTTGCGAGCCACGATCTCGACATCCGCGGGGCGGGCAACCTGCTCGGCGAGGAGCAGTCGGGCCACGTGCGCGAGGTCGGCATCGAGCTCTATCAGCAGATGCTCGAGGAGGCGGTCTCCGTGGCGAAAGGCGACGGCGCCGGGGTGGCGCAGCCGGACTGGACGCCCCAGATCAACCTTGGCACGCCCGTGCTCATCCCCGAGAGCTATGTGGCGGATTTGGGCGTGCGCCTCGGGCTCTATCGGCGCATCGTCGGCTTGGTCGATCAGGCGGAGATCGACAGCTTCGCCGCCGAGCTCGTCGACCGCTTCGGCCCGCTCCCGGCCGAGGTCGAGAACCTGCTCAAGATCGTGGCGATCAAGCGCCTCTGCCTCGACGCCGGCATCGAGAAGCTCGACGCCGGGCCCAAGGGTGCGGTGCTCGCCTTCCGCCGCAACCGCTTCGCCAACCCGAAGGGGCTCATCGAGTTCGTCACGCGTCAGGGCCCGAGCGTCAGCTTCCGCCCGGACCAGAAGCTCGTCATCCGGCGCGGCTGGGAAGCGGAGGCCGCGCGCGTCCAAGGCGTCGTGCAGGTTCTGAAGAAGGTGGCCGAGATCGCCGCGGCAGTCGGCAAGGCGGCGTGAGCTCCCTCACCCGGCCGCTTCGCGGCCACCCTCTCCCGCTTGCGGGAGAGGGAAGGGGCGCCCGCGGGCCAAAGGCCCGCTTCTTCTGCATGATGCATAAGCGGCGCGCTACGCGCGCCGGGCGAGAGCGACGGGAAGGGTGAGGGATTCGCTCCGTGTCGCCTACCTAACTCTGCTCCTCCTCCGCCACCTCACGCCCGCTCTGCTCCCGCTCGATCATCTCGAAGACCTGGAGGAAGATCTCGGGGGCTTGCGCGCCCGAGACCACGTATTTGCGCTCGATGATGAAGCAGGGGACGCCTTCGACCCCCATGCGGCGCGCCATCTCGTCCTCGCGCGCGACCTCCTCTATGCCGGCCTTGCTCTCCATATAATCGGCAAGCGGCCCGCGCTCGAGCCCGGCCACAGCACCGATGTCGAGCAGCGTCATCGCGTCGCCGATGTCGCGGCCGTCGACGAAATAGGCCTCGAAGAGCGCTTCCACGACCTGGTGCTGGAGGCCGAGCTCGCCCGCGTAGCGCACCAGCCGGTGCGAGCCGAGCGTGTTGGGCGTGCGCTTGATGCCCGGGAAATTGAACTCGATGCCTTCGCCCGAGCCGGCCTCGGTGATCCTGTCGTAGGCGCCGGAACCGCGCTCGTCGCCGAACTTGAGGCGCAGGTATTCGCCCCGCTCCATGCCTTCTTTCGGCATGTCCGGATTGAGCTGGAAGGGATGCCAGGCGACCTTGAGGTCGGGTTGATGGACGAGGCTCAGCGCCCGCTCGAGGCGGCGCTTGCCGATGAAGCACCAGGGGCAGATGGTGTCCGAGATGATGTCGATGAACATGGCCCAGCATAGCCCTCTCGGCGATGGAAGGCGAGGCAAAGCTCGCTGCAGCCGACGCGATACTTGACGCGAGACGCCGCAGGCTCAAGCATCGCGAGTGTGGGCGGCGTGGAGGAGAGCGATGAGCGAGCGCACGGCGGCTGACGCGACGGACAGCCCCTACGAGCGCGGGCTCGAGCGCAACCGCGCCAATTTCGCGGCCCTTACCCCGCTCAGCTTCATCGAGCGGGCCGCCGCCGTGTTCCCCGACAAGACCGCCGTCATCCACGGCGCTCGACGTTACAGCTACCGCGAGTTCCTGGCGCGCTGCCGGCGCCTGGCCTCCGCCCTTGCCGGGCGAGGGGTGCGGCCGGGGGATACGGTCGCGGTGATGGCGCCCAATGTGCCGGCCATGCTCGAGGCGCATTACGGGGTCGCCATGGCGGGGGCCGTGCTCAATGCGCTCAACTACCGCCTCGACGCCGCGAGCATCGCCTTCATCCTCGGCCATGGCGAGGCCAAGGTACTGATCGCGGACCGCGAGTTCTCGGCGACGGTCAAGCCGGCGCTCGCGCGCGCGGAGCAGCACCCGCTCGTCATCGACATCGACGATCCGCTCTATGAGGGGGGCGAGCTCCTCGGCGAGAAGGATTACGAGGCCTTCATTAGCGAAGGCGATGCGGAGTTCGCCTGGCACCGGCCGGCCGACGAGTGGCAGGCGATCGCCCTCAGCTATACCTCCGGCACCACGGGCAATCCCAAGGGGGTGGTCTACCACCACCGCGGCGCCTTCCTGAACGCGCTCGGCAACGTCATCCAGTTCGGGCTCGACTCCCGCGCGGTCTATCTCTGGACCCTGCCGATGTTCCATTGCAGCGGCTGGACCTACACCTGGGCGGTGACCGCGGTGGCGGGGACGCACGTCTGCCTTCGCCGAGTCGATCCGGCGCTCATCTTTCCGGCGATCGCGGAGCATGGGGTGACCCACCTCTGCGGCGCGCCCATCGTCCTCAACATGCTCGTGCATGCGCCCGAGAGCGTTAAGCGCACGTTCGACTGGACGATCGAGGTGGCGACGGGCGGGGCGGCACCGCCGAGTGCCGTGATCGCCGCCATGGAGCGCATGGGCTTCCGCGTCACCCATCTCTACGGCCTCACCGAGAGCTATGGGCCGGCCACGCTGTGCGCCTGGCAGGAGGCGTGGGGTGAGCTGCCGCTCGAGGAGAAAGCGGCCAAGATGGCGCGCCAAGGCGTGCGCTACCTCACGCTCGCCGAGCTCATGGTAGCGGAGCCTCTGAGCCTCAAGCCCGTGCCGGCCGACGGCAAGACGATCGGCGAGCTCATGCTGCGCGGCAACACGGTGATGAAGGGCTATCTCAAGAACGCCGCGGCGAGCGAGGAGGCCTTCCGCGGCGGCTGGTTCCACACCGGCGACCTCGCCGTGCGCCATCCCGACGGCTACACCGAGATCAAGGACCGCTCCAAGGACATCATCATCTCGGGCGGCGAGAACATCTCCTCGCTCGAGGTCGAGGAGGTGCTCTACAAGCATCCTCTCGTCATGGAGGCGGCCGTGGTCGCCAAACCCGACGAGACGTGGGGCGAGGTGCCGTGCGCCTTCGTGACGCTCAAGTCGCCGGAGGCGAGAGTGAGTGCCGAGGAGATCATCGCCTTCTGCCGCGAGCACCTCGCGCGCTACAAGGTGCCGAAGCACGTCGTCTTCACAGCACTGCCCAAGACCTCGACCGGCAAGATCCAGAAATACGCGCTCAGGGAGAAAGCGAAGGAGGCGTAGGGGCCGTTAGAGCGCAAGCAAGCCGGCGATTTACTCCTGTGCCGGACGCGGAAGCCGTACTAAAGTCGCCCCTTGCCGCAAGCGCAGCAGAACTCGTGAAAGGGGAGGCAGTGCCGCAATATTTCGATCTCTCCGGCAAGGCTGCGATCGTCACGGGGGCGTCCTCCGGGCTCGGCCGGCACTTCGCCTTGACGCTCGCGCGCCACGGCGCGCGCGTTGCGCTCATGGCGCGCCGGGTCGAGCTTTTGGCCGAGCTGCGCAAGGAGATCGAGGGTTTCGACGGGCGGGCGGTGGCGATCCCCCTCGACGTGGCGCGGGGCGAAAGCGTGCGCCAAGCGGTCGCCGCCGCCGAGGAGGAGCTCGGTCCCATCGCCATCCTCGTCAACAACGCCGGCCTCGCAGTGTCGAAGCCGGCCCTCGAGCTCACCGAGGATGATTGGGACCGCACCTTGGACGTCAACTTGCGCGGGGCCTGGCTCATGGCCCAGGAGACGGCGCGGCACATGGTGCGCCTCGGGCACGGCGGCGCCATCATCAACATCGCCTCCATCACCGCCTTCCGTGTCGTCGGCCACCTCTCGGCCTATGCGGCCTCCAAGGCGGCCCTCGTGCAGCTCACCCGCGCGTTGGCACTCGAGCTCGCGCGCCACGCCATCCGGGTGAACGCGATAGCGCCCGGCTACATCGAGACCGAGATCAACCAGGACTACTTCGCTTCGCCGGCGGGCCAGGCGCTCACGAAGCGCATCCCGCAGCGCCGGCTCGGCAAGCCGGAGGAGCTCGACGGCGCCCTTCTGCTGCTCGCCTCCGACGCCTCGAGCTACATGACCGGGAGCGTGATCGTCGTCGACGGCGGGCACCTCCACTCGCCGCTCTGAGGGCAAAACAACACAGGGAAGTAACGAGGGAAACAGCGATGGACTTCAATCTCTCTCCCGCGATCGAGGATTACCGCAAGCGCATCCGCGGCTTCGTCGATGAGCACGTCATCCCGCTCGAGGTAGCGCCCAAGAGCTACGACGAGCACGAGAACATCAACGAGGAGACGCTGCGGCCCTTGCGCGCGAAGGCGCGCGCGGCAGGCCTGTGGTGCTTCCAGATGCCGAAGGCGCGGGGCGGGCAGGGGGTCGGCGTCGTCGGCATGGCGGCCTGCTACGAGGAAATGGCGCGCTCGATCTTCGGCCCGCTCGTCTTCAACTGCGCTCCTCCCGACGACGGCAACATGATCATCCTCGAGAAGGTGGGCAGCGAGGCGCAAAAGGAGCGCTGGCTGCAGCCGATCATCGACGGCAAGGTGCGCTCCTCCTTCGTCATGACCGAGCCGCACCCGGGTGCCGGCTCCGATCCGCTCGGCATGATGCGCACGCGCGCCGAGCGGCGCGGCAACAAATGGGTCGTGCGCGGCCACAAATGGTTCATCACCGGGGCGGACGGCGCCGAGCACTTCATTCTCATCGCGCGCACCTCGGACGATCCGCGCAAGGGGCTCAGCGCCTTCCTCTTCCACAAGAACCAGCCGGGCTGGAAGCTCGTCCGCCGCATCGGCATCATGGGCCCGGAGGAGCACGGCGGCCATTGCGAGCTTGTCTTCGACGGGCTTGAGATTCCCGAGGAGAACGTGCTCATGGAAATCGGCGACGGCATGAAGGTGGCACAAATCCGTCTCGGCACCGCGCGTCTCACCCACTGCATGCGCTGGCTCGGCTGGGCCAAGCGCGCTTTGGAGATCGCCGGCGGTTATGTGCGCCAGCGCGAATCCTTCGGCGCCAAGCTCGCCGAGCACGAGGGCGTGCAGTGGCTCCTCGGCGAGGCGGCGATGGAGATACAGATCGGCCGGCTCCTGACCATGCACGCGGCCTGGAAGCTCGATCAGGGCAGCCAGGCGCGCAAGGAGGTGTCGATCGCGAAGGTCGCGGTCGCCGAGATACTCCACAAGGCGGTCGACACCGCGATCCAGCTGTGCGGCGCCAAAGGCTATTCCAAGGACACGCTTCTCGAGTGGCTCTACCGCTACGCGCGCCAAGGCAAGCTCGTGGACGGCGCGAACGAGGTGCACAAGATGGTGCTCTCGCGGGCGCTTCTCCAAGAGGGCACGGATTTCTGGTCGTGGGGCTGAAGCCTGAGGAGATCAAGAGCCCGCTTGCGGCCTTCATCGCAGAGAGCGCTCGCGCGCGCACCGTACGCATCACCGCGCTCGAGCGCTTCGGCAGCGGCGCCGTGCAGGAGAATTGGCGCGTCGATGCCGAGCTCGACGGCAAGGCCGAGGTCTTCGTCATGCGCGCCTCGTCCGGCTCCGAAGGCGTGGCGGAGAGCATGAGCCGGGTGCACGAGTTCGAGCTGCTTGCCGCCGCCCATACCGCGCGTATCGCCGTGCCGGAGCCGCTTTGGCTTGCGAGCGACGCGGGCCTCATCGGCCGCCAGTTCTACATTGCGCGCTTCGTGCCCGGCGTGGCCGCGGCCCATCGGCTGGTGCGCGACCCGTCCCTCGGCGACGCCCTCGTCACGCGGCTCGGCGAAGAGCTCGCGCGCATCCACGCGCTGCGGCCGGGACATCCCGCTCTCGCCTTCCTCGAGATGCCTCGGCCGACACCGGCGCGCGCCAACGTCGCGCGCATCAGAACCTTCCTCGACCGCCACCCGACCCCGCATCCCGCACTCGAGTGGGTCTTGCGCTGGCTCGAGCTCCACGAGCCGCCGTGCCGGGAGCTCGTCTTTGCGCATCGCGATTACCGCACCGGCAATTATCTGGTCGAGCGCGGCGAGCTCCGCGCCATCCTCGACTGGGAATTCTCCGGCTGGAGCGATCCGCACGAGGATCTCGGTTGGTTCTGCGCGCGCTGTTGGCGCTTCGGGTCGAACGAGCGCGAGGCCGGGGGGATCGGCAGCCGCGAGGCCTTCTACCAGGGCTACGAGCGTGCGGCGGGCCGCAGCGTAGAGCGCGCCGCGGTGCCTTATTGGGAGGTCATGGCCCACGCGCGCTGGGCCAGCATGGCGATCCAGCAGGGCGCGCGCCATCTCTCGGGTCTCGACCGCTCGCTCGAGTTGGCGCTCACCGCGCGCATTGCGCCCGAGCTCGAGCTCGAAGCCTTGCACCTCATTCGCGCCATCGAGGACGCTCCTCGGGGTGCTTCGTGGAGGTCCTGATGCGCGACCGTCCGAGTGCCGCCGATCTCATCGAGATCGCCCGCGAGGCGCTGCAGCAGGAGCTGCTGCCGCGGCTACCAGCCGAGGCTCGCATCCATGGCCTCATGGTCGCGAATGCGCTGGCGAACGCCGAGCGCGAGATCGCCGCCGGGACGGCACCCCTCCAGGCCGAGCTCGCCCGTCTCGCCTCCCACTACGGCCAAGGCATGGAAGGCGTCCGCGGCGAGCAGCTGCAAGAGACGCTCGAGCGGCTCAACCGCAGGCTCGTCGCCGACATCCGCGCGGGCCGGCTCGACGGGGACCGAGAGATCGCGCGCCATCTCTTCGCTACGGCCGTGGATGCCGTTCGCGAGAGCAATCCGAAGTACCTCCGGAACCGCGGGATCGGCTGAGACCGGTTTGCAATTTTTCGCGGCCGGCGTGCGCGCTTAGACTCCCTGAGTTTGCTTTTGCGCCGGCTGGGGTCCGGTGCCGTTCAACCTGACGAACCTTTGCAGGGTGTCGAACCAGAACGGTGCGCCGAATAGGCTCGAGAGAGCCGCGATCAGCCAGCCCAGGAGCATAGTGACCCATCCGAGCGGAAAATCCTTAATCCTCTCGTTGATCGTAGCCGTGTCCCAGCCGAGCGGGAGACCGAGCGTGTCGAGATATTGCAGCGCAGTGGCGGCGTCGGGGCCTTTCGCGTTCGCGCTGATCTCCGAAGAAATTGGCTTCACCAGAGAGGGTTGCTGCCACAAGGCCTTCCCGATGTGAAGCGCATCGATGTTCAGCCCGATACAGAGCAGGAGCGCGATGGCGAGCGAGACCCACTGGGTGCGGCGCTTGTACACGCCGCTCACATGTTCCATGCCGGCGTCGAACCAAGCAGCGAGCTCCTGCTTCATGTCGTCCAGCTTCCCGCCGGCCCGCCGAGAGATGCCCTGAAGCATCGCCTTTAGCTGCGGGTCCGCGACCTTCTCTATCGCTTCATTGATTTCTTTAGGCGTATCCTTGGCAAGATCGGCGGCATCGACGAGCGCGTTGGTAAAGTGCTTGGGATCGATATAGGAGGGCAGCGTCGTGGGCGTCTGCCCCTTCTGCGTATTGCCCGGCCCCTGGGGATTGACGAGCGCGTGGTTGTAGATCTGCAGTCCCAGGCCGCTCAACTTGCTATCATTGAGCAAATCCTTTACGCCCTGCAGGAGGTCTTTGGCGCGCCATTGCCGCCAGGAGGCAATGGCCTCCGTGACCGAGCTGGTGGCCAGGCTTACCGTGAGGAAGGTGAAGACAAGGCCGATGACGACGTCGAATATCGCGCTGTTCAGCATTTTGCCCCCCTTCGAGCAGGGCTCAAGGCGCTGCTCGTCATGATGACGCTCCGCCCGAGGATCAATGGGGATCCACCGCGCTCATCACCCGGGACGAAAGCATGATCCGAGCGCTTTTTTATCCGGAAACCTCCTCGGTTTATGCACGCACAAATAGTATAGAACGGAATCTTATCTCGGAAAAGGCTCGATTTCGCCACTCGTCTCCACGCGTTCGCGTCGCGCTGGTCGAGCCCTTCCCCGCGCCTGTCGCGACGGCCTCGCTAAGCCCATGTGTTTCGTGCCGCCCGCAGCTCGGCTGCGACGCGCCGCCGCCGAATTCTCAAGCCCCAGTCGCCTCCCGCTTCTTGGCCTCGCCGCGGTAGAAGATGTAGAGCCCGCTCATGGCGATGATGAGGGCCCCGAGGATGGTCCAGACGTCGGGCCAGTCGCCGAACAGCAGCACGCCGTAGATGGCGGCCCAGACGAGGCCGACATAGCTGAAAGGAACGACCGCGGCGGCCGGGGCCAGCGCGAGCGACTTGATCATGCAGTAGTGGCCGACGACGCCGAAGAAGCCGGCGAGAACCAGGAGGAGCCAGCCCTTGAGGTCGGGCGTCACCCAGTCGAGGGGAAGCGCCAAGGCTGCAAGCGCCGTGCCGACGAGCGCGCTATAGACGTTGGTCGTCATCGGCAAGTCGGTGCGGCTCAACACGCGGGTCATGATCTGATAAAGCGCGTTGATGCCGGCCGCGATGAGCACCAAGAGGGCGGGGAGCTGCATCACGCCGCTGCCCGGACGCACGATGATCACGGCGCCTGCGAAGCCGACGGCGACGCCGAGCCAGCGCCGCAGGCCGACCGGCTCGCCGAGGAGCGGTACGGAGAGGGCGGTGACGAGGATCGGCGCCATGAAATTGACCGCGGTGGCGTCCGCGATCGGCATGGTGCGAATCGCGTAGAAATAAAGCGCCGTCGTCGCCACGAGGAAGATGCCGCGCAGCGCTTGGGCGCCGAAACGCGCATGCAGCAGCACCGTGGGCAGGCTTCGCCCCGCCCACAGCATGCCGAAGACGGCATGGAAGAGGTAGCGCCCCCACACGATCTCGGCGACGGGGAGGCTGTGGGTCAAGTATTTCGCGGTGGAGTCGAGGCTGCTGAAGAAGATCGTCGTCGCCAGCATCCAGAGGATGCCGCGCCGGATGTCGGCGGGAGCGCCAAATACCGTCGTGCGGCTCGTCATGAGGGTGGCCGATTGAGAGAGAGCGCGGATCGTCGCGCGATCTTACGGCGGTGCCGCTCGCTCGCCTAAGGCTATTTGCGCAAGCCTGCCCTCGCCGCGGCGGCGTGCTGCTTCCCCTCCGCTCCCCGAGCTCAAGTGGCCGCCGCGAATGCGCCATAAAATCGCCATCGTGCTCGATTTAACTGCGCAGCATGAAACGGACATCGTCCATTCTGCTCGCGGCACTCCTGCTGCCAACGGCGGCGGTGATGGCTGGCGAGACGGTCTCGGGTCCCGCCACGGTAATCGACGGGAGCACGCTCGCGGTCGGCGGCGTCACCTTCCACCTCGCCGATACGGTCGCCCCGGGGCGCGACCAGATCTGCCGCAGGGGAGGTGCGGATTGGCCGTGCGGTCAAGCGGCCGCGGCCAAGCTTAGCGAGCTGATCGCCGGCCGCACGGTCAAGTGCGACGATCTCGGGCGGGATCTCGACCAGCAGCAGCTCGCCGTCTGCTATGCCGGCGACGAGGAGCTCAACCGCGACATGATCGCCGCAGGAATGGCGCTCGTGCACTGGCAAGTCGGACTCGACTACGCCGAGGTGCAGTCGGTCGCCAAGGCGGCGCATCTCGGTCTCTGGTCCGCGAGCTTCGACGATCCATGGGACTGGCGGCGCAAGCACGCGACTGCCGCGAGCACGCCGCACTCGTAAAGGCGCGCCGTCGCGCTGTGCCGCTCACCTGCCTCCGAGACGGAATAGGAGAGCGAAGCCGCTGGCGAGTGCTAATGCCGCGACCGCGTTGAAGGCCGCCATATAGCTGCCAAGCGAGCCCAGGATCGCGCTGAAAAGCGCCGGAACCACCACCACGCCGGCGAAGGTGACGAAGCTCGCGCCGCCGGTGACCTCGCCGGCGCGGCCGGGCGGCGAATAGCGCGCGACCTGGGCGAGGTGCACGCCGTTCCAGGCGACCGCCGTGCCGCCGTAGGCGGTGGACACGGCAAGGATGGCGATGAGCGGCCAGCTGGCCGTGAAGAGCCCGACAAGCACCGCCGAGAGCGCCATGGTGACCCCGAGAATGCCGAGAAGCCGGATCGGCGACACGAAACGGTCGGCGATCAACCCCCACAAGGGCCGCCCGATCACCCCGGCCCCTTGGGCGAAGGCGAGCACCACGCCTGCAAGCACCACCGACATGCCAATACGCCCGTTGAGATAGGTGACGAGGAAGGTGCCGAGGCTCGTCTGCATGCCCGCGAAGGCGAAGGAGACGAGAGAGAGCCTGCGCAGCTCGGGCGAGCGGAAGACGAGGCGGAACGGTCCCACCACATGGGCGAGGGAGAAGAGCGGACGGCGGCGCTCGAGCTCGATGTCGAGGCCCGCGCGCAGCGGCTCGGAGGCCGCCGCGACAACGAGGCAGAGTGCCGCCGTCGCGAGTGCCGCGCCGCGCCAGCCGAGCAGTGCCGCCAGGCCAGGCGCTACGGCGCCTGCCAAGGCGTTGCCGAGGGGCACACCCGTCTGCTTGATCGAGAATACGAGGTTCATGCGCGCGGGCGGGGTGGTGCGCGCGAGAATATGGGAGGAGGCGGGCGTGATCGGCCCGTAGCCGATGCCCACGACCGCAGCGGCGGCAAGCACGGCAAGTGGGGTGCCCAGCGTGGCGAGCGCAAGACCCGCGCCGCAAAGAACGAGGCTGAGCTGGCTCACCCGCAAGGGCCCGAGGCGGGCGATGAAGCCGCCGCTGACCAGTGCAGCGCTCGCCCCGAAGGCATAGCTCACCGAGACATAGATGCCGACGAGATAGGGCCCGACGCCGATATCGCCTGCCGCGAGCGGGGCCAGTACCGGCCCGGTGAGCGAGGTCCACGCGGCCAGCATCTGGATCGAGAGTGTCGCGATCAGCGCAAATCGTCCTTGCCCCGGGGCGGGAGCCGGTGGTGGGGAGGCAGAAAAAGTGCTTTGCGGCATTTTTTGGGGAAACGCGCTGGAGCTGAATCTCGGGTAGGACAGGCTTCCGGCTGTCCTGGCCGCTCTCACGCGGCGCAACATCATAGCGAGTCAATGGAATCTGCGCGAGGCGTTGCGAAATCGACCGTAAGAGGCACCTCCGAGGAAGAAGAACGGCGCAGGCCGTCACCAGATCTTCACGTCGCTGTAACCGAAATCGCTGCAAGCTGATGCGAGGGTTCGACCGGGTCCTCAATAGCAACGGACGATGGTCGGCCCATGATCGGCAATGGAGGCATCGGCAAGGTTCTGGCGGGTGCCGCATTCGCGGCCCTCGTCGCCCTTCCTCTCGGCTCGACAATGCCCGCCGCCGCGCAAACCGCGTCCCCGCCGGCGGCCAAGCTCGAGCGCATCGGCCACATCTTCGTCGTCTACCTGGAGAACCACAGCTTCGACAAGCTGTTCGGCGCCTTTCCCGGCGCCCGCGGGCTGGCCGCGGCCAAGGGGGCACCGCCGCAGGTGGACAAAGCGGGCCTGCCCTATGCCAAGCTTCCGCCGGTGATGTATGTCGAGGGCACCGACGAGCCGGTCGTCGACCGCCGCTTTCCCCTGGGCCTTCCCAACCGGCCCTTCGCCATCGACAAATACGTGCCGATCGCGGAGAAGACCGGCGATCTCGTGCACCGCTGGTATCAGGAGCAGGCCCAGATCGACGGCGGCAAGATGGACAAGTTCGTCGCCTATTCGGACGCGGCCACGCTCGCGATGGGCTATTACGACATCCGCAAGACCTCGATCTGGCGCTACGCCCGCGACTTCACGCTCGCCGACAATTATTTCCACGCCACCTTCGGCGGCTCCTACATGAACCATATTTGGCTCGTCTGCGAATGCGTGACGCGGTACGAGAATGCCCCGGACTCGGTGAAGGCCACGGTCGATGCGAGCGGTGCCATGATCAAGGACGGCGCCGTGACCCCCGACGGTTACGCGGTCAATACCATCTACAGCGTGAACAGCCCCCATCCGGCCTCGGCCAAGCCCGAGAGCTTGCTGCCGCCTCAGGAGGGCTTCACTACCATCGGCGACCAGCTCTCCGAGCGCCACATCGGCTGGGCCTGGTATGGCGGCGGCTGGAGCGACGCGCTCGCGGGTCATCCGGACCCGCTCTTCGAGTACCACCACCAGCCCTTCGCCTATTTCAAGCACTTCGGCGACGGCACGCCGGGGCGTGCCGAGCATCTCAAGGACGAGGCCGACCTCTTCGCCGACATCGCCAAGGGTACGCTGCCGCCCGTCGCCTTCTGGAAGCCGATCGGCGAGGAGGACCAGCACCCCGGCTACGCCGAGCTCGTGGCGGGCGACCACAAGGTCGAGGAGGTGATCGAGAAGGTCCGCACGAGCGCCTTGTGGAAGGACACGGTGATCATCATCACCTACGACGAGAACGGCGGCTCTTGGGACCATGTGGCGCCGCCGCGCCTCGACCGCTGGGGGCCGGGCACGCGCGTGCCGCTCATCATCGTCTCGCCCTTCGCCAAGCGCGGCTACGTCGACCACGCGCTCTATGATACCACCTCCATCCTCAAGCTCATCCACGAGCGCCACCACCTCCCCGCGCTCGGCGACCGCGAGGCCAAGGTCGGCGACCTCACCCGCGCGCTCAAGTTCTGACCGTCGCCCGCGCCGCTTCGGCTATGCTAGGCTGGCGGCAGCCGAGCCGCGAGCCGAGGAGGAGACCATGCCGCCAGCCGAGAAGCCGCCATTCCGCGCCGATCATGTCGGGAGCCTGCTGCGGCCGCCCGAGCTGCTTACTGCGCGCGAGAAGAAGAAGGCGGGCAAGATCTCGGCCGCCGAGCTGCGCGCGGTCGAGGACAAGTGCATCCGCGAGGTGGTGAAGCTGCAGGAGGATATCGGCCTCAAGGGGGTCACCGACGGCGAGTTCCGCCGCACCTGGTGGCACCTCGATTTTCTCGAGCGCATCGAGAACGCGACCGTGGTGCCGCCGAGCGTGAAAGCGCATTTCCACAGCGAGGAGGGCGATGTCGAGCTGATGCCGCCTGGCTTGCGCGTCACTGGGGTGCTCGCGCGGCCGCGGCCGATCATGCGCGAGGACTTCGCCTTCCTGAAGTCGGTCGCCAAGGCGACGCCGAAGCTCACCATTCCGTCGCCCAGCACCATGCACTTTCGCGGCGGCCGTCGCGCGATCGACCCGAAGGCCTATCCCGACATCGCCGGGTTCTACGCCGACCTGGGGCGCGTCTACGCCGAGGAAGTGGCCGACCTCGCGCGCGCGGGCTGCACCTACCTGCAGATCGACGAGGTCAATCTCGCCTATCTCTGCGATCCCAAGCTGCGCGAGCAGGTGCGCTCCATCGGCGAGGATCCGGAGAGCTTGCCGAAGACCTATGCCAAGCTCATCAACGCGGCGATCGCGACCCGGCCGCCGGGCATGACCGTTTGCATGCATCTCTGCCGCGGCAATTTCCAGAGCGCCTGGGTGGCCGAGGGCGGCTACGACCCGGTCGCCGAGATTCTCTTCAACGAGATCAACGTCGACGGCTATTTCCTCGAGTACGACACGCCGCGCGCCGGCAGCTTCGCCCCCTTGCGTTTCGTGCCCAAGGGCAAGCGCGTGGTGCTCGGCCTCGTCACCACGAAGAAGGGGGCACTTGAGAAGCCGGAGGAGCTCAAGCGCCGCATCGAGGAGGCGGAGCGCTACGTGCCGCTCGACCAGCTCGCCTTGAGCCCGCAATGCGGCTTCTCCTCGACCGTCGAGGGCAACCGCATAACCATCGCGGACGAGATCGCCAAGCTCCGCCTCGTGGTGGCGGTGGCGCGCGAAGTATGGGGATAAGGGCGCGGCCGGACGACGGCATTTCGCCCTTCGCGACAGGCCCGCGCCTGTGCGTCTGAGGGATCAGCCGTGAACGCGGATATGAAGGCGCTCCCGGCCGCCGCAATCCTCATCGGCCGGGACGCGCATCATTCAATGCGACGATGCCTTTGCCGCATCGACCCAGGGCGGAAACAGCCGGATCATCACCAATAGCAAGAGAAGCGGGGCAACGAGCACCGAGGTTGCGGCCAGGACGCCCTCCCTGCCGAGAAAAACCCAGGGAAAGACGAGCAATCCCTTGCCGGTCTTCGCGATCTCCTGGCCCCCGATGACCACGTTGAAGCGCATCATCAAGACTTCGAACAACACGAGGACGGCGCTTACCGTGATGCCGAAGACCAGCGCGTTTCCGGTGGTGCGCCGCCAGAACATGTACGAAAGCCAGAGGATCGGCAGCACGGCGCCGATGGCAAACTGCAGGACAAAGAAGTTAATGACGAGTGGGCCGGTCACGAATTCCCAGATCACGTCGATGCCCTCGCGGCCCTTATAGACGAGCGCGCCGAATTCCACCCCCTCCAGCACCAGGGTGAACATGACGAAGCCCCACAGCGTATACGCCATGCCTTTTATGCAATCGAGGTCGACCGGCACCTTGCGCAGCCTGCACGACACGACGTAAAGCACGATCAACAGCGCAGTGCCCGAAATGATGGCGGAAAACAGAAAGATGGGGGGCATGAGATCGGACGACCACCATTCCCGGGACTTGAGCGACCCGAAGATGAAGCCGACATAGCCATGCAGGCCGTGAGCCGCGGGGATGCCGATGACGGCCAACGCGAAGATCCATTTCCGGTCGTATCGCATCGCCTTCTCGGACAGGTCATAGGACCCGAGGGAGAGCAGGCGGTAGTACCACGCCAGCAAGCCGCGCCTCTGTTGCGCCTGGCGCACGATGTGAGGGCGGAACACGAACCAGGTCTCCAGCATCAGCAAAATGATGTAGAAGCCGGCCGCATAGCCGAACATGGCCATGGCGGAGATCCAATGCGGCGTCAAAACGGCGTTGAAGGCGCGCTCCGGATGGCCGAGATGCAGCAAGAGCGGCGTGGGCACGAAGATCATCAGGCACAGCGAGGTGAGCAAGGCGAAGTGGGCCACGGGCTGAAGGCGCTTTATGCCGAATACCTGATACAGGCTCGACACGGTAAAGGCGCCGGCCACGAGCCCGGTGAGATAGGGATAGACGACGATGAGCACCCCCCACGGGAACACCGTCTCGTTGGGGTAGACGTAGCCGGTGAACGTCGCGACCTCAAAAGGCGGGCCCATCAGCTCACCTCCTTGTCGATGCCGACGTAGAAGACGTTGGGCGCGTTGCCGGTCTCGGGCCTGAGCACCAGGACGCGATTGTTCCGGACGAACTGGCTGACCGGGCTTTGCTTGTCATTGAGATCGCCGAAGATGCGCGCGCTGACCGGACAAACCTCGACGCAGGCGGGTCGCAGTCCTTTGGTGATGCGGTGATAGCACCACGTGCACTTGTCCGAAACCTGCTTGGCTGTATTGAAGAAGCGCGCGCCGTAAGGGCAAGCCTGCACGCAGTACTGGCAGCCGATGCAGTATTTGTGATCGATGACGACCACGCCGTCCTCGGTCCTGTAGGTGGCGCCCGTCGGGCACACTTGGACGCAGGCCGGACGCGTGCAGTGGTTGCACAGCTTGGGCACGAAGAACGCCTTTTCCACCTTGGCGTCCTTGTAGCGGTTGGCGAAGCGATATTCCTTCTCCGAGCCGGAGGCCGCGATGTTCACCGGATCGGCCTGGCTGTCGATACGCGGCTTGTCCTCGCCTTCGAGATAGACGTAGCGCTCGACCCAGGTGCGGAAGTGATGCGCGTCGCCGGCGACGTCGTTCTCCGCCTTGCACGCCTCGACGCAGCGCAAGCAGCCGATGCATTTCGTGGCGTCGACGCCGAAGGCCCAACGATGCTTGCTCCAGTCGTAGCCCGGGATGTCGGGTTTTGGCGGCTCCGAGGCCGTGGCGGCGGCTTCGCGCACGACGGCATTGGCCGCGATCGCCATGCCGCCACAGCCAAGGGCAGCGGCAAGGGCCTGAAGGAAGCTCCTACGTCCTCTTCCGCGCTCGGCTGGTGCCTCGTTCTTTTCCATTTCAAACGTTCCTCGTCGGTTTCCCTTAGCCGCGCCCCTCACTTGCAATTCGCGTTGGAAAAATAAGCCGCCAGGACTGCCGCATCCGGGTCGCTCAGGGATTTGCTTATCCCGGCCATGATGCCGTTCTTGCGGCTGCCGTCCTTGTAGGATTGGAGCGCACTGACGAGATAGTCGCTGGACTGGCCGGCAAGGTTCGGCCACGCGGGCTGCCCGCTGATCCCGGCGGCGCCATGGCAAGCGGCGCATTTGACTGCGAGCTCTTGCCCGGCGGCCGCGGCCTGCTTTCCCCCGTTCTCCGCACTCTTGCAGCTCGCGCCCGCGAAATACGCCGCGATGTCCCCGATATCCGCATCGCTCAAGTCCTTGACCATTCCAGTCATCACGGCATTGTCGCGCAGGTTCGTCTTGTAAGCCGTGAGAGCGGCAACGAGATAAGCTTCCTTCTGTCCGGCAAGGCTGGGCCCGGGAAGGTTCTCGCTGACGCCCATCGGGCCATGACATGCAGCACAAGCGGCGGCCTTCGCTTCTCCCGCGGCCGCATTGCCCGGTGCCGCCGTCGACGCCACAGCCCCGCCGATGATCGCAGGCGAGTGGGGGTTGTGGCAGGTCGTGCATTGCTCGCCCCCGGCGTGAGAGGCGACGACGATTTGAGGTTGTTCCGCGGGTCTGCCCGCCATCTGCTCGTGGCACAAGGTGCAAAGCTTTACCGTGTCGGTCGGGACGATCAGCTTGAGATTGTTCGGGTGATCCGGACCGGTCGAGGAGTGCTCGAACATGCCCTTGTTGTCCCGGCTGCCGGCGGGGCCGTGGCAAATCTCGCAATTGACGACCTTGCCCGCGGCCGTGCTGTTATGAATGCCTTTGGACCATTCCGCGTATTGCTGCGCGTGGCACGATTGGCAATAGGCGGAGCCTTTGTACTTCGGCTTGTCCGAAGCAATCTCCGCTACGGAAGCTCCCCGGTAGTGACCGTATTCGTAGAATGTAGCGGCGGTGAAATAAGTTCTGGCCGCGTACCCGATTGCGCCGAGAGCCACGACGAGCAGGATGAGCCGGACAATATGCTTCGGCATGAGTTCCCAGTTTCACAGACGGGCCCGGCCTGTTCCGCGTCGGCATTGAGTCGCGCCAATCGCACACGGCCGTTCGATCAGTCTTGTCTTCCAGTGCCCCCGCGTTGCGCGCCTCCGCGCTGTCGTCGAATGCGGCCAAGAAATCGCTTTCGGGGCGCTCCGTCGTTGACCTGGATCAATTGTCGTCTCGAATTCATCCGCGCGGGCGTGACGGCGCGCCGCGCGCCGCCCGAGCGAGGTGTCGCGCCATGGATTGCCAGGGAGCATTGTCGTTTCTGCATTGATTCTGGCGGATGGGGTGGGATTCGAACCCACGAGACGCTCGCGCGTCTGCCGGTTTTCAAGACCGGTGCCTTAAACCGCTCGGCCACCCATCCGCGCCGCAGAGGCAAGGAAGGAGGCTCGAGGCGTCCGCCTTGACCTCGAGCGCCGCCGCCGGATGCGGCGCCTTGGCTTGCCGGCCGGTTTTGGCGACTGGCGTTCTAGCGGTGTTAGCACCACGAGACAAGGGAATGTCGGCTCCAGGTGCACGCAAGCGCGCCTGACGACGGCGCGGGCGGCGAGGGGAGCCGAGGCGGCAAACCCTCGCCCGACGCCTGCGGCCCGTCAGTTCGGCCGCCGAGGTGCCTCAATTATAACCATGCCGGGGTGCTGCTATCGGGATCGCCGGCAACAGAATACCGATGTTCACTATCAGGACGAGAAACACGCGCTTTTTCATTTCCACCTCGTCCGAAATGCAACTACCCGGCGACACGCATCCTGTCCGCCAAGGTCGAATAGCTTGCTCCAGGTCAATTGCGCGGCGCGGCGATTTCGGCCGCGCTTGGGACGCAATGTCGCGGGTGCTCGCCTTGGCCTCAATTTCATTGATTTCGTCTCGGGCCAAGCCTATCAACAACGCGACTGCCGCTCAATAATTGCCGATGCAACTGAGGGGGTGGTTGGCTGACATTGCCCGATCTCAGCGGATTCCGCAGGTACTGGGTCGCGGTCTTGGCGGCGTGCGTCGGCGCGGCGATATCGTTGGCCGTCGCCCACAGCGCCCGCCAGTTTTCCCATGATGAGCTTTTGGCCGAGCTCACCCAGCAGGCAGCCCTTCGCGCAAAAGGGCTGGAGGAAGTCCTCAGCCGTTACGAGGGCACGATCGAAGGATTCGCCGCCGCTTTTCCCGCCGCCGGCGTGACGCGCGAGGAATTCGAGGCGTTCGCGCACAACATCTATCTGGCAAGCAGCCTCTTGGGCACGGCGTTCCAGAACGTGAGTTGGGAGCCGCAGGTTCGCGACGCCGAGCGCGCCAGCTTCGAGGCCGCCGCGCGCGACGACGGCTTCGCCGGTTACCATATCGTCGATATCGGTGCCGGCGGTGCGCTTGTGACCGCCCCTCGACGGCCGGTGTATTTTCCGATCCGCTACTTCGAGCCGATGGTGCCGACCGCACCTATGGGCCTCGACCTGCTCTCCGAGCGGGAGCGCGCGGCTGCGGTCGAAGAGGCGATCGACAAAGGTGGCCCGGTGGCCACGCCGCCGCTGCGCTTCATTGCTGGCGGCCGAGGCTGCGTGATCTACGTTCCCGTGTTCAAGACAGGACCGGCCGCGGCGTCCTCGGGCGCCGGCAACGACCGGCTGCTCGGAATTCTGTCGTTCCGGCTTTTCACCAGCGCCGCAATCGACGCCATCATGGACACCCTGCAACCCGTGGCGCAGGGCTTCGACATTTACATGCTCGACGACGGAGCCCCGGCGGGCGAGCGCTTGGTCTATGCGCGCCTGGCGGCGAAGGGCAGCGTTGCGGTCGATTCCGACGATGCCGCCCCCGCTTTGATCGAGCCTTACTCCGGCTCGTCGTTCAACTTTGCCGGGCGCGACTGGACGGTGATCGTGCGACCGACGCCGGCATTGCTCGCCTCGAGGCTCCACTGGGCCGGCTGGCGCGAGCTGGCGGTCGGCCTCGTGCTCACGGCCTTGCTGACCGCATACCTGGTCAGCAGCCGCAATCGCGCCGACCGGTTGCGGGTGCTTGCGGCCAGCCTGCAGGGCGAGATCGCCGAGCGCAAGCGCGCCGAGCAGCGGATCATCCATTCGGCTCGCCATGATTTCCTGACGGGCTTGCCGAACCGCATGCTCTTCCTCGAGCGTCTGAAGCAGGAAATCGGTCGAGCGAAACGCGGCGAGAACAGCTTCGCCGTCCTCTATCTCGATCTCGATCGCTTCAAGGACATCAACGATACCCTTGGTCACCAGATGGGCGACCAGCTGCTGAAGGCCGTCGCCGGCCGGCTGAGCGAGGGCGTGCGGGACATCGACACGGTCGCCCGTCTCGGCGGCGACGAATTCGCCGTCATTCAGACGGGGCTCCACGATCCGGCGGATGCGGCCATCCTGTCGAAAAAGCTCCTTGACCTCATGCAAATGCCATTTCGCCTCGACGACCAGGAACTGCGCACCAACGCCAGCGTCGGCACCGCCGTCTATTCTCCGAGTTCCGAGGATGAGGAAGCGACCTTGGTGCACGCGGACCTCGCCATGTACAAGGCCAAGGCGGAAGGCGGGGGACGTTTCTGTTTCCATCTGCCCGAGATGGAGGAGGAGGTCCGCGCGCGGGCAACACTTGTCGACGACCTGCGCGCCGGCATCGCTCGCGGCGAGCTCGAGCTCCATTATCAACCGCAGGTTGATTTGAGCTCTGGCGCCATCGCCGGCGTCGAAGGGCTGGTGCGCTGGCGCCGTCGGGCGCCGGAGCTGATTCCGCCGGGCGCCTTCATCGGCGAGGCGGAGCGCAGCGGCCTGATTTTCGATGTGGACTCCTGGGTCCTCGGCGAAGCCTGTCGGCAGGGGCGCGCTTGGCTCGACCAAGGGACCGCGCTTGCCGCGATTTCCGTCAACGTCTCGGTCGCCATGCTCAAGCGAGGAGCACCTTATCTCCAACTCTTGGAGCAAACGCTCCGGGCGAGCGGCTTTCCGCCGCAGCGCCTCGAGCTCGAGATGAGCGACTCGTTTTTCACGGAGCCCAACCAGGCGTTCCTTGAGCTCTTGCAAGGCATGAGGCGGATCGGCATCAGGATCGCCATCGACGGCTTCGGCATGGGGTACTCGTCCCTCGAGTACTTGCGCCTCTTCCCGGTCGAGCGGATCAAGCTCGCCCGACATCTCGTCTCGGGCCTCCCCGCCGACGGGAACACTGCTCCCATCGTCGAGACGATCATCAATCTCGCGGCGGCGCTGCGCAGCCGGCTCGTCGCCGTCGGCATCGAGAGCGGCGAGCAGCTGCGCTTCCTTCGCACGCACGGCTGCGCGGAGGGGCAGGGCTACTATTTCAGCCCGCCGCTTCCACCGGAAAGCGCCGCGACCCTGATTCGCAGTGGGCGTTTACGCGCGCGCGCGGAGGAGGACACGCCGCAAGCCGTCGAAGGGAGCGACGGCCGCTGAGCCCGCTTCAATTCGCTCCCTAGCGCGCGGTCGCGGCCCGTGGCTCTGTGTTCGGGGCTGAGCCGTGCGCGGCGATTGCCTTCGTACGATGCGGGGCCTATGAACGGCGGCGATGTTCGTGCTGTCCAAGATTTTTTTGTTGCTCGCTGAGCCCGGCAATCTCCTCGTCGTCTTTCTTGCGGCGGGTGCGGCGATGCTGTTCTGGCGGAGTGAGCGGGTAAGACGCATCGGACGTTGCATCTTGGCAGTTGCGGTCCTTGCGGCGGCCGCGGCGGCCACGACCTCGCTGCCCGACCTCGTGTTAGCACCGCTCGAGAACCGCTTTCCCCAGCCAGCACACCTGCCCGAGCGCATCGATGGCATCATCGTGCTGGGCGGTGCCGTGGACGAGGTGGTGAGCGCCGCGCGCGGGCAGGTGACGTTGACCCCAAGTGCGGCGCGGCTCAGCGAGACCTTGGCCCTCGCACGGCGCCATCCCGAGGCGCGCATTCTCTTCACCGGCGGCTCGGGTCGGCTCTATCCGACGGCGCTCAGCGAGGCCGAGGTCGCCAAGCGTTTTTTCGAGGAGATGGGAGTCGATGCGGCGCGCCTCACGTTCGAGGAGCGCTCGCGCAACACTTACGAGAATGCGCTGTTCAGCAAGCGACTCGCCGAGCCCAAGGTTGGCCAGAACTGGGTCCTCGTCACCTCGGCGGCGCACATGCCGCGCGCGGCGGGGGTTTTCCGGGCCCAAGGCTGGGAAGTGATTCCCTATCCGGTCGATTACCGGACCACGGGCGATGGCGCTGCCACGCGCCGCTTCGAATTCGCCGATTCGCTCATGCTCTTGAACGATGCGGCGAAGGAATGGATGGGCCTCGCCGCCTACCGTCTGATGGGCCGCACGAACGAATTCTTCCCGGCGCCGTGACCTCTCTCTACCCGCCGGCCCAGCGTGGAGAGCGCTTTACGCGCGCGCGAGCGTGTGGCAGAAGGAGCCCATGAGTCCTGCCCGATTTTGGCGTGAGGGGCTCGGCGGGCAAGCGATGCGGGGTGCCGCGATGCTTGTCGGAGCAGGGCTCCTGCTCCTGGCCGGGGCCGTCTCCGTTGCGGCGAACGACCTCGACTTCGCGACTTGGCTGCGCGACTTCAAGGTCGAAGCGCGCCAGCGCGGCATCTCGCAGCACACGCTCAATACGGCGCTCGACCAAGTGACGCCGCTGCCGCACGTGATCGAGCTCGACCACAAGCAGCCCGAGTTCACCCTCACTTTCGACGAATACGTCTCCCGCGTGGTTTCCGACGCCCGAGTCGATCGGGGCCGCGAGCTGCTCGGCGAGTATCAGGGGCTTCTCAGCCGGGTCGGCGCGAGCTATGGCGTCGAGCCGCGCTTCATCGTCGCATTGTGGGGGATCGAGAGCGACTTCGGCCGTACGACCGGCGATTACCCGGTGATCCAGGCGGTGGCGACCCTTGCCTATGACGGCCGGCGCAGCAGCTATTTCCGCAGCGAGCTCATCGATGCGTTACGCATTCTCGATCTCGGCTATATCGACCTCGCGAACCTACGCGGCTCTTGGGCCGGCGCCATGGGCCAGAGCCAGTTCATGCCGTCGAGCTACCTGCGCTACGCAGTCGACTTCGAAGGCAAGGGCCACCGCGACATTTGGCACAACCCCGCCGATGTCTTTGCCTCGACCGCCAATTATCTAGCACAGCTGGGCTGGCAAAGCGGGCAGAGCTGGGGACAGGAGGTCAAGCTCCCGGCCAACTTCGATACGGCACTCGCCGACCTTGCGGTTGAGAAGTCGGGCGAGGAGTGGCAGGCGCTCGGGGTGCGCCAGCTCGACGGCCGCCCGCTCGCAGAGCCGGCGCTTGCGGCCTCCATCGTCTTGCCGACGGACGAAGTGAGCCCTGCCTACCTCGTCTACGACAACTTCCGCACCCTCATGCGCTGGAACCACTCGGTCTTCTTCGCCACGAGTGTCGGATTGCTTGCCGATCGGATCGGGGACAAGTAATCTAAGCGACACTAGATAGGCGAAGCCGAAAGGGGGTATCCACTAGATATGCGCCCGCACTGGGTGACCAAGGGGGTGGCCGCTATGGCGTTGGCCGTCCTGCTCGCGGGCTGCGGCGAGAAGGGCCACGCGCCGCCGGCCGGCCAAGCCGCGGCGCCGAGCCGCGGCTATTACAAGGTGGGTGCGCCCTATGAGGTCGAAGGGGTCTGGTACTATCCGGGCACCGACTACAGCTACGACGAGACCGGCATCGCCTCCTGGTACGGCCCGGACTTCCACGGCAAATACACCGCCAACGGCGAGGTCTACAACATGAACGACCTCACCGCGGCCCATCCGACGCTGCCGCTCCCGAGCGTCGTGCGCGTCACCAATCTCGACAACGGGCGCTCGATCGTCGTGCGGGTCAACGACCGCGGGCCCTATGTGCGCGGGCGCATCATCGATCTCTCGCGCCGCGCCGCCCAGCTCATCGGCATGATCGGCACCGGTACCGCCAAGGTTCGCGTGCAAATTCTCCCCGACGAGTCGCGCCAGGCGGTCCTCCTTGCCCAGCAGGGCGAAATCCCCTCGGCCGAGCGCATCGCGAGCGCGGTGCCGACCGAGAAGGTGACCGCTGAGACATTGGTTCCGCCGCCCGGCGCGCAGGCAGCCCCCGGCCCGACCCCGGCGGCGGCGCCCGCAGTGCCGGCGCAGCCGCCGCCCGCGCCCGTGGTGATCGCCTCGGCACAGGCCGCCCCGCTGCCCGCCCAAGGGACGCCGGCTGCTGCGCGGCAGCCGGTCGAGAGCGCACCGCTTGCGGCGCCTAAAGCGCCGGGACCTTCACCGATGCTCGTGCCGGCAGCCGCCGCGGCCGATCCCGTCAAGGCGGTGCTTGAGCAGGCGGTGATCACGGTGCCGGTGAAGGCGACCTCGATCTACGTCCAAGTGGGCGCCTTCAGCCAGTACGACAACGCCAATCGGCTGCGCGCCAAGCTCTCGACCATGGGCTCGACCAAGGTCACGCAGGCATCCGTCGACGGCCTGCCCTTCTTCCGCGTGCGCATGGGGCCGGCCACGACGGTCGACGATGCCGACCGGCTTCTCGACCTCGTGGTGCGCGCCGGCTATCACGACGCGCGCATCGTCGTCGAATAGGGTCGCGCGACCGGGGCAGCGTCAAAATTTTGGCGCAATCGCCCGCTAGGGATGATCAGGCATCAACAGGGGCAACTTTCATCGCATGACCGCAAATCCTCAAGGCCTCCGCCTGCGTGCGCCGGCACGCACGAAGCGCTCTCGCCTTCGTGCGCAAGGAAGGCATTGGCCGGCAATTCTCGCCGCGGGCGCGCTCTTCTCCCTTCTGCTTTCGTGCGCGGGCCGCGCTGAGGCAGAGCTTCCCAGCATCGATACCTCGGCCAAGCAAGCCATCATGATCGACTACAACACGGGCGCCGTGCTTTTCGCCAAGGACGCCGACGTGCGCATGGCGCCTTCGTCGATGAGCAAGATGATGACGCTCTACATCCTGTTCGAGCGGCTCAAGGAAGGGCGCATCAAGCTCGACGACACGCTCGCGGTGAGCGAGAAGGCCTGGCGCACCGGCGGCTCGAAGATGTTCGTGCAAGTGGGCAGCCGGGTGCGCGTCGACGATCTCACACAGGGCATCGCCGTGCAATCGGGTAACGACGCCTGCGTCGTGGTCGCGGAAGGGCTCGCGGGAAGCGAGCAAGCCTTCGCCGAGGAGATGAACAAGAAGGCGAAGGAGCTCGGGCTCGCCGACAGCCACTTCGTCGATGCCTCGGGCCTGCCCGACCCGCAGCAGTACATGACGGCGCGCGATCTCGCGACGCTGGCACGCCGGCTGGTCACCGACTTCCCGCAGTACTACCACTACTTCAGGGAGATCGACTTCACCTACGGCGGCATCAAGCAAGGCAATCGCAATCCGCTTCTTTACAAGAACCTCAACGTGGACGGACTGAAGACCGGCCACACCGAAGCGGGAGGCTACGGCCTCACCGCCTCCGCCGTGCGCGACGGCCGGCGGCTCATTCTCGTGCTCAACGGCATGTCCTCGGTCAACGAGCGCTCGCGCGAGTCCGAGAAGCTGCTCGATTGGGGCTACCGCGAGTGGGGCGACTACACGCTCTTCAAGGCGGGCGAAAAAGTGAGCGACGCCGAGGTCTGGCTCGGCACCCAGCCGAGCGTGCCGCTCGTCGCCGAGAGCGACGTCGTGGTGACGCTGCCCCATCTCTCGCGCGACAAGATGACGGTGACGGTGAGCTACGATGGGCCAGTGCCGGCGCCGATCGCCAAGGGTGCCGCGATCGGCAAGGTGAGCGTGGAGGCGCCGGACGTGCCGAGCGTGGAGGCGCCGCTCGCCGCCGCCGAGCCGGTCGCTCGCCTCGGCTCCTTCGGCCGCATCGCCGCCGCGGTGCGCTATCTCATCTGGGGCCCGTCGAAGTGAGCCGAGCGGCTCCTTCCCCACACGAACCTCCTTCCCATCGATGAGCCGCGGCTCCTTCATCACGCTCGAGGGCGGGGAGGGGACGGGGAAGAGCAGCCAGATGCCCTTGCTCGCCTCGGCCCTCGGCCAGATCGGGCTCGAGGTCTTGGCCACGCGCGAGCCGGGAGGCGCTCCCGGCGCCGAGGAGATCCGCAAGCTTCTCGTCGACGGCGAGGTCGGGCGCTGGGACCCGCTCAGCGAGCTTCTGCTCTATGTGGCGGCCCGGCGCGAGCATGTCGTGCGGACGATCGAGCCGGCACTCGCGCGCGGCGCCTGGGTGCTGTGCGACCGCTTCGCCGATTCGACGATCGCCTATCAAGGCTATGGCCATGGCCTCGGACGCGAGGCCTGCGAGAGCGCGCATAGGCTTGCCCTCGGCAGCTTCGCGCCCGACCTCACCTTGATCCTCGATCTTCCCGTCGAGATCGGGCTCGCGCGTGCGGCGGGCAGGGCCGGGGCCGAGACCCGCTACGAGCGCATGGACCTCGCCTTCCATGAGCGCCTCAGAGCGGGCTTTCTCGAGATCGCGCGCGCGGCCCCCGGGCGCTGCCGCGTGATCGACGCGCGCGGCTCGCTCGGAGAGGTGCAGGCGGCGCTCTGCCGCGCCATCGCCGAGCGCTTCGCCCTGGCGCTATGATGCGACCATGAGCGACGCCGAGACAACGCGCGGGCCCGCCCCCCGCGCCAACCCGGACCTCTTTGGCCAAGAGGAGGCCGAAGCGGCCCTGCTCGAGGCCTTTCGCGGCAACCGCCTGGCCCATGCCTGGATTTTCTCCGGGCCGCGGGGCATCGGCAAGGCAACGCTTGCCTACCGTTTCGCCCGCTTCATGCTGGCGCTAGGTTCGAGAGCGGATAGAGGCGGCCTCTTCGACCTGGCAGCGCCGCCTGAGAGCCTCGCACTTTCCCCCGACCATCCGGTCTTCCGCCGGGTCGCCTCCGGCGGTCATGCGGATCTCTTGACGCTCGAGCGCCGCTTCGATGAGGAGCGCCGGCGCCTGAGAAGCGAGATCGGCGTCGAGGAAGCGCGGGAGGTTGCCGATTTTCTGCACCTGACGCCGGCCGAGGGAGGCTGGCGCATCGTGGTGATCGACGGCGCCGAAGAGATGAATCGCAATGCCGCGAACGCCGTGCTCAAGATCGTCGAGGAGCCCCCGCCCCGGGCACTCATCCTCCTGGTGAGCCATGCGCCGGGCCGGCTCCTCGCCACCATCCGCTCGCGCTGCCGCCGACTTGCCTTGAAGCCCCTCGATGCGGGCGCGCTCGCGCGCATCCTCGGGGAGCGGCTGCCGGAGCTTGCGCCCGCGGACTTACCGCTCCTCACGCACCTCGCCGAGGGCAGCGCCGGCCGGGCCCTCGCGCTTGCCGAGGACGGCGGCTTGGCGCTCTTCCGCGAGATGATGGTGCTTCTCGCGACACTGCCGCGTCTCGATCCTGTGGCGCTTCACCGGCTTGCCGAGCGCACCCTAGGCGGGCAGGGCGAGACGGCCTATCGCACCCTCTCCGAGCTCCTCCTCTGGTGGCTCGCCCGTCTCATCCATGCCGCGAGCACGCGCGAGATGCCGGCCGAGGTCGTGGCCGGGGAGGCAGCCCTTTACGGGCGGCTCATGGCGCAGCCTCGTCTTGATCGCTGGCTGGAGGTGTGGGAAAAGACCGGGCACCTGCTGTCCCGGGCGGAAAGCGTCAATCTCGAGCGCAAGCAAGTGATGCTCAACGCCTTCCTCGCACTCGAGGCCGCCGCTCAGGCACCCGAGCGTGCGGGCGGTTGATCGGGCAGCATGGCGAGCGATCTATAGTCTCCAAGCTAGTACCTGGAATCACAAATTCCTGATACACCCTCGCTGATCGTCATGGCCGGGCCGGCCGCGGGCCGGGTCCCGGCCATCCACGTCTTGCGACGGAGGCAAAAAGGCGTGGATGGCCGTGACAACCCCCGGGTCGCAGCCCGGGGGCATGACGGGTGGCGACGGCGACCCGAATCACGAATTTGCGATAGCCGGTACTAAGAGTCCTGTCGAGGAGGCCTGAATGACCGTCGAGCGGTCGTTTTACATCACGACGCCGATCTTCTACGTGAACGACGTGCCGCACATAGGGCACGCGTACAACTCGATCGCGTGCGACGTGCTGGCGCGCTTCATGCGCCTCGACGGCTACCGGGTGAAGTTCCTGACCGGCACGGACGAGCACGGCCAGAAGGTCGAGAAATCGGCCCGCGCCGCCGGCATGGAGCCCAAGGCCTTCTGCGACAAGGTCGCGCAGAATTTCCGCGACATGGACCGGCTCTTGAACCTCTCGAACGACGATTTCATCCGCACGACCGAGCCGCGTCACGCGCGCGCGTGCCAGGACCTGTGGCGCCGGCTCAAGGCGCGCGACGAGATCTATCTCGGCACCTATGCCGGCTGGTATGCCGTGCGCGACGAGGCGTTCTATGCCGAGAGCGAGCTCACCGCCGGCCCCGACGGCACCAAGCGCGCGCCCTCCGGCGCCGAGGTCGAATGGGTCGAGGAGCCGAACTATTTCTTCAGGCTGTCCAAGTGGCAGGAGCCGCTCTTGGCACTTTACAAGAAGGACCCGGCCTTCCTCGCCCCCGACCATCGCCGCAACGAGGTGATCAGCTTCGTCTCGAGCGGGCTCAAGGACCTGCCGGTCTCGCGCCCCAGCCTGAAATGGGGCGTGCCGGTGCCGGACGATCCCAAGCACGTCATGTACGTGTGGCTCGACGCCCTCACCAACTACCTCACGGCCCTCGGCTATCCGGATATGGAAAACGCCGAATATTCAGAATATTGGCCCCAAGCTCTTCATGTGGTGGGCAAGGACATCCTGCGCTTTCACGCGGTCTATTGGCCGGCCTTCCTGATGGCGGCGGAGCTGGCGCCGCCGCGGCGCATCTTTGCCCATGGCTGGCTCTTGAACCGCGGCGAGAAGATGTCGAAGTCGCTCGGCAACGTGGTGCGGCCGGGCGAGCTCATCGCTCAGTACGGCCTCGATCCGGTGCGCTATTACCTCTTGCGGGAAATCCCCTTCGGCGCCGACGGCTATATCAGCCACGAGACCATGGTCGCGCGCATCAACGGCGATCTCGCCAATGATCTCGGCAACCTCGTGCAGCGCGTGCTCAGCATGATCAACCGGAACTGCGGGGCAGCGATTCCTCAGCCGGGGAGCCTCACGGCGGCGGATGCGCGGCTCCTCGCGGCGGCCGAGGCGACGCTTGCGGAGATGCGCGGCCACATGGCGGAGCAGGCATTCCACCGTGCGCTGGAGGCGCTATGGCGCGTGATCGGCCAGGCCAACCGCTACGTCGACGAGCAGGCGCCGTGGGCGCTGCGCAAGACCGACCCGGCCCGCATGGCGACCGTGCTTTACGTGCTGGCGGAAGCGATCCGTCATATCGGCACCTTAGCACTGCCCTTCATGCCGGCCTCCGGCAACCGCATTCTCGATCAGCTCGCACTGCCGGCGGACGCGCGCAGCTTCGCGAGCCTGGGCCCGCACGGCCGGCTCAAGCCGGGCACCCTGTTGCCCAAGCCCGAGGGCGTCTTCCCGCGCCATATCGAGCCGGAACCGGGGGCCGAGGCGGGGGCGGCGAGGTGAGGCTCGTCGACAGCCATTGCCACCTCGATTTTCCCGAGCTTCACGACGAGCTCGACGGCGTGCTCGCGCGCGCCAAGGCGGCGGGTGTTGCGACGCTCGTCACCATCTCGACCAAGCTCAGCGAATTTGCCCGCGTGCGCGGGCTCGCGGAAGGCCACCCGGAGGTGTGGTGCTCGGTCGGCGTGCACCCGCACGAGGCCGCGGTGGAGGCGGGGGCCGACAATGCCGAGCTTTTGGCCGGGCTCGCGCGGCATCCCCGCGTGATCGGCATCGGTGAGACCGGCCTCGATTACTACTACGAGCACAGCCCGCGCGAGGCCCAAGCGCGCGCCTTTCGCGCCCACGCCGCGGCCGCGCGCGGCACCGGCTTGCCGCTCATCGTGCACACCCGCGACGCCGACGCCGACACCATGCGCATCCTTAAGGAGGAGGGCGGGGGCGGAGCACTCAAGGGCCTCCTCCATTGCTTCACGGCGGGGCCGGAGCTCGCCGCGTTCGCCCTCGCCTGCGGCTTCTTCATCTCGATCTCGGGGATCATCACCTTCAAGGGTGCCTCGGCGCTCCGCGACACGGTGAGATCGGTCCCCCTCGAGCGCCTCCTGGTGGAGACGGACGCCCCTTATCTCGCCCCGGTGCCGATGCGCGGCAAGCGCAACGAGCCGGCCTTCGTCGCACACACGGCGGCGGCCCTCGCCGAGCTCAAGGGCGTCTCGCCCGAGGAGCTCGCGCGCGTCACCACGGAAAATTTCTTCCGCCTCTTCAAGAAGGCCACGGCTGCGGCGCCAGCAGCCGCCGCTCGCCGGCAATGAAGGTCACCATCCTCGGCTGCGGCGGCTCGAACGGCGTGCCGCTCATCGGCGGCAATTGGGGTCTCTGCAATCCGCGGAACCTGCGCAACCGCCGCCTCAGGGCCTCGATCCTCGTCGAGGAGGACGGGTCGCGGCTCCTCGTCGACAGCTCACCCGATCTCAGGGAGCAGCTGCTCGCGACCGGAAGCGGCTGGCTCGACGCCGTGCTCTTCACCCACGGCCACGCCGACCATCTCCACGGCATCGACGATCTGCGCGCGGTCAACGCCATCCGCCGAAGCCCGCTCCCCGCCTATGCCGACGAGGAGACCATCGGGGAAATCCGGCGGCGCTTCGGCTATGTGCTCGAGCCGATCGAGCCCTCCGCGGGCGGCTATTTCTACAAGCCGTGCCTCGCCATCACGCCCATCACGGGCAAGTTCCATGTGAATGCCGTCGCCGTCGAGCCCTTTCCCCAGGATCACGGCTTCTCCGCCACGCTCGGCTTGCGCTTCGGCAAGATCGCCTATTCGACGGACGTAGTGGCGCTCGACGAGCGCGCCTTCGAGGTGCTGCGCGGGGTCGAGCTGTGGATCGTCGATTGCTTGCGCTTCGCGCCGCACCCGACCCATTCCTGGCTCGACCGCACGCTCGCCTGGATCGCCCGCGTCAAGCCCGCGCGCGCCATCCTCACCCACATGAACCACAGCATGGATTACGACGCGCTCTCGGCCTGCTGCCCGCCCGGCGTCGAGCCCGCCTACGACGGCCTCGCGATTGAGGTGTAGGGCCGACTCTCGCAAATTCGAGCGCCACCCCTTCTCGGAAATTTGGACTATATTGCAAAAAGCCATCCATTCCCGTGATGGCTTCCAGCGAGGCGAGGGCGCGATGGACGCAGGCGATTTGTCGGTTTTCGCGGCGGTGGCGCGCACGGGGGGCATCACCAAGGCAGCACAATCCCTCAACACCGTGCAGTCGAACGTGACACAACGCATTCGGCTCCTCGAAGCCGAGCTCGGCGTGCGGCTCTTCCAGCGCCACAGCCGCGGCGTCAGCCTGACCAATGCGGGCGCGCAGCTCTTGCCCTATGCCGAGCGCATCCCCCATCTCATCGGCGAGGCGAAGCGGGCGGCGGTGGACGGTCCGGTGCCGCGCGGCAGCATCAAGGTGGGGGCGCTCGAGACGGCGACGGCCGTGCGGCTGCCGCCGGTGCTCGCCGCCTACGCCGCCGCCTGCCCCGAGGTCGACATCGAGATCGTCACGGGGACCACGGCCGAGCTCGTCGAGGCCGTGCTCTCGCACCGGCTCGAGGCCGCCTTCGCGGCGGGCCCGCTCGACCATCCCGAGCTTCTCGCCCTTCCGGTGGTCGAGGAGGAGCTGGTGCTGCTCACCGCGCCTTGGATCGGCGACGCCGCCGCATTCTCGGCGCGCGCGGCTGCGGACAAGCTCAAGCTCATCGTCTTTCGCGCCGGCTGCACCTATCGAAATTATCTCGAGGCGCTCCTTGCCCAGCGCGGCATCGTCGGCGTCCGCCGCCTCGAGTTCGGCACCCTCGACGGCATCATCGGTTGCGTGGCCGCCGGCATCGGCATCACGCTTCTGCCGCGCGCGGCGGCGGCTCGGGCGGCGGCCGAAGGCCGTGTCAAGCTCCACGCCTTGCCGAACGGGAAGAGGCGCGTCGAGACGCTCCTGGTGCGCCGGCGCGACGCTTTCGTGTCGACGGCGCTCAAGCGCTTCATCGACATCTCGCACGAGCTTCTGAGCGCGCCCGAGCCCGGGCCGCAGAGGAAAGAGCGCCGCGCCGCAAAAGCGCCCTTGCGCGCGGAACGGGCGGCCGCAGCTCCGATCAAGGGTTCGTGAACAGCCGACGGTCTTTCGTGAGGGGCGGGAGCGGCGAGGGGATGCTAGGCTGCGCTGAACAGGCGCTGCCCATGGCCCAAGAGCCGCGACTTCTCTCGCTTGCCACCGCCGTGCCGCACCATGTCCTTCATCAGGAGGACGTGCAGCGGCGCGCCGGCGTTCTCTTTGCCAAGCAGCGCGAACGCTTCGAGCGCCTGCTGCCGGTCTACGGCAATGCCGGCATCGACACGCGTTACTCCTGCGTACCGTTCGAATGGCACCTCGAGGCGCACGGTTGGCGCGAGCGCAGCGAGCTCTTCGTCTTGCACGCGACAGAGCTGCTGGCGCGCGCGACGCGCGACTGCCTGGAGCGGGCAGGGCTCGCAATCGACGACGTCGACGGCATCGTCGCGGTGTCGACCTCGGGCGTGGCCACGCCGAGCCTCGACGCGTTGCTGATGGAGCGCCTCGGCATGCGCCGCGACCTGCGGCGGCTTCCCGTCTTCGGGCTCGGCTGCGCGGGCGGCGTGCTCGGGCTCGCGCGCGCGTCCGAGATGGCGCGGGTCCATCCGGGCGAGCGCGTGCTCTTTCTCGTGGTCGAGCTTTGCGGCCTGACGTTCCGGCGCAGCGACCAGTCCAAGAGCAACGTCATCGCCACGGCACTCTTCGGCGACGGTGCCGCGGCGGCGCTCATCTCGTGCGCGGGCGAAGGCCCTGCCTTCACCGCGTCCGGCGAGTACACCTGGCCCGCCTCCCTCGACGTCATGGGCTGGCGCGTGCGCGACGACGGCTTCGGCGTGCTCTTCTCGCGCGATATTCCGGCGCTCGTGCGCGCCGATTACCGCGCTGCCATCGAGCGTTTCCTTAAGCGCCAGGGCCTCGAGCTCGACGACATCGGCGAGTTCCTCTGCCACCCGGGCGGGGCCAAGGTGCTGGTGGCGATCGAGCAGGCGCTCGAGCTGCCCCAGGGCAGCCTGAACCATTCGCGCGAGGTGCTGCGCGACTACGGCAATATGTCGGCTGCGACCGTGCTCTTCGTTTTGCAGAGAGCGCTCGGCAACGGCGGCCTCGCGCGCCGCTCCCTCTTGACCTCGCTCGGCCCCGGCTTCACCGCGGGCTTTCTCCTCGTCGAGAACGACTTGGCCGCGGCAGCGACCGGCTGAGCTCAGGGACGAGAGACGGTGAAAGCGAGGGGCGCCCGGGTTCTCGGTGGCAAGGTGACGGTTTCGGCTTTGTCGGAAGCCGCGCTGGGCATATTCCCCCCGAGCCTTCGGGAGTTCGCCCTCGCGCATGGCAACGGCGTCAGCGTCCGCGCGACGTGACCATCCTGCACAACTCCCACAGCAATCCCGCGAAGGCGAGCGTCCAGGCGGCCAACGCCGCCACGAACATCGCCCACGGCAGCGGATCCAGAAACGGCAGATCGAGCGCCGTCGCCATTTGCCGCGTAGCCACGCTGTACATCCCCAAAGGGAACACCGCGCCCCAGTACAGCGGATCGTAGCGCAACGGGAACCGCTGAATGACGTGGCGCCATACACCGAGCACGAGCAGCATCGGGATCCACCACGTCGCCGTGGCCCAGTAAAACACCGTGAAGCCCTTGAGGAACGGCAGCAGCGACGCCAGGAACGGCGCGTCGGGTGTGTTCTCCACCAGCCGCGCGCCGGCCAGGGCGGAGATCGCCATCGCGCCCATGTTGATCCAGTAAGGCGGCGTGAGATCGCTCGGCGAGAAGGCGAAGAAGCTGTAGCGGTAGAAGATCAGCGAGATGATCCAGATATAGAACATCCCGCCCCACAGCCACATCGAAAGCGCGAAGAAGTTGAGCTCCAGCCGGTGCGGCTGGGGCCAGTCCCGGGCGATCAGCGCCGCCAGCACCGCGACCGACTGGGTGGCGACCACGGCAATAAGCCAGGCCCCGGTGATGCCGTGCTCAAGCGTCGGTTTGTCACGCTTGACCGTGAACGCCGTGAAAACCGTGTAGGTGAGGCCGATCCAAAGCACGATGCCGAGCGCCAGGAACAAGGTTGCCGCTGCCAGGCTGTGCGCGATCAGCAGGAACTGAACGCCGAGGATGCAGGACCCCGCAACCGCGGTGAAGAAGCCGGTTCCGAGCCGGTGGTCGGTCATATCGCCGAAGAACAGGCGCGGGTAGCGGATGGCTCGGAGCACGGTCAGCCCCACCAACACCGCGTAGGCGACCAAGTTGAGCACGAACAGCGCCGTCGCCAGGATGGGGAGATGAAAATCCGCTGCCGCGATGGACACGATCCCGGTGGCCATCACCAATGCGAAATAGGCGGGCGGGAGGTCTTTCATGGCACGCGCACCTCGCGGACCGTTGGTCGGGGTCCCGACTGTGCGGGCGACCTCAGCGTGCGTACGGCCCGCCGCGCGCCGGGCGCTCCCCTCCTGCACATACTTCACGCGCAGTTCACGCGCAATCTGACGGATGTCGGTTCAATACAATGCTCGATGCAGGGCGAGGGGAAACCGCGCCGCGACGGTTTACCGCAGCAGCTCCCGCGCGCCGTCCCACAACGCCCGCACGACTTGGCCGGCCGGCTCGGCGCGCGCCAGCATCGCCGACTGTCCGGCCCAGGCCTGCATGCGGTCGAGGTCGCCGGCCTTGCCCGCGGCCTCGCGCATGGCTTGGGTCAGGCCCCGCTGCACGGGATAGGGGGCCGGAGCAGGTGCCGCCGGAGCGCTCGCCGCCCGCGCATAGGCGGTGGCCACGCTGCGGCCGGCCCGCCCGCTGAAGGCACGGCTGACGAGGGTCCCCTCCGGCGGCGTGCGCGCCAACGCGTCCGCCCAGGCCGGGTTGAGCTTGGCCTCCGGGCAGCGCAGGAAGCCGGTGCCGATCTGCACGGCGCTCGCGCCCAGCAGCAGGGCGGCCGCCACCCCGCGCGCGTCCGCGATCCCGCCGGTCGCCACCACCGGCACCTTCACCGCTTCTGCCACCGCCGGCACGAGGGCGAAAAGCCCCACCATGCCCGCTTCGGCTTGGCTGGCGTCGAAAGAGCCGCGGTGCCCGCCCGCTTCCATTCCTTGCGCCACGATGACTTCAGCACCTGCGTCCTCGGCGGCGCGCGCCTCGGCCACGGTCGAGACGTTGGCCCACCAGGAAATGCCGCGCTCTTTCAGGCGTCGAACGAAGCCAGGTGGGTATAATCCCATGACGGACGATACGATCGGCGGTGCAGCCTCGAGCAGCGCCTCGCACTGGGCAATGAAATCGGGCGGTTTGGCATCACCCGAGCTCGGCGGCACCTCCGGCCCCCACTCAGCGAGGAAGGTGCCTACCGCGGCCTCGTGCGCGGCATCGCGCTCTGGCGGTGGGTCGGGGATCCAGAGATTGAGCTGGAACGGCCCATTGCTGGCCGCCCGCAGCTCCTTGGCCCAGTTCAGGATCGCGGCGGGCTGCATCAGCAAGGCGCCGCAGGCGCCCAGGCCGCCGGCATTCGCGACGGCCGCCGACAGCGAGGGGGGGCAAGCGCCGGCCATGGGTGCGAGCAGCATCGGCACGCGCAGACCGAAACGCCGGCAGAACGCTTCTGCACGGGCGAGAGCAGGGTGCTGATCGGACATGCGCTAAATGGACGCGCGCCCGCTCCTCACGGCAAACGAAAAATTCTGATGGCCGCCATCTCGCGCAGTGATGGTCGAGACCCTGATTGTAGCGAGACCGGACAGCCGGCTTGCGATAACGGTTGCCAAGGCGAAGGTTCGCACGTCCCTAGGCTGGTGGCGCCGATAGACATATCCAGAGGCCCTGGGGGCTGGATAGGGAGGTGAAAATTGACGAATGAAGCGGCTGAAATTGCGCTTTTATGTAGGAAACGCCACGAAAAGCCTCTTCGCCGCGGCTAGCGAGCATTTTTGGTGAAACTCTCATAATTTCAATGAGTTCTATCCCATATTTGTCACGGCAGCGCCGATTGAAACCCGGACATTTTGGCCTTAGATAGTCCTAATCGTCATATTTGCGCGCCGTTACTGCCAATCCGCCCGTCATGGGCAGCGGTGGGAGATGCGCATGGTCACGATGTCTAACGTTCTATCGCTACGGCAGGAAGCGTTTAGACTCGTTGAGCTAGCGCGCGCCTGCCCGGATGCGCAGGTGCGCCGTCGGCTGCAGCGCTTGGCGGAGGAATGCTGCGCAGTTTCCGTGGAATTGGAAAGCGCAGTGGCACGGGCGGAGGGGATGCCTTTAACGAATTTGAGCTGGCCGGCGAGCGGGCGGTTCCCGGTCATCAAGCACCACTAACGAAAGGATGCCGCCGTGGCCCACATGGTGATAAGGCAGGATTCGCGCGAGGTATTGGCGTCCTACTACCGCGCGCGCCGTTCCAGTTTTAGCGTGACTGTCGTCGTCCTCATCCTCGTCTTGGCCGTGATGCTGCTCGGAATGGACTTGACCATGACGTTCGGATGAAAGGCGCGGCGGTGCATCTAGGCGACTGGCCGGATCCTAAAGCACCCTATGGAGCTGGGTGTGTGAAGTGAAACATCGCCGTTTTTCGCTTAACGGCGATGCTGGCGGCGGCTTGATGGCCCAAGGCTCGTCCTTAATCTTGCTAATGAGGAAGGGCCTTATGGCGCAAATCCCTATAACAGGGAAGATTGTCAATTTAGGGAGCGTGGAAGCTCGATCCTGAATAACCCGGCGCGGTATTCTGCGTTTCCTTCGGAGCGCGCGTGTCATCCGCGTACCAATTGTCAGCGACGCCGCCGTGCGGATCGAGCAGCGTGAAGCGCTGGGCGCGCACCTCGTCAGCGACGACGACGTTGGGGGCGGCGCGTGTCGCCGTGATCGAAGCAACCACCGCCATCGCGCACAGCAGGCCGATCAGGATGCGGTTCTGCCGTTCGACGCGAGCGAGGCGGCGTTCAATGCGATCAAACGTCGGGTCGATCATCGGTTCTCCCTCCAGAGGCTGATAGATCGTCTTTCGGTTTGGTGGCATCGGCTACGTGCCCCGCCTTGGACAGCGTGGGCATCATATTATGCCGTTATAAACAGCCGAGCGCGACTAGAAATGGTTCGCGCTCTGGTTACAAAAATAGATGACGGGTTACCAGAGAAAGCGGAACTCCTAACGCTGATCAAACGGGCGGAAGAGCTATGAATGCACCGGGCGTCAAGGGGCATAATCTACCCCTTGGGCATGGGTTTGTGAATAGGAACATCGCCGATCTAATGGAACCGCTCGTGCAAACTGTACCACTGCCCCCAAATGCCGCTGCTAATAATTGACTGAGATTTCCCCGCACATTGCGCTATGCTTCGGCGATGCGCCACGCGGAGGAGGGAAGGTCATGAGGAGCCTGATCATAGCGCTGACGCTAGCAATCGCCATACCGGCCACGACCGAGCCGTGTCGCGCCGATAACTTCGTGGTGATCGGCGCACTGGATATGCATCTCGTGACGATGAACACGGCCACGCGGGAGGTCACGGACTATGCCTACGATCTGGGCTCGAACACGAACGGCTCCGCCGACCGCGGCAAGCTGCCGGTGCTTGGGCCGAATTTCGCTCCGGCCGGGATTGCCATGATCGACGACATCCGCTGGCCCGTAGCCATATGGATGTTCGATCGGGTCGCCGGCAGGATGATGGTGTGCCGGGCCACGACCGCCAAGGTCTTCGAGTGCCAGTGAGGCCGGCAATGAAGGCGCCGGGGGAATCCCGCCTAATCACGAGCTAATCAGTCCTTTGCGAAGTGCATAATCCTGGCCTTTTTGGGCATGGGGCGGTGAAGTGTAACGTCGCCTGCTTATTTTCCATAATATACATTATGCGATATTCCGATACGAGAAGCGGCCAAGCCTGCCGTGCTGCGGCAAGCGCCGTCCCTCCTGCCCGCGCTGGCCACCCTGACCCCGGAACCTCTCTTATTTAGCCTCCTTCCGGATACCAGCGTGGCTTGCGCTTCTCGAAGAAGCTGGCGAGCCCCTCCGCGGCCTCGGGAGAACGCCGCCGCTCCGCGGCCTCCTCGGCGAGGTACTCCGGCGAGTCCTCGGTCGCCATGCCGGCGGCGACCTCATGGGCAATGCGCTTGGTCACCGCGATCGCCTCGGGTGCCGCCAAGAGGACGTGCTCGATGATCGGTGCGGCCGCCTCGTCGAGCTTGCCCGCGGGACAAAGCGCCTGCACCAGGCCCAGCCTGAGCGCCTCGGCGGCGCTGAAGCGCTCGGCCGTGAGCGCGTAGCGCGTCACGCCGCCGAGCCCCATGCGCGCGACTAGCATCGGCAGGATCGGCGCCGGTGCCACGCCCCAGCGCACCTCGCTGATGGCGAAGACCGCATCCTCGGTCGCGATCGCCATGTCGCAGGCGGCGACCATCCCGACCCCGCCGCCGAAGCAGCCGCCGTGCACGAGTGCCAAGGTCGGCTTCGGATAACGGTAGAGCGCGGCCAACGCCGCCACGGTCAAGCGCGACACCTCCAGATTCTCGGCCGGCGGCATGGCCGCCGCCTCGCGCAGGAAGCCGAGATCGGCTCCTGCCTGGAAGTGCTTGCCGGCACCCCGCAGCAGCACGAGCCGCACCGCCGGGTCCGCGCGCAGCCGCGCGAGCGCATCCCCAAGGGCCGCGATCATCTCGCGGTTATAGGCGTTGTTGAGCGCCGGCCGGTTGAGCGTAATGGTTGCGATGCCGCGCGCATCGGTTTTGCATAGAACTACGGGCTCGCTCATCGCATCGATCTCCTTGTCTCGGGTGACCCGCGAGCGCTCAAGCAGCGGAGCGCGGCCTCGGCCGCGCCCGGCTGGCACCTGCGCCGTCCTCTTATACGCGGCGCCGCTCGGATTTGCCCCAAGCTTTCGCCTTGCGCGATCCTGCGCTATGACTCGCGAAAGCGCCCTTGACCCTCCTTCCCTCGCGATGGCAGCCCCGCCTCATGGCCCGAAGCAACATCGACCGTCTGCTCGAGATCATGGCGCGCTTGCGCGATCCCGAGGGCGGCTGTCCTTGGGACGTGGCGCAGAGCTTCGCCACCATCGCACCCTACACCATCGAGGAGGCCTATGAGGTCGCCGACGCCATCGCGCGCCAGGATCTCGACGCCTTGCGCGAGGAGCTCGGCGACCTCCTGCTTCAGGTGGTGTTTCATGCGCGGATGGCCGAGGAAGCCCGCTCCTTCGACTTCGAGGCCGTGGCCGGCGCCATTGCCGACAAGATGATACGGCGCCATCCTCATGTGTTCGGCGAGGCGGAGATCAAGGATGCCGAGACGCAGCGGCAGGCCTGGGAGGCGCACAAGGAGAGCGAGCGCGCGGCCGCTGCCGCCGCCCGCGGGAAGGTCGGTGAAAGCGCCCTCGACGGGGTTGCGCTATCGCTGCCTGCGCTCACGCGCGCACTCAAGCTGCAGCGCCGGGCCGCCCGCGTCGGCTTCGACTGGACGGAGACGGCCTCGGTCCTCGCCAAGATCGAGGAGGAAATCCGCGAGCTCACCGCCGAGCTCGTGAAAGGATCGCCGCCCGAGCGCGTTGAGGACGAGCTCGGCGATCTTCTTTTCAGCCTGGTCAATCTTGCGCGCCGGCTCGAGCTCGACCCGGAGGCGGCGCTGCGACAGAGCAATGCGAAGTTCGAGCGCCGCTTCCGCCGGGTCGAGGCTTTTCTGGCCGAAGCAGGCAAGGTGCTGAAAGAGGCGACGCTCGATGAGATGGACGCCTTGTGGGAGCGGGCGAAGCGCGAGGAAGACAAGAAGTGAGCTCTCAGCGTTGATCGGGGTCCCGAGACGCCCCGGCGACCCCGGACTGGATCCGGGGCGGGACCCATTTCAGAGCAGGTGCGGCGTGTTTCCTTTCGCCAAAATGGTGGTCATGTCCAATGGATACCGGCTTTCGCCGGTAATGAGTCGTCCGTGAAGAACTCTGACGCGCGCTGAATTACGCGATCTGAAGCGGCCGAACGATTTCCGCGAACGCCGCGATCAAGGCACGCAAAAGCCTCGCCAGCCAGCGGAGGAGGAGGCTGAAGTTG
>JBKQRV010000028.1:0-83716 GCA_052143835.1 Alphaproteobacteria bacterium
GCCCACTCGCCTTCGCCAGACTGGTCCGCGCCAACCTGATGCACCGCAGACGCATCGATCGCCTACTCCATCGAGAGCCACCTCCCATACTCAATACCGAGCAAATGGCGCTCCAATGGAACTGAAATCTAAACCGGACAGCCGTGGGCCAAGCCCGCGCATGACGAGGCACTGGAACCAACTGTTAGGGCCACTACACCGGGAGAAGCGGCGTCCCGAATAGGGTCGTCATCCGCCGGTTGGACGAGCATTCCCGTGCCCGTCGAGGCGCTTTCAGAGAAGTCTGCATAAAAATCCCATGATGCCGGCGATACCGGCCTTTTCCGGCTTTTTTATGGAGCGCTGGCGACCTTCGTCTCGAATTTTTATGCGCGCCGGACCTAATCTTCGTCGAGATGGACCAGGATCTGGGGGCGGGAGGCGGCCATGCACGGCACATCGGACATGCACTATCGGAACGCCGCGCATGGCTCCTTCGTGCGCGGCGACCATAGCCGGGCGAGGGATCTTTTCGACGGTCCCGATCTCGAGAATCCCGAGCTTTCCCAGGCCGCGATGCTGCGCGAGCTCGCCTGGCTGCTGGCCGGCTGCGCCGCCGTCGTCGTCGCGGTCCACGTCCTCGGCACGCTGCTCTCTCTACCTTAGGAGGCGGCGTTGGGCCGCACGGGATCGAGCGGATCGCCCAAGGAACGGAGCAGGTGTTAAGCGATGCAATCCAAATTCGCGCTCAGCCTCGGTCTCGATCCGCAATCGAGCCATGTGCTGCGGCGCTTCGTCATTGTGCTTGCCTTCATGCTGGCCTGGGCGATCGCCGCGAGCCCGCAGCATCCGCTCGAGGCATTGGTATTGATGAGCGCCGCCGTTGCCGCCGTCATGGACGGCGTGATCGCACTCCTCCGGCGCGACGGCGTCAACGCCGCCGTCCTCAACTATTGGGACAGCACCTGCGGCTTCTTCGCGGTCAATTGCCTCATGCGCGGATTGACGTAAGCGCGTTTTCATGCGGCAATCGAGCTCCTTCGCCCCTGAGGAGCGATCATGACTTCATCCGCCGAATCCGCGGCACCCGACGGCCGGCGCATCGCCGCGGCCGCAAAGGCTTCATGAGTACCGCCGCCGAGGTCGCCCTCGTCTCGCTCGTGGGGCTCGGCACCACCTCCTCGGCGCTAGGCGGTGCCGCGATCGGCCTCTATCTCCCGCTCTCGAAGCGGGTGCTCGCCTGCGTGCTGGCGTTCTCCGCGGGCGCACTCATCAGCGCGCTCGCCATCGAGCTCGCCTTTGAAGGTGCTGAAGAGCTCCATCGCTTGGGTTTCGGCACTGGGCTCGCCTGGGCGTTCGTGGGCGGCGGGTTCGCCGTCGGCGCCGTCTTCTATTACTGCGCCTCGCTCGTTCTCGAGAAGAACGGCGGCGCCGTGCGTTATCAGACGCGCTTCCGCGAGTACGCGCGCGAGCGCAAGCGCGAGGAGGCGAGGGAGACCATCGCACTCTTGTCGCGCTGCGATCTCCTGCGGCACCTGCCGGCGGATGAGGTGGAGCAGATTCTGCCTTGCCTGCGCAGCCGCCATCTCGGCGCAGGCGAGATCCTGTTCCGCGCAGGCGATCCCGGTGACGCGCTCTTCATCGTCGCGCGGGGAAACGTCGAGGTCCTCATCGCTGCCGAGCCGGGCGAAAGCGGAGCCGAGCACAGGCTCGCCGAGCTCGCGCCGGGACAGGCGTTCGGCGAGATGGCGCTCTTGAGCGGGGGCCCGCGCACCGCCACCGTGAGATCCTTGGGCGAGGTCGATCTCCTGGAGATCGACCGCAAGGATTTCGAGCAGCTCATGGCGGGCGACGCGCGGATCGCGGACGCCGTGGAGCGGCTGAGCCACGGCCGCGCCATAACCAATCTCAGCGCCGGCGGCCCCAACCCCGCGACGTGGGCAAGGATCGCGAGGGGAAGCCTCGAGCACTTGAGCCGCAGCGAGGCCGACAAGATCCTCAGCGAGGCGAGTCACGGCTCCGGCCTCGCCATCGTGCTCGGCAACATCCTCGATACCATCCCGGGATGTCTCGTGATCGGCGCCAAGTTCAGCGGGCTCGGCAGCCTCTCGCTCACCCTGATCTCGGGCATGTTTCTCGGCGGCATCCCGGAGGCTGCGGCGAGTGCCGCCATGCTGCGCAAGGCGGGCTACCGCCCCAACGCCATCTTCGGCCTATGGTCGACCGTCCTCATAGCCGGCGTGGTTGCGGCGGCTTGCGGCAAGCTGTTCATCGGCAGCTCCGAGTCGGAGCTCGCGATATTCGCGCAAGCGCTCGCAGGTGGTGCGGTTCTGGCACTCATCTCCCACGCCATGATTCCGGAGTCGATCGACGAGGGCGGCTCGCTGGTCGTGCTGCCGACCGTCGCGGGCTTCCTCTTCGCCCTCTACTTGGCGCTCGCGGAAGCCTTCGTCTGATCGCCCGGTTGGCGCCGCCGCCGTCGCGGCGGCGGCCGCGCGGCAGGCGCTTGTGCCGCCGCCCGGTAACGGCAAATCAGCGTCCGGTCCGGCGCGCATCACGGACGCAAGTCACACATCGCGCCAAGTCCGAGACGTGCCCAAAGTGTGACAGTTCACACATGTCTGCGAGGAGTCGGATACTGCCCCGTGAGCAGATCTCGGTCGGCTTGCCCAACAGCTCCCCTCGTGTGCCGGCTCGGCGCCGACGGCAAGGAGATTCCGGCGCTGCCCGTTCCCGTCGTTGCCGAGGATTGCCTTCTGAGATAGCCTGCGCTTGGCGAGGCTAATCTTTGGCATGGCTCGCGCCGACCGCGCAGCTGCGCTACCCGGCCTCAGACGAAATCAAGAGACAAGGACCCACGTGGTGACAACGACCAGTCCCGATCTCAAGGCCCACGCGGCTGGCGCCGTGCTGGCGATATGGACCGACATCGCGCCGGAGCTCGAGGCCGATTTCAACGAGTGGTACTGGCGCGAGCATGTGCCCGAGCGGCTTGCCGTGCCCGGCTTCCGCCGCGGCCGGCGCTACCGCGCCGGCGCCGGAGCGCCGCGGTACTTTGCCTGCTATGAGCTCGATTCCATCGGTATTCTCGGCAGTCCTGCCTATCTCGAGCGGCTCGATAATCCGACGGCTTGGACACGCCGCGTGATGCCCGGCTTTCGCAATACCACGCGCGCGCCAATGCGGGTCGTCACGACGCTCGGTCGCATGTCGGGCGCTGTCGCGCTGACCGTGCGCATAACACCGGCCGAAGACCGACGCGCCGATCTCGAGGCCCATCTGCGGCGCTCCGTCCTGCCCGCGCTTCACGCCCGTCCGGGCATCGTTCGAGTTCAGCACTGGCAGGCGGAGCCGGTGACGGCGCGGCCGACGAATGAGGCCGCAATGCGCGGCGGCAGCGATGGAACCTGCGACTGGGCCGTGATCATCGAGGGAGCAAGGCCCGAAGACCTCGAGGCAATCCGGGATGAGCTCGTCGCCGCGAGCTCGCCCCTCGTCGCGGGTACGACGCGGCCGCCTCTCGCTGCCACCTATAACTTGCTCTGCAGTCTGGAGGCGGGCGCGTGAGGACGCGGTCGTCCGGCTCTGCGGCGCATGGCCGCCGCCCATACTCGCGATGACGACAAGATCAGATCGCGCCGTTCTTTGAGCAAGGACGCGCCGGTTTCTCGCCCGGTCCGGTGCAGCGGCGCGGTTCGCTCGGTTCCGCCATTCGCCGGACCGCATCGTCATTGCCTTCGTGCCTGACTATTCGGTAGACACAGGCGTCCAGATGACGGAAGTCCCCGCAATCGGCGCAGAAGGCTTCGATGTCGTCGTCCTCGGCGGCGGCGGCGCCGGCCTCGCGGCCGCCATCGCCGCGCGCGAGACCGGCCGGAGCGTGGCACTCTTGGAGAAGAACGCGGCACTCGGCGGCTCGACGGCTTGGTCGATCGGTTCCTTGACCGCGACCGGCACGCCTCACCAGCGCCGCCGCCGCATCGACGACAATCCGCGCGACCACTGGGCGGACATGGCGCTGTTCGCCGACGCGTCACTCGCCGCGCGCGACAACGATGAGCTGCGCCGCATCCTCTGCGACGAAGTGCCGGAGGCGTTTCGCTGGCTGCTGTCGCTCGGCGTGCGCTTCACCGGGCCGATGCCGGAGCCGCCGCATCGCAAGCCGCGCATGCACAACGTTCTGCCGAACGCGCGCGCCTATATCTATCACCTCGAGCGGCGCGCGCGGCGCCTCGGCGTCGAAATCCGGCTCGCGACGCGCGCCGATGCCTTGGTAACCGAAGGCGAGCGCGTCGTCGCGCTCGATTGCGAGACCGCGCTTGGTCGCCGGCGCTTTCTTGCGCGAGCCGGCATCGTGCTGGCGGCGGGCGACTTCACCAACAGCCCCGAGCTCAAGGCCGAATTCATGGGCGCGCAAGAGGCCAAGGTCGAGGCCGTCAATCCCACCGCCACCGGCGATGGCCAGCGTCTCGCGCTGCGGCTTGGCGCCCGCATCCTCAACGGCGATCTCGCCCTTGGGCCGGAGATCCGATTCATTGCGCCGACGCGCCCTACTCTGGCGCTCCGCCTGCCGCCCTGGCGCGCGCTCGCCGCCGTCATAGAGTGGTCGCTCGACCACGTGCCACCCGCGATCCTGCGGCCGTTCATGATGGGATTCCTGACCACGGCCCTCGCACCCTCGCCGACGCTGTTCGAGCATGGCGCGATCTTGGTCAACAAGAGCGGTGGGCGCTTCTGCGAGGAGCGCGACCGGCCGGCCTATGCGCTGCCGGACCAACCCGACAAGGTCGGCTACATCGTCATCGACGGCCGCATCGCCAGGCTGTTCTCGGCTTGGCCGCATTTCGTATCGACGGCACCAGGCGTCGCCTACGCCTACATCCCCGACTATCGCCGCAACCGCCCGGACGTCTACGCCGAGGCCCCGACGCTCGACGCATTGGCAAGGCTGCTCGGATTCGACCCGGCGGTGCTGGCGCGGAGCGTGGCCGCGACGCACGCGGCGCCCGGCACAAACGCGCCGCCGCTGCCAGCACTCGCCGAGACGCCCTTCATAGCACTCGGTCCGGTGAAGTCGGTCTTCGTCCACAACGAGGGCGGGCTGGCGGTGGACGCGAGCCATCGCGTGCTGGGCCGCGGCGACAAGCCGATTCCGGGACTCTACGCCGCCGGCGCCACGGGCCAGGGCGGGCTGTTGCTCAAGGGCCATGGCCACCATCTGGCCTGGGCATTCGTCTCGGGACGGCGGGCCGGACGCATCGCCGCGACTGCGGCGGGCGTCTAGATCGCGTCCGCCCGCAAGCAAACTCGTGTTTCAGCCTCGGTAGCGCAACGCATCGACCAGCAAGCCGAACGCCGGCGTGGGCTGCCGGCGGCTCGGGTAGTAGAGGTGATAGCCTGAGAAGGGCGGAGACCAATCGGCGAGCACTCGGATGAGCCTTCCGTCGCCGAGGTGCGTCTCTACTTGATCCTCCGGCAGATACGCCAGGCCGAACCCGGCGAGCGCCGCGTTCAGTCTCAAGGCGATGTTGTTGAAGACCAGCGGCCCTTCGACCCGAACTCTCAGCTCGCGCCCGCGTTTCTCGAATTCCCATGCGTAGAGCCCGCCGTAGGTCGGCAAGCGGAGATTGATGCAGTCGTGGGCTGTAAGGTCCTGCGGCTTCTTCGGCCTCGGCCGTCTTGCAAAGTACGAAGGCGCTCCGACGACGGCCATGCGCATGTCCGGCCCGATGCGCACGGCGATCATGTCCTTCGCCACCTGCTCGCCCAGGCGAACGCCGGCGTCATAGCGCTCCGCGACGATGTCAGTCAGGCCATAGTCGATGATGAGTTCCACCTTGATGTCGGGGTAGTGCGGCAGCAGCCTCACCAGGGCAGGCCAGAGGATCGCCTCGGCGGCGTGCTCACCTGCCGTGATGCGGATGGTGCCGGCGGGCTTGTCGCGGAGCTCGCTCAGGGCGGCCAGCTCGGCGTCGATCTCATCGAGGCGCGGACCCACGGAGCGGAGCAGCCGTTCGCCCGCTTCCGTCGGCGCGACGCTACGGGTCGTGCGGGTCAAGAGCCGGAGCCCGAGCCGCTCTTCGAGTCCACGGATGGTGTGGCTGAGCGCCGATTGAGAGACACCGAGCTTCGCTGCAGCCCTGGTGAAGCTACGCGCTCTCGCCACGGCAAGGAAAGCGAGGAGGTCGTTGGCGTTCGGGCGGGACATTCATGAAACCATTTCATAGGTTCATGCAAATTATACCATCTAATCGGATGCCGTCGCGCCCCTTAGATTCACCACCGCAAGCAGTCGCCGACACCGACGCCGCCGGCGCGATCAAGGAGAGACGCAATGGAGATCAGGCGAAGCGGCTCGCAACCGTCCGGCAAGGGACCGGCCGAATATTTCACCGGCACGGTTCGCGTCGACCCGCTTTTCCAGGCGGACGCTCCGGCGCGCGCGCTCGGCGCCACGGTCACATTCGAGCCGGGCGCCCGGACGGCGTGGCACTCCCACCCGTTGGGGCAAACCCTGATCGTGACGGCCGGTTGCGGCCGGGTGCAGCGATGGGGCGGCCCCGTCGAGGAGATCCGGCCCGGCGACGTGGTCTGGATTCCGCCCGGCGAGAAGCACTGGCATGGCGCCACGGCGACCACGGCCATGAGCCACATCGCCATCGTGGAACAGCTCAACGGTAAAAGCGCCGACTGGATGGAAAAGGTCAGCGACGACCCGCACCGCGCCTGACGGCCTCGCGACCGTATGTCGAAGGAGAAAGAACAATGCAAAAGCGCAAACTCGGAAAGAGCGGCCTGGAAGTATCGGCCATCGGACTCGGCTGCATGGGGATGACCTTTTCCTACGGCCCGCCGGCAGACAGAAACGAGATGATTTCGCTCATCCGGACGGCCGTCGAACGCGGCGTCACGTTCTTCGATACGGCTGAAGTGTACGGCCCCTTCAACAACGAAGAGCTCGTGGGCGAAGCGCTTGCCCCGTTCAAGGGCAAGGTGGTGATCGCCACCAAGTTCGGGTTCGAGCTCGATCCCAAGGGCGGGCCGCAATGGGTTGGGCTGAACAGCCGGCCGGAGCACATCAAGCAGGTGACCGAAGGCTCGCTCAAGCGGCTCAAGGTCGACGCCATTGACCTCTTCTATCAGCATCGCGTTGATCCCGCCGTGGCCATCGAAGATGTCGCCGGAGCGGTGAAGGACCTGATCGAGGAAGGCAAGGTCAAGCACTTCGGTCTTTCCGAGGCCGGCGCGCGGACCATCCGTCGCGCCCATGCCGTCCAGCCGGTCACAGCACTCCAGAGCGAATATTCGTTGTGGACCAGAACTCCCGAAAGCGAAGTGCTGCCGACGGTCGAGGAGCTCGGCATCGGCTTCGTTCCCTACAGCCCGCTCGGCAAGGGCTTCCTCACGGGCAAGATGACCGAAAGCACCAAGTTCGACAGCTCCGATTTCCGCAGCATCCTCCCTCGATTCACGCCGGAGGCGCTGAAGGCGAACCGGGCTCTGATCGATCTGCTTGGCACGATCGCGGCGCGGAAGAAGGCGACGCCCGCCCAGATCGCGCTCGCTTGGCTGCTGGCGCAGAAGCCGTGGATCGTTCCCATCCCCGGCACGACGAAGCCGAAGCGGCTGGAGGAGAACATCGGAGCGGCCGCCGTCGAGCTTACCGCCGGCGATCTTCGTGAGATCGAGCGCGCGGCCGCGAGCATCACGATCCTGGGTGCCCGGTATCCCGAAAAGCTGGAGAAACTGACGGGTCTCTGACCGCCAAAAGGACCAGGCCGGCACAAGGCGCGCCATCGTATCCAGGGAGGAGCCGCATGCGGGTCGGCATTCTCGGTTCGGGATCGATGGGCGGCAAGCTCGGGACGCTCGCCGATCCGATTTTCACCGCAGCGGGGAGCGACAACAAGGCAAGGCCGCACGCGCGCCGCTGACTCCCGCTCAACCAATTTACCGCTCGGCGGGAAATGCCGCTTTTCTACTGAGTCGCCTTTTCCTCCGGCCAGCGATCGGCAAAGCCTGGCGGAGTCCGCTAACCGGGCAGGACCGGACCTCTAGCCAGCATGCCCGCACGGCCGCTCATGACCCACAACTGACATACGACGCACGCTCAAGCACAACGTCTTTAATGTGCAATCTTCTTATGCGGCACCCCCCGCCTTCGTCCAGACAGCCTGCCTCAGTAACCGAAGGCTCGCGGCAACGTGGTCGCGATTGCGGGGTAGAAGGCGATGACGATGACGCAGGCCAGCAGCAGGCCGAGATAGCAGAACAGCGGCTTGATCGTTTCCTCCAGCGCCACGTTGCCGATCAGGCAGGCACCCAGCAGGCCCAGCCCAATCGGCGGCGCAAACAGCCCGATCCCCATCGATACCACCAGCACAATGCCGAATTGCAGCGGATCAATGCCAATCTGCGCCGCCACCGGCACCAGCAACGGACCAAAAAGAATCAGCGCCGCCGCCCCCTCCAGCACCGAACCCATCACAATCAGTATGGCAATCGACACCAGTAGGAACGTCGCCACCCCGGCGGTCTGCGACAGGCGGATCATGAACAACGCCAGCTCGTGCGGTATCTCCTGGATCGTCAGCGTGAACGCCAGCGACTGCGCCGCCGCGCAGATGAACAGCACCAGCCCGGACCGGGCCGCCGCGATCACCAGGCAGTGCCATAGCACCCGGAATGGCAACTCCCGGAACACCACCACCCCAGCCAGGATCGCGTAAATCGCCGCAAACGCCGAGATCTCCGTCGCCGTCGCATAGCCACCCTTGAAGCCTATGAAAATCATCGCGATCAGGCCAAACGAAACAATCGCGCCCGCCGCCACCCCGCGCTTGCCCGTGAAGGCCGCCACCTCACCGCCAATCGCCGCTTTCGTGCCAAACACCACCGAGGCAACGATCAGGCACGACGCCATCATCGCCGCCGGCAGGAACCCCGCCATGAACAGCCCGCCAATCGACAGGTTCGCCACGAAGCCGAGAATGATCAGGTTGATGCACGGCGGGATCGTCTCCGCCATCACCGCCGACGCACTCAGCAGCGCCACCGCGTTGCCAGGGCTGTGCTTGGCCCGCTTGGCCGCCGGCACCAGCACCGAGCCAACCGCCGCCACATCCGCCATCTTCGACCCCGAGATGCCGGAGAACAACACCATGGACAAAACCATGACCATGTTGAACCCACCGCGCATTTTGCCGACCGATCGCCGCAGCATCTCGATCAGCCGGATCGACATCCCGTTGGCTTCCATCAGGTAGCCCACCAGGATGAAGAACGGTATCGCCAGCATGACAAAACTGTCGATCCCGCGAGCCATCTGCTGCGCCACGATGACGCCGGGCAGCGACCCTTCCGTCACCACGTAGACCAGCGCCGCCAGCACCAGCACGAAGCCAACCGGCAGCCCGCCGAACAGCGTTATCACCAGGGCGATCAGCATCAACGAGCCCGACGAGGGAAGCGTGTCGGGCGACACCGTGGCCCACGCCGCGTAGGCGCCGGCGATGACGGCCAGGATGGCCACCGCTTCGATAATCCGCCGCACCGGACGCCGCAGCAGGTTCTCCGCGGCGAAGGCGGTCATGCACACCATCCCGCCGCCCATCGGGTAGAAGGTCCATTCGAGCGGCAGGCCCGACCCCGTCGTCTGGCCCGTCGTCATCCAGCCCAGAGCCAGCGCATACCACGCGACGTAGAGCGACATCGCCAGCATCAGCGCCACGCCCAGGGCATCGACCACCGCGCGCGTCGCCGGGCGAAGGCGGTCAATGAAATAGACGATGCCAAGGCTTTCCTGCCGCGCCATCGCGCTGGCCGCGCCGAAAAAGCTCGAACCCACCATCAGGCCGCGCGCCACGTCATCGGCCCACTCGATCGGCGCGTTGAACATCACCCGCGCGACCACGCAGCCGCTCACGACCAGCAGGTCCGCCGCCAGCATACCCGCGGCCATCACGTCGCTCAGCACCAGCAACGGACGCGTAATCGGATACGGTACAAAAACAGCCGATTCGGCCACGGTCGAGACGTGCCCGGCGCAGGGATGGTCCGGCGATTCCTGCGCCGTCGTTAACAAGATCGCTCGCGCGTGCGTTTCACGCCGGAGTGGCCTGGATCGCGTCGATGACGGCCTTGGATTCGGGGTGCGCCTTCTCGAAATTCACGGCCTGCACGGCGACTCGCTTGCGGAACGCATCCCGGTCGCAGTCAGCGATGATGGTCACGCCATGGCTCTGAAGGATAGGCATTGCCTCCTGCTCCGCCGCCAGGCCGTGCGCGCGCTCGTCGATGGCGGCGGCCTGGGCGGCGGCAAGAAAGCCCTCGCGCAGTTTCGGATCCATGCGGTTGAAAGTTAGATTGCTCATGTAAATGGCGAGCGGCGAGTAATTGTGCTCGGTGAGCGAGTAAAACTTCGCCGTCTCATCGAACTTGGCAGCCACGATGTTCGGCGCGGTTTGCTCCAGCCCGTCCAGGACTCCGGCCTGCAAGGCCGTGTAGATTTCGCCGAAGGCGAGCGGGGTGGCCTCGGCGCCCATCAGGCGCAGGCATTCGGTGATGATCGGGTTCGGCAGCGTGCGAATCTTCAGCCCGGTAAGGTCCGCGGGTTCGTGCACCGGCTTCTTCGCCAGCACGCTGCGGCAGCCGAAATTGTAGGCCCAGGCGATGATGCGGATGTTGGCCCCCTTGAGCAGGGCCTCCTCGGCCGGCTTCGCGGCGCCGGCGTCGAACGCGCGGGTCTGCTGCTGGAAGCTCTTGAACATATAGCCGATATCGAAGACGCCGACGAGTGGAGCAAGGTTGGCCGAGATCGACGAGCCCGACACCATCATATCAATCACACCGAGCTTGACGGAGTTGATGACGTCGATTTCCTGGCCAAGCTGATTGTTCGGGAAGAAGGCAAGCTCGATCTGCTCGCTGAGGCCATCCTGCTTCAGGTGCTTGATCAAATAGTCATGGAAGACTCGCCCGTTGCCGAATTTGGGGTTGTCGGGTTCCGAACTGGACAGCTTGAGCTTCACGGTGGCGGCCTGGGCGCGGCCGACGATGGCGGGCGCGGCAACAAGGCCCAGGCCCACGGTGGCGGCGACCTTGAGGAACGGACGGCGGGGGATTGGGTGCGACATTGGTTTGTTTCCTCGTGAAAACCGGCCCCATTTTATCCGGGATTCCCCATATGACTCCCGATCTGACGTGAATATTCGTACTTTTCCGGCCTTCCTGCAAGGCGGACACGGGGTGCAGACGGCAACCGGCACCTCGGGCAGCCCGAACGATGGTCGAGGGGCTGGACAAACCATTTTCGGGGAGCAAGGACGGAGTCCGGAAGTGGCACTTTGCGGCGGTGCCGGCCGCGTGCGGGCGCGTCCGGAGTTGAAGGAATAGCCGCCGCGCCAATGACGTGGGGGCATGGCTCAGGGTGATCCTCTCCGGACATGGAGGGGCGCCTCACTTAATCACCTCGTCCGCACGGGCGAGCGGCAGCGCAAGCATTGCCAACTTTGACGTAGATCAATGCGATTTCTGCCATTGAATGATCAATGGAAAAACAAATCGTGGTGGAGGATGGAGGGATGGCCATGCTCGACAATTTGAAAATGACCCCAAAGCCTGTCACGCCCAAGGGGCGGGGTAACGCTTTTGAGCCGATGTTTGCCATGAATCGACGCACATTCGAATCCTCCGCGCGTGGCATGGCAGTACTGCGCAATCCCTTTCTCAACAAAGGTACTGCATTCACCGAAGGCGAGCGCGACGCTCTCGGCTTGCGCGGCTTGCTACCGGCACATGTGTTTTCGATGAAGGAGCAAGCGGAGCGTATGCTGACCAATCTGCGCCGCTTACCCAACGATCTCGACAAGTACGTGGCACTCAATGCACTGCACGATCGCAATGAGACGCTGTTTTTGCGCGTGGTGTGCGACAACATCGACGAGATTCAGCCGCTCATCTATACGCCGACGGTAGGGCTGGCATGCCAGAAGTTCGGCCACATCTTCCAGCGGCCACGCGGCATCTTCATAGGCGCCAACGATCGTGGGCACATCGCCAAACTGCTGCGCAACTGGCCGTATTCGGTGAAGCTTATCGTGGTGACCGACGGCGAGCGCATCTTGGGCCTCGGCGACCTGGGCGCCAACGGCATGGGCATCCCCGTGGGCAAGCTGTCGCTCTATTCGGCTTGCGCTGGCGTGCATCCAAAGCTGTGCCTGCCGGTGATGCTGGACGTCGGTACGAACAACGAAGCACTGCGGAACGATCCGTATTATGTCGGTCTGCGCCAGAAACGGATGAGCGGCGCGGACTACGATAAGCTCGTTGACGAGTTCGTCACCTCGGCGCGCAAGGTCTTCCCCGGCGTAATGATCCAGTTCGAGGATTTCGCCAATCACTGCGCCTTTCGCCTGCTGCATAGGTATCGCGACCGCTTCTGCGTCTTCAACGACGACATCCAGGGAACGGCGGCGGTGGCACTCGCGGGCCTACTCTCGGCATTACGTGTGACCGGCGGTAAGCTCGTGGACCAGACGCTGCTGTTCCTCGGCGCGGGAGAGGCTGCGACCGGAATCGCTGACCTCGTGGTTTCAGCCATGGTGGCGCAGGGCGTGCCCGAGGCCAAAGCGCGTCGGCGCAACTGGCTGGTCGATTCGCGTGGCCTGGTGGTAAAGAATCGCACGGACCTCTCCGAGCACAAACTTCCCTACGCGCACGACCACGCGCTGATCGGCGACTTCCGGACGGCGATCCAAACGCTGAAGCCCACCGCGATCATCGGAGTTGCCGCGGTCGGCGGAGCGTTCACGCCCGAGATATTGCAGACCGTGGCGCAAATCAACCGGCAGCCAATTGTATTTGCCTTGTCCAACCCGACTTCGAAGGCAGAATGCTCGGCCGAGGAGGCATACCGACATACCGGCGGACGCGCGCTGTTCGCGTGCGGCAGCCCGTACGGCCCAGTGACGCTCAACGGCAAGACTTTCGTGCCGCGCCAGGGCAATAACTCCTATATCTTCCCAGGCGTGGGACTCGGAGCGATCGTGAGCGGCACGCGACTGGTCACGGACGAGATGTTCATGAGCGCCGCCAAGACGCTGGCGAAGCTCGTGAGCAAGCAGGATCTGGATCAGGGGAGCCTTTATCCGGCGTTGCCGCGAATCCGCGAGGTTTCGGCGCACATTGCCACTGCAGTGGCGCAGGTCGCCTTCAAAGGCGGCCTCGCCGCCGGGAAGCCGCCGAAGAATCTGCTGGCGCATGTCCGATCGCATATGTACGACCCACGCTACTGAAGCCGCGCACGCGTAGGGAATACGGCCAGGTGGGCAGGGACTCGGCCGAATCCGGTGGCAGCATTATCCGGAAGCAAACGCACCAATAGGCGCAGCACTGCCGCTTCATTCCGTCACCCCGTGGCGCACGGGAGAGCGCTAGCATTATTGCCGAGGAAGCTGACTGCTTTGGCACGCAGAGAACCGCGTCCGCATCAGTCCGGCTGGCGCGGGTTCCGCTGTCCGCGTTCGCCCCCAGGCCGCGTCTCGCGACCCCGATGGCAGGTCCGGTCTAGTCACCTTGCCGCGGTGCCGGCAGCGTGCGGGCGCGTCCGGAGTTGAAGGAATAGCTGCCGCGCCGCTGACGTGGGCGAATGGCCCAGGGTGACCCGGGGCGGACCTTTACCCAGCTGGACCAGAAGGTCGGCAGTGGGTGGAAGGTCAACGCAGAAGTTGGCCGCATGGAGGTCCGCTCACCCTATCGAAGTAAGACGCGAAGGCCTGCTCCGAATTGAAGACTACCGTCGGCGATCTCTAAGAACGGGCGCCTGCTTTTTGCCGTTGCGCACCCCAAAGCCGTCAGTCCGGTATCGGCCATCACGAGTACCGATTGTCGGGGGGCCGCGGCCAATAGCGATATTTGCAGATGCTGCCTCGTCACCCCGATGGACTTACAAGGGCGTCCGCGGCGACCAACCATAAGCCTTGGCGCAGGCGCCCCCCATGAGCATTGCCCGCTCAGTGTCGCTCAGGCGGTCGGTGCTAAGAAAGGGCTCGACGGCCTGCTCGTAGTTGACGACGGCAAATGCGCGCGTCCAGTCCGTGCCCCACAAGCAGCGATCGAAACCCCAGGCATCGAACACGCGGGCAAGCGGGTCCCAAATGTCCGGAAAGGGATACGGCTCCCGGGACAGCGTGCAGGCGCCGCTGACCTTGATCACCGCGTTCGGACGCCTGGCGAGTTCCAGCACCTTCGGAAGGTCGGCCCAGGGCTGCGGCGGGGCGGGCGGCATGCGCGGCTGCATGATGCCCAGATGGTCGATGATGAATCGCGTGTCGGGATGGCGGTCGATGAGCGCGGTGCCCACGTCCAGGTTGTCCCAGAACAGGATGTTGACCGGTAAATCGTAACGAACGCCCGCACGCAGGATCCGGTCAAGGCCTGGGTCGTTCGGCTCGCGCCTCGCCTGTTTCGGCAGCATGATGCGGATTCCGACCGCGCCCGGTGTCTTCTTCCAGTCAGCGACGACATCAGCCACCGCCGGATCATCCGGGTCGACCGGCTTAACGATGGCGAACCGGCCGGGATGGGCCCGTTGCACTTCCACCGCATAGCTGGCGTCGTAGCGGTACATGGAGAAGGCGGAGATGAAGATCGCGCCGTCAACACCGACTTTGTCCATCGCCGCCACCATCTCGTCACCCGTGACATGATCGGGCCAGTTCGGCACACTGTGCCACGGTCGCTTCGCCGTGTTCGCCTCATAGGCATGGACCTGCGAATCGATGATCGTCATCGGGGAAGCTCCTCTGCGCCACGTGAGTTTGGCGAGCACATCAGGTTGTGTCCAAGGGACGCGTGGAAACGTGAAACGCGCGATCATAGTGTCGTCGTTCTCGGCAGCGACCGCAACCAATCCTTCTCTGACATGCTGCCCGAGCATCCTTTTTTGCGTTCTTTCTAGCCACCCACATAAGTCGAATCGGGGGTACCCCCGACTCATGAATCTTGGACCTATTTAAGCGCGCTAAAGAGGGGTTTAGGGCTTCAAAAGAGGCCTTGAAACGAATTCCCGAGCATCTTCGATTAAACTCGGCACGCTAATTGCGCGACGCCACATAAGGACGATTGGATCAGTATGACCAATTCAATATCTTGCGGCAGAGCACCCACAATAAGCTGAGACGAATATCCATACTGCCTTGAGCGGGCAGTCACCCCCGCCGTCACGCTGAACAGCGTCGGGTTCAAAATCAGCCGTGCTAAACGTTTCGACGGGAGACGTCCACGCGATCAGTTCGGTACTGATTGATGCCCTTACGGGCTCCCACAAAATATAGCGATCCGTCGCACGGCGACCGAATCCGACTTAGTGCGAAATGCACGATTCATATTAAGTCGCCGTTTTCCGCGTGTCCCAGGTCGGGAAACCGACCGGAGTTTTCTCACTGGCCAAGACCCGACATCGCGCAGACATGCCCGTACCGCCCCCCTTGACCCGGGGCGGACATATGGACTTAGTGGACCCGAGCCGCAGTTGGGAGGCCCCGCATGACGTGGGCAGATTCTGTGAAGGCCGTTTTCTGGATAGTGTTCATGGCCACGCTGCTGTTCGTGCCTGCCGGGACACTCAATTGGCCCGGCGCTTGGATCTTCATGGCGGAGTTTGTGGTCGGCGGCCTCGCCGTGACGCTCTGGTTGGCATGGCGCGATCCCGGACTGCTCAAAGAGCGCATGGGTGGCCCGTTCCAGAAAGGCCAAGCGTTCTGGGACAAGGTGTTCATGACACTCATCATTGTCATCTGGTGTGGCTGGCTCGTTCTGATGGCGCTGGATGCCAAGCGCTGGAGCCTCTCGCACATGCCCGGAGCGCTGAACGATGCTGGCGCTGTGCTGATCCCGATCGGATTTTTTATCGTCTGGCTTACTTTCCGCGAGAATTCATTTGCTGCACCGGTGGTAAGGATTCAGGAAGAGCGCGGACAACGCGTCATCAGCACGGGCCCTTATCGGATTGTGCGCCATCCGATGTATGCGGGTGCGATTTTGTACATGATCGGAATGCCGTTGCTGCTCGGATCATGGCTCGGGCTTCTCGTTTTGCCACTCAATCTTGGCGTTCTCACTGTGCGTATCTTCATCGAGGAAACCGCCCTGCGCCAAGGCCTTCCCGGCTACAACGAATATGCCGCGCGTGTGCGTTACCGGCTAGTCCCGGGCGTGTGGTGAGTCTGTTCTGCTTATGGCACTTTGCGGCGGTGCCGGCAGCGTGCGGGCGCGTCCGGAGTTCAAGGAATACCTGCCGCACCGCCGACGTGGGCGAGGAATGGCTCCGGGTGACCCATGAGAGACGTCGCTTGGAAGGTCACAGAAGAACTGAACCTTTGCAATCGCGGGTCTGTAGCTTCAAAGATGGTGCGACAGCCGCCATTGACCCGGGGTCAAAACTCAGGGACCAGGGTGCGCAATTACAAGCCGAGCTTGCCAATATCACCTGCCTTGCATTTGCTTAGATCATTTTTTCGGCGCGGGTGCGTCCGGAGGCGGAGTGGGTACATACTTGTCCGGTGGTAGCACCTGATAGACAAACGAGGTCGGCTTTTCGGTCAGGCCAAAGGGCCCCGGGACCTTATTCTTGATCGGCGGCAAGGTTTTCAGATACGCGGCGATGGCCAGCGCATCAGATTGTGTGAGGTGTTTGAACCACTCCGAGGGCATAGGTGGGGCGAGGATGCGACCGTCCGGTCGTGTCCCAGTTCGGATTGCGGTCGCAATCTGCTCTTTAGTCCAGCTGCCAAGCCCGGTCTCTTTGTCCGGGGTTAGGTTGGACCCGTAGAAGACGCCGAGTCCGGGAACTTCAAAACCGACGTCCGAGCCGCCGAGATAGCGCGTCATATCCGGCTTGCCGAGAAAAGTTCCGGGAGTATGGCAATCCGTGCATGGGATGATGTTGACGAGATATTTACCGCGCTCAATTTGTGAGCCAGCGGCATTCGCGTTGGCGCACAGCGCGCCGAGCATTACGCCTAACAGCAATAATGACATAACGATTAATATGGGCACGCGCGCAGGGTTGATCATTCATTCCTCCCCTAACTGTCAAATTGCGTCGACCCTCGGAAAAATACAGCACACAAGGATCTAAAGTTCAATAAGCGACTGGATCGAGAGCTCGATCTTGGCGTTCGACCGATCGTGCTTAGATCATATAAGGGTATGCCCGGGTACGGCACTTCTGCGACGAATGAGGCCGGCCAACGCCGGTCCGGTTCTTGCCTCTTAGCGGATATGGATCGGTCGGCTGATCACTTCGCAATTTGACCTTGGCTGCGTGAAAACGCTGGAAGCAGTCGTCAGCGCGCAACAAACGACTCGAATCTGCAGCCTTGACGAATCTTTCATGCGCGAGCTGCATTCACTTCGAATCAATTTTGCGTCCGAATGACCTGCCGAATGGTCTTCACGCAGCCAAGACCCAACCCGGACATGGAGCGCCGCCTCATTCGATCACCTCGTCGGCGCGAGCAAGGAGCGCGGTCGGGATGGTGAGGCCGAGCGCCTTCGCTGTCTTCAGGTTGATGGTCAACTCGACCTTCGTGGATTGCTGGACTGGCAGATCAGCTGGCTTGTCCCCCTTGAGAATTCGGCCGGTGTAGCCGCCGGCCAGGCGGTAGGAATCTGTAATGCTGCCTGCGTAGCTCATCAGGCCGCCGGCCGCGATGAACTCCCTATGCTGATAGATCGCAGGCACCGAATGGCGGACCGTCAGTGCAGCCAATCGTTCAGTCCGGCTATTGAAAAATGCATCGCCGACGATCACGAGCACACGGGCCCGGTGTTGGAGAAAGGTGGTGAAGGCGTCATCGATTTCAGCGTCGGTGCTCGCTCGCAAAACATGAAGCTGCAGCCCGAGGGTGGCGGCCACCGCCGGTAGGTCTCTCGTCTGGTTCTCGGCACTGGGGTTGCTCGGGTTGATGAGTACCGCAACGACAGTCGCCGTGGGGACCAGCTCGTGCGCCAACTCCAGTCGCTTCGGCGTTAGCTCCAGATCCAATATGGTTGCGCCCGTGACGTTGCCGCCCGGTCGGTTCAGACTAGCGACGAGGCCCATCTGCACCGGATCGAGACCGGTGGTGAAGACAATGGGAATCTTACTGGTCGCGGCCTTTGCCACGAGATTGGCAGGAGTGCTGGTCGCGGCAATGACCGATACCTGGCGATGAACGAGGTCGTCAGCCAATGCGGGCAGGCGATCGTATTGTCCCTCCGCCCAGCGGTATTCGATGGCTACGTTCCGGCCTTCGACGTAGCCCGCTTCTTTGAGGCCCTTAAGGAACGCGGCCAGGTAAGGCGCGTACCCATCAGGCGATCCGCCGTTGAGGAACCCGACCACCGGGATCGCCGGCTGCTGCGCGCGCGCGGCGCGCGGCCAGGCGATCGCTGCGCCACCGAGCATCGCGATGAGATCGCGCCGTCTCATTCGATCACCTCGTCCGCGCGGGCGGTGAGCGAGGGCGGAAGTGCTATCCCGAGGCTCGCGGCGGTCTTGAGGTTGACCGCCATGTCGAAGTGCGTCGGCTGCTCGATCGGCAGGTCCGCCGGCTTGGCGCCCTTGGCGATGCGATCGACGTAGCCCGCAGCGTCGCGGTAGAGGCCGACCAGATCGATGCCGTAACTCAGGAGCGCCCCTGCTTCAACGTACTGCCGTAGAGGGGCGATCGTCGGGGTGCGCCGCGCCAGCAGCAGACGCAAGATCGCGGCGTGGTCGCGGAAGAACACCGGGCTCGCCCCGATTATGACGGGCTCGCCCGGCACGTCGGCCATATGCCGGAGGGCTCCGGCATAGTCGGGCGGCTGGCCGGTCACCTCGATCAGCCGGGGCTCGAAGCCGAGGCTCCTCGCCGCCGCTGCGGCTGCCTCGGCTTGGTCACGGGACGCGGCCTCCCACCAGAGGCCGAGGGTGTGCGCCTTGGACAAAGCCTCGCGCGTGAGCTCGACGCGCTTCGCCGCCAGCTCGAGCTGACGTGCGAATATTCCCGTGATGTTGCCTCCCGGCCGGGCGAGACTGGCCACATAGCCCTTCTCGAAGGGATCGTAGTTGACGGCGAGCATAACGATCGGCAGAGCACCGGCCACTGCCAGCGCGGCGCGCAGCGCGGTCTCGTTGCCGGAAGTCACGAAGATGTCCACCTTGCGCCGAGCCAGCTCGGCGAAGGCGGATTGATAGCCCTCGATGCTTTTTGTCTGGAGGAATTCGAAGGCGAAATTCTTGCCCTCCTCATAGCCGAGTTCGGCCATCCTCTTCTCGAACGCCGCAAATTCCGGCTCCGTTCTCGCTAGGGTGCTGACCGAGCCGACGCGCAGCATCTTGGGCGGCACTTGCGCGAAGACCCGCATCGACGCCAACGATGCGGCGGCGAGTGCGGCAATGAGATCGCGTCGCCTCATTCGATCACCTCATCGGCACTGCCGAGCAGCAACGGCGGGATGGTCACGCCGAGCGCCTTGGCGGTCTTGAGATTGATCACCAGCTCGAACTTGGTCGGCTGCTGGACCGGTAGTTCGGCCGGCTTGGCCCCCTTCAAGATGCGATCGACATACCCCGCCGCGCGTCGGTATAGGTCGACCGTATCGGCTCCATATGAGAGCAATCCGCCGCTCGCCGCGAAGTAGCTGAACGGGTATGCCGCCGGCACGCGATAGCGGGCCGCGAGCTCGATGATCGACTCGCGGTGTATGGCGGTAAAGGGGCCCGGCATGACGACCAGCCCGCCACCCGCCTCGCGCCCGAGTGCGGCGATGGCGCGCTCAAGCCCGGCGCCGTCGCGAATGGGGGATGCGGTCACCTCGACTGCGAGCGATCGGCCAGCCGCTTCGAGCGAATGCAGGAACAAAGGGGCATGGGGGGACGTCTCCGGGTTGAAGACGAGGGCCACGCGCGCGAGGCGGGGTGCGATCTCCTTGAGCATCTCCAGCCACTTTCCCGCCATGCTAGGCTCGTCACTGGAAAAGCCGGTTACGTTACCGCCCGGCCGCGCCAAGCCGGGAACGAAGCCCTGGCCGACTGGGTCCGGGACCACCACGAACACGATCGGTATGGCGTGGGCGACTGGCTGCAGGATGGTCAGCGCCGCCGTGCCTTGCGCCACGAGCACGTCCGGCGTCAAGCCGATCAGTTCTCTTGCGAACGTCAGCGCCAGGTTGGTGTCGTCGGCGAAGAAGCGATAGTCGATCCGAATGTTGCGGCCTTTCGCCCGTCCCAATCCCTCGAGGGCTTGCTCGAACGCAGCGATGCGTCGCTGCATATCTAGATCGCTCGCGCTCCGGTCTATGAGCACGCCGATCCGGCGGACGCGGTCGGCAGACTGGGCAACACCGGCGCGCGGCCAGGCGATCACCGCACCACCGAGAAGAGCGCCGATGATTTCGCGCCGCCTCATTCGATCACCTCGCCCGTTCGGGCGAGCAGCTCGGGCGCGACACGAAACGCCTTATCGAACCGCTCAGAGAGGGGGCTTCAACCATAGCAGTTGGTGCCCGTCATTAATAGATGCAGCATCTAATTCCCGGCCCGCGCCCGTGTGCGGCTTACGTCTGTTCGTGGCACGTCTGCGACGAATGAAGCCGGCCACCGTGAGTCCGGTTCCGGCTTATTAGCGGCTATGGGTCGGGCAGCTAGTCACTTCGCAGGTTAATCCACAGCGGACGTGGGGGCATCGTAGGGGCATAGGCCTCGATTTCTTGCATTATCTTCGTGGTGCTGAGACAAGTTCGGCTAGACGCTCGGCCAGCCCAATGGCCATCAAGGATCAAGAGAAGGCATGCGCCCGTTCAAGGGGCCTCATGGTGACACGCGTGCGAGCGGGATCACTTGCCCGTCGGGTCCGACCACTCGGATTCCTGCGGCGCCGAGATCGTTCAGTTCCTGCTCCACGATCGTACGCGTGGCGTCGTCGCTGAGATAAGGACCGGCTTGTCGCACCGCTCCGGCGAGCACGCGTGTCAGGTCCTCGCGGCTCATGAGCTGCAACCCCGTTGCGCGCGCCGGCGCCGCCGGCGGGGGCGCGGGAGCCGCCGCCGGAGCCGCCTTGGCAACAGCGCCAGCCGTCGGCGCGGGTGTAGCTGCGCTTCCTCCGCCCGTCGTGGCGACGGGAGTATTGCAACGTATTTGCCAAATCCGGCCACCGGAGATCGCGCCGGGGTTGGCGGTATCGCTGATTTTGGCCCAACCGCCTGGGCAACGGCGGTTGGCCTCCGCCGTCATGTCCTTCTCGAGGGCCTGCGCCGGGTGCGACACGCTCGAATAGTCGCCGCGCAAGGTAATCGTGCCCTCGCCACCGGAACTCTCGACCGCAGTGACGCCGCAGCCGGCCAGAAGCATTGCGAGGCACGCCGTTGATGCGAATCGCCCGAGCTGCATTACCGGCCCCTTCACCGTTCGTGTGCCAACCTCAGCGCGATGACGAAGCGCTGCGTTTCGCCGCGCCGCACCTCTCGCTCGATCCTATTGAGAAGCGAGATATGCCGCGACTTGGCGAATCTGCTCGTCGTTGATGTTCTTTACGTTTTCGTGCATGACGTCGTTGGCGCGCAGCGCGTTCTTGAAGGCCAAAAGCTGTGCCGCGAGATATTCGCGGTGCTGTCCCGCGAGGCGAGGCGCTATGTCGGTCCCTTCGGCCTTCGCACCGTGGCAAGTGGCACAGGCCGGCACTTGCTCCGCCGCGATGCCATCCGCGAAGATTTTCTGGCCAGCAGCGACCTCGGCGGGGTCTTGCGCTGTACCGGGGGCCGGAGACTGGGCGGCATAATATCCGGCAAGCTCCTTGATGACGTCGTCGGTGAGCTGGGACGCCATGCCCCACATGTACGCTTGGGCATGGGGATCGGCCCGGCTGCGGTCCCGGAAGGCGTGAAGCTGGGTTTCGAGATACGCCGCCTTCTGGCCCGCGAGCTCGGGGAAGGTGGGTGCTATGCTGCGCCCTTCTGCTCCGTGGCACGTGGAACACACCTTGACCGCCAGCTCGGGCGGAGCGCCTGCGCCCCATGCGTTTCCGGCAACGAAAATCATGAGCGCAGCGAGCCAAATACTCGATCTCTTCACGGCACAGCTCCTTCCATCCGACCGATCACGCCCCTCCATTAGAATGCCGTCCAGAGAAAGGCATAGAGGGTGTTGTTGTCGGACGCGTTCCGTCCGAAGCCGTCATAGTTCTTCGAGGCGCCATTGAAGTCGAGGTATGCCGTGTACTGTAGGCCGATCTTGGTATTGAGCCAGGGCACGTAATCGAACTCGATCTTGAGGCCGCGGCTATCCGGGCTTCCGTTCCGGCTGCCCGTCACCGCCGCCGCCGGGAAGACCAGGGGGTCCGTGGTGCCCGTCGTCTGGAAGAGCTGGAAGCTGCCGCCGTATCTGCGCTGATAGTAATAGGTGGCGGTCGCCCTCAAGGTATCCAAGCTGTCGTTTACGTTGGTGGCCACCGTGGCGTGGCGCGTGGCGAATTCATGGATCCAGGTGCCGGCGAGGGTAACCAGGTTGTCCTCGCCGATCCATTGATATTGCGCGTCCAACGCCGCGTCCGTGTAGTCATCGGTCGGCCCGGACGTGACCAACGAGGTCATGCCGGCATTCGGCCTGATGGAGGAATGGATGCCGTACGTCCCGATCTCTAAACTGTTCTTTCCCCAGGGATGCTCGTAGGCGAAGCGCCAGTACGGCGCGAGGCCGTCGATCACGTTGGTGAATTCGCTATCGAGCGGACCGGGCGCCATCAGCAGCTTGTTTGTGGTCCCGACTTTCGCGGAGCGATAGGCGCCGCCTTCAAAATAAAAAGTCTTGTCAAGCATAAGATATAGTGTAGCGCCCGCAGTATTCTGCGCCAAAGGGCCGTCGATCAAGGCGGCCGCCGCGGGTGACGGCGCCGCCCTGAAGGTGGCATAAGGGTATCCCCACCCCGGCGTGCTGTTCCACACGTCCTGCGAGGTGGGATTGTTGTTGAGGGTTAATCCGTAGATCAGGCCCATGCTTTGGAAAGTGCCGCTGTCGGCAAAGCGCAGGTCCGTGTTGTCGATTCCGACCGAGTTGGCGCCGGGATCGTAGGTGAGCTGGATGAAGGCGCCGAAGTCGGGCGCGATCCTGCCGGCGTAGAAGAAGCTCACCTGCTGCGGGAACCCAATGGTGTCATTTTGCGCCACGCCGCTTGGCAAGCTCGAGTCGGGCAAGGCCTTGTTGATGTGCGTCTCGGAAGCCAGGAACATGAGGGAGATCGGCGGCAGCTCGGTCAGCGACAAGGTGCTCGACCGCTGGGCGTTGATGTCGCTTATGTCCTTGACGTTGGTAAAGACGTAGCCATTGAGCTTGAACATGCGGCCGTAGGGCGTGAGCTCGGGGAATACCGTGTGGCACGCTTCACAAGCTTGGCCAGTCTGGCGCGCAAAGCTGGGCACCGCAAAGGCCTCTTGCGCGGACATCGCCATCGACGCGACGGCCACGGCCAGCGCCATGACCCATGTCCAGCCCGTTCTCTGACGCAACGTCATCGTGGCCTCCCTACTGATCGCCATGCGCGCCGAGGGCGAGAGAAAGTTCGCATCCGTTCCACCCCGTGCACTCTCTATCGTGCTCTTCCCCTCGAACTCGGAATGGGTATCCTGCTGAAAATTCAATCAGAATCAGCGACTCCGCTCACCGCAAGCCTTGGTTGCCCCGGGGAATGCGGGTTCAGATCAAAAATCCTTCGGCATCATCAGGGGCAAAGCTTGCAGAAGCCTGACGTCCGGCCGGCATGCCCGGCGAATGCGCCACGATCGTGACGCAGGCTTGAAGCCGATTTTCCGTTCCTGGGCGACTGGTCCCATTCTGTGGGTTTGTTGCCGAGACCAATCCTGCGAGCTTGTTGTCAGGTTCGCGCAAGGTAACGCAGCCAAAATCGACCCAGAGAAATTTATTCAGCCCCGCTCGCGGGTCCCGTAGCGCCAGCACGGGAAGCGGTTAGCTTCCTCGAAGAAGAAGGGAGGCAACATGGTGCATGAGGTTATTTCACGATCCGCGGCCCGCGTGAGAAGACTCAAGAGGTATTTTACTGGCAAGCCGTGCAAAAACGGCCACGCCTCTGAGCGAGTGGTATCGAATGGGACGTGTGTGGAGTGCAACCGCGTGCATGAACGCCGATGGGCGCAAACGCCTGAGGGCCGCAAAGCGAAACGTGAGAGTAATCGCCGATATTCGGCAAGCCCTAAGGGTCGCAACCGTGATCGCCGATATCGGACAAGCCCGAAGGGGCGTAAGGCACGGCGCCGTCTTGCGCGTCTCGCGGATCGACACCGGAGCATGCGCCACCGTCGGCATCAATGATCGTGGCGCCTATTCACCCGCGTGGGGGACGATCGCCTCAGCCAGCGGTTCTTCTTCATCCCGTGCCGCAGGATTCACGTACGGATAATAGCCCTCAGGATTGTGCCGATAGTATCACATGGACTGCGCCGCAACCGCCGCGGGCGCTGCCGGAACCTGCGGGACGACCGTGGTCGGCGCCACCGGCGGATATTAGCCGGGATACACATAGTCGCGCGGGATGCACGTTATCGATTATTATGCCGACTGCGAAGCTCTTGAGTCGTCTGCCGAATTCGCAAACCGCCCAAACTCAGTCCAGGCTTGCGATGGCGCGCCGGGCCTTTACAATTTGCACAAATTGCTGAAAGAGGTTAGGTAGCTTGCCGCTGGGGCTGCTCGGAATGACGGAGGACCGCTGATGATCTTGTCTCGGATGTTCGTTTTTGTCGTTTTCCTCACCCTCAGCTTCGCAGGGCGATTTGCTCTCGCCGCGGGCGACGTGGTGAACGGCGAGAAGGTGTTCAACCAGTGCAAGGTTTGCCACAGCATCGTTGAGGGTAAGAATGGCGTAGGCCCGAGCCTCTTCCGCGTGGTGGGACGCAAGTCGGGCAGCGTCGCGGGCTACAAGTACTCCGACGCCATGGCCAAGGCCAACATCATCTGGGACGAGAAAAACCTCGACGCCTACATCAAGGATCCGAAGGCGGTCGTGCCGAGCGGTAAAATGCCGTTTGCCGGGCTCAAGAAAGACCAGGACCGCGAAGATGTCATCGCTTTTCTGAAAGCCAAGGCGCAATAGGCTTCCTGCGCAACCGTCTCAGCGCCGTCCCTCCGGACGGCGCCGCATGAGCATTACGCCGGGCGCGGCTCCTGCCCCGCCGGCTTGCGGCCGGCAAGCGGCTGGCCCGCGTGCGACGCCGGAGGCTAGCCCTGGCGCGATTTCGCCGCGGACGAGCGCATCGAGTGCGGCAACGCTCATCACGGCTTTTCCTGGGCCATTGCGTCGCTCGAGGAGTGCGGCTGCCGCGAAGGAGTCGCTCGCTTGGCCGCGGCAGCACCTTCATGCCCTCGGTGGTCTCGGCGCGACGGCTCACGCCGGCTACCGCGAAGATTACGAATACAAGAACAATTTCTTCGCAATGGAATGCAACGTCCAGGGCGGCAGCGGCTCCGGCCTTACCGAGGTCGTGCTGACCCAGTAGCGCGTGTTCGCATTTGTGCGTCGTCAGGCCGATCTGAAATAATCCGGCCTCAATATAGCGGGCGCGCGCCGACAAAGCCCGGCATAACCGCTCCAATTGGGACCGTGCGCCAAGTGCCGGGGCATGCCCAATATCTAGAACGCGAAGTCTGGAATTGGCACTTTTCGGACTCGGTGCGATGCCTAGGTCGAGTGCGTGAAGCGCTGCACACCGGACGTTGGAAACCCCTGTCGACCGACCTCGATTTATGAGTATGTGCCTCAGTAGGAAATGCCACTTTGTCACTCAGCCGGTGGTTTTGACTAGCCAGCTCTGTTGCAGCTATCCGCGCGCGCAGGCGGCCATGAAGCCGGCTTTATCCCTTCTGCCGGGCAATGAGGCCAATCGCGTTGGCGACGAGGCGAGCGGCGGTCAGCGCGCCGGTTTGCTGGATGTCGCGCTCGGGAACGAACTCGACAATGTCGAAGGCGGCGATCCGCGCCTTGCGCGCGATGCCCTGGATCAGCGAGGCCGCCTGCCAGTAGAGCAGGCCGCCGGGTGCCGGCCCGATCACGGCCGGCATGATGCTGGGATCAAGCCCGTCAACATCGACCGTGACGAGCACGTCGGCACCTTGCGGAATCGCGTCGAGGATGGAGTCGATGCCCCTCGACGCCACCACGTTTGCCATGAAGAATGAAACACCGGCGGTGACGGCGTCGCGGTAGTCCGTTACCCGCGCGCTCCCGGTACCACGCGCGCCGACCTGGACGATCCGCTCGATCCACGGCATCTCGCTCGCGCGACGCATCGTGCTCGACAGCCCCAGACGGATGCCCTCCACTTCGTCGCGCCAGTCGATATGCGCGTCGATCTGCAGAACGGTATACCGGCCACGGCCTTCGAAGGCCTGAAAGAGCGGAATCGGGACCGAGTCGTCGCCGCCGAGGACGATCGGCACCGCGCCGCCGTCGAGGAGCGTGCGCACGGCGCCGGTGATGCGCTGGCGATTGCCGTCGGCATCATCTTCGGCATAGGGCAGATCGCCGCAATCGACGACGCGCACGCCGTCCGGGATCATCTTTCCACCGAGATCGAAATCCACGTGATGGAGCGCGCCGCTCCAATTGGCGATGCCGGCCCGGATCGCCGCGGGGGCGCCGGCGCAATAGCAGCCGACGCTGGGATAGGGCGTCGCCGCCGGCGCCCCGATGATCGCAGCGGCCGCGGCGGCGCCTTCGGCGATCGTCGCTTCCGGCAAACCGAGGAAAGTTTTGGAGGCGGACGCACCGAACATGTCGCCTATCGAAGACGGTGCGCGCATCGAGCTCTCGGACATCGCATTGTTCCTCGATGATTGGACGCGCCTAAAGGGGAAGCGGGCGGCGCGTGGCGGTGTTTCTGCGTCCACATCGAGCACCCTCCTTCGATTCGGGTGCTCGACAATGAATCACATCCGATTCTTCCGACTCAACAAATGCGCGACATCGCGGTTCTCTAGTCGTCCCGCCGAACCGCGACGCGTCGAGCGCTCGCGTCCTGCTTCAGGACCACACAGAACCAAACGCCGCGCCTCACGAAGCGCCATCAACTTGCTCATGCCTTGTTTGCGCAATGGCCATGGAACGACGCCGCAAGCCGGGCATGCACGACTTGGTTGGAGACCCCCGATTTGCACTAAGTCGCCCATTTTCGTCCGGCACCGATTGGGGGATTCGCCCGTAAGCCATATCGGATAGCCTCCCCCGCCGTTACCCAGTAGTGTATCGTTGCCGTCGAATTGGCCTAAATCGAAACGGACTCGCAACGCCTTCAGCGCCATCATGCCATCATGGCCGGAATCATCAAGATCAACCGCGCTCCAGTGCTGACGCTGTGGGCCGCCGTCGTTGCCGAGCGCCTCGGCTCTGATTGGAGCGAAGCGCTTACCTTCGGCCGGGCGGTGGCGGGCCTCAACGCACATGCCAAAGGCGTCAAACTCGGACTGTTCACGCCGGCGCCCGAAAGCGTACGAGAAGAAAGACGCAAGGCCGCCGGTCGGCAGCTCCATGTGGATCTCCTGGGTCGCGCGGTCCCCGCGGTCAATACGGCGGAGGGAATGCGTGCCCTGAGCAAGGACCGACCGATCGCGCCTGCAAGCGTAGAGCGGTACCTCGACGGCAAGTTCGGCCCGGGGCTTTCGGCTGCGACCGCGGCCATGCGTCAGCTCGCGAAGTCGCGGACGCCGGCACGACTGGCCAAGGACGGCTTTCATCTTTACGAGCAATTCCGTCCGCGCGTACCGGCCGGCGTCACGGGCTGGGGTGCCGCAGGCGAGCTCGATCTCAGCGTGATCCGGGGCCTCTCCAGGCGCTCTAAAGAGACCTAAGTCACGTCAATCGGCCACGGCGCTTCAATTTGAGGGGATGAACCGCCTCCGGCGCGCGCCTCCTTTGCGCATCGGACGGGCGATTCCGGCGATTTGGCGGCATTCACCGGGAGCCGGTCTCGACGAAGTGGCTCGATGGCCAGGTTCCCGACGTCATCGAGGCCACAGCTTTCGACGCGTACCGAGGGTTCGCGGGACTCCTCTGAGATTGCGTTATGTTGCTATCGGCGAGGTGCGCGGGATGGCGATCCCTTGCGCTTTCTCGAGCACCCTCCGGCGGTCATCGATTGCAGGATTGGCGAGCTCCGGCTCGGCGCCGATGGTAGCGTCGATCTTCGGCCGCACCGACTGGCCATTCCGAACGACTTCTTTCAAAGAGCGCTGCAGAGGAGATTCAATCGGCACCCTCATAGGGAATCGATCGGGCCGGACCTCCAGAAAGAGTCAATGCTGTTGATAAAGTCGCCAATCAAGAGTCCGGCAGCCCTAATTGGCGACTTTATCAACAGCATCTGCCACGAACGGACCTTCTCGAACGATTGCGACTCTCATCCCGCCAGGGCAAAATCCTCACTGACTATTGGAGAGGGCATCATGACCGTAACGTCCGTGACGCGGTTCAGTGGCGGCAACCGCGATTCATTCCTAGCTACCGCGAAGAAAGCCAAAGAGATATTCGAGCGAGCAGGGGACGATTTCCGATTAGGCCAAATATATAGCAGTCCGCACATCGGAAATTGGGTAGCCCTGCTTTCCTTTCAAGATTGGGGAGCGTACGGCGCTGCTATGAAATCTCTCTCAAGCGACCCCGAGTATCAAAAAATGATGGCGGAGGTGGGCAGCATCTCTCAGGCTGTTGACCGAACTTTCATTATAGGAGTCGACGTGTAAGTTGTTTACTTGACGTCAACTGCTCCCTCGATTTGCAGCATGTCGGCGCTTCCGACCCGGGTCACCCTAAGCCATTCGCCCACGTCAGTGGCGCAGCAGCTACTCCTTCAACTCCGGACACGCCTGCACGCTGCCCGCACTGCCGCAAGGTGCCATCAACAGACTCTCGCGCGCTCGCCAATCCGCCCGCGCCTTCATGCTGTTGCTTGCGGTAGGATGCGTGGTGGTCTTTGACGGGCGAACGCGGGCGAGCGCCCAACCCGTGCTGGTCAATAGCATCATCGACAGCACAAGATTCTGCTGGGATACCTATTGGGATTATCGGGGTTTAGATTCGAAGGGGATTTTGGCTTCCGCGTATCCCAGCAGAATGTTATCTTTTTTAGTCATCTGGGAAATATCGAATTACACTACGTCGGAGGCGTCATGAAGACCATCTTTGATATGGTGCCTGAACTGCCAACAGACAGCGAGAATTACGAAGTTCTCGCAGCGGGGGCGCGGAAGGCGGCGGCCGTAGAAGGCATGACATGCGAGATTGGGCTGAGGCGTGGCGGTGGGACGAAGATTATCATCGATGCACTGGTTGAAACCAAACAGAATTTGTCGAAGACGCATATTGCGATCGATCCGTTTGGCAACATCGACTACCAGACAACGGACCAAATAACCCGCAAAATTGACTATACTAATGAAATGCGTGACGAATGCCTAGTCAATTTATACCTATATTGCCTAACTCGCAAAGTGAATTTTTTGTTTTTCAATTTAGAAGATTCAGAATTCTTTGATCGCTTTGCTGATGGAGTGCCGATCTACAACGAATCGAAGCGCATCGAGAAAACTTATAGCTTTGTGCATTTCGACGGACCGCACGCGGTTAAGGCATTAATGGTCGAAATTGCATTCTTTCACGACCGAACGAAACCAGGAGCCGTTTTCGTCTTCGACGATGTCGGCCAATACGACCATGTCGCAGTCGATCGCCGGCTCAGGGAGTTGGGATGGCAGCTTTACGAGTTTAGCCCGAGGAAGTGGGCCTATTGCAAGACCTGATCCACCGGAAATGACGCGATGGAGTTCGACTGTCCAGCAGGGTCACCGAATTGTAGCTAACTCCTGGCACGCTCAAAAAGCTTCGAAGGATGTCAGCTAGCTTGAACTAGGCCATCCCGATACTTGGCGACCCTGCTTCGCAATAGGAAGCCTGATTTCGACAATATCTTGCTGTCCGGCTCCAGCGCATTCTTTGAATAGGGGGATTGCAGCCTCCCGACCGGAGTCATAGTGGTGGTAGTCTTCGCTGGGTGCCACGGCCCTTACGGCCGATGAGCCGTGGCGGTCCGCCTGGGCTCAAACTGCGAAGTGACCACTCGGCCGATCCATATCCGTTAAGAGGCCGGAAGCGGACCCACGTTGGGCTAAATCATTCGTCGCAGAGGTGCCATAAGGCGACCTTTCTGACGAGGGCGCTTCGTGCCAAGATAGTCCCTTGCCGTCCTTGCTATGAGGGCGCCCCGGTTCCTTCGCTGGGATGATCGCGGCAGGCGGTAAGTCCTCTCTTGATCGTGGATCGTCATGGCGGGTCGATTGCAATCGTCGAGCATAGAAGGCCTGGAGCAGCCATACGGTGGCGCCAACGGCGATTGGATGCGCAGCACGCCTGCGGGCGGCGGAGTCGAGCTTCTGCGCGCCTGGTTCAGGGGCTGTCCATACACCAAGCACCGCCACGACACTTACGCGATTTGCCTCACCGATCTCGGCATCCAGACCTTCGACTACCGTGGCGCCACCAGGACCAGCGCGCCGGGCCAAGTGGTGGTGCTGCATCCCGACGAGACCCACGACGGTCGCGCGGGCTCGGATGAGGGTTTCGGCTACCGGATGGTCTACCTGGCACCGAGCAGGGTGGCGGATGCCGCCCGCTCCCTCTGCGGCGCTGCCACCCCACTCCCCTACGTCCGGGAGCCGGTGTCGTCGAACGCGACTCTGGCCAAGGCGATCGCCAACGCATTTCTCTCTTTCCCCTCGGCGCTCGAGCCATTGGCCATCGACGAGCTGATCGAGGGCCTGACCCGCGGCCTCCTCGAGGCGGACCCGTCAATCCGGAAGGGACGGCGGCGCGTCGTGTGCGACATGCTCGCCGTCGAGCGCGTGCGACAGTTCCTCGAAGCGGAGAAGACGCGCATCGTCTCCTCCGACGAGCTCGAGGAGGTGAGCGGCCATTGCCGCTTTTCGCTTACGCGCCAGTTCCGCCAACGCTACGGAACGAGTCCCTACCGCTACCTCATCATGCGCCGTCTCGATCACGTCCGCCGCGAGATAGGTGCGGGCAAGGCTTTGGCGCCGATCGCCGTCGATGCCGGCTTCGCCGACCAGGCCCACATGACGCGCATGTTCAGGGCGGCTTACGGCCTGTCGCCGTCGCAATTCCGCGCACTCGCGCAGCCTCGGCCGGCGTGAGGGGCCGGGCCGACAACGAGATCGGCGGCCTCCCCCTTACCAGAGGATGAGGACGACCGACGCGGCCAGGCTGGCTCCCATGACGACATTGAAGATGCGCGCGGCACGCGCGCTGCTCAGGCAGCGCTGCATCGAGGCACCGAAAGCGAGCCACAGGAAGCCGCTCGGAAGTGCGGCCGCGACGAAGAGGGCCGCGAAGATCGTCGACTGAAGCACGGCGCTGCCGACATCGCCTTGAAGGTAAGCCCCGGCGGCGCTGGTGCTGACGAGCCAGGATTTCGGGTTGATCCACTGGAACAAGGCGGCACCGAGGAAGCCGACGGGCTTTCTCTCGGTACTCGCGGCAGTCCTGCCCGAAAACGCAATCCTCCAGGCAAGCCAAAGCAGAAACGCCGCCCCAAGCCAGTTGAGCAGCCGCAGAATTGCGGGGTGGCCAAGGACCAGAAATCCGACTCCCATGGCCACGCTGAAGATCAAGAGGCCCATCCCCGCGGCGACGCCGAAGAGGCAGGGAAGGCCGCGCGCCACCCCGGCAATGGCACCCGTCGCGGTCAGCATGATGTTGCTCGGCCCCGGTGTTGCCGCCGCGACGACGGAGAAGACCAAGAACGCAGTGATTTGTTCCAGCGTCACGAGCCACCGGATGATTGGCGAAATCCGTCCCCGACGCTAAGGAGCTCGATCAGCCGCGTCTTGAACGATTGTGCAAGCCGCCCGCTATCCCGCGCGGGGGCGGCGCCCGCGTCACGGCCGCTCGAGCTCTGCCGCCGCGATGCGGCGATCGACCTCGGCCGCGAGCGCCTGGAGTGCTGGTGCTACGGTGACGGGGTAGCTCGAGGGGCGGAGCTCTTTGAGTGCGGTGGGCAGGCGGGCCAGTTCGGCCGCGGCGTGGCGGCGCGCGTCCGCCGAGACCGGCAGGGATCGGCCGGGGCGAGGGCGTCCTCAGCTTCGCCAGATCGCGTCCTCGTCAGACATCGAGACAACCGGAATTCGGCGCGCTATGACCGTCATCCGAGGGTAACGCTCAGCCTATGGGTCGTGCCGTCATCCACCAGCGGGACCCGGATGGGCCGTTGTGGCAAGACCAGGCCGTCGATGTCGGCTCGGGAGACGCCTCGGCTGACCCCGCGGGGGTTCTCGACGTTGATCTCATAGCGCGCCGAGCGGAATCGGAACACGATCTCGAAGTGGGTCCATGTTTTCGCAACACACGGATCAAAGAGAAGCTCGTCTCCTCGCAAGCGGAACCCAAGGATCCACTCGAGCGCCGTTCGGTACATCCATGCGGCGGATCCGGTGTACCACGTCCATCCGCCCCGCCCGACGTGCGGGGGTTTGCCGTAGACGTCGGCGGCGACGACGTAGGGCTCGACCTTGTAGCGCCGAGCCGCGGCCTCAGTCGTCGAGCGATTGATGGGATTGCACATGGAGAACAGCTCGGCGGCCTTGTCGCCATCGCCGAGCATTGCGAAGGCGATGGCGGACCAGAGCGCTGCGTGGGTGTACTGGCCGCCGTTTTCTCGAATGCCCGGGGGATACCCCTTGATATATCCGGGGTCGAGCGGTGTCTGATCGAATGGTGGTGTGAAGAGGAGGACCAATCCGTCATCCTGGCGGACGAGATGCTCCTCGACCGCCGCCATGGCGCTGGCCGCTCGGGCCGGATCGGCGGCGCCGGAAATAACGCCCCAGGACTGCGCGATCGAGTCGATGCGGCACTCGCTGCTCGCGGCCGAGCCAAGCGCCGTGCCGTCGTCGAAATATCCGCGCCGGTACCAGCCGCCATCCCAGCCGTCACGTTCAAGCGCTTCGCGAAGGCCGTCCGCGTGTCGCCGCCAAGTCGCCGCGCGCGCCCGCTCGCCCCGGGCCTCAGCCAACGGTGCGAGTGCGGTGAGCGCCGCATGGAGAAACCAGCCCAGCCATACGCTCTCGCCCTTTCCCAATTCTCCGACCCGATTCATCGCATCATTCCAATCCCCGGTGCCGATCAGCGGCAGGCCGTGGTCACCGACGGAAAGACTCCGATCGAGTCCTCGCGCGCAATGCTCGAAGAGCGTGGCCTGCTTGTCGGCAATCATCGGCTGAAAGAATGATTCGTGTTCGCCGGGCCGAAGCGCCGGTCCCTCGAGAAACGGGATCATTTCGTCGAGAACGCGATTGTCGCCGGTCGTCTCCACATAGGCGGCGACGGCGTACGCCAACCAGACCCGGTCATCGGAAACCCGCGTGCGAACTCCCTGGCCCGATTGCGGCAGCCACCAGTGCTGGACATCGCCTTCGCCGAACTGGCGCGACGCCGCGCGCAGCAAGTGCGCTCTCGTCACGGTCGGTTTTGCCACGGCAAGCGCCAATACATCCTGCAGCTGGTCGCGGAAACCGTAAGCGCCGCTCGCTTGGTAGAACGCCGATCGCGCCCAGACGCGACAGGCGAGCGTCTGGTAGAGAAGCCATCGGTTCAGAAGGATATCCAAGGAGCGATCGGGGGTCTTGACCGCGACCGCGCCGAGCACCTCGTCCCAGTGCCGAGTCACTGCTTCCAGCACGGCATTGAGATCGGCGTTGCGGTAGCGGGTGATGAGCGATTGCGCCTCCGCTTTGGTTGCCGCCTCGCCGAGAAAGAAAACGATCTCTGTCGCACCCTGCGACCCCAGCTCGACGTAGGTTTGCAGCGCGCCGCAGGGGTCGAGGCCTGCGCCGGTCCAATTCGACAGCGGCGTCGCAGCGGCGAGTGCCGCGGGACGATCGAGCGTGCCGTTGCGTCCGAGGAACTCCGTGCGGTTGCCCGTCCAGCTGTGTTGTCGTCCGGCAATGTCCGCGAACGCGACGTGGGCGCCGAACCCGGTGCGCCATGGGTTCCTTGCCAGCATCGCTTCGGTCCCGGCGTCGATCTCGGTCACCACGAACGGGGCAGAATGCCCGCGGGATGTCCCGAGCACCCATTCGACATAAGCGGTTACCGAAAGCCGCCTCGGCCGTCCCGAGTTGTTTCGGATGGTCAACCGGGAGATCTTGATCGAATCGTTCAAGGGCACGTATTGCAGAAGCTCAAGCATGATCCCGTGTCCGGCGTGCTGGAACCGGCTGTAGCCCTGGCCATGCCAGGCGAGGTAGGGCGCGCCGTCCTCGCGGATCGGCACAGCCGTGGGGCCCCAGACATCGCCGCTGTCGACGTCGCGCACGTAGATCACCTCGCCCGGCTGGTCGTCGATGGGATCGTTCGACCACGGCGTCAGCTGATTTTCCCGACTATTGACCGACCAGGTGTAGCCGCCGCCTTCGGCGGACACCTGGAAGCCGAACGCGGGATTGGCGATGACGTTGATCCAGGGTGCCGGCGTCCATTCACCGTCGCCAAGGATCGTCACATATTCCCGTCCGCCCGCGACGAAGCCGCCGAGGCCATTGAAGAATTCAGGCTTTGGCAAATCGAGGACCGGCTCGTGCGCGCGGCGCAGCGAGGAGCGTCGCGCCGGCGGTTTCGCGGCGGGCTTGGGTTCCTTCAGGCGCTTGACCTGCTCGGCAAGGCTCCCGCGGCGGCTCAAGAGCACCGCTCGCGCCACGGTCTGGAGGGCGATCCGCGCCTCGAGCGTCGCCAAGTCGGCGCGCACGATAAACACCGCGCCGCGCGCGGCCTCGCCGACGGCCGGCGCGCGCGGCTGATGCGAGCGGACCACGGCTTCGAGCGCGCTCTGCAAGTCCTGAGCATAAGACGGCGGCCTTTCGTTGAGTATCACGAGATCGACCGCCAGCTGCTTCATCCGCCAGTATTCTTGGGCGCGCAATAGCTGGCGCACGATCCCAAGCTCCTCCGCCTCATCGATGCGGACCAGGACGATTCGCAAATCGCCGGAAATCCCGTGCGGCCATAGCACCGACGGCCCGAGCGCGTTTTGCTTGAGCATGTCCGATGACGGCCGCAACGTAGGGTCGGAGTAGAGGACGCGGTTGGCGAGACGCTGGAAGAGATGAGCTTCGTCGGAGGAGATTCCGAGATGCTGCAGCTGCACCTGAGCCTGCGTCCACGACAAAGTGACTGCGCGCTCGAAGGCGGTCGGATCGTGGTGCTTGTCGGCGAGATCGAGCACTTCGCCGCGCGATGGCGCAACCAGCGTCCAAAACGCAATGCGTGCCGTGCCGCCGGGAGACAGCCGCACGCGGCGGCGCAAGCTGAAAATCGGGTCGAGCACGGTGCCGACCGTGTTGGAAAGCGGCCGGCCGTCGGTCACCGCAATCGGCATCGCAATGCCGCGACCGCGACCGATAAAGCGGGCGCGGTCGGTCTCGAATTGCAGATCGCCAACGACCTCGCCTTCGACCACCGCGAGATGCGCCGCCCACACCTCGAGGTCGCTCGGCGAGCGCCGCCGGCGCGTGGCCAACAGCGTGCCGACGTCGGCGACGAACTCGGTTTGCACGAAGAGCTTGGAGAAAGCCGGGTGCGCTAAGTCGGCTGCATGGGGCGCCAATACGAGCTCGGCGTACGACGTGATGTCGATTTCCCGCGGTTGAGCTCCGACATTCGATATCGACACGCGGCGCACTTCGGCGTCGACTTCCGGTGAAACCGCCACCGATAGCGTCGTCACGATCGTGCCATCGTGCCGGACGATCTCGGCGCGATCTTCGGAGAACGTCACGTCGTAACTATCCGGCTCGACGGCGCTCGGCCGGTAGCCGGCCGACCACACGTCGCCGCTCTGTGCGTCTCTCAGGAAAATATAAGATCCCCAGGGATCGCAGGTGACGTCTTCGCGCCAGCGTGTCACCGCCAGATCGCGCCAGCGGCTATATCCGGAGCCGGCGCTGGTGATCATCACGGCATAATTGAAGTTCGAGAGGAGATGCGTGCGGGGAACGAGGTCGTGCGGCGATTGGAACCGGCGCAGGACCGGCGGGGCGAACTCGCGGATATTCGCCGCCGAGCGCGCTTCATCGACCCTCGGCCGGGCGACGGCGACGTCGCGGGGTGGTCGCTCCTGCAGCAGGAGCTCCGTCGCCTGAATCATCGGCTCGGCGTGAAAACGCGTGCGCATGGCTCCGTCCTGGAGCGCATTGGCGAGAGCGAGCATGGTCATTCCCTGGTGATGCGCCATGTACGCGCGCACGACCGCCACCTTCTCGCCGACGGCAAGGCGCTTCGGCGTGTAGTCGAGCGCCTCGTACCAGCCGTATCGCCCGCGGCCGCCGGCGGCCGCGAGCGCGGAAAAGTTCCGCACCGCGGCTTGCGGGTCGAGCATGGCCGCAAGCGCCGTCGCATAGGGCGCGATGACGGCGTTCTCATTGAGGCCGCGCTTGAAGCCCAGGCCTGGAATGCCGAAATTCGAATACTGGTAGGTAAATTCGAGATCGCGCGCATTGTATGCCGATTCCGACACCCCCCAGGGAATGTCGAGCTCGGCGCCGTATTTTATCTGTCGGCGGACCACGAGGCGCGCCGATTGCTCGAGCAGGCTGCCCGTCGGCGCGCGCATCACCAGCGACGGCATCAGATACTCGAACATCGATCCCGACCATGAGATCAGCGCCGAGCCTCGATCCACCGGCGTGACGGCGCGTCCGAGCTTGAACCAATGCCGGGCCGGCACATCGCCCTTGGCGATGGCGACGAAGCTCGCAAGCCGCGCTTCGGAAGCAAGCAGATCGTAACAGCTGGGATCGAGCGCGCTCTCGCTCACCTGGTAGCCGATCGAGAGAAGCTGGCGCGCGGGATCCAAAAGAAAACCGAATTCCATCGACTTGAACATGGTCTCCACGATACCGCCGAGCCGCTCCAGCCGCTGGCCGAGCGACCCGGCAGCGCGCGCCGAGAGATCGAGGGCCGCCACGAGTGCTGCGGCGCGCGCGCGCGTGTCGTCGCTTCTCTCGACTTCGGTCGCGGGCTCGGCCTCGTGGCGCGTCAATGCGCGGATGGCGGCCTCGCATCGCGCCGGGAGATCCGCCAAGGACGGCATCGTTCCGAAGAGCAGCCCCACCGCCTCGTCCGACGCCGCGGACGCGACGACGTCGGCATCAGCGGCGACGAGGGGCGCCCATGGCAAGAACTGCGCAATATCGTTTCGGTGGCTGCGAACGGAGCCACAGAAGGCTTCGGTCCAAGCCACGAGGTCCGCGCCGGCGTTGTCGTTTCGCGCTTGGGCCAGCCGCCGCGCGAGCTCGCCGGCACGATCGGCATGAAGCGCAAGTTCGGCCAGCTGGCCGGCGGCCACCGCCGCCGGCGCCGTGGAAGGGTTTCTCAACGAATTGCTCAGGCAATCGAACGAGTCGCCGAGCTCAAGTCGCGTCGAGTCTTGCACCCGCCCGTCATCGGGCAACGCGAGCAAGGACTCCCGAGCGAGCTCGAGGGCGTCTTCCAATCCGGCGATCCAATTCGCGCCCAAAGCGGAGCGGCCGATCTCCCGGCAGGCGCTGAAAAGCGCGATCAGGTGTCCGGCGAGATTTCCGCTATCGACCGAAGAAACGTACTTCGGATCCAGCGGCCGCAGCTCCCGCGTCTCGTACCAGTTGTAGAAATGGCCGCGAAAGCGCTCGAGGCGGCTCATCGTCTCGAGCGTCGCCTCCAGCCGCTCCACCGTCTCGAGCGTGCCGAGCCAACCGAAATCACGGGCGGCGATGATGGATAGAAGATAGAGGCCGATGTTGGTCGGCGATGTCCGATGGGCCACCACCGGTTTTGGCGCTTCCTGGAAATTATCGGGCGGAAGCATGTGATCCTCGGGGGTGACGAATGTCTCGAAGAAGCGCCACGTGCGCCGCGCGATCAAGCGCAAGGCTCGCGCATCCGCGACGGAGAGCGGCTTGTGGATCGCCATCGGCGGCGGCAGGCTCGCCCAGCGTGCGAGGGCCGGCGACGCCAGCCACAGAATGACGAACGGCGCCGCGAACGGCCAAGCACCCGGCCGACCCCAGGCGACGACAATCGCGGCTATGGCGGCAAGGACCACGGCCCCTGCCATCTGCCGATAAAAACCACCGATCGCGAGGCGCGAGTCGATCTTCGATTGGGCGGCGGTGACCCATTCGAGGAGATTTCGGCGCGATAAGAGCACGCGAAACAGCGTGCGCACGACCGCATCGGCCATCAACCAAGCCTGATGCGCCAGCAATGTCACCTGGAGCGCGATCTGCGACAGTGCGAGCTTGAGATCTCCGGCGATTGCGAGCAGGTGGCTGCGTTTGGAGATGCCGCCTCGTCGTGGCACGATGCCGGCAAAGAGGGGGAGGAGCGCGGGCGTCGCGATCGTCGCGAGGACGAACCCGGTCCAAATCGGGGCGGAGGCTGAAGGAACCGCCCAGCCGGCCAGCAATGCCAGGAAGCTGGTTGGCGCTGCCAGCGTTCGGCGCAGATTGTCGATCATCTTCCAGCGGCCGACCAGCGGGATCGCAGCGTGTCGGCGATCACCCATGGACGTTCGTCCGCGGCCAAGAATCCAGGGCAGCAACTGCCAATCACCGCGCGCCCAGCGATGCTGGCGGGCGGCAACGACGTCGTAGCGTGATGGAAATTCCTCGATGAGCTCGATGTCGGAGGCCAGTCCGGCGCGGGCGAAGAGTCCCTCGTAGAGATCGTGGCTCAAGAGCGTGTCGTCCGGAATTCTCCCTTTGAGCGCGGCTTCAAAGGCGTCCACATCGTAGATGCCCTTCCCGGAGTACGAACCCTCGCCGAAGAGGTCCTGGTACACGTCCGAACTTGCGAAAGCATAGGGGTCCATGCCGCCCGGGCTGGAGAAGACGCGTTGGAACAGCGATCCCTCGCGACCGGTCGGGAGGGACGGCGTGACGCGTGGCTGCAGCACGGCGTGCCCCTCGACGACGCGGCGGGAGCGCGGATCGAAAGTCGGGCGATTGAGCGGGTGAGCCATCTTGCCGACCAGCCGCTTGGCGGCTCCCCTCGGCAGGCGCGTATCGCCATCGAGGGTGATGACGTAGCGGACGCCGTCGGGCACGATCGGCGGGAGCCCGTCGGGCGCCACGAAAGTCGTGTCGCGTGCGCCGCGCAGCAATCGGTTGAGCTCGTGCAGTTTGCCGCGCTTGCGCTCCCACCCGATCCACTTTCCCTCGCTTTCGTCCCACTTTCGTCGGCGATGGAGCAGGAGGAACCGGTCGCCGTCCGCCGGTGGCTCATGGCGGCGGTTCAGTTGCGCGATGCCTTCAATCGCCGCTTCGAGCAGCTCTTCGTCGCCCGGCGCGTGCTCCGCTGCAGCGTCTGTCCAATCCGAGAGCAAGGCGAAGCGGATGTCGCCGTCCGGGCTCGCGAGATGGTGGACCTCCAGGCGCTCGATCTGCTCCGCGAGAGCGGCGCGCGTCGTCAGCAAGGTCGGGATCACGATCATCGTCCGCAGCTGCGGCGGTATGCCGCCGCGTAACTCCAGACCCGGCAGGATTGTCGCGCTGAAGCGAGTGGCCGCCCCGCGATTGACGAGGGCCATGGCCGCTTCCGACGCGGGGATCAGTGCTGCGAGAGCGAGCGCGCCAAGCACCACACCGGTCTCGGACGCAGTGCCCGAGATCAATGTCGCCGCAACGATGGTCGCGGTTATGATCGTGATCATTCCGAGATAGCCCGAGATCCCGACGGTTGCGTTGGCCCTGACGAGCCATTGCTTCATGGGGATGCGGAATCCGAGCGTCCTCTCGAAGCCCCGGCGGCCTTGCGCAATGAGGTAGTACCCGGGGTCCTCCTGCCGCGCGGTCGCCGTATCGCCGTCGCCTTCCCGCCCGTCACGAGCACGTCCTGCGGCTAGAAGGGCCGACCGAGCGACCTCGAGCTCCGAGCGCGTCGAGCTGCGCGCCAGCTCCTCGATCGCGCGTCGGTAGAGATCTCTTGTGGGAAAATCCAGGTCGGCGAAATTGCTCTCGGCACGCAACAGCTCGTCGACAAGGCTCATGCTTTCGAACATCTCCGCCCAATCGACGGCGGAAATGAAGCGCATGCTCGTGATGACGTTGCGGATCGTGACGTTCGTCGCGCCCTGCCATTGCAGCTCCTCTCGAACGATCTCGTCGGCGCTGGTCTCTTGCTCCGCCAGGCGCTCGTCGAGCCACAACAGGGCCGGTGTCACCTTCGGATCCTGATCGCGCAGCCGATGAACGAGCTGTACCGCGAAGGCCCGTGAGAAATTCGTCCTGTTCATCCCGGCGAGGACCGACGCCACCGGGTCCGCGTCGCGCTCAGCGGTGCCCAATAGCCTATCGGCCAGGGTGTCGGCCTCCTGCCGTGCCGCTCGTCGGTCCACTATTCCGTCGGCCAAACGCCGCAGGTTCTCCACGAGCACGATCCGCAGCGTGATCGCGACCGCCCAGAGCTCGCCGATCGTGAGGGGCTGCACTCGCTGGTAGGCGCGCACGAACCGACACAACATCTCCGAGTCGTATCGGCTGTCGGTATGCGCGACGAAGGCCCAGGCGAGGCCGAACACGCGCGGATAGCCTTCCAGCGGCCCTTCCGCGAGCTTAGGAAGCTGGCGGTAGAAGCCGGCCGGAAGATCGTCCTTGATCTCGCGGATCTGCTCGTCGATGACGTGATAATTGTCGATCAGCCATTCGGCCGCCGGCGTGATCGGGCGGTCGTCGTCGGTCGCCCGCGCCAGGGCGCGATAGGCATCGAGCAGAACCTTGCCATTGTCCCGTAGCCGGGCAGCGAGCGAGTGCCCGGCCTCCGGTCTTTGCGTGACCCGTTGCGCGGCCGCGAGGCTCTCCGCATGTTGCTCGAGACGCTCGATGCTGAAGAGCTCGGCGCGGATAGGCGCTTGGCTCGCCCAGAGAGCGCGCGCCGATCTCGCAATGCGCAGGCGAAGAATGGACAGCTGCTACTTGCCTTTCCACTTCGGCAACGCCGGGATCGAGCACTTTGGCGGGACTATCGATGGAGGGAATAGGCCGACGATAATCTGTCCGAGTGGCTCGATTTTCCTCGCGGGGCGCGGCCGTGCATTACGAGAGGACAAATTCGACCGCTGACGCGCGTGACTTTTGCCAGCGCAAGCACAATCAGCATAGCACGCGCGAGATTCGTCGGGTAGGCATAGAGGAATTCCATGTGCAGGAGTGTCCTGATTCTGAAATTCTCGACATCAGGAAAACAGTTGTCATTGCGAGGCGCCCGAAGGGCGCCGAAGCAATCCAGAAAGGGTCTCGCGCCAGGCGCGCTGCCCCGGCGTACGCCGGGGTTCGCTGCGCTCGCAATGACGTTATTTGCGGGTGAGACGAGCCTACGGATCGGGACATTGCGGCGAGCGGCGCCCGCGTCACGGCCGCTCGAGCTCTGCCGCCGCGATGCGGTGATCGACCTCGGCCGCGAGCGCCTGGAGTGCCGGTGCTACGGTGACGGGGTAGCTCGAGGGGCGGAGCTCTTTGAGCGCCTTGGGCAGGCGGGCCAGTTCGGCCGCGGCGTGGCGGCGCGCGTCCGCGAGCGTGGGCAGGCCCGGCACGCGCTTGCCACCGCGCATGGCCGGGCAGAGGAGAGGCTCGCCGGGCTGCGCGTCGCCTACGAGTGTCAAGATGTCGCCCGCCATCGCTCCGTCATTTCCTGTTCGGCGATAGACCTGCTTGCGCCCGGGCCAGGTGGCTTTGCCCTCGGAATGCTTGCGTCGTGCCAGGCCCGCATATTCCTGCAGCTTGTAGGCGCAATCGAGCGCCGGCGCGTCCGAGGAGGTGGTGAGCGCGGTGCCGATGCCGTAGCCGTCGATGGGTGCCGCCTCGCGCGCGTGACGCTGGAGAATTTCCTCATCGAGGCCGCCGCTCGCAAAGATGATCACCTCGCCGAGCCCGCCCGCATCGAGAATGCGGCGCACCTTGCGCGCGTGCGCGGCGAGATCACCGCTGTCGATGCGCACGCCGCGCACGCGGATGCCGTCCTTGGCGAGCCTCGGCGCGAGCGAGACCACCTTCTCGGCCGCTTTCTCGGTGTCGTAGGTGTCGATGAGCAGCACGACGTTCGCGGGCCGCGCGCGCGCGAAGGCCTCGAAGGCGGCCTCCTCGCTCTCGTGCGCCTGGACGAAGGAATGGGCCATGGTCCCGGAGACGGGGATGTCGAAGAGTGCCCCCGCCAAGGTGGTCGCGGTCGCGTCGAAGCCGGCGAGGTAGCTCGCGCGCGCGGCCAGCACGCCCGCCTCGGCCCCATGCGCGCGCCTGAGCCCGAAGTCGACGAGCTGCTTGCCGGGGGCCGCGAGCACCATGCGCGCCGCCTTGGACGCGACCACGGTCTCGAAGTGCGCGAGATTGATGATGCGCGTCTCCACCAGCTGCGCCTCGGGCAGCGGCGCCGTCACGCGAAGGAGCGGCTCATCGGGGAAGAACACCGTGCCTTCGGGGAGCGCGTCGAGCTCGCCCGTGAAGCTGAGACCGGCGAGCCGGTCGAGAAACGAGTCCTCGAAACGCCGGGTGGAGGCGAGCCAGTCGAGCTCGGCCGTGCTCACCCGCAGGCTCTCGAGGAACTCGACCACTTGCGCGAGCCCGGCGGCCATGAGAAAGCCGCGCTTCTCCGGGAGCTTGCGCACGAAGAGCTCGAAGGCGGCTGTTTCCGTGAGCTCATGGGCGAAATAGGCCTGCAGCATCGTCAATTGGTAGAGGTCCGTGAGCAGAATGCCGGTCGGAGGCAGGTCTGGCCGTGTCATCGGATTTGCGCCTCGCGGGCTCGCGATACCGCCGGGGAGGGAGGGGGACGCTCGAGCGGCCGTCAAGCCCGCTCGGCAGTCTTGGACCGTGTCCAGGACGGCCCTTCGAGGAGGACACGGCACTCCGCTTCGCGCCCGCGCACGACGCGCAAGCCCAAAAGGGGCCCGTGGGTCTCGGTCACGATGGTGCGCTGCCCTTCGGCCTGATTGTCCCGATAGAAATAGATCACCACCCAATCGCGCGTCTTGTTCAGCTCATGGGCGCGCGCGGTGTTGGAGTAAAGGGCGGTGAAATGCCACGCGCCGCGCTCGGCGTGGAGGATGGGGAGCCAGGCCTCGGCGGCAGGATTGAAGCGCTTGGGGGCGATCTTGGGCAGGCGGTCCGCGGCGGCGAGCTCGCGGTATTCGCGGTCGACGTCGAGGAGGAGTGCCGCCTCGGGCTCCACGAGCGGCTTCGGCGGCACTGTGCGAACGCGCTGCAGCATGCTCAACAGCAGGCTGCGAATCGCGGCCACCCGACGCGCACCCATGCCCGGGACGCTTTCGAGCCGCCCATCGTGCGCGGCGAGCTCGAGCGCCTCGAGCGTGTCGATGTGGAGCCGCTCGTGGATGCGGCGCGCAAGCTCCGGGCCGATCCCCGCGACGGTCTGGAAGAGATGCTCGGGATCGGAGGCGCCGCGCAGGCGCTCGAGCTGAACCCAGCGGCCGCTGCGCAGGATCTCCTCGATCGCCGAGGCGAGCGACACGCCGATGCCGGGAATCGCCAGCAACCCGCGGCGTCCCTCCGCTTCGGCGATCGCGCGCACGTCGCGCCCGAGCCGCTTCAGCGATTGGCCGGCGCGGCGGTAGGCGCCGACGCGAAAAGGCGAGGCGCCTTGCTGGGCAAGCAGCGTTGCCACCTGCTCGAAGAGCTCGGCGATCTGCGCGTTGGCGACGGCCGGTGCCGTGGAGGCACTGGCGGCGGCCGGTAACGTCGGCGCGGGCTCTGCCGGGCTCACGGCGTCTGCCCCTCGAGCTCGATCTTGAGCGAGAGCAGGGCCATCAGGTCCTTGAGCGCCAAGATGCCGACCAGCCGGCCGCGCTCGGTCACCAAGAGCCGGCTGCGGCCGGTGCGGGTCATGAGCGAGAGCGCCTTGGCGGCATCGGTCTCGGCATCGACCGTGTTGGCGTCCGAAGAGGGCTCGGCGGTCTCGGCCACGGTGCGATGCGGCCAGCTCTCGCGCGGCGTCGCCTTGAGCTGGCGCACGCCGACGCTGCCGATCAGCCTTTCGCCGTCGACGACGGGAAACTGCTCGTGATGGTGGGCGTAGACGTAGTCCTCTACGAGCGCTTGCAGGGTGATGCCGGACGGCACGGTAACCGGATCGCGGGTCATGAAGCGGCGCACGGGTGCGCCCGCCAGCATCCCCCGCGTGAGGATATCCATGTACGAGCCCTGTGCGGCGCTGCGCAGGAACATGCCGATGAGAAAGAACCATATGCCGCCCACGAAATTCCCCGTCACGACCTGGAGCACGCCCAGCCCCATGAGGACGAGCGCGAAGGTGCTGCCGGCGCGGGCGGCGGTGCGGGTGGCCGCCACGATATCGCCCTTGCGCCACCAAAGCGCTGCGCGCAGCACTCTGCCGCCGTCGAGCGGAAAGGCCGGAACGAGGTTGAAGACGGCCAAGACCGCATTGATCAGCGCAAGGTAGCCCACCACCGCCGTCACCGGCTCCGGCAGGCCGGCCTCAGCCCCCAGGCCCGAGAGCGCCCAGGCCGAGAGTGCCAAGAGGATGCTGGCCGCGGGTCCGGCGAGCGCCATCCAGAATTCGGCCTTCGCACTCGGCGGCTCGTCGCTCATCTCGGCAACGCCGCCGAAGATGAAGAGCGTGATGCCGCGGATGGGCAGGCCGTAACGGCGCGCCACCAGCGAATGGCTGAGCTCGTGGAAGATGAGCGAGAAGAAGAGGCCGATCGTTCCGGCAATCCCCATCCACCAGTAGGTGGCGCGATCGAGTCCGGGAAGCTGGCGCGGGAAGACGGCGCTCGCGAGCGACCACGTCACCAGGAGGGCGAGAAAAAGCAGGCTGATGTCGACCCTGACCTTGAAGCCGAACAGGCTGAAAAGCGTGAAGCGGTGCCCGCGCCAAGCGTCTTTAGCCGATGGGTCGCCGCGTGCGGTGCCTGCGCGCGCCATAGGGCACTACCGGTGGACTTGAATGCGGTTGATCACCTTGTCGACCCCGAAGACGGACCAGGCGTCGAGCTCCGCCATGTGGCACTCCGATTCGCTCGGGACCAGCCCGGAGAGCATGACGGAAGTCATATGCGAGCGGACGCGGATTTGCGCGTCGTTGACGAAGGGATCCTTCTCGAGCACGACGCGTACCGCGTCCGTAAGACCGGCCTCGCTTTCGGCCTCGGGCGGGTCTACGGCAAGCCCGTTCACCACGTCGCGCACGCCGGGCACCCACCAGACGAGGGCGCCCGCGAGGCGCTTTTCGACGAGCCCGGGCACGCTGCCGGTGAGCGTCACGACGCCCTCGTGGACCTCGCTGGTGATCTCGGCGCCGGCACCGGGCGGCTGGCGCACCGTCCGCCGCTTCTCCCGGTCGATTTCGCCGATCGCCATATCGGCAAAGGCGGGCTCGCCGAGAAGGGCTTCGCGCACGTGGTCGCGGATCTCGCGGTCACCCATGTGCGTTGCGGGACGCACGTGGAGCCGGTCCACGATCCCCTCGACGCCGGGCACGCTTGCCGCCGCTTCCAGGCAAAGCTTTTTCTTGGCGATGTCCGCGACCTCGCCCTCGATCGTCAAGGCTCCATCCGCATAGCCGAGCTTGATCGAATGGCCGTGCACTTCAATCGCCGGCACGCTTTTGATGGCGGCACGCACGCGTTCGAGAATGTGCTCTCTTTCGGACATGGGAGCAGCGAAGCACGAATGCGGTCCCGCCGCATTGACGTAGCTCAACCTGCCTTGAGCGGCCCCTTTTGGGCTTGCGGCCCTCCCGGCAAAACAGAAACCCGCCGCCGCCGGCACCTCCACCCCTGGGGTCTCCCCCGGGGCGCTCGGAGCCGACGGCTCGCGGGTCCTGTCGCGGCGGATCGCTGGGCCGAAGGCAGCTTACCGTGCGAGATCAACGTCGGTCGGGCCGTTTCTCTCGACGGCGTTGCCTTGCGTCGTCCCCGCCGTGGCAGCTCAGGCTAGCAGGAGGGCGGCTTTCGTCCTTGATCCAGATCAATTCCGCGCCGGCGGGGCATCGCGCTATAGGCGATTCATCTCGTAGTCCGCGCAGGAGTGGCCGAGTGCCGCGAGCCCTTCCTCGAGGTAGTCCCCGAGGGCCGGCATGCCGATGAGGTAGTCGGCGGAATGGCGCCGGTGGCGCTCGTCGGCGAGCGAACGCGCGTCGCGCCACTCCGATCTCTCGAAGTCGCCGCGCCCGACCCAGGCCAGCGCGATCAGGTCGAGAACCTCGTCCTCATTGAGATCCTCGATCGCCTCGCGCAGCTCGGCGAGCGTAGGATCGTCCGCGTAATCCTCGAGGATCTCGGATTCGCCGCTGTCGGAGGGGTTCGAGCCGGGATCCGGCTCGACCGGCTCCACCTTCGCATCGAACTCCCGCGCCTTCAGGATGATGTAGCAGACCTTCTCGGCACTGATGTTGAGCTCGACCGGGGGTTGATCGTTCTCGGCCATGGCGCGTTCCTCCTCCTGACTGCCGCCGCAGACCCCTCGCGGGGTGCTGCCGGCCCTACTATCCACGAGCAGCTGGCAAGCACCTTGATCCAAATCAGGCCGAAAGGCATCCTTTCGCTTGGCCCGAACGAGCATGTCATGCCCTACAGGACGAATGCCGATCTTCCGCCTGCGGTCCGCGCGCATTTGCCGGCCGAGGCGCAGCTGATCTATCGGGAAGCGTTCAATCACGCTTGGCAGCAATACGCCGCCGAGGGCGGCCGCCGCGAGGAGATCGCGCACCGCGTCGCCTGGGCCGCGGTCAAGCGCCAGTACGTCAAGTCAGGCGCCATGTGGGTGCCGAAATAGGAAAGCCGCGAGCTGCGCTCTATGCCGGAGCGGCGCTCTCGAGCGGCCAGCGGTCGAAGGCAATGCGGCCCGCCAGCATGTCCTCGGCGAGCGTTGCCGTGCGCGCGAGAGAGGCCGCGGCAACCTCGCGCACGAGAGCCGCCATGCTCGCGAGCGGGCGGCCCTCCTCGCTCGCTATGCGAATGTCGACGAACGCCGGCTCGGCGACCGGCTGGCCGATGCGGCTCACGAGATAGACCTCGCTCGCCGAGGCCCCCGGCACGTCGCGCACGATCGCCTCTGCCATCAGGCCGGCCGTGATGTTGTAGATTTTGCCCACATGGGTCACGGCGTTCTTGCCGGCGACCGATTCCATCGTCATCGGCCGGTAGGGTGCGATGAGGCCGTTGACGCGGTTGCCCCGGCCGGCCTGGCCGTCGTCGCCGGCCTCGGCGGAGGTGCCCGTCACCGTCAAATAGACGCTGCCCTTGGCGATGTCGTCGGCGGTGTTGAGCCGCAGCGTCGCCTCGGCTGCGCCTTCGCCCAAGGCCGCCTCGCGTGCCGTGGCCAGAGCCGCGTCCTTCTTGGCGACGTAGTCCTCGAGGTCGCGGACGTGGCGGTCGACGAAGGCGCAGGCGATCGTCAAATCGATCAGCGTGCCATGGCGCAGCCCCATCACCTTGACGTCCTCGCCGATCCAGGCCTGCGTCTCCTTGACCGCGGGCGAGTTGAGCCGGCGCTCGGTCGCAAGCACGGCGCGCTCGAGGCGGCTCAAGGGCGCATAGCCGACGCCGCAGGAGGTGTCGTTGGCGAGCGGGCGCCCTTCCTTCGCCGCGCGCAGGTAGAGCTCGACAAGATCGCGCGAGCCGGGGCGGAGTAGGGGATGGATCACCACATGCCGCTCCGGGTCGAGCGTGCGCAAATGCCGGCGCAGCCAATCGCGGCTACCCCCCACCGCGAGCTCGTCGACGGGGACCTCGACCCCGCGGAACTCGCGCGTGGCGCGGCCCGAAAGATAGACCTCGATCGGCGCCACGACTTCCCCGCCGCCGAATTCCGGGCGCGCCCGGCCGGCGTGGAGCAGGACCTTGTCGACATTGTGGTGCAGGATCAAACCGAAGCGCTCGCGATAGAAGCGGCTGAGCGACAGGCTGAGCGCCTCGGCGAGCATGTCGCAGAGCGTGTCCGGGTGCCCCAGGCCCTTGCGCTCGACGACCTCGACGGAGTCGGGCTCTTCGCGCGGAAGTGCCAAAGGCCGCAGCGTCAGTTCCATGCCGCGATCTCCCCCTCGCTCGGCGGGCGCATGGGCGCGGTAGCGGGGACTTGGGCGAGGCGGCCGCACGCCGGGGCGGAGGAGCAGCGACGAGCGCGGCTGCGGCAAGGCTTACGGCGCCATGCGCGCCCTCTCGCCCCTGCCTGGCGGTGCTGCTTGCGGTCGCGGCCGCTCGACGATGAGCACCTCGGTCGCGATGAGCGCGCGGCCGCGCGGGCCGCAGGCCCTACCAAAGCCGCTCGGCGTAGCCCGTTTCCTCATCGAGACGGGCGTGCTCCACGCCGCGGAAGTCGCCGCGCGATACGACCCCCACGACGCGTCCCTTGTCCACGATCGGGATGTGGCGGAAGCCGCCGTCCTGCATCAAAAGCAAGGCCTCCATCGCCGGCTTGCCCGGCGCCATCGTCGCGGGATTCTTGGTCATCGCGTCGGCAAGGGTCGCCGTGGCGGGATCGAGCGCCTTGGCAAGCACGCGGCACACGGCGTCCCGGCCGGTGAAGATGCCCAACAGCCGGCGCTCTTTGTCCGCGACAAGCACGGCGCCCACGCGCCGCTTGCACATCTGCTGGCAAGCATCCCTGATCAGCGTCTCGGGCTTGAGCACGAGCGGCTGCTGGTCGCGGACGATATCGCCCATCACCCTTTGCGGCATGACACCCTCCTCTAGGCGACGCCTGCTTGAGCGATCAGCATCTCCGAATCGCCGCGCAAAAGCATTGATCTAGGTCACTCGACCCATCAGGCTGCCGCCGCTGGTTTGACGTGAATCAATGCCGTCCCCGCCGGATCGTGCATGCTCCAAACATGCGGCGGAGCGCAAGGCCGAGCCGGGCGGGCATGGCGCCGGAAAGGGAGAGGCCGCCTCGGACTCCGGCGCGAGCTCAAAGCATGGAGTGACCATGGCGAGCAACCTCCTCATCGCGTACGACGTCGGTCGGCTGCGCGCCGACGAAACGCCGATTACCGAGACCATCAATGCCCTCGGCGAGGCACTCCAATTGCTCGACCGGGTATGGTACGTGGCTTCCGCCTATTCGGCAGCGGATGCGGCCGATCTCGTTCGCGTGGCGATGGAAGGCCACGACCGCCTGCTTGTCGTCGATGCCGGCAGCGACGACGTCGCCTGGTTCAATCTCGCGAGTCCGGGCGCCGACAGTCTGAATGGATTCTGGCACAAAGGGCGCGCGGCCTAGCTGGCCGACGGTGCCGGGGCGTCGCGCCGTCGGCCGGCACGCGGGGTCGGGGTGCAAAGGGGCGCCTCGAGAGGGGTGCCCACGCTCGCCAGAGCTGACCGGGAGCGGCTCGATGCCCAAGCGCTCTATCGCTCAATTCACCGTCGACTACACGCAATACCTTGCTCCTGACGGCTGCGCGCTCGGACCGCTGCCGAGTTTCGCCGAAGATGCGGCCAATCTCGTCCCGCTCTACCGCGGCATGGTGCTGACCCGCGCCTTCGACGCCAAGGCGATAGCGCTCCAGCGCACCGGCCGGCTCGGCACTTTCGCCTCGTCGCTCGGTCAGGAGGCGGTGGGTATCGGCGCTGCAAGCGCCATGCTTAGAGACGACGTTCTGGTCCCCTCTTTTCGCGACCAGGCGGCCCAGCTTTGGCGCGGCGTCAGCGCGCTCGAGCTCTTGCTTTACTGGGGCGGCGACGAGCGGGGGAGCGATTTCGCCGGGCCGCGCGAGGACTTTCCGATCGCGGTCCCGGTCGCGAGTCACGCGCCTCACGCGGCGGGCGCGGCCCTGGCCCTCAAGCTTCGCCGCGAGCGCCGCGCCGTCCTCTGCATTCTCGGAGACGGGGCGACCTCCAAGGGCGATTTCTACGAGGCGCTCAACCTCGCCGGCGCATGGCATCTCCCGCTCGTCATCCTGATCAACAACAACCAGTGGGCCATCTCGGTGCCGCGCGCGGCGCAAAGTGCGGCCGAGACGCTCGCCCAGAAGGCGATCGCCGCCGGCGTTCCGGGCGAGCAGCTCGACGGCAACGACGTTTTGGCCGTGCGCGAGCGCGTGGCGGGGGCTCTCTCGCGCGCGCGCGAGGGAGGCGGGGCCTCGCTCGTAGAGGCGGTCACCTACCGCCTCGACGACCACACGACGGCGGATGACGCGCGGCGCTACCGCGACGACGCCGAGGTGAGCAGGCACTGGGAGAACGATCCCGTCGCCCGCCTGCGCGCGCATTTGGTCGCGCGCGGCGTCTGGAGTCGGGCGGAGGAGGAGCACGTGCTCGCCGAGACGTCGGCCGAGGTGGAGAAGGCGGCCGAAGCCTATCTCGCGACAGCGCCCCAGCCGGTCGAGGCCATGTTCGACTACCTCTTCGCAAAGCTGCCCCCGGCAATGCTGGCAGAACGCGAGGAGGCGGTCGCGGAAGGAAAGCGCCGTGGCTGAGCGCAATCTCGTGGAGGCGATCAATCTGGCCCTCGCCCGCGCGATGGAGGAGGACTCCCGCGTCGTGATCCTGGGCGAGGACGTGGGCAGGGACGGCGGCGTCTTCAGGGTGACCGACGGGCTGCTCGAGCGCTTCGGCAGCGAGCGCGTGCTGGATACGCCGCTTGCCGAGGCTGCGATCGCCGGCGTGTCGGTGGGCCTGGCGGCGCAGGGCTTCCGCCCGGTTGCGGAAATCCAGTTCATGGGCTTCGCCTACAGCACGATCGACCAGCTCCTGAACCACGCCTCGCGCCTGCGCACGCGCACGCGCGGCCGCCTCTCTTGCCCGATGGTCCTGCGCACGCCGTGCGGCGGCGGCATCCACGCGCCCGAGCATCATTCCGAGAGCGGGGAGGCGTGCTTCACCAATATTCCGGGCCTGCGCGTGGTCGTACCGTCCTCGCCCAAGCGCGCCTACGGCCTGCTGCTTGCCGCGATCCGCGATCCCGATCCGGTGGTCTTTCTCGAGCCGACGCGCATCTACCGCTCGCTCCGCGAGGAGGTGGCGGACAGCGGCGAGGCGATGCCGCTCGATAGCACCTTCACCTTGCGCGAAGGCCGCGACGTGACGCTCGTCGGCTGGGGTGCGGTCACGCTCGACTTGCTGACGGCGGCCGAGCGGCTCGCTGGCGACGGGATCGAGGCGGAAGTGCTCGATGTCGCCACGCTCGTGCCGCTCGATGCCGCGCGCATCCTCGCCTCGGTCGAGAAGACGGGCCGCTGCGTGATCTGCCACGAGGCGCCGCTCTCTGCCGGCTTCGGCGCCGAGATCGCAGCACGTCTGGCAGGGCCCGGTCTCTACTCGCTCCTCGCCCCCGTCGAGCGGATTGCCGGCTATGACACGGTGATGCCCTTGCCCCGGCTCGAGCGGAGCTATCTGCCGAGCGTGGAGCGCATCCTCGCGGGCGCGCGGCGCGCGTTGAGCCACGCCTAGGGAGGTCCAGGATGAGCGCAGAAAGCCCGCGGATCTTCGCCCTTCCCGACCTCGGCGAGGGCCTCGAGGAAGCCGAGATCATCGCCTGGCACGTCTCGCCGGGCGATCACGTCGTCGCCGATCAGCCCATCGTTTCCGTCGAGACGGACAAGGCGGTGGTCGACATTCCCTCGCCCCGTTCCGGCCGCATCGCCTGCTTGTTCGCAAAGCAGGGCGAGCACCTCAAGACAGGGGCACCGCTCATCGAATTCGCAGGCGCCGAGGCGGGGGACGTGGGAGCGGTGGTGGGAGAGCTCGAGGTAGCGGCCGCGGGCCCCGTGCGGGCTGCCGCTACGCCCTTGCCCGCGCGTGCCGCCGAGGGCGCGGCTGCGCGCGTAAAGGCCTCGCCCGCCGTGCGTGCCCTTGCCGGCACGCTCGCGGTCGAGCTTGCCGGTATCTCCGGGAGCGGGCCCGGCGGCGAGATCACCAAGGCGGACGTCGAGCGCGCCGCGAGCGTGCTCAGGGCAGGCGACGGGGCCGAGCCGCTCATGGGCGTGCGGCGCGCCATGGCGCGGCGCATGGCAGACGCGGGTGCCGTCGTAGTGCCCGCGACCGTGACCGAGGAGGCGGACGTCGAGGCCTGGCCGGCCGAGGCCGACGTGACCGCGCGCCTGGTCGAGGCGATCGTAGCAGGCTGCCAGGCGGAGCCGTCGCTCAACGCCGCTTTCGACGGTCAAACCCTCACGCGCAGGCTCGCTCGCCAAGTCAACGTGGGGATCGCCTTCGACACCAGCGACGGGCTCTTTGTGCCGGTGCTCTTCGATGCCGCAAGCCGGGATGCCGCGGCACTCCGGCGCGAGATCGACGCCCTCAAGCAAGCGGTCGCCGGCCGCACCATCCCGCCCGCGGCACTGCGCGGCGCCACCATCACGCTCTCGAACTTCGGCACGCTCGGAGGAATGCATGCGTCCCTCGTCGTGGTGCCGCCGCAGGTCGCCATCCTGGGCGCGGGGCGCATCTCCGCGCGCGCCGTGGTGCGCGGCGAGAGCTTGGCCGCGCGACGCACCCTCCCGCTCTCTCTCACCTTCGATCACCGCGCCGTCTCGGGCGGGGAGGCGGGCCGCTTCTTACGAGCGGTCAAGGCCGAGCTCGAGCGTATGCATTGAGCGGGCCGTCATCGGGAGAGCGGGAGTGCACGTTATGGAAGAGGCTTTCCGTTTCGCAGACGAGCTGGGCCCCGCCAAGATCGTCCATATTCACGTGCCCGGGCACGTGCCCGGGGCGAGCCTCAAGGCGATCGTCGTCATCGACAATGTGGCGTGCGGACCCTCGATCGGCGGGGTGCGCATGGCGCCCGACGTGAGCCTCGAGGAATGTTTCCGCCTCGCCCGCGCCATGACGCTCAAGAACGCTGCGGCCGGATTAGCGCACGGCGGGGGTAAGTCCGTGATCTTCGCCGACCCGCGCATGCCGGCGCCGCAAAAGGAGGCGCTCATGCGCGCCTTCGCCTGCGCCATCCGCGACCTCGTCGACTACATCCCCGGTCCGGACATGGGTACGGACGAGCGCGCCATGGCCTGGGTCGCGGACGAGATCCACCGCTCCGTCGGCTTGCCGCCGGCCTTAGGCGGCATCCCGCTCGATGAGATCGGCGCCACCGGCTTCGGCCTCGCCGTCGCCATCGAGGCGGCGCGCCCGCACTCGGGCATCGAGCTCAAGGGCGCGCGCGTCGCCGTGCAGGGCTTCGGCTCGGTCGGCCGCCATGCCGCGCGGTTTCTCGCGGAGAAAGGTGCGGTCCTGGTCGCGGCCGCGGATTCGGGCGGAACGATCCATGCGCCGCGCGGCCTCGACATCGAAGCGCTGACGCGGCTCAAGGCCGAGGGCAAAAGCGTCGTCGAGTATCGCGGGGGCGAGAAGCTCGCCACGGACGCGATCGTGGGCGTGCCATGCGAGATCTGGATTCCGGCGGCGCGCCCCGATGTGCTGCGCGCCGACAACGTCATGCGGCTCGAGGCAAAGCTCGTGGCCCAGGGGGCGAACATCCCGGCGACGGCCGAGGCCGAACAGGCGCTTCACGAGCGCGGCGTTCTGGTGCTTCCCGATTTCATCGCCAATGCCGGCGGCGTGATCACTGCGGCGGTCGAGTATCACGGCGGAACCGAGGCCGCGGCCTTCGCGGCGATCGCCGAGAAGATCGGCCGCAACGTGAAGCTCGTGCTCGAGGAGGCGGCACGTAAGCACTCCCTCCCGCGCGCGGCGGCGACGGCACTCGCCGAGCGGCGCGTGCGCGAGGCGATGAAGCTGCGCCGCTTCGGGTGATCGCGGGCTGCGCTCCTACCGAGGGCGTGAGCTCATAAACACGCCCTCGGACGGCTTGCCGGAGCCCGCTTTGGTTCGGTGAGGGGCCGTCACTTTCGGCAGGCGGCGCTTCCGGGATGCGCCAAGAGCGGCCAATTGACGGACGTCGGGCGAACGGCTCGAGCCGACCACTTTTGCGGAAGCTCAGCTTCGGGCCTCCCATCAGGCGGGTTGAGTCTTGGCAGATTTGCGCCGGCGAGACCGCTGATGGCTGCGGGCGGGGGATGGGGCGGTGGCTTCTAAGCTTTCACTGCGATAAGCTGCGCTCGATTTATCAACTAGCCGCAGCCGTAACGACGGCGCTCCACTCGTGTACGGACGCCCGAAGCCCACATGGATGAGAATGGTCTCGAAGGCGACTTCGGAGCTGAGACGAACACGGCCCACGCATAATGAGCGCGTTAAACTGATATTGAGGCTGCGCGGATCGCCGCGGCATGGGTAGTCAGGGGGTCGTTCGCTCGATCTTGTCTACCGCCGCGCAGTCGGGGCCTGCCATGGAGGCCTACAAGGAAGGAGACGGTACTGTGCGCTCGACGGTGATCGGCGGCGCGATGCTGCCCCATGCCCCGCAATTCTTTACCATGCCCGAGACCGAGGATCGAAAAACGGTCGAGCGCGTCAGGGAGATCGCCGCTGATATCGGTGCCAAGCTCCGGGCTCTGAAGCCCGATCTGTGGGTCCTGTTCTCGAATGACCATGCCGAGCAGTTCTTCCACAACGTGGCCCCGCCCTTCACCGTCCATGTCGGCGGCGAGGCTAACGGGGAATTCGCCGGCCGGAAGTTCCACTGGAAGATCCCGAGCGAGATTAGCTTCGAGCTGGTGCGCGATCTCTACCGACAGGGCTTCGATCCGGCCTTCACCAGCACGGCGAAGTTCGACTATGCGATGGGCATCCCACTGACCCATCTGGGCCACACCGAGCCGGTGCTGCCAATCTATGTGAACGCCTACCTACCGCCGCAGCCGACGATCGAGCGCTGCTACGCCTTCGGCCAGGCCGTGGCGCGCGCCGTCGCTGGCATGGGGCTCAGGACCGTCGTGATGGCCAGCGGCGGCATGTCGCATTTTCCGGGCACCGATCGCTACAGCAAACCGGAGCTCGCCTGGGATAACCAGGTTCTCGCCAAGCTCGCTGTTGGCAATCTCAAGTCGCTCGCCGGCTACAGCGAGGCCGAGCTCGATCAGACCGGCAACATCGAGCTGCGCTGCTGGGCGTGCGCTGCCGGTGCCTTGGGCGAACGTAAGCCGGATATCGTGTCGATGGATCCGAGCTGGCATCACAACTACGCCACACTCGCCTGGTTCGGCGGCGAGGAAGCGGGGCAGGCGCCGCACTACCCCTCGATCAAGCCGGAACTCGTCGAGCTGACCGCCGCACTCCACGCGCTTGCCCATGGCGCGGAGGCTCGCGCCGCCTATATCGCCGATCCCGCAGCCTACGCCGATCGCTACAGGCTCGAGCCGGCGCAGCGGGCTGCGCTGGTTGCACTGGACGTGCCGACGATCGTCGGGATGGGGGCTCATCCGCTGGTGCCCTTCCTTGCGAACATGCAAGTGCAGCGGCAACGCGGACATGGGCGCTAAGAGTCTTTTTGAATAACGAACACCACATGCATACGAGGTGTGGGTTATGCGACCCTGCTTGTGATGATCTATCTAGCGAAAATATTAGTTCTGTGATGCCTATGCGTAATCCGTTCGACCGCAGAGAGAGCATGACTGCGTAAGCTCGCTTGGGGGCGGCTTGTCAGAGTCGGTCTGGGATCAGTAAGCGGCCGTCACTTTCGGCAGGCGCTGCTTCCGGGATGTGGCAACAGCCGACCATCACGCTCTGGCGCGAGCGTGGCCGCATGTTATTTCGCGCTGTCGCTTAGCGTTTCCTTGGCCGACGAGGCCGAGGCGTGGGGTGGCCCGGGCTTCGATCCGCGGACCGGCAAGAGCCGGCTTCGGCCGGCACCGAAGCCCTTCGCGGTGCATATTTTGGGCGACTTCGGCAAGGTTCAGCCGACAAACTCGGTCGCGAACCGCCGGTTGATCTCGGCGAACTTCTCGGGGTCGAAACCGCCGCCCGCCTCCATCTCGTGCACCGCCCTGAAATAGGGGCCGTTACTGCCGGGGATGGTCCATTCGAGCAGCTTGCCCGGGGCGCTGGCGACATTCTTGAAAGCATGCACGGTCCCGCGTGGAACGAAGACCAGCGTTCCCGGACCGATCGTCGCCTCGCGACCGTCGACGGAAAGCTGGTAGGTCCCCTCCAGAACGTAGAAATATTCCTCCCGGTCGCGATGCAGGTGAGGCGGGGGCCCCTCGCCGGGATTGATCTTCGCGACGACCGCGGAAAATGCGCCGCCGGTGTGCTCCGGACCCATCATCACCTTCATGTCCAGGCCGAATGGGCGGAGCGCTTCGGCCTCCCCTGGTGTCATGATCCGCGGCTTCATCCCTGTCCCCGAGCTACCGGCGTCGGCGGCTTTGAAATCCGAAGTCATGGCGACGTCCCCTATATGTAAGACTGCATTGTCCGGATCGTAGCGCCAGGAGGCCAAGCGAAATAGCCCGGCGACCTGCTGAGCTCAGTTGTCACAATTAAACCTCGGGGCATGCAGTGGCGCAAACATGACAGGCTGCGGGATCGTGCCACCGCCGTCTTGTGGCTTTCGCATTCGTTCTTGCGGCCTCGTGACCTCATGCCCCCTGACGAGGCCGCTGATATGATCACGGATCGGCTTGATAAGGAGTGCGTCGATGACGACAGAGGCCGACCTCTTGGCCTTGGCGAGCGGGCTCGAAGCCGCGGGCGACGGCAGCCGGGAGCTCGACATCAAAATAGCGCTTGTGGCGGAACCCTATCCGCGCCGGGTCGGGCTCTGGCTCAGCCTGGAGGCGGGGCTTCCGGCGCACTGCGCCTTCACGCGCTCGATCGACGCCGCCTTGACGCTCGCCCCCAAGGCGACGCCCTGGCAAGTCACTACACTCGGCGGACCGGAGGCGCGGGTCGGCGGCCTTAAGGGGCGGGCGCGCAGGGCGGCCCTCGCCCTCGCCGCGGCGGCCTTACGTGCGCGCGCAGCTGAGCGCCTTGACGGCGACGGACCGCACGGGAAACCGTGATCCTCTTCCCTTCGGTCCCTCATTGACAGTGAGAGCACGTGCGCAACGGATCCTTCACCCTTTCCCGCGCGCGGCGAGAAAGCGGTCGACGAGCTCGGCGAGCGTCGGCGTACCCGCGTCGGCATAGCCGTAGCGCGCGCGCACGACGGGCTTCTCGAGCGCGAGGATCGCCGCGAGGTCGACCGGCGTTGCGGCCACGACGACGTCGGCCTCGGAGCGGTTGATCGTCTCCTCGAGGGCAGCACGCTCCGCGGCATCGTAGCCGAGTGCCGGCAGCACGAGGCCGATATGGGGGTAGCGCTGGAAGAAGGTGCTGATTTCGGGCGCAGCACTCGCGCGCGGATCGACGAGGCGGACGTTCTCGAGCCGCTCCACGGCGACGTATCCGGCCCCGTAGGGCAAGCCGCCGTGCGTGATGCTCGGCCCGTCCTCCACCACAAGCACGCGCCGGCCCTCGACGGCAGCCGGATCGTCGAGCGTCACGGGCGAGTTGCCGCGCACGACCAGAGCGCGCGGATTGATCGCCTTTGCACCCAGGACGAGCCGCTCCACGTTCGCGGCCCGCGCCGAGTTCACCTTGGCGACGACGATGATGTCGGCCATTCTCAGCGCCGCCTCGCCCGGATGGTGGGTCGCGAGCTGGCCCGGGCGAAGCGCGTCGACGAGCACGATGAAGAGGTCGGGGCGGACGAAGGGAAAATCGTTGTTGCCGCCGTCCCACAGCACGACATCGGCACCCTCCTCGGCGCGCGCGAGGATCTCGCCGTAGTCGACGCCCGCGTAGACGACGTTTCCCGCCGCGATGTGCGGCTCGTACTCCTCGCGCTCCTCGATCGTGCAAAGGGCGGCGTCGAGATCGGCACGCGAGGCGAAGCGCTGCACCCGCTCGCGCGCGAGATCGCCGTAGGGCATGGGATGGCGCAGCACGGCCGCGCGCAAGCCCCGGCTGCGCAGATGCTGCGAGAGAAAGCGGCTCACCTGGGACTTGCCGCACCCCGTGCGCACGGCGCCGACCGCGATCACCGGGAGGCGCGCCTTCAGCATCGTGGCGTCCGGACCCGCAAGGAGGAAGCCCGCGCCGAGCGCGAGCGCGCGCGAGGCCAGGTGCATGACCGCCTCGTTCGTCACGTCGCTATAGGCGAACATGACCTCAGTCACCTTCTCGCGGCGTGCGACGGCCTCGAGCTCGCTTTCCTCCACGATGGGAATGCCTTGCGGATAAAGCGCACCCGCGAGCTCGGGCGGGTAGCGCCGTCCGCTGATGCGCGGAATCTGGGCCGCCGTGAAGGCGACGACCTCGACGCTCGCGTCGTTGCGATAGAGCATGTTGAAGTTGTGGAAGTCGCGCCCGGCCGCGCCGAGTATCACGAGCCGGGTTTTCGACGGGCGGGCGGCGGACACGGGTCGCGTTCCCTCATGATGGGCCGGGCGGCGGCAGCGTCGCTCTCCCCAAGGCCGCCTCCGGGCCGCATGGTCCGTCAGTAGAGCGCCTGGCCCGCCCGCGGCCTTGACCCAGATCAACGACGCTTGGCCGAGGCCCTCCTAACCTCGCCGCAAATGGCGCATGCCCGCCGGGATGCGCCTTGCCGTGGGACGCCATGACGACGACAGGCAGCGGTGCTGCGGCACGGGCCGCGGCCGGCTGAGCGTTTGGGATTAGCCATGCCCCAGAAGCAAAGCGACATGACCCCGGTCCTCGATCTGACCCGCGAGAAGGGCGCCGGCCCCTTCCGCACGCGGCGTCCGGTCTACGCGGATTTGCTGCCGCCCTGCAACAACGCCTGTCCCGCGGGCGAGAACATCCAGGCCTGGCTGGCCTTGGCCCAGGCCGGCAAGTTCCGCGCGGCGTGGGAAACGCTCGTGCGCGACAATCCCATGCCGGCGGTGCACGGCCGCGTTTGCTACCATCCGTGCGAGCGCGCGTGCAACCGCGATGCGCTCGATGCCGCGGTGAGCATTCACGCGGTCGAGCGCTATCTCGGCGATCTCGCCGCGGCAGAGGGCTGGCGATTGCCCATCGAGGTGCGGGCGAGCGGCAAGCGCGTGCTTGTCGTCGGCGCCGGGCCGAGCGGGCTTTCGGCCGCCTACCATCTCACCCGCCTCGGCCACGCGGTCGAGATTCACGAGGCGGGGCCGGTCGCCGGCGGCATGATGCACTTCGGTATCCCCGCCTACCGCCTGCCGCGCGCGGACCTCATGAAGGAAATCCGCCAGATCGAGGCGATGGGTGTCACGATCGTGCTCAATCACAGGGTCGAGGACGTGCTCGCGGAGCGCCAGGCAGGGCGCTTCGATGCGGTCTTCATCGCGATCGGCGCCCACGTGAGCCGCCACGTGGAGATCCCGGCGCGGGATGCCGTCAAGGTGCTCGATGCGGTGGCGCTGCTGCGCGGCGCCAGTGCGGGCGAGGCGCCGCGGCTTGGCCGCCGGGTCGTCGTCTACGGCGGCGGCAACACGGCGATGGACGCGGCGCGCACGGTCAAGCGCCTGGGCGCCGACGAGGCGCTCATCATCTACCGGCGCGACCGCGCCCATATGCCGGCGCGCGCCTTCGAGGCCGACGAGGCGCTCGAGGAGGGGGTCAAGATCAAGTGGCTGACGAGCATCAAGGAGATCGTCGGCCCCTCGCTCAGCGTCGAGCGCATGACGCTCGACGAGAAGGGAAGGCCGCAGCCAAGCGGCGAGTTCGAGACGCTCGAGGCGGATGCCATCGTGCTGGCGCTCGGCCAGGAGACCGAGAGTGCTTTCCTCGGGCGCGTGCCCGGCATCGAGTTCGAACCGGACGGCACGGTGACCGTCGGGGCGGACATGATGACCGGACATGACGGCATCTTCGCGGGCGGCGACATGGTGCCCGGCGAGCGCACGGTCACCGTCGCCGTTGGTCACGGCAAGCTCGCGGCGCGCAACATCGACGGCTGGCTCTCGGGCAAGCGCTACGTAAAGCCCCCGAAGCACGCCCCGGTCTCCTTCGAAATGCTCAACTTGCCGATGTTCAACGACGCCGATCCCTCGGCGCAGAAGGCGCTCTCGGCCGCCGAGCGGTTGAGCGGGTTCGAGGAGGTGATGGCGGGATTGAGCGAGACCGAGGCGCGCTACGAGGCGCAACGCTGCCTTTCCTGCGGCAACTGCTTCGAGTGCGACAGCTGCTACGCGGCCTGCCCCGAGGACGCCATCATCAAGCTCGGGCCGGGCCGGCGCTACCGCTTCGAGTACGACAAATGCACGGGCTGCACCGTCTGCTTCCAGCAATGCCCCTGCCATGCCATCAGCGTAATTGCCGAGCCCGGATGAGGATCGAAGGCGTGCCCACGCGAGGCGGGGCCAGCGAGCAAAGGATGCGCGGGATGAGGAGAGAGATCGCAACGATGGACGGCAATACGGCCGTCGCGCATGTCGCCTATCGGGTCAACGAGGTGTGCGCGATCTACCCCATCACCCCCTCCTCGACGATGGCGGAGCTCGCCGACGAGTGGTCGGCGATGGGCCTCAAGAACATCTGGGGAAACATGCCCGTCGTGCAGGAGATGCAGAGCGAGGGCGGGGCCGCGGGTGCCGTGCACGGAGCGCTGCAGTCGGGAGCGCTGACCACCACCTTCACCTCCTCGCAGGGCCTCATGCTCATGCTGCCGAACATGTACAAGATCGCCGGCGAGCTGACCGCGACGGTGTTCCACGTCGCCGCCCGCTCGCTCGCCACCCAGGCGCTCTCGATCTTCGGCGACCACAGCGACGTCATGGCGGCGCGCTCGACCGGCTTCGCGCTACTCTCCTCCGCGTCCGTGCAGGAGGCCCACGACAACGCGCTCATCGCCCAGGCGGCGACGCTAGAGACGCGCGTGCCGTTCCTCCATTTCTTCGACGGATTTCGCACCTCGCACGAGGTCAACACGCTCGCCCTCCTCGGCGACGAGGATATCCGCGCCATGATCGACCAGGATCTCGTGCGCGCGCACCGCGCGCGCGCGCTCGATCCCGAGCACCCCTTCGTGCGCGGCACGGCGCAGAACCCCGACACCTTCTTCCAGGCGCGCGAGGCGGTGAACCCCTATTACGCGCGCGTTCCGGGGGCCGTCCAGGCCGTCATGGACCGCTTCGCCCAGCTCACGGACCGGCAATACCATCTCTTCGATTACGCCGGTCCGCCGGACGCCGAGCGGGTCGTGGTGGCGATGGGCAGCGGCGCCGAGACGGTGCGCGAGACGGCGGCGGCGCTCGGCGCCGAAGGCGAGAAGGTGGGTGCCCTTCAAGTGCGGCTTTACCGGCCATTCTCAGGCGAAGCCTTCGTCGCCGCCTTGCCGCAAGCCTGCCGCGCGCTTGCCGTGATCGAGCAGACCAAGGAGCCGGGGGCGACGGGCGAGCCGCTCTACCTCGATGTCGTCGCCTCCCTCGTGGACGCCGTGGCGGCGGGCAGGCGTTCGACCATGCCGCGGGTCGTCGGCGGCCGCTATGGCCTCTCCTCGAAGGACTTCAATCCGGCGATGGCCAAGGCCGTTTTCGACGAGCTCAAGAAGCCCCGAAGCAAGAATGGCTTTACCGTCGGCATCGACGACGATGTCGCGCATACCAGCCTCGGCTACGACTCCACCTTCACGATCGAGCCGGACGACACGGTGCGCGCGATGTTCTACGGATTGGGCGCAGACGGCACGGTCGGCGCCAACAAGAACACCGTCAAGATCATCGCCGAGGATGCCGGCCTCCATGCCCAGGGCTACTTCGTCTATGATTCGCACAAGTCGGGAGCGCAGACCGTGTCGCATCTGCGCTTCGGTCCGCGTCCCATAAGGGCGCCTTATCTCATCCAGCAGGCGAGCTTCGTCGCCTGCCACCAGTTCAATTTCGTCGCGCGCATGGACGTGCTGCGGACGGCGGCGCCGCATGCCACCTTCCTCCTCAACAGCCCCTACGGGCCGGAGGAGGTGTGGGGTCGGCTTCCCCGCTCGATGCAGCGCCAGATCATCGACAAGAATCTGCGCTTCTTCGTCATCGATGCGTCCAAGGCAGCACAGGAGGCCGGCCTCAGGGGGCGCACCAACACCATCCTGCAGACCTGCTTCTTCGCCGTCTCCGGCGTGCTGCCGAGGGAGGAGGCGATCGGACGGATCAAGGAGGCGATCCGCAAGAGCTATGCCGAGAAGGGCGAGGACGTGGTGCGGCGGAATTTCAAGGCGGTCGACGGGGCGCTCGCGCGTCTTTTCGAAGTAAAAGTGCCCGCCGAAGCGACGAGCCCATGGGAGCCGGCGCCCCTCGTGCCGGCGTCGGCACCCGCGTTCGTCCGCCGCGTGACCGCCAAGATGCTCGAAGGCCGGGGCGACGAGATTCCCGTGAGCCTGATGCCGGTCGACGGCACTTTTCCCTCCGGCACTGCCGCCTTCGAGAAGCGCAACATCGCCGACGCCGTGCCGGTGTGGGAGCCCGACATCTGCATCCAGTGCGGCCACTGCAGTTTCGTCTGTCCGCACGCGGTCATTCGCGCCAAATACTTCGATTTTGGCAAGCTGGCCGAAGCACCCGCGAGCTTCAAGTCGGCGCCCATCAACGTGCGCGGCTTCCCGGACGTGCGCTTCTCGCTGCAGTTCTACGTCGAGGACTGCACCGGCTGCGCGCTCTGCGTCGAGGCTTGCCCCGCGCATAGCGCCGTCGAGCCCGAGCTCAAGGCCATCAACATGCGCGACAAGTCGGGCCTCGTCGAGCCCGAGCGGCGGAACGTGGCGTTCTTCGAGACGCTGCCCATCAACGACCGCGCGCGGATCGATTTCGCCAACGTGCGCGGCGTGCAGTTCCTCGAGCCGCTCTTCGAGTTCTCCGGCGCCTGCGCGGGCTGCGGCGAGACGCCCTATCTCAAGCTCCTGTCGCAGCTCTTCGGCGACCGCATGCTGGTCGCCAATGCCACGGGCTGCTCCTCGATCTACGGCGGCAACCTGCCGGTCACTCCGTGGTCGAAGAACCATGAGGGCCGCGGTCCGGCCTGGTCGAATTCGCTCTTCGAGGACAATGCGGAGTTCGGGCTCGGCTTCCGCCTCGCGGCCGACAAGCAGGTGGAGCTTGCCCGCATGCTCGCCAAGAGCTTGAAGGACAAGCTCGGAGCCGAGTTGGTCGGGGAGATCCTGGCGGCGCCGCAGCTGCGCGAGTCGGAGATCCGCGCGCAGCGCGGGCGCGTTGCGGAGCTGATCCGGCGCCTCAAGGCGCTTCCCGAGGACACGATCGCGAAGGATCTGCTCTCGGTGGTCGGCTGTCTCGTCCGGCGCAGCCTCTGGATCGTCGGCGGCGACGGCTGGGCCTACGACATCGGCTACGGCGGGCTCGACCACGTGCTAGCGACCGCGCGCGACGTGAATGTGCTGGTGCTCGATACCGAGGTCTACTCCAATACGGGCGGCCAGGCCTCCAAGGCCACCCCGCTCGGCGCCATCGCCAAGTTCGCGGCCGCGGGCAAGCGGGTCGCGCGCAAGGATTTGGCGCTGCAGACGATCGCCTACGGCAACGTCTATGTCGCGCAGGTCGCGATGGGCGCCAATCTGCAGCAGACGCTGCAGGCCTTCCGCGAGGCGGAGGCCTATTCCGGCCCGTCGCTCATCCTCGCCTATTGCCACTGCATCGCGCACGGCATCGACATGCAGTCCGGCTTGCGCCAGCAGGATCTCGCGGTGGCTTGCGGCTATTGGCCGCTCTTCCGCTACAATCCGGCGATGCGCGCCATCGGCGAGAACCCGTTTCGGCTCGACTCTCCGCGCCCGACGATCAAATTCCGCGACTATGCCTACAACGAGATCCGCTACAAGGCACTGTCGCTTAGCCGGCCCCAGGAGGCAGAAGAGCTGCTCGCCATGGCGCAGGCGGTCGTCGACGAGAAGTACCGCACCTACGAGGAGATGGCGGGCTGGGCGCCGCAGCGCTTCCATCCGGCACCGAGCTCGGGCGAGGCTCGCCCCTCGGTCGGCAGCTGACGGAGAAGGGGCAGACCATGGACCTCACCACGCGATATCTCGGCCTCGAGCTGAAGAATCCGCTGGTCGCGTCGGCTTCGCCCTTGACGCTCGATCTCGACAATATCCGGCGCCTCGAGGACTGCGGTGCCGCCGCCGTGGTTTTGCCCTCGATCTTCGAGGAGCAGATCGAGGCCGAAGCCGCGGAGATGGACCGGCTCATCACGAGCCCGGGCGAAAGCTTCGCCGAAGCCCTTTCCTACTTCCCGAACGCGATCGGCTATCGCACCGGGCCGCATCACTATCTCGAGATCATCCGGCGCGCGCGCGAGGCGGTCGCGATCCCGGTGATCGCCAGCCTCAACGGCATCAGCCACTCCGGCTGGCGCGAATACGCGCGCCTCGTCGAGCAGGCGGGTGCGAGCGCCATCGAGCTCAACGCCTATTTCATCCCCTCCGATCTGTCGGTGAGCGGCCGCGAGGTCGAGGAGGCCTATCTCGACGTGCTGAAGGCCGTGAAAGAGGCCGTCTCGCTCCCCGTGGCGATGAAGCTGAGCCCTTATTTCAGCGCGCCGGGGCATGTCGTGCGCGCACTCGCCCACGCGGGCGCCGACGGATTTGTCCTCTTCAACCGCTTCTACCAGCCCGACATCGACCTGGTCGAGCTGCGCCTCAAGCGCGACCTCCACCTGAGCCACCCCATGGAGATCCGCCTGCCGATGCTGTGGATCGGAGCCCTCGCCGGGAAGGTCTCCGCCTCGCTCGCCGCGAGCAGCGGAGTCGACAGCGCCGAGCAGGTCGTCAAGTATCTCCTGGTCGGCGCAGATGTGGTCATGACGACGTCCTCCCTCTTGCGCTATGGCATCGGCCACATGGCAAAGCTCGTCGCCGGGCTCGAGAATTGGCTCGAGGCGCGGGACATCGAATCGCTCGCCGGCGTCCGCGGCAAGATGCGGCGGGGTGCCATCGCCGACCCTGCGGCCTTCGATCGCGCGAACTACATCAATATCCTGCAGGGCTATACGGCGAATTCCGGCGCGTTGCGCTGAGGCGCCTTGCCGCAGCCGACCGGTGCTGTGGCGCGCATTCGGTGCTACACCTACGCTCCGGCGCTCCGGCGAGCGCCTTGGGGCGCGCATGCAAGGAGCGGCGACGAGAGGGGCCGTGGAAGGATTCGGCGAGGTAGGCGGCATCCGGCTGCGTTACAGGATCGAGGGCGACGGCCCGTGGCTCGTGCTGATCCACGGCGTCGGCAACCGGCTCGAGGCCTGGGACGGCGTCGTCGCGGCACTCGGCGGCCGCTTCCGCACCTTGCGCTGGGACTTGCGCGGCCATGGCGCCTCCGACAAGCCGCCGGGGCCTTACGCACTCGATGACTTCGTGAGCGACCTCAAGGGCCTGCTCGACGCGCACGGCATCGAGCGTTGCCATCTTGCCGGCTTTTCGCTCGGCGGGCTGGTCGCGCAGGCCATGGCCCTCGCGCATCCCGCTCAGCTCGACCGGCTCGTGCTCTTGAGCACGGTGGCCGGGCGCAGTGCCGAGGAACGCGAGCGCGTGGCTCAGCGCCTTGCGATGGTCGCGCACGGCATTCCCGGCGCCCATTTCAAGAACTCCCTTGCGCGCTGGTTCACCGACGAGTTCCAGCGCACGCATCCCGAGGTCATCGCCGAGCACGCCGCGCGCAATCGCGAGAACGATCCGCTCGCCTATGCGGCCGCCTATCGCGTGCTCGCCGAAAGCGACCTCGCCGACCGCCTCCATGAGATAAAGGCACCGACGCTGATCGCGACCGGGGAGAACGACATCGGCTCCAACCCGCGCATGGCCAAGCTCATGCACGAGCGCATCGCGGGCTCGCGGCTCGTCATCCTTCGGCACTTGCGCCATGCCATCCTCGTCGAGGCGCCCGGGACGGTGGCCGGCCTGATCGAGCCGTTCCTGGCCGGGAGCGGCTGAGCTCCCGCTCTCGGCATGCTCACATAGCCGAGGCGGAATCGTCGCGCGTCACTTCTTGACGCCGAGCCCGCGCATGAAGCGGTCGCGGATCTGCGCGGGGTCGCGCTCGGTCTGCCCGGCGGCCGGCTTGTCGTCGATGCGCGCCGCGATGAGCCACGGCCCGTCCTCGACAAGGGCGCGCTCGACGAGTTGCTCGAAATCGGCCTCGTCGGCGGCCCAGCTGCTCTTGGCGATCCCGGCGCCGCGCGCGATGGCGGCGATGTCGGCGCCGAACGCGGTGGCGGTCGCCTGCGCGCCGGTGATCTGGTACATGGCGTTGTCCATGACGACGATGGCGAGGTTCTTCTGGCGCAGCATCGCGATGGTGGCGAGGCAGCCGAGCTGCATGAGGAGCGAGCCGTCGCCCTCGAGGGCGATGACGCGCCGGCTGGGCTGCGCGAGTGCGACGCCGAGCGCGATCGGGCTGGCGAGCCCCATGCTGCCGAGCATGTAGAAATTCTGCGGCCGCCGCCCCGCGGCCCACAGGTCGAAATTGGTGTTGCCGATGCCGCCGACGACGGCTTCCTCGCGTTTGAGCTTGGCGACGAGGCGCTTCGTCAGGTCGGAGCGGTTCATCACCTTGGTATTGCCGGACGGGGCCGGCTTGAGCTCGCTCGCGCCCATGAGGTGCCTCACGCAGTGAAGACTTTGCCGCCGGTCAGGAGCGGCGAGAGGATCAAGGCCGCCGGCGCCTGCGTGGCGAAGGCCTGCTTGATCGTGCGGTCGACGACGAACTCGACCTCGTCGAGACGCTGAAGCGTGTGGCTCTCGACGGCGAGGGCGTCCAGCACCGGGCGCATGACGCGGCACACCAGCGCCTGGCCGAGGTTGAACTCGCCGAGCGTGCCGCGCTCCGAGACGATCATCAGAAGCGGAATCTGGAACGGCACGGCGAGGGAGGCGACGGCATTGGGCAAGGTGGCGAAGCCGCTCGTCTGCATCAGGACCACGCCGCGCATCCCGCCCATCCATGCGCCGGCGACGATGCCCACGGCCTCCTCCTCGCGCGTCGTCGGGATCGCCGTGAAGAAGGCGTCGGCGTGCACGCCCGTGATGAGGGGCGTCAACACGCGGTCGGGAACATAGGTCACGAGCCGCACCTGATTGCGCTTGAGCGTCTCGTGCACGATCGCGTGCCACGGGGGCCCTAGGCGCCCTTCCTCTCCGACTGTCGACATCGATCGCTCCCGCCTGGCTCAGCTCGGGCCCCAGTATGACGCGTCGCGGCGGGGGAGCCAACCGCCGCAAAACCGCGATGGGCGCGGCGAGGGCGCCTAGCTTCCCGGGGCACCAAGAGGCTCGTGAGGCGCGCCGCCGGGGGCTGCCTTCGCGCGCCTGGGCGCGTCAGCGAACTGCGGCATGACCTCGCTGATGAACAATTCGAGCGAGCGTTGGGCGATTGCCGAGGGCAGCCCGAAGGAGGCGCCGTAGCAGAACTGATCGACGCCCGCAGCCTCGTATTCCCTGAGCTTGGCGACCACTTCCGCGGGCGTTCCGAACACCATGCTGTCGCGGATCACGGCCGGTTGATAGTCGCTGCGGTTGGTCAGCTGCTCGAAATCGGCCGGCTCGGGAAAGCCGTTCACCACGCCGCCGATGTTGCGGAACAGAGTCTCGAAGTGGCGTCCGTATTTGATCGAGGCCTCGATCGGAACGCGCCCATCCTCGGGCCGCTCATAGACGCAGGTGCGGCGCAGCATGAGAAAACGCGGCCGCGGCCGGCCGGGATGCTTGGCAAGCGTCTCCGCGAAGCGCTGCCCGAGCACCGCCACCTCGGAATGCGGGCGCGAGAGGGGCGTCGCCATGATATTGGCGCCGCTTTCGACGGCCCACTCGAAGGTCCCGGGGTCGCGCGCCGCCACCCAGATCGGCGGGTGCGGCTTCTGCAGCGGCTTCGGCACGGACGTCGCCTTGGGAAAGGACCAGAGCTCGCCCCGGTGCTCATAGTCGCCCTGCCACAGCGCCTTGAGCGCCGGAAGCATCTCCTTCAAATAGGCCACCCCCTTCTGCTGCGCGATGCCTCCGGCCATGCGGTCGAATTCGTACTGGAAGGCGCCGCGCGCGATGCCGAACTCGAGCCGCCCGCCGCTCAAGAGATCGAAGAGGGCCGCCTCGCCCGCGAGCCTGATGGGGTGCCAGTAGGGCGCCACCACGACGGCGGTGCCGAGCCGGATGCGTCGCGTATGCGCCGCCCAGTGGGAGAGGATCAGGAACGGGTTGGGTGCCACCGTGAGCTCGATCGTGTGATGCTCGGCCGCCCACGCGATCTCGAAGCCGCCTCGATCCGCGAGCCCGACGAGGGCCAAGGCCTCCGCCGCGGCCTCGCGCATGTCCCGCCCCGGGTCGTAACGCTCCATGTTGACGGCGATCGAGAACTTCACCCGCCCTCTCCCCTATCGCATCGCCCGCGCAGATGCGCTGCGCGGCACGATGGCGGCATTCCCCTCAGTGCTGCTGAGCTCCGGCCATGGGGCGGTGGCCCCAATCGCTGATGTTGCGGTAGGTCTTGATCTGCCAGGACGCCTCCTCGACCTTGCGTCCGCCCCAGCCGAGCTCGAAGGCGAAGCCGGACGGCGTCACCCCGTAGAACGAGATCATGCGGTCGTTGGGGTGGCGGCCGAGGCCGTAGCGGATCGGCACGCCCGCGTCCTGGCAGCGGTCGTAGGCAACGCCTACGTCGTCCACCGCGTTCACCTCGAGCATGAAATGGCCGAGCCGCTTGCGCATCGGCGCCTTGGTGAAGGCCAGCGAGTGGTGGCGCGGATTGGCGTGGAGAAACACCGCATGCATGGCGACGGCGCCGAGCTTGGCGTCGATATAGTCGCTCAATCTGAGGCCGAGGAGCTCGCGGTAGAAGGCGTCCGTCTTCTCGCTGTCGTCGACGAAGAGGAACACGTGGCCCATGCCCTCCTCGCCGGTCACGAAGCCGGAGCTGACGGCCGGCGAGCGGAAGGGTCTGTCGCCGCGCTTCGGCCCCTGCGCCAGCTCGACGCGGACGCCGTTGGGATCCTTCGTCACCGCCAGGGCGTCGACCTTGCGGGCCTCGATCTCCGCGGGCGTGCCCGACCGCACCTCGACGCCGGCCCGCTTGAGACGAAGAACGAGTGCCGCGAGCTCGCCTCCATCAGCCGTCTCCCAACCGATGTAGGCGACATCGTCCGACTTGCCCTCATGGAGGCGGATGCGCTGGGCGTAATCGTCGAGGCGGAGCGGCAGGGCCCCGTCCGAGGCGCGGGGGCCTGCCTCCAGGCCGAGCACACCGGTGGCGAAGCGGAGCCACGCATCGGGCTGGCTCACTTCGAGACCGAGATAAGCAAGACGCGCGACGGCAGCCATGGCAGTCCTCCTTCCAGCCGCTTGTCCTTGCGGACACATCCGCCGCGCGCGAGACCGCGCCGCGGACGCAGCTCGCGAAGGGCGAGAGGGTGCCGCATTTCGGGCGCGCGCACCCGCGCGACTGTGCTACGATCATATTCGATTGCCGCGGCGGACGCGACATGGACTCGCCCGCAGAGGAGCACCGCATGCGCCCTCTCTTCTGTCTTGCCCTCCTTTCCTTGAGCCTGGCCGCCTGCAGCCCGACGATGATCGTGCTGCGCCAGCCGGCGACCGGCCAAGTCGCCGAATGCTCGACCAGCGTGCTCATCGCCAGCATGATCGACAACGTCGAGGGCTGCGCCCAGGATTACGCGCAGCAGGGCTACCAGCAACAGACCCCCTGAGTGCCTTCGGTCCGCGCGGGGATGCCGTGCCGGGCGAGCAGTCCCTCACAGCCTCCGCCGAACCCGCACCGATCAGTTTAAATCCTTACATTGTGTAGTTTTTGCGTTCCTGAGCACGCTTAGTCCGTGGTATATAAGTCTGTTGGATACGTAGTGGGCGATGGCTACCGAGTGGCTGCCGGCCAGATGCGCGCGCCGGACCCTTGGCGAAAAGCAAGAACAGCGCGCTTGGGAGGCTGGCGATGTTCAATCAAGTCCTCGATCCGACGGGGAACGTCCTGATCACGTGGTTGGTGGCGCTCGTTCCCGTGGCGCTCCTGCTCCTCTTGCTTGCCGGATTCCGCATGTCGGCTTGGCTGGCCGTGCTGATCGGCTCGCTCATCACCTTCGCGCTGGCCGTCGTGGTGTGGGGTATGCCGTTCGGCGACGGCGCTCGCGCCTACGTATACGGCTCGCTGACGGGCATCTGGGCGGTCGACTGGATCACGTGGTGGGGAGTCATGCTCTTCAACACGCTCGTCGTCACTGGCGTGTTCGACAAGTTCCGCCGCTGGCTCATCGCCCAAGGTACCGCCGACGTGCGCGTGCAGACGATGCTCTTCGCCTGGGCCTTCGGCGCGCTGCTCGAGGGCCTCGTCGGCTTCGGCTATCCCTGGGCCTTCGTAGCACCCATCCTCATCTCGCTCGGCATTCCCGACATCGACGCGATCCGCGTCGCCGCCATCGCCAACAACGCGCCCGTTTCCTACGGCGCCCTCGGGGCGCCCATCATTGCGCTTGCCGCCGTCACCGGCTTGCCGCTCTTGACCCTCTCAAGCTCGGTCGGCCATGTCGTGGCGGTCTTGGCCCTGCTGCCGCCTTGGGTGCTGCTCTACCTCGTGGCCGGCCGCAAGGGCATGTGGGAGGCTTGGCCACTCGCGCTGGTGGGCTCGTTCGGCTATATCGCGGGCCAGCTGCCGGTCGCCGCCTACCTCGGGCCCTACGTGCCCGACGTGGCCGGCGGCATCACTTGCTTCGTGGCGCTTCTCATCCTGCTCAAGGTGTGGCATCCCGCAAACGTGCTCGGTTACGGCGGCAAGCCCGTCTCGGCGGCGGATCAGGCGAAGCTTGCCGGCGGCGATCACGGGCTCACCGCGGGCGAGCTGTTCCAGGCTTGGCTGCCCTTCATCGTGCTGATCGTGATCGTGGTGGCATGGACCGGGCCGTGGTCGCCCATTCCGACCTATGTCCCGCTCAAGCTCGCGGTGACCGCAGGATCTTCCATCAATCCGGGCGCCAAGGTCGCGGCCGGCTTCTTCTGGGCGCCGGGGATCGGCGGCACTGCCATCCTGGTATCCTGGATCGTGGTTGCGGTGTTGCTCCGGCTTACCGGTGCGCAACTTCGCGACGTGCTCAAGCGCACCTACCATCAGATGTGGGGTGCCTGCCTCGTGGGCGTGTTCATCTTCGGCCTCGCCTTCGTGTTCAATTTCTCGGGCATGGCCGCCTCGCTCGCGAACGGCTTCTCCAAGATCGGCGTATGGTTCATCATCGTGGCACCGCTGCTCGGCTGGATCGGCGTGGCGCTCTCGGGCAGCAACACCTCGACGAACGCCATGTTCGGCTTCTTCCAAATGACGGTCGGCAAGCTGCTCGGCTTCCCGGTGATCCTGCTGCCGACGCTCAACTCGGTGGGGGCGGAGATCGGCAAGCCGATCGCACCCCAGACCGCGAGCGTGGGCGTGTCCACGAGCCGCTTCGTGCGCAACGAGGGTGAGGTCATCCGCCACAATATGGGCTGGACCTTCTTCCTCCTCGGCTACCTGATGCTGATCGGCGTGGCGTTCTATCTCTTCTTCCCGCAGGTCATCTTGCTTGGCCACGGAGCGGGGTAAGGGAAGCGGCTCAGCCGCTCTGGATTGCTTCGCCTTCGGCTCGCAATGACGACGTCGTCAATGCGAGGAGGCGAAGCCGACGAAGCAATCCAGCTCGGCCCTAGCGCGCGCCGCGCAGGCGCGAGCGGTAGATCATGTGCCAGGGGTCGGGCATTTCGCCGACCGGGACCTCGATGAGCGTGACGCCGCGCCGCTTGAGGGCGGCGTTGAGCTCCTTGCGCAAGCCCGCGGGGCTCGAGGTGCGCACGCCTGCGACCCCGAAGCTCTCAGCCATTTTGGCGAACTGGGGGTTCTTGAGCTCGACGGCGATGAGGCGGTTGCCGTAATCCTGCTTCTGGATGCGCCGGACATTGCCGAAAGCGCCATCCGCGAACACGATTGCGACGACGTCGATGCCGTGGAGGACAGCACTCGCGAGCTCCTGGGCGTTGTAGAGGAAGCCGCCGTCGCCAGAGATCGACACCACGGGCGTCGCCGGTTTCGCCAGTTTGGCGCCGAGTGCGGTCGGAAAGCCGTAGCCGAGGGTGCCCTGGTAGCCGCTGTTGAGCAAGGTGCGCGGCCGGTAGGTGGGATAGGCGAGGCGCGCCACGTAGCCGACCTGGGTGAGCTCGTCGACGAGGATGCCGTCCTCGGGGAGCTCGGCGCGGATCGCGGCCAGATATTCGATCTGCGGGCTGAGCCACGCGCATTCGCGCGCGAGCCGCCCCTTGAGCCGGTCGAGCTCCTCCTTGCGCGAGGCGCGTTTGCGGTTCTGCCGCTGTAGCGCATCGTGGAGGACCGCGAGGGCCGCCTTCGCGTCGGCGACGATGCCGACCGCGGGCTTGGCATAACGCGCGATCTCGACGGGGTCGATGTCGATGCGGACGATCTTGAGCGTGTCGTCGAGGCCCCACAGCATCTGCGGATGCTGGAGACGCGTGCCGACCGCGAGCACCACGTCGGTCTCCCGCCACAGCTCGTAGCCGGCAAGGGCGGTGTGCGCGAGGTAATGGCGGTCGTCCACGATGCCGCGCCCCGCGCAATTGGCGATCACGGGGGCTTGAAGCGTCTCGGCCACGGCAAGGAGGGCCTCACCCGCCTCGATCGCACCTCCGCCCACGAAGATGAGCGGCCGCTCCGCCTGGCCCAGGAGCTCGGCCGCTTTCTCGATGAGCGCCGGATCGGGCGGCGCCGGCGCCTCCGCTTGCGCGGCGGCGGGCAGGGTCAGCTCCGTCTCGAGCGCCAGCACGTCGAGCGGCACCTCGATGCCGACCGGGCGCTGCCGGCCGGCGCCGAGCTCGCGGAACGCCTCGTTCATGAGCCGGCCCACATGGGTCGGATGCTCGATGCGCGCGGCCCATTTGGTGAGGCCCTTGAGGATCGCGAGCTGGTCGGGAATCTCGTGCAACATGCCGAAGCCGCGTCCGATCAGGTGCGAGGGGATTTGGCCGCTCAGGCACAACACCGGCGTCCCCGTGGCGTAGGCGGTCGAGAGTGCTGCCGTGGTGTTGAGGAGCCCGGGGCCCGGCACCACCGCGTAGGCGCCGACCCTGCCGCTCGCTCGCGCGTAGCCGAACGCCATGTAGGCGGCCCCCTGCTCGTGCCGAGGGTGGACGGTACGGATGGCGTCGCCGGCGTCGTAAAGGGCCGCGAAGAGCGCGTCGTTCTGCACGCCCGGCAGGGCAAAGAGCGTGTCGATCCCGTGCCGGCGCAGCATCTCGACCAGGGCCGCCCCGCCCGTCATTCGCGTCATCGCTTGTTCCCTCTTCAAGGCCGCGCCGGATAAGGCGCAGGGTCTCCGGGCACTGCACCCGGTCTCGGCTCGGCACACTAGCAGGAAGGGTGCATCTGTCGAGGGGCTCCCGCCACGGCGGCCGCTGCCATTGACCGTGCGGGGAGGCTCCCCTATCCATGGGCTCCGAGAGCCATTTCGCTCATTCATGGGGCGGTTCCTTGTCCGAGCTCGGCCACATCCTTTACGACTGGTTCGGCCTCAATCGGGCGCTCTTCCGGCTGATCAACGGGATGCATGGGGCGCTTTGGGACCACCTCATGCAGGCAACGAGTGCCGCCGCCGACAGCGCCAATTTCGCCTGGTACATGGCGGCGATCCTGCTGCTCGCGCGCGCCACGCCGCGCCTCGTCTCGACGCAAAACGTCTTCGTCTTCGGCATCGGATTTCCCATCGTCAATGTCATCGTGAGCGCGCTCAAGGCGGCGACCGCCATGCCGCGGCCCGCACTTTCGCTCGGCGAGCAGGCGCTGACGCTGCTCGGCCGGCAGGAGGGCGGCGGCGCCTTCCCTTCGGACCATGTGGCCTTCGCGGGCCTGCTCGCCGCCGCGCTGTCCTCGGGAGCCCCGGCACTCCTGCGCTGGATACTCTGGACCTTCGCCATCCTCGTGGGGCTTGCGCGCGTCTCGCTCGGCGCCCATTTCCCCGTCGATGCGGTGGGCGGAGCGCTGGTCGGGGCGGGCGTGGCGCTTGTGATTCGCGCCCTTCTCATGTATTGGGGGGGTGCGGGGCGTAGGTCCGGCTAGCCGAGGACGCGAAGAGCAAAAACGAAGCGACGTCCTGCGCCGGATTTCCCAATGAGCGCCGTATGTTATCGGGAGTCGGGCGATCGCGGTCGGGAACGGCGGGTTGCCGATTTCGAGCTCGCTCCCATCGCCACATGGTCAGTGGATTTCGCGCGGATTAGAGGCATTCGGAACGAGGGGATGAAGTTACGACGCACTCTCGTGCTCGGCGTGGCGGCCCTCCTGGTCGTCGCCGGCGCCTATTACTATTTCGGCGCCTACCAGAGCCCTCGCTCGGCGACGCAGGCACAGGCGGCAACCGCCGGGGCCGCTCCCGCCCCGGTCGTCGTGGCGGCGGTCGCCCAGGCGAGCGTGCCGGTCGTGCTCAGCACCATCGGCAACGTCCAGCAGTATACGACCGTGTCGGTCAAGTCGCTCGTCGACGGCCAGATCTTCAAGGCCGGCTTCCAGGAGGGACAATACGTCCATCGCGGCGATCTTCTCTTCCAGATCGATCCGCGCCCCTTCCAGGCCGCGTTGCAACAGGCGCAGGCGAACCTCGAGCGCGACAAGGCGCAGGCGGTGCGCGCGGACCTCGATCTCAAGCGCTATGCCGAGCTCTCGAAGAAAGAGTGGTCCTCGCAGCAGCAGTTCGAGCAGGCGCGCGCCACCGCCGACAGCGCGCACGCGAGCGTGCTCGCGGACCAGGCCGCGATCGATCAGGCCAAGCTCAACATCGAGTACAGCCAGATCCGCTCGCCTATCGACGGGCGCACCGGAAACATGCTGATCAACGTCGGCAATGTGGTGAAGGCCAACGACACGGTCGCCCTCGTCATGATCAACCAGACGCGGCCGATCTACGTCTCCTTCTCCATTCCCCAGCAGAACCTGCCCGATGTGAGACAGCGGATGGCGGCGGAGACGCTCCAAATCGAGGTGACGATTCCCGGCGATCCGAGGCCGGCCGAGCGCGGCGACATCACCTTCATCAACAATCAGGTCGATGTCACGACCGGGACCATTCAGCTCAAGGCGACCTTCCCCAACGCGGATGACCGTCTGGTGCCCGGGCAGTTCGTCAACGTGGCGATGATCTTGAACACGATGGCGAACGCGCTGGTGGTGCCCTCGCAGGCGGTGCAGAGCGGCCAGAAGGGCACCTACGTCTATGTCGTCAAGCCGGACAAGACGGTCGAGGAGCGTGCCGTCGAGGTCGGGCCGCAGCAGCAGAACACCTCGGTGATCACCAAGGGGCTGAGCGCGGGCGAGCTGGTGGTGACCGACGGGATACTTCGCCTCTTCCCCGGCGCCAAGGTCGAAGTGAGGAGTGCGGGCTGATGGCGCGGAGCCCGAGATGAACCTCCCCGCGCTCTGCATCCGCAAGCCCATCGCCACGACGCTGATCATGGCGGGTGCGGTGGTTTTCGGCATGGTCGCCTACCGCTCGCTCCCGGTCAACGAGCTGCCGACCGTCGATTTCCCCACGATTTCGGTGACAGCACAAGTGCCGGGCGCGAACCCGGAGACCATGGCCTCCTCGGTCGCCACCCCGCTCGAGGGCCAGTTTTCGACCATCGCCGGGCTCGACAACATGAGCTCGACGAGCTCGCTCGGCCAGACCCAGGTCACCTTGCAATTCTCGCTCGAGCGCAATATCGACGCCGCCGCGCAGGACGTGCAGGCGGCGATCACGGCCGCGGCCAAGCTGCTGCCGCCGAACATGCCGAGCCCGCCGACCTTCCGCAAGGTCAACCCGGCCGACTTCCCGATCCTCTATTTGGCGCTCAGCTCGCCCACCCTTCCGCTTTCGGAGGTGGACAAATACGCCGAGACCATCCTCGCGCAGCGCCTTTCGATGGTGAGCGGGGTCGCCCAGGTCAACGTCTACGGCTCGCAGAAGTACGCGGTCCGCGTGCAGGTCGATCCCGACGCGCTCGCCAGCCGCAACCTCGGGCTCGACGAGGTCCTCAAGGCGGTCCAGGCCGGCAACGTCAATGAGCCGATCGGCACCGTCAACGGGCCCAATCAGTCGATGACGATCCAGGCGAACGGTCAGCTGATGAGCGCTTCGGCCTACATGGACCAAGTGGCGCTCTATCGCAATGGCGCGCCGATCCGCTACAAGGACCTCGGCCGGGTCATCGACAGCGTCGAGAACACCAAGGTCGCGGGCTGGTACAATGGCCACCGTGCCGTCGTGCTCGCCATCCAGCGCCAGCCCGGCACCAACACGATCGCGGTGGTGGATGCGATCATGGCGGTGCTGCCTTCCTTCCAGGCGCATCTGCCCGCCGCCGTCAGCCTCGACGTCCTCTACGACCGCTCGCAGTCCATTCGCGCCTCCGTCGACGACGTGCAGTTCACGCTCCTGCTCGCGGCCTGCCTCGTGGTGATGGTGATCTTCGTCTTCTTGCGCAATCTCTCGGCCACCATCATCCCGTCGTTGGCGCTGCCGATCTCGGTGATCGGTACCTTCGCCGTGATGTTTGCCATGGGCTACAGTCTCGACAATCTGTCGCTGTTGGCGCTCACGCTCTCGGTCGGCTTCGTGGTCGACGATGCCATCGTCATGCTCGAGAACATCGTGCGCCACATCGAGCAGGGCGAGAAGCCGCTCGAGGCGGCCTTCAAGGGCTCGAAGGAGATCGGCTTCACCATCCTCTCGATGACGATCTCGCTCGCCGCCGTGTTCATTCCCGTGCTGTTCATGGGCGGCATCGTGGGCCGGCTCCTGCACGAATTCGCCGTCACCATCTGTGCGGCGATCGGCGTCTCCGGCATCGTGTCGCTGACGCTTACTCCGATGATGTGCAGCCGCTTCGTCCGCCACCATGGTGCGGCCGAGCATAACCGGCTCTACCGCGTCACCGAGAGGGGATTCGGCGCACTCATCGCCGGCTATGGGAAGTCGCTCAAGTGGTGCCTCGACCACAAGCCGGTCATGCTGGTGGTCTTCGTCGGTACCCTGGTGGCGAGCGGCTACCTGTTCGTCAAGATACCCAAGGACTTCCTCCCCAGCGTCGATACCGACCAGGTGATCGCCTTCACCGAGGGCTCGCTCGACGCCTCCTTCGATGCCCAGGTGCGCAACCAGCAGAAGCTGGCGGCGATCGTCGGCGCCGATCCCAACACCCAGCGATACATGTCCTTCGTGGGAGCTTCCGGGCCGCGGCCGACCGCCAACTCCGGAACGCTTTTCGTCAGGCTCAAGCCGCGCGCCCAGCGCGCGCTGAGCGCCGACCAGATCGCCCAGGAATTGCGCACCAAGCTTGGCGGCGTGCCGGGCATCAAGGTCTACGTTCAGGTCCCGCCGAGCATCAACATCGGCGGCCATCTCACCAAGGCGCAGTACCAATATACGCTGCAGGACATCGACCTCCCCGAGCTCTACGCGAGCGCCACCAAGTTCCTCGACGAGCTGCGCAAGCAGCCGGGCTTCATCGACGTCAACAGCGACATGCAGATCGCGAGCCCGCAGCTTGTGGTCAACATCGATCGCGACAAGGCGGCGGTGCTCGGCGTCACCGCGCAGCAGGTCGAGGACGCGCTCGGTGCGGCCTTCAGCTCGGAGCAGATCTCCACCATCTACACCTCGCTCGATCAGTATCAGGTGATCCTCGAGCTTTTGGACAAATACCAGGCCGATCCGACCTCGCTCTCGCGCCTCTACATCCGCTCGGCGAACGGGCCGCTCGTGCCGCTCGACGCCGCGGCGACGATCGGCCGCGGCGTCGGTCCGCTCACGATCAACCATCTGGGCCAGCTGCCTGCGGTCACGGTCTCCTTCAATCTGGCACCCGACATGTCGCTCGGCACGGCGGTGCAGCAGATTCAGCGCCTCGAGCGCCAGGTCGCCATGCCGGCGGGCGTGAGCACCAGCTTCCAGGGCACCGCCCAAGCGTTCCAGGCGTCGCTCCAGGGCCTCGGCATCCTGCTCCTCATGGCGATCGTCGTGGTCTATATCGTGCTCGGCGTGCTCTACGAGAGCTTCATCCATCCCTTCACGATTCTCTCGGGCCTGCCGTCGGCCGCGGTGGGCGCCCTCCTCACGCTCATGCTCTTCAACGTGACGCTCAGCCTCTACGCCTTCGTCGGCATCATCATGCTGGTCGGCATCGTCAAGAAGAATGCGATCATGATGATCGACTTCGCGCTCGAGCGGCAGCGCGGCGAGGGCATGAGCCCATCCGAGGCGATCTACCAGGCCTGCCTCATCCGTTTCCGCCCGATCATGATGACGACGATGGCGGCACTCATGGGCACCTTGCCGATAGCGCTCGGCTTCGGCGCCGGCTCGGAGGCGCGCCGCCCGCTCGGCCTTTCGGTGGTCGGCGGGCTCATGCTCTCGCAGCTCCTCACCCTCTATCTGACGCCGGTGATCTACATCTACCTCGACCAGCTCCAGCACGTGCGGCTCTTCGCGCGCCGCCGCCCTGCGGCAGCGCCCGCCGCCCCCGGCGATTATGAGGCGCTCGGGATCGCCGCGGCGGACGCGGATGGCGTTCCGGCTGAGGAGCATGCAGCGGGAGGATCGCGCAAGGCCGCGGGCTGATTGCGAGGCTTGGCAACAAATGCCGGCCGCGGGCTTAGCAATTGCCGGGGCCGGACCAAGCCGATCCGAAATCTGCGCGGCGGCACCAAGAACCCCCTTTATCTCGCACCCGCATTTCCCTATATGGGCGGGTACAAACGATTCGCGGCCCGGAATGGCGTTCATGCCGTCCCGGCGGGGGCTGCGTCGTTCGGCGAAGGCGGGCGGCCCGCAGAAGAAATCGGAGTTGAGCAGCCATGGTTGCGCCGGCATGATCGAAGTTCAATCGCTCACCAAGCGCTTCGGGCCGATCGTGGCCGTCGACAACGTGAGCTTCGCGGTGGGGCGGGGGGAGGTGCTCGGCTTCCTCGGGCCCAACGGCGCCGGGAAATCGACGACCATGAGGATGATCGCCGGCTTCTTGACGCCCACCAGCGGGTCGGCCAAGGTGTGCGGCTTCGATGTCCTCGAGCAGCCGATCGAGGTCAAGGCGCGCATCGGCTATTTGCCCGAGGGTGCGCCGCTTTACGCCGACATGACGCCCAAGAGCTTTCTCGCCTTCGTCGCCGCGGCGCGCGGGTACCGTGGAGACGAGGCGAAGCGGCGCATCGCCGCCGCCGCCGAGCAGACCCAGATCTTCACGGTGTTCGACCGGCCGATCGACACGCTGTCCAAGGGCTACAAGCGCCGCGTCGGGCTGGCGCAGGCGCTTCTGCACGATCCCGAGGTCCTCATCCTCGACGAGCCGACCGATGGCCTCGACCCCAACCAGAAGCACGAGGTGCGCTCGCTCATCCGCGAGATGGCGCCGCGCAAGACCACCGTCATCTCGACGCATCTGCTCGACGAGGTGAGCGCGGTCTGTACCCGCGCGATCGTGATCGCGGGCGGCAGGCTGGTCATCGACTCCACACCCGACGCGCTCGAGGCGCGCTCGCGGCTCCACAACGCGATCTCGCTCAAGCTCAGCGGCCTTTCGCTCGCCGACGCGCGGCGCGATCTTGCGACCGTCCCCGGCGTCGGCGCCGTCGATGCGCTCGAGACGGCGGAGGCGGGCATCGCTTTGCGGCTCTATGCCGAGGGCGGGCGGCCGATCATCACCGAGGTGAGCCGCTTCGTCCACGCGCGCGGCTGGGCGGTCGAGGAGATCCACGTCGAGCAGGGCCAGCTCGACGAGGTGTTTCGCGAGATCACCACGGGACAAGGCTGACGAGCGCCGGCGCAGCCCGGCTTGACGAAGGGAGCATCGATGAGAGGGATGCGCAACGTCTACGTGGTGTTCCGCCGCGAGTTCGCCGCTTATTTCACCACGCCCTTGGCCTATGTCTTCCTCGTCGTGTTCCTGGCGCTGGCGGGTGCCTTGACCTTTTACATCGGCAACTTCTTCGAGCGCGAGCAGGCAGACCTCGAGCCGTTCTTCACCTTCCATCCCTGGCTCTACCTCTTCCTCATCCCGGCGATCTCGATGCGTCTTTGGGCGGAGGAGCGCAAGACGGGGACGGCCGAGCTCCTCTTGACCCTGCCGATTTCGATCCCCGAGGCCGTGCTCGGTAAATTCTTCGCCGCCTGGGCCTTCACCGCGGTCGCCCTCGCGCTGACCTTTCCCATCTGGATCTCCGTCAATGTGCTCGGCCGGCCCGACAACGGGGTCATCGTGGCGGGCTATCTCGGCAGCTTCGTCATGGCGGGAGCCTTCCTCGCGGTCGGCTCCTGCATGTCCGCGCTGACCAAGAATCAGGTGATCGCCTTCGTGCTCGCGTGCGCCGCCTGCTTTCTCTTCATCCTCTCCGGCACGCCCTTGGTGCTCGGCTTCGCGCAGAGCTGGCTGCCGCAGGTGCTGGTCGACGCCGTCGCCTCGTTCAGCTTCCTCACCCATTTCAATGCGATCAAGAAGGGCGTCATCGATCTCCGGGACGTCATCTTCCTGGCCTCCCTCATAACGCTCTTCCTCTATGCGAACGTGGTTCTGGTCGATCTCAAGAAATCGGCATGATCGAATGGGCTCAAAACCATGAAGACCGCTAACCGGTCCGACCGCACGACGCTTTCCCTTGTGGGCCTGGCGCTCGCGGTCGCACTCTTCTTCGCGCTCAACATCTTCGCCGACGCGGCCTTCAAGGGCATCAGCCTCGATCTCACCGAGGGGGGCCTCTATACGCTCTCCTCGGGCACGCGCGAGCTCCTCGCGCACCTCAAGGAGCCGGTGACGCTGCGCTTTTACTTCTCCCAGCGCCTCGCCGATTCCGTGCCGAGCTACGGCAATTACGCCGCCAGGGTGCGCGAGCTCCTCGAGCGCTATGCGAGCCTCTCCGACAACAAGATCCGCCTCGAATTCTACAATCCCGAGCCGTTCTCGGATGCCGAGGACCGTGCCGTCGCCTTCGGCCTCCAGGGCGTGCCGCTCGGCGGCGCGGGCGACCAGGTCTATTTCGGCTTGGCCGGCACCAACAGCACGGACGACGAGGAGATCATCCCGTTCTTCCAAGTCGACCGCGAGCGCTTCCTCGAGTACGACGTGACCAAGCTCGTCGCCGGCCTGGCGAACCCGAAAAAGAAGGTGATCGGCCTGGTGAGCTCGCTGCCGATGGGCGGCTCCTTCGGCAATCCGATGATGGGACAGGGCTCGGTCCAGCCGTGGGTCATCATGACCGAGATGCGCCAGCAGTTCACCGTACGCGAGCTCGGCGAGAACCCCGACAAGATCGACAAGGACATCGACGTCCTCATGATCGTCCACCCCAAGGCGCTCTCGGCCAAGGCGCAGTTTGCCGTCGATCAATACGTGCTCGGCGGCGGCCACGCGCTCGTCTTCGTCGATCCCAACGCGGAATCCGACACCGGACCGAGCCCGATGATGATGACCGGGGCCTCGAGCTCGGACTTGAAGCGCCTGTTCGCCGCCTGGGGCCTCGAGCTCGTCCCCGACAAGGTCGCCGGCGACAGGGAGCTCGCCACCCGCGTCCAGGCCCCGGTCTCCGGGCGCACGCAGACGATCGACTACATCGCCTGGCTGTCGCTCGGCGAGGACAACCTCAACCGCGACGACGTGGTGACGGCCGACCTTTCCAACCTCTTGATGGCGACGCCCGGCATCCTCGAGAAAAAGAAGGGCGCTTCCACCACCTTCGCGCCGCTCGTTTGGACGGACGCGGACGCCACCGAGATCGCCGCCGACAAGCTGCGCCTCTTCCCCGATTTCCTCGCCCTCCTCGCCGACTACAAGCCCGTCGGCCATCCCTTGACGCTCGCGGCCCGCATCCAAGGCATGGTCAAGACCGCGTTTCCCGATGGCCCGCCCGCCGCCGGCAAGGGGGAGGCGAAGACGGGCGAGGAGGGCGGCGCGAGCGAGGGCGCAAAGACGGAGGAGAAGAAAGATCCGGACAAGCCGCCGGCGGAGGCGCCGAAGCCGGCGAGCTGGCTCAAGGAGTCGGTGAAGCCGATCAACGTGATCGTGGTCGCCGATACGGACATGTTGACCGACCGCTTCTGGGTGCGCACGCAGGAATTCTTCGGCCAGCAAATCGTCGAGCCCACCGAGGGCAACGGCAGCTTCGTGATCGACGCGCTCGACAATCTCGCCGGCTCGGATGCGCTCATCGGCCTGCGCAGCCGCGGTCTCTCGGCGCGGCCCTTCGATCTCGTCCAGCGCCTGCGCGCGCAAGCCGATGCGCGCTATCTGGCGCAGGCCCAGGAGCTGCAGAACCGGCTCAAGGACGCGGAGAAGAAGCTCGCTTCCCTCGAGAAGGAAGGCGAGGCCGGCTCGCACCAGATTCTGAGCGCCGCTCAGCAGCAGGAGATCGACAAGTTCCGTACCGAGACGCTGCGGACCCGCAAATCGTTGCGCGAGGTGCAGCATGCGCTCAGGGTCGACATCGAGCGGCTCGACGAGGTGCTCAAGTTCGTCAATATCGCCCTCATACCGATCCTGATCGGGATCGCCGCGATCGTGGTGGCGCTCGTGCGCGCGGCGCGCCGGCGGCGGCGTCACGCCGTCGTTTGAGCGAGAGGGAGACGGAGAGAGATGAAGCCGAGAACTCTTGCCCTGCTCGCGATCGCCACGATCTTCTTCGCGGTCGCCGCCGTCGTGGTCAACAGCCGCGCGCCCGCCTATACGAGCGGCACGGGCGGCCAGCTCGTCTTCCCCGATCTCGCCAAGCGGATCAATGACGCGGCCAAGCTGATCGTCCAGACGGCCGACCACAAGTTCACGTTCGAGCGCAAGGATCAGGGCTGGGTGGTCGCGGACAAATACGACTACCCCGCCAAGTTCGACCTCGTGAAACAGGATCTCGTGGGTCTCGCCCAGCTCAAGACCGTCGAGGCCAAGACGGCCGAGCCCTCGCTCTATTCGCGGCTCGAGGTCGAGGACGTGGGCCAGAAGGGGGCCAAGGGCGAGATGCTTACGCTCGAGGACGCCAAGGGTGCTGTGCTCGCGAGCCTCATCCTCGGCAAGCGCCATTACGGCCGCGGCAGCGACGAGGCGGTCGAGATCTATGTGCGCAAGCCCGCGGAGGCGCAGTCCTGGCTCGCTCGCGGGACGCTCGACCGCAACGATGACCTCAAGCTCTGGCTCGAGCGCGACGTGGTGGCGCTCGAGCGCGACCGGGTGCGCGAGGTCAAGGTAACGCCCGCTGACGACAAGCCCTTCACGCTCAGCAAGGAGAAGCCGGGCGAGGGCGATTTCACGCTCGCCGCAGTGCCCCCCGAGGACAAGATCAAGTCCGCCTACGAGCTCAACTCGGTCGCGGGCGCCTTGGGTCTCCTCCTCCTCGACGACGTGCTGCCGGCGAAGGACCTCAAGCCCGATGCCAAGCTCTTGCGCACGCTCGAGTATAAGAGCTTCGACGGACTCGTCGTCGACTTGGCGCTCTACGAGCAGGACGGCAAGACATGGGCGAGGGTCAAGGCCGCCTATGACCCCGCGGGGGCGATGGCCGAGCCCGCCGCGCCGGCCAAGGGCACGGCGGAGAAAGGCGAGGCGAAGAAGCCCGCCGAGGCTGCCGCGGCGGCGGCGAAGCCCACACTCAAGAGTGCCGAGGAGGTCAAGAAGGAGGCAGAGACCATCAACGAGCGCGGCAAGGACTGGGCGTTCGGGCTCGCATCCAGCGATCTCGTCGATCTCGAGAAGAAATTCTCCGACCTCGTCGAGCCCAAGGAAAAGCCGAAGTCGTAAGCGGGGACGAAGACCTCCTCACCCCCACCCTCTCCTCCTGAAGGAGGAGAGGGAGTAAAAGCGATCCTGACTTCATCC
>JBKQRV010000029.1:0-5972 GCA_052143835.1 Alphaproteobacteria bacterium
GCCTAAGCTACGGCGGCAAGCAGACGCTTGCGGACGACGCCATCCTCGAGGACGAGCTCGATACCGAGATTCTCGACAACGTCTCGCTGGCCGGCGACCGCTTCCATCGCATGCTGCGGATGCTGAGCGGCGCGCACTGAGCCGAGCCGCTGTCCGCGGCGAGGCCGGGTGAGCATTCTCTTGTGCGCGCCGGGAGCGTGATTTTAGTCATTAGGCGGCAATTATATGTAAATTTCACGCGTATAATGCAATTTTACGCATTTATTGCATCAACCTTCCTCGGCCTTTACGCTTGGCAACCGACCAGGGTTCTGTGATCATCAAGACCGCCCAAAGCCCATAAGAATCGCCGTTGTTCGAACGGTTCGGCCGCAAGCCAATAGGCGATCATTCCGTGCCGGGAGGGCACCGTCATGATGAAATCGCTGCACATCGACCCGGTCAAATGCACCGGCTGCCTGCAGTGCGAGATGGCGTGCTCGTACGAGAATTACGGCGTCTTCAATCCCGCCAAGTCTCGCATCAAGGTCTTCGACTTCCACGAGACCGGACGCAAGGTGCCCTATACCTGCACGCAGTGCGACGAAGCCTGGTGCCTGCACGCCTGCCCGGTCGAAGCGATCAGGCTCGACGCCGCGACGGGAGCCAAGATCGTCGACGAGGCGACGTGCGTCGGCTGCAAGGTTTGCACGATCGCTTGCCCGTTCGGCACGATCAACTACGTGCAGGACACCGGCAAGGTCCAGAAGTGCGACCTCTGCGGCGGCAATCCGGCCTGCGCCGAGGCCTGCCCGACCCAGGCGATCACCTACATCGACGCCGACTGGACGGGGCTCGACCGGATGCGCCAGTGGGCGGCCAAGCTGGATCGCCAGTCGGCGGGCCATGCGGATTGAGGGCAGGGGGATTGAAGACAGCGGGGATTGAAGACAGGAGAGTGCCATGAGCTGGCAGCGCCAAGTTCTGCGCGTCAATCTGAGCAAGGGCACGTGCGCGTCGGAGCCTTTGAATATGGAATGGGCAAAGGCCTTCCTCGGCCAACGCGGACTCGCGACCAAGTACTTCGTCGAGGAGGTCGACGCGAAGGTCGATCCGCTCTCGCCCGACAACAAGCTCATCTTCGCGACCGGCCCGCTGACGGGCACGATGGCGTCCACCGGCGGTCGCTACTCCGTCATCACCAAGGGTGCCTTGACCGGAGCGATCGCCTGCTCCAACTCCGGCGGCTACTGGGGTGCTGAGCTCAAGATGGCCGGTTGGGACATGGTCATCTTGGAGGGCCGCTCGCCGAAGCCCGTCTATCTCAAGATCGAGAACGAGAAGGCCGAGCTCGTCGACGCCGGCGAGATCTGGGGCAAGACGATCTGGTTCACCGAGGAGCATCTCAAGAGGAAGCATCAGGATCCGCTGATGCGGATCTCGTCGATCGGCCGGGCCGGCGAAACCGGATGCAAGTACGCCGCGGTGATCAACGACCTGCACCGCGCCGCCGGCCGCTCCGGCGTCGGCACGGTCATGGGGTCCAAGAATCTCAAGGCCATAGCCGTGCGCGGCACCAAGGGCGTCGGCAACATCCGCGACCTCAAGGAATTCATGCGCGCGACGGCGGCGGGGAAGAAAGTGCTCGCCGACAACGCGGTGACCGGCCAGGGCCTGCCGAAGTTCGGCACGCAAGTGCTGATGAACGTCATCAACGAGATCGGCGCGCTGCCGACCCGCAACCATCGCGATGTCCAGTTCGAGGGCGCCAAGGACATCTCGGCGGAGGCGATGCTCGAGCCGCGCAAGACCGACGGAAAGCCGAACCTCGTCACCAACCAGGCGTGCTTCGGCTGCACCATCGCGTGCGGCCGCATCTCGAAGATCGACGAGGCGCACTACACGGTCGTCAACAAGCCCGAGTATTGGGGCGCGTCGGGCGGGCTCGAGTACGAGGCCGCCTGGGCGCTGGGTGCCGCCAACGGCGTCAACGATCTCGAGGCGCTGACTTACGCGAACTTCATCTGCAACGAGGACGGCTTCGATCCGATCTCCTTCGGCGCGACCGTGGGCGCCGTCATGGAGCTCTACCAGATGGGCGTGCTGAAAGAAGAGCAGCTCGGCATCGAGGCGCCGTTCGGCTCGGCAAAGGCCCTCACCTACTTCGCGGAGATGACGGCCAAGGGCGAAGGCTTCGGCAAGGAGATCGGGCTCGGCTCGAAGCGCCTGTGCGCGAAGTACGGCCATCCCGAATTGTCGATGACGGTCAAGGGCCAGGAGTTCCCCGCCTACGACTCGCGCGGCATCCAGGGCATGGGACTGGCCTACGCGACGGCCAATCGCGGCGCCTGCCACCTGCGCGGCTACACCGTCGCGAGCGAGGTACTGGGTGTCCCGGTGAAGACGGACCCCCATACGACCGACGGCAAGGCGGGCCTCGTCAAGGCGTTCCAAGACGCCACGGCGGTCTTCGACTCAGCCGGCATCTGCCTGTTCACCTCCTTCGCGTGGACGCTGCAGGACGTGGCACCGCAGCTCGCCGCCGCTTGCGAGGGCGACTGGTCGATGGAGAACCTCGGCCGCGTCGGCGAGCGCATCTGGAACCTGGAGCGCCAGTTCAACCTCGCGGCCGGCTACACGGCGGCCGACGACAATCTGCCGCATCGGCTGCTTGCCGAGCCGGCGAACTCCGGCCCGGCGAAGGGCAAGGTCAACGAGCTGGGCAAGATGCTGCCGGAGTACTACGAGGTGCGCGGCTGGACCAAGGACGGCCGCTTGAAGCCGGAGACCGTCAAGCGGCTCGGGCTGTAGGCGGCAGCCGGCGCGACGCGAGGCGACCGACAGCACCTGCCGGTCGCCTTCCTTTTTCACCGGGGAAGCGGAGACCAAGCCCATGCATCACGTGATCATCGGCAATGGTCCTGCAGGCGTGATCGCCGCGGAGACGATCCGCAAGCACCGCCAAGCCGACCGCATAACCCTGATCGGCGACGAGCCGGAGCCGCCCTACTCCCGCATGGCGATCCCGTACCTCCTGATCGGCGACATCCCGGAAGCAGGGACGCACCTGCGCAAGGCGAAGGATCATTTCTCCGAGCATCGGATCGAGCTCGTCCAGGCTTCGGCACGGCGCATCGATGCCAAAGCCAAGGCTGTGGCGCTCGATACCGGGCGCACCCTCGATTACGATCGGCTCCTCCTCGCCACCGGCTCGCGGCCGGCGCGGCCGCCGATCCCGGGGATCGAGCTGCCGAATGTCCTCTCCTGCTGGACGCTCAAGGACGCCCGCATGATCATGGACGCGGTCAAACCGGGCGCGCGCGTCCTCTTGATGGGGGCCGGCTTCATCGGCTGCATCATCATGGAAGCGGTCGCGTCGCGCGCCGCCGAGCTCACGCTCGTCGAGATGGGCGAGCGCATGGTGCCGCGCATGATGACCGAGGGAGCGGGAAGGCTGATCAAGCGCTGGTGCGAGGCGAGGGGCGTGCGCATCCTGACCGGCACGCGCGTGGTCGCCATCGAGAAGGCGCCTTCGGGGGCGATGCGCGCAGAGCTCGGCGGGGGCAACGCGCTCGAGGTCGACGTCATCATCTCGGCGACCGGTATTAAGCCGAGCGTCGACAGCCTGGACGGCAGCGGCGTCAAGCTCGGCAGCGCCGGCGGCATCGTCGTCGACGACCGGATGCAGACCAGCGTGCCGGATATTTACGCCGCCGGGGATTGCACGGAATCGGCCGAGTTCGAAACCGGCAAGATCATCGTGAACGCGATCCAGCCCAACGCCGCGGACCAGGCTCGGGTCGGTGCGCTCAACATGGCGGGACTTGCAACCCGCTCGCCGGGGTCGTTGCAGATCAACGTGCTTGCGACATTCGGGCTGGTGTCGTCGTCGTTCGGCCAATGGCAGGGCGCAGACGGAGGCGAGCACATCGAGCTCAACGATGAGGCGGGCTTCAAGTACATTCGGCTCGAGTTCAAGGACGACATCCTCATCGGCGCGAACAGCGTCGGCCTGACCGAGCACGTCGGCGTCATACGCGGCCTCATTCAATCGCGGACCAAGCTCGGCCGGGTGTGGAAGGCGAGGCTTCTCGCCGATCCACTCGAGTTGACGGATGCGTATCTCGCTCGGGCGCAGGCAGCGGCATGACACTTGGCATGCTCCAAAGCATGAGCTCGGCGGGATTTGGTGCGGTGAAGCCATGATTCCCGACGCGGTTGCGCTGCGGACCGGCGCCCTTCGCCACAGCGGCACGATCCACATCACGCTCAAGCTTTATGCGACGCTGACGAAGTATCTGCCGCCCGAAGCCCGCAAGCAGCACGCGATCGAGATGGACGTCGGCGAGGCCGCCACGATCGAGGAGATCATCGAGCCCCTCAACATGCCCCCGAAGCTCGTCCATCTGGTGCTCGTGAACGGCTTCTTCGTGCCGCCTGCCGAGCGCGCCACAAGGCGCTTCGTCGACGGCGACGTGCTGGCGATCTGGCCGCCGATCGCCGGAGGCTGAACCCCGGTGCCAAACCAAGGCGACGCCGGTCGCGACACGGCGGGGATGCGCTTCCATTACGAGATGGGCTGCACGGAAAGCGAGTTCTTCCGGCTGCTGCCTGCGGCCGTGGGCGGGGCGGACATGCGCATCGACGGCTCGACGGCCGTGCACGAGGAAGTCGGGCGCGGCTGGCGCATTCGCCTGAGCAATCGGCGGCAGCACGCGCTCGCGCAGCTGCAGCTGCCCGTCGTCGACGTGGATCTCGAGTTCCACGGCTATTCGGCGGCCGAGGTCGAGCGCTTCATGGAACGCTTCCACGCCTCTTTCCGCCGCGGCGGGGGATGAGCGGCGCGCAGCCAGCCTCGACGCGTCCCACTCACGCGGCCCGATCCGGGGCAGGCCGCTTGGCCGGCAGGCGCTTGGCAACCTGATACACTTCCCGCGTCCAGGTAGTGTCCTAGTTTGGGCGATTTGGCTCCAAATAGGGCTGGCCCGCGTGGTGTTCGCCGTACCTGCGGGGCTGCGGTATGATAAATGCCGACCATGGGCCGTAACTCCATCTCGCAAGCCGCACTTGCCGTCGCCGCCGTGGCCCAAGCCGCGTTTGCGGCTCGCGGGGCAAGCATGAGCCCATGGCTAGTTTATATTTGGACCGCGGCCGGTATAGCGCTTGCGTGTGAGTTGTTGTGGAAGCTGCGATGGTCTCGATTGTGGAGGGCAGCCGCCTGCGTAGCGTGTGCGGCGGCTATTGGTCTCACTGTTTGGGCCGTGGCTCGATTACCGACCCTTTCTCTCGATGTAAAAAATGAATTTATGACCCAAGAGAATGCATATCTTAAGAGGAAATGGGTGCGCGCTTACGTCCAAAATGACAGTTCGCGGGATGCCAGTTGCAGAGCGTATCTAGACGATATGTGGAAAGTTCTTGACACGGGAGAATCGGAGATTTTTCCGACTAATAAAACCGAATATCAGCTCGGGGCGGCTAACGGCGGCGATCCAGATATTAAAAATGGCTTTTTGATTCCAGGCGGCGCTGGGCGCTTTTTTAACGTTTTCTCCACACAACCAGATTCCAACGAACTTAGTGCGGACGCCCAGGAATGGAAGGATGTTGTGCATCAGCCACTACCGCCGGGAACATACAAAATCAAAATTGAGGTAAGCGGAAGAGATTGTCCAACGACTTTCAAAGAGTTCAAAATACGATACGATGGCGACACGAAAGTTTTCGTAATTAATTAGCGTGAAGTCCACTCTACCAATTCCTCCGGCGACCATATGCGTGGTCATCGCCCGTCGAGGGCAGCACTAAGCGCCGGTTCTTTGCCGTGCTGCACATGGGGAGCATCAAAAGTCCACGGGACGCAGTTAGTCGTCCGTGAAGAACTCTGACGCGCGCTGAATTACGCGATCTGAAGCGGCCGAACGATTTCCGCGAACGCCGCGATCAAGGCACGCAAAAGCCTCGCCAGCCAGCGGAGGAGGAGGCTGAAGTTG
>JBKQRV010000030.1:0-9324 GCA_052143835.1 Alphaproteobacteria bacterium
TAGGCGCCGCGATTCTCAGCCGTCCACATGGAGCACCCCCTTGATGCGACTCGGGTGCCCCACAATGAATCACAACCGATTCCCCAGACTCAAGAACTTTCCGACCGGACACTTAGATTGCTGGACACCCGCTTTCGCGGGTGTGACGACCACTAAAACGATTCATTTATTTCCGAGCGAATCCTAAGTTGCACGGACCTGGGCTGGGCCCGGCAATCCACGGACCTCCGCGACAAGCCTTTGGGTGACGAGGAGAATTCCCATGCGGGCCATCCATTTCTCCTATCCGGCGAAGCTCGAACCCGACGAGGACGGTGAGTACATCGTGAGCTTCCGGGATTTGCCCGAGGCACTCACCAGCGGCCACGACGAGCGCGAGGCGCTCGCGGAGGCCGCCGACTGTCTCGATGAGGCGATCGCCGGGCGGGTCAACCGGGGCGACGAAATTCCTCAACCATCACCGCCGCGCAAGGGTGAGCAACGCGTGGCAGTACCGGCACATACGGCAGCACAGGCAGCGCTCTATTTGGCCATGCGCGCGGCGGGGATCAGCAAGAGCGAGCTTGCGCGGCGGCTCGGGTGCGACGTTCGGGAGGCCCGACGCCTCCTCGACCCGCGCCATCCCTCCAAGATCGAGCGTCTAGAGGCCGCCCTTGCCGCTCTCGGTGGCGTGCTTGAAGTCGGTTATCGGAAGACGGCCTAAAAATGGGGCACGCCCGCCCGCGTCATAAGGCCGCACCGAGCCGCAAAAGGCGCCCCCGACGGGAGCGGACGCGAGCGCAAACTGTTCCTTTCCTTTGCCGGCGCCTATACATATAGTACCGGCGCCACGGGCCGCGCATGCCGGGGGCAGGGCCCGTGGGCAGTCGCTTCGGCGCGTGTCATGCGGCCTCATCGGCCGCGTGGGGGGGCAACGGTTGCGGGCATGCAAGAGCTGCTGAGAAACTATCTGCCCATCCTGATCTTCCTCGGGATCGCCGTGGCCATCTCGGGCGTGATGGTGCTCGCCTCCGTGATCGTCGCCCGCCAGCGCCCCGACCCCGAGAAGCTTTCGGCCTACGAGTGCGGCTTCGACGCTTTCGGCGACGCGCGCAACAAGTTCGACGTGCGCTATTACCTCGTCGCCATCCTCTTCATCATCTTCGATCTGGAAGTCGCCTTCCTTTTCCCCTGGGCCGTGACGCTCGGCAAGATCGGGGTCTTCGGCTTCTGGTCGATGATCGCGTTCCTGGGCGTGCTCACCGTCGGTTTCATCTACGAGTGGAAGAAAGGGGCGCTTGAATGGGAGTAGAGCCGGTCATTCTCACAGGCACGCCCTCCCGCGCGCGCGCGGAGGGGCCGGCCGAGGACGCGCTGCTAAGGACGGTGACGGACGAGCTCACCGACAAGGGCTTCGTCGTGGCGCAACTCGACAAGCTGGTGAACTGGGCGCGCACCGGCTCGCTCTGGCCGATGACCTTCGGGCTCGCCTGCTGCGCGGTCGAAATGATGCACGCCTACATGAGCCGCTATGATCTCGACCGCTTCGGCGTGGTGCCGCGCGGCAGCCCGCGCCAGTCGGACGTGATGATCGTCGCCGGCACGCTTTGCAACAAAATGGCGCCGGCGCTGCGCAAGGTCTACGACCAGATGGCCGAACCGCGCTGGGTGATCTCCATGGGCAGTTGCGCCAACGGCGGCGGCTACTATCACTATTCCTATTCCGTCGTCCGCGGGTGCGACCGCATCGTTCCCGTCGACATCTACGTGCCCGGCTGTCCTCCCACCGCCGAGGCATTGGTCTACGGGATTCTGCAGCTTCAGAAGAAGATCAGGCGGACGGGGACCATCGCGCGGTAGCAGGCTCGCCCGCTCGCTCCCCTCGGATTGGATCATGGACCAGTCGCTCAAGGACCTCGGCGATTACCTCTCTGCGGCATTGCCGAACGATATTCTCCGGTGCGCGATCGGCCATGGCGAGCTCATGCTCGGGGTGCGGCCCCACGCGATCGTGAAGGTGCTCTCCTTCCTGCGCGACGATCCCAAGTGCCGGTTCGAGCAGCTGATGGATGTCTGCGGCGCCGATTATCCCGACCGGCCGGAGCGCTTCGAGGTCGTGTACAATCTCTTGAGCCTCACGCACAACCGGCGCATCCGCGTCAAGGTCGGCGTCGGCGAGGAGACCCCGGTGCCCTCGGTGAGCGCCGTTTATCCGGTGGCGAACTGGTTCGAGCGCGAGACCTGGGATCTCTACGGCGTCCTCTTCGAGAACCATCCGGATCTGCGCCGTATCCTCACCGACTACGGCTTCGAAGGCCATCCTTTGCGCAAGGACTTCCCGCTCACCGGCTACGTCGAGCTGCGCTACGACGATGAGCTCAAGCGCGTCGTCTACGAGCCCGTCAAGCTCACGCAGGAGTTCCGCACCTTCGATTTCCTCTCTCCCTGGGAGGGCATCACCAAGGTGGTGCTTCCGGGCGACGAGAAGGCGGGAGAGAAACCCTGATGTCGGAAGTGCAGATCAAGAACATGACGGTGAACTTCGGGCCGCAGCATCCGGCGGCGCACGGAGTGCTGCGCATGGTGCTCGAGATGGACGGCGAGGTGATCGAGCGCGCGGATCCGCACATCGGCCTGCTCCATCGCGGCACCGAGAAGCTCATCGAGTACAAGACCTATCTGCAGGCCGTCCCCTATTTCGACCGACTCGACTATGTCTCGCCGATGGCGCTGGAGCATGCCTTCGCGCTTGGCGTCGAGAAGCTGCTCGGCATTGCGCCGCCGCCGCGCGGACAGTATATTCGCGTGCTTTATGCCGAGATCACGCGAATCCTGAACCACCTGCTCGCCATCACCGCTTTCTGCAACGACGTCGGTGCCATGACGCCGTTCCTGTGGGGCTTCGAGCAGCGCGAGATCCTGCTTGAGTTCTACGAGCGCGCCTCCGGCGCCAGATTCCACTCGGCCTATTTCCGCCCAGGCGGCGTGCACCAGGACCTGCCCGCGGGCCTGATCGAGGACATCCTGCGCTGGGCGGACAAGTTCACGGCCTTCATCGATGATTTGGAAACGCTGCTGACGGAGAACCGCATCTTCAAGCAGCGCACCGTCGACATCGGAGTCGTCAACGCCAAGGAGGCGCTCGAGCGCGGCTTCACTGGCCCGATGCTGCGCGCCTCCGGTATCGCGTGGGACCTGCGCCGCTCCCAGCCCTACGACGTTTACGCGGCGATGGATTTCGACGTGCCCGTCGGCAAGCACGGCGACGTCTACGACCGCTATCTCGTGCGCGTAGAGGAGATGCGGCAAAGCTTGCGCATCATCAGGCAGGCCTGCGAGAAGATGCCGGGCGGCCCCGTCGTCGTGCAGAACCACAAACTGACGCCGCCCACGCGCGGCGAGATGAAGCGCTCGATGGAAGCGCTCATCCACCACTTCAAGCTCTATACCGAGGGCTACCATGTGCCGGCGGGCGAGACCTACACGGCGGTCGAGTCTCCCAAGGGCGAGTTCGCCGTCTATCTCGTCGCCGACGGCACCAACAAGCCCTATCGCTGCCACATCCGGGTGACCGGCTTCGCCCATCTTCAGGCCGTGGACTTCTGCGCCAAGGGTCACATGCTGGCTGATTTGTGTGCGATCATCGGCTCGCTGGACGTCGTGTTCGGGGAGATCGACCGTTGAGTGCAGCGCACGCGAGCGAGCCCGCGAGCTTCGCCTTCACGCCCGAGAACCGGGCGAAGGCGGATGCCGCCATCGCCAAATATCCCAAGGGTCGCCAGGCGAGTGCCGTGCTGGCACTCTTCGATCTCGCCCAGCGCCAGTCGGGCGGCTGGCTGCCGCGCGTGGCGATCGAGCATGTCGCCGGTGTCCTCGGCATGCCGCACATCCGCGCCTACGAGGTCGCGACCTTCTACTCGATGTTCAACCTGAAGCCGGTCGGGCGGCATCTCGTGCAGCTGTGCCGGACGACGCCTTGCTGGCTGCGCGGCTCGGACGGCGTGCGCGACGCCTGCAAGCGCAAGCTCGGCATCGGCATCGGCGAGACCACGGCCGACGGCGAGTTCACCCTCGTCGAGGTCGAATGCCTGGGCGCCTGCGTGAACGCGCCCGTGGTGCAGATCGACGACGAGTTCTACGAGGACCTGAGCCCCGAGAAGATGGAGGAGATCCTCGTGCGCTTGGCGCGCGGCGAGAAGATCCCTCATGGCGTGCAGATCAAGCGCCAGTTTTCAGCGCCGGTCGGGGGGCTCACCACGCTCAAAGAGGCAGGCGGGGCGGAGAAGGCGTGATGCTCGAGGACAAGGACCGCATCTTCACCAATCTTTACGGCCAGCACGACTGGCGTCTCCCCGGCGCGCGCGCGCGCGGCAGCTGGAGCGGCACCAAGGAGGTGCTGGCCAAGGGGCGCGACTGGATCGTCGAGGAGGTGAAGAAGTCCGAGCTGCGCGGCCGCGGCGGGGCCGGCTTCCCGGCCGGGCTCAAATGGTCGTTCATGCCCAAGCAATCGGATGGCCGTCCTCACTACCTCGTGGTCAACGCGGACGAGTCGGAGCCCGGCACCTGCAAGGACCGCGACATCCTGCGCCACGAGCCCCACCGTCTCCTCGAGGGCTGCCTCATCGCCGGTTTCGCCATGGGGGCGCACACCTGCTACATCTACATTCGCGGCGAATTCTACCGCGAGGCGCTGCACCTCGAGGCCGCGATCGAGGAGGCCTACGCGGCCGGTCTCATCGGCAGGAACGCCTGCGGCTCGGGCTGGGATTACGATATTTATCTTCACCGGGGTGCTGGCGCCTACATCTGCGGCGAGGAGACCGCACTCCTCGAGAGCCTCGAGGGCAGGAAGGGCCAGCCGCGCCTCAAGCCGCCCTTCCCGGCGACGGTCGGCGTCTACGGCTGCCCCACCACCGTGACCAACGTCGAAACCGTGGCCGTCTCGCCCGAGATCTGCAAGCGCGGTGCCAGCTGGTTCACCTCGATCGGCCGGCCCCGGAACACGGGCACCAAGATCTTCTGCATCTCGGGCCACGTGAACCAGCCCTGCAACGTCGAGGAGGCGATGGGCATCCCGCTCAAGGAGCTCATCGAGCGGCACGCGGGCGGCGTGCGCGGCGGTTGGGACAATCTGCTCGCCGTGATTCCCGGCGGCTCCTCGGTCGCGTGCATCCCGAAGTCGATCTGCGACACGGTGCTGATGGATTTCGATTCCCTGCAAGGCGTGAAGTCCGGCCTGGGCACCGCCGGCGTGATCGTGATGGACCGCTCGACCGACATCGTCGAGGCGATCTGCCGGCTCTCGCTCTTCTACATGCACGAGAGCTGCGGCCAGTGCACGCCGTGCCGCGAGGGCGCCGGCTGGATGTGGCGCGTGATGAAACGGCTCGTGCGCGGCGAGGCGGAGAAGGAGGAGATCGACAAGCTCTACGACGTCTCGACCGAGATCGAGGGTCATACCATTTGCGCGCTCGGGGATGCGGCCGCCTGGCCGGTCCAGGGCCTGATCCGCCACTTCCGGCCCGAGCTCGAGCGGCGCATCGACGCGTATCGCAGCGCCGGCGCGGGCCGCGCCGCGGCCGCCGAGTAGGGGTGCCGCCATGCCGAAGCTCAAAATCGACGGCATCGATATCGAGGTCGCAGCGGGCACCACGGTGCTGCAGGCGTGCGAGCAGCTGGGCATCGAGATTCCCCGCTTCTGCTATCACGAGCGGCTGTCGATCGCGGGCAATTGCCGGATGTGCCTCGTCGAGATGGAGAAATCGCCCAAGCCCATCGCGAGCTGCGCCATGCCGTGCGGCGACGGCATGGTGATCAAGACCTCCACCCCCATGGTGCGCAAGGCGCGCCAAGGGGTGATGGAGTTCCTCCTCATCAACCATCCGCTCGATTGCCCGATCTGCGACCAGGGCGGGGAGTGCGATCTGCAGGATCAGGCCATGGCCTATGGCCGCGACGGCAGCCGCTTCCGCGAGAACAAGCGCGCGGTCAAGGACAAATATATGGGGCCGCTGGTCGAGACCATCATGACCCGCTGCATCCATTGCACGCGCTGCATCCGCTTCGCGACGGAGGTGGCGGGCGTGCCGGAGCTGGGTGCCGTCGGCCGCGGCGAGCACATGGAGATCACGACCTACCTCGATCGGGCGATCCACTCCGAGCTCTCCGGCAACATCATCGATCTCTGCCCGGTGGGCGCGCTCACCTCCAAGCCCTACGCCTTCACGGCGCGCTCGTGGGAGCTCAGCAAGACCGAATCGGTCGACGTGTTCGACGCCGTCGGCAGCAACATCCGCGTCGACGCGCGGGGTGCGGAGGTCATGCGCGTGCTGCCGCGCCTCAATGAGGCGATCAACGAGGAATGGCTCGCCGACAAGAGCCGCTTCGCGATCGACGGCTTGCGCCGCCAGCGTCTCGACCGCCCCTACGTGCGCACCGGCGGCAAGCTCAAGGAAGCGAGCTGGCAGGAGGCCTTCGCCGCGATTACCGCGCGTCTTGCGGGCATGCCCGGCAGCAGCATCGCGGCACTTGCCGGCGACATGGCGGATGCCGAGGCGATGGCGGCGCTCAAGGATCTCATGGCCGCACTCGGCTCGCCCAACCTCGACTGCCGTCAGGACGGCGCCAAGATCGATCCGCGCGCGCGGGCGGGGTATCTCTTTAACACCACGATCGCGGGCATCGAGCGCGCGGACGCGTTGCTGCTCGTGGGCAGCGATCCGCGCCGCGAGGCGCCCATCATCAACGCGCGCATCCGCAAGCGCTACCTCATGGGCGGCTTCAAGGTCGCCGTGCTCGGCCCCAAACTCGACCTCACCTACGGCTACGACCATCTCGGCACGGCGGGCGCGACCCTTGGCGAGATCGCGGACGGCCGGCATCCATTCGCCGCGGCGCTCAAAGCCGCCAAGGCGCCGATGCTCATCCTCGGCATGGGCGCCTTGCGGCGGCCCGACGGCGCCGCCGTGCTGGCGGCCGCCCGGCGCCTCGCCGAGGCCTGCGGCCTGGTCAAGGAGGGCTGGAACGGCTTCAATCTCCTCCACACCGCGGCGGCGCGGGTGGGCGGGCTCGAGCTCGGCTTCGTGCCCGGAGTAGGAGGGCGCGGCACGGAGGGCATTCTCGAAGGCGCCGCCAAAGGCGAGATCGCGCTCGTCTATCTTCTCGGCGCCGACGAGATCGACACGCGCCGCCTGGGCAGCGCCTTCGTGATCTATCAGGGCCATCACGGCGACGCGGGCGCCCATCGCGCCGATGTGATCCTGCCGGGTGCCGCCTACACCGAGAAGAACGCCACCTACGTGAACAGCGAAGGCCGCGCGCAGCGCGCGCGCCGCGCCGTCTTTCCGCCGGGCGAGGCGCGCGAGGATTGGGCGATCGTGCGCGCACTTTCGGCCGTCCTCGGCCATAAACTGCCCTATGACAGCCTAGGGGAGATAGAGGCCAGGCTGGCCAAGGCGAGCCCCGTGTTCGCCAAGCTCGACGCGGTCGCGCCGGCCCCCTGGGGTGCCTTCGGCGAGCCGGGGCCGCTTGCCGCGGCACCCTTCGAGACGGCGATCAAGAGCTATTACATGACCGATCCGATCAGTCGCGCCTCGGAGACCATGGCGAGATGCATCGACGAGATCGAGCGCGGCGAGCAAGAGAAGACCGGGACCCATGGCTGAGCTCTGGACCGGGTATGTCTGGCCGACGATCCTCATCGTGCTCGAGATCGTGGCCATCGTCGTGCCGCTTCTCCTCATGGTGGCCTATGTCACCTATGCCGAGCGCAAGGTGATCGGCGCCATGCAGCTGCGCAAGGGCCCGAACGTGGTCGGGCCGTTCGGGCTCCTCCAGCCGATCGCCGACGGGCTCAAGCTCTTCTTCAAGGAGACGGTGATCCCGAGCGGCGCCAACCGCACCGTCTTCCTCGTCGCCCCCATGCTCACCTTCCTGCTTTCGCTCGTCGCCTGGGCGGTGATCCCCTTCGGCCGGGGCATAGTGCTCGCCAACATCAATGTCGGCATCCTCTATCTCTTCGCCATCAGCTCGTTCGGCGTCTACGGCATCGTCATGGCCGGCTGGGCGAGCAACTCGAAATACGCCTTTCTGGGCGCCTTGCGCTCCGCGGCGCAGATGGTGTCGTACGAGGTCTCGATCGGCTTCGTGATGATCAACGTGCTGCTCTGCGTAGGCTCGCTCAACCTCTCCCAGATCGTGCTCGCGCAAGCCGGACGTTTCGGCCCGTTCAGCTGGTTCTGGCTGCCGCTTCTGCCCATGTTCGTGGTTTTCTTCGTCTCCGGCCTCGCCGAGACCAACCGTGCCCCCTTCGATCTGCCGGAGGCGGAGGCCGAGCTCGTCTCGGGCTACAACGTCGAATACTCGTCGATGACCTTCGCGCTCTTCTTTCTCGGCGAGTACGCGAACATGATCCTGGTGAGCGCCATGACCTCGATCCTCTTCCTCGGCGGCTGGCTTCCGCCCTTCCCGGTGGCCCCCTTCACCTGGGTCCCGGGGCCGCTCTGGTTCATTTTCAAGATCTGCGCCGTGCTGTTCGTCTTCCTCTGGGTGCGGGCGGCCTTTCCGCGTTACCGCTACGATCAGCTCATGCGTCTCGGCTGGAAGGTGTTCCTGCCGGCTTCGCTTCTATGGTTGGTCCTGACCGCAGGCGTGCTCGTCGCCTTCGACTGGACGCCCGTGCTTAGGCCCGGAACATGACGATCCGCGGCACCATGCCGCGGCAGCGCTCGGCCGCCGTCCTAGGGCGGACGGGCGGCCTCGATTGGGAGATCTGAGATGGCGACCCTTGACCGCACCGCGCGGGCGCTTCTCTTGAGCGAGCTCATGGAGGGCCTTTGGCTGACCTTGAGATACTTCTTCAAGCCGAAGGTCACCTTGAACTATCCCTACGAGAAGGGTCCGCTTTCGCCACGCTTTCGCGGCGAGCACGCGCTGCGCCGCTATCCGAACGGCGAGGAGCGCTGTATTGCCTGCAAGCTCTGCGAGGCGATCTGCCCGGCGCAGGCCATCACCATCGAGGCCGGCCCGCGGCGCAACGACGGCACGCGCCGCACCACGCGTTACGATATCGACATGGTGAAATGCATTTATTGCGGGCTGTGCCAGGAAGCCTGCCCGGTCGACGCCATCGTCGAGGGACCAAATTTCGAATTCGCCACGGAGACGCGCGAAGAACTTTACTACGACAAGGAGCGGCTGCTCGCGAATGGCGACCGCTGGGAGCGCGAGATCGCGCGCAACATCGCGATGGACGCGGAATATCGGTGAGACGGCGCCCCTATCCCGCCCATGCGGGAGAGAGGAAGAAGCCCCTCTCCCCCTTGCGGGAGAGGGGTTGGGGTGAGG
>JBKQRV010000031.1:0-3567 GCA_052143835.1 Alphaproteobacteria bacterium
TCGGACGGATCGGATCCGCAGCCGCCGACGGCGAGATTTCCGCCGTTCGCGGCGTCCTGCACGGCGCAATGGCTCTCTATTTGACTCGCCACCTCACTGTGCCTCCGGCTCGTATCCCGGGTGACGACGGCGAGCGGCTCGACGACCTGCCAACCGATCAGCAGACGATCCGCGAAGCCTTGCTCGACGCGTTCGATCGACAGCGACAGGTTGATCTCGCGGCAAGGCTCGTGGCGCGACACTTGACGCTTGGCCATTCGCCGCGCGCGCTAATCGCCACGCTCGCGCATGCGGCGCTTCGGGAAGACGCGGGCTTCCATGCCTACCAGATGCTGGACGCGGGGTTCAGGCAATTCGGCTTGTGGGGCGACACGGACGCGGGGCGGCGGGTCTTAATCGCGGTGGCCCGCTATCTCGCCGCGCATTCGCCGACCGAGCGCGCGACCCTGCAAACCGCCGACATCGCCCGGCGTCTGATTCGGGGCGCGGATCTGCACCAAAGCGTCGAGGGCTCGTGACGACTCCCGCGGACATGCGTCAGATCGAGGTGATAACAGCAAATGTTCCCGACAAAGGATAACGGTCCGCAGGCGAAGCAAGGCAAGCTCTATTGACCGAGGAGGCCGTCTTGGGAGCGCGTTTCGATCTCCGACGCGATTGCCGTCCAAAACTGAAATCGCCGGCGGCTACGCGCGCGGCGCGCGCTCAACCTCTCGCTGGCCGTGGTCTTGAGCGCGGCTTTCAGGCCGTATCGCGTCACAAGCTGCGGATTCCGACGAAGCCGGCCACGCTTTCCAATAGGAAGCCGGCCACCGATTCCGATTTGAAGCCGGCCGGGGTTCCGATTTGATGTCGGCCACCTGGCGTTTGCTTCCGCGGATCGATGGGATGATGTTTCGCTTGGCCGGATGGGTCAAGCGGCCTGGGTTCCGGTCTCCGCAAAATGGCGAGAGAGTTCGGCTGGCGAAGGGCGGCTGGAGTGGCGGTGGGTAACGGCGGGCGGAGCGCGCTTTCCATTGCGCCGTAGCGCGGCCCGCCGTTATCCACGGCCTTATCGCGCCGAGGGTCGGGCGATAAGGCCGTAGCGCGCAGGTGGTTTCAGGACGAGGACGGGCGCTTTCGCAGGCTCTCGCCGGCCAGATCGATGCGATAGGCGTTGTGAATGACGCGGTCGAGGATGGCGTCGGCGAGGGTCGGAATGCCGATCAGGTCATGCCAACGGTCCACGGGAACCTGACTGGTGATGATGATCGAGCCCTTGTCGTAGCGGTCCTCGACGATTTCGAGCAGGTCGCGCGCCTGTTCGGGGGTGAGCGCCTCGGGGCCCCAATCGTCGAGGATGAGCAGTTTGACGCGCGCAAGCGAGCGCAGGAGCCTGGCGTAGCGGGCGTCGCCGTGGGCGATGGCGAGATCGGCGAAGAGCCGGGGCATGCGGGTGTAGAGGACGGAGACGTTCTCCCGGCACGCCTTGTGGCCGAGGGCGCAAGCGAGCCAACTCTTGCCCAGGCCGCTCGCCCCGGTCAGCAGCAGATTGCGGCGCTCGGCAATCCAGTCGCAGGCGGCGAGCTTGAGGAACAGCGCGCGGTCGAGCCCGCGGGGGCTTTGATAGTTGACGTCCTCGACACTGGCGGGATGACGCAGACGGGCCGCCCTGGCGCGGGTTTCGAACTGCTTCTGCCGGCGTAGCGTAAGCTCGTATTCGAGCAGTAGGCCGAGCCATTCGGCGTGTTCGAGGCTGCGCGCCTCGGGCTTATGCTCCAGTTCCTTGAAGCCTTTGGCCAGGCCGTAGAGGCCGAGCGCGTGCAATTGGTCGAGGGTCGGATGAGCGAGCATGGGATTTCCTGTCAGTTGTAGTAGCGGGGACCGCGCACGTTGGCGTGGTCGATGAGCGTGACGGGGCTGCTGTCCGCGCCCGACGGATCGAACTTGCGGGCGAGCAGCGACGCGACGCCCTTGCAGTTGAGGACGCCCAGTTCGACGGCGCGGGCCGAGACCGCCTCGAGGCGGGCCGGGTCGAGGCCGCGATAGGCGCGCAGAATGCCGAGGCAGGTGCGGAACCCCTGTTCGGGATGGGGCCGGCTGGCGAGCACGGCGCTGATCAAGCCTTCGGTGTTCGGCCCGATCTTGCCGGCCCAACGGCGGAACCGATCCGGCGTCCACTCGGCGTAGCGCCGGTGGGAGCTGGGCATGTGGTCGGGATCCGTGCCGTGCTTGCGGCCCATGTACCGGCGTTGATGGACGCCGACACGTTGGCCGCGATGGAAGATCTCGACCGTGCGCGCCGTGATCCGCACATCGACCTCGGCGCGGATCAGCGTGTGCGGGACCGAATAGAGAAAGTCATGGACCTCGATGTGGTAGTCGAGGTTGACGCGGGCGCGCCGCCATTCCGCGAACTCCCAATCGTCGGCAGGCAAGGCGATGAGGACGTCGCGCTCGATGGCCTCGAATAACTCCCGACGGCTCAGGCCGAGGTTGCGCATGGGACGCTCGTTCATGCGTTGCATGACGAGGGCGATCGCCGCATTGCATTCGGCGAGCGAGAAGAACGTCAGCGCACGCAGCCGCCCCAGAATGTAGGTCTGGGCGAATCTGACTCCCGCCTCGACTTTCGCCTTGTCCCTCGGCCGCCGCGGCCGCGCCGGCAGGATTCCGACCGAATAATGCGCCGCCATCGCGCCGTAGGTGCGGTTGATCTCGGGGTCGTAGAACGAGGCCTTGGCGACCCCGCTCTTCAGATTGTCGGGAACCAGCAGTTTCGGCGCGCCGCCGAAGAAGCGGAACATGCGCACGTGGGCGCCGGTCCAGTCCGGCAAGGTCTGCGTCCAGGTCGCCTCGGCGTAGGTGAGGTTCGAGGCGCCAAGCACGCCGACGAAAATCTCCGCCTCGCGGATCTCTCCCGTCGTCGGATCGGCGATCCCGATCCGCTTGCCGGAATAGTCGACGAACGCCTTCTCCCCGGCCACGTGATGCTGGCGCATCACCGGCGTCAGCCGCCGTTCGAATCCACGCAGCAGATCGCAGAAGCGACTGTAGCCGTAGCCCTCGGGATGGACCTCCTGGTATTCCTCCCAGAGGATCGTCATCGTGACGCCAGGACGCTTGAGCTCGCGCGCCAGCGCCGCCCAGTCCGGCTCGGCCCGCCGCCGCTGGCCCTGCGCGACTCCGGCCCGCCCGAACAGCCGGGTCTCCAGAGTCTCGTCGGTGACGTCGTCGGCCAGCGGCCACGCCAGCCCAGCCGCCGCCGCCCGCTTCAGATTGTCCTGGATCGTCGAACGCGCCACGCCAAGACGCCGCCCGATCTCGCGCGCACTCACCCCATCGTGGTGAAGCCGCAATAGATATCGCAATTGTCGCATGCTCAGTTCCCGCTTCGCCGGCATCCCGATCTCCTCGTCGACCATCGACGGACCAGGACTGCCGCAGTTGCTGAACCGCGGGGAGCAAACGTGAGAGCCGTGACCGGCTCAGGTGGCCGGCTTCATCTCGGAATGGTGGCCGGGATCAAATCGGAACGGTGGCCGGCATCAAATCGGAATCCCTGGCCGGATTGCCTCGGAATTCGCA
>JBKQRV010000032.1:0-7340 GCA_052143835.1 Alphaproteobacteria bacterium
TGAGGGGGTGGCGATTCCACTCACAGTGAAACTGCTCTAGTAGAGCACCTCAACCAAATAGAGCCCGTCGGGGGGTGCGGTCGGCCCTGCCTGCGTCCGGTCGCGCGCCTCGAGCACGCGGCGCACGTCAGCACGCGTCCACTTGCCTTCGCCCACCAGCTTGAGCGTGCCGACCATGTTGCGCACCTGGTGATGGAGAAAGGAGCGCGCGCGCGCCTCGAGCGTGATGAGCGGCCCCTCCCGTGCCAGCGACAGCGCGTCGAGCGTCTTCACGGGCGACTTCGCCTGGCATTCGGCGGCGCGGAAGCTCGTGAAGTCGTGCCGGCCGATGAGCTCCGCGGCAGCACTCCGCATCGCCTCGAGATCGAGCGGCGTCTGCACGAGCCAGGCGCGCCCGGCCTCGAGTGCGAGCGGCGCGCGGCGATTGACGATGCGGTAGCGATAGGCACGCTCGCGCGCCGAGAAGCGCGCGTGGAAATCCTCGCCCACCACCTCGGCCGCAAGCACCGCGACGGCGTGGGGCTTCATGTGGAAATTGACGGCGTCGCGCACCACCTCGGGCGCGGGCGCCGGCGTGCGCGTGAGATCGATGTGCGCGACCTGGCCGAGCGCATGCACGCCGGCATCGGTGCGCCCGGCGACGTGGCTCGTCACCCGCTCGCCGCAGAAGCGATAGACCGCGGTCTCGAGCACCTCCTGCAGCGAGAGGCCGTTCGTCTGGCGCTGCCAGCCGACGAAACGGCTGCCGTCGTACTCGAGCGTGAGCTTGTAGCGCGTCACGCGAGCACCGTGCCCGCGGGGACCGCCCGCCCGCGCAAGTAGTCGAGTGCCTCCATCGCCTTGCCGCCCGCGCGCTGCAGGCGGAGGAGACGTAAGGCGCCCGAGCCGCAGGCGAGTGTCAAGCTGTCGTCGAGCGCGGTGCCGGGCGGGGCGGCAGCGCCGGCCGCCGCAACCTCCGCGGCAAGCACGCGCACGCGCTCGCCGGCAAGCTCGCACCAGGCACCGGGGGTTGGGCTGAAGGCGCGCACCTGCCGCGCGAGCAGCTCGGCCGGGCACCGCCAGTCGAGCCGCGCCTCGGCCTTGCCGATCTTGTGCGCGTAGCTGACGCCCTCCTGCGGCTGGGCCATTGCCGCGAGGCGCCCCGCCGCCAGCCCGTCCAATGCCTCGAGGATGAGGCGGGCGCCGAGTGCCGCGAGCGCCTGGGCGAGCTCGCCTGCGCTCATATCGGGTGCGATCGCGGTGCGTTCCTGCAGAAGCATGGGCCCGGTGTCGAGGCCTTCGTCCATCTGCATGATGGTGATCCCGCTCTCGCTGTCGCCCGCGAGGATGGCGCGCGCGATCGGCGCCGCCCCGCGCCAGCGCGGCAGGAGCGAGGCGTGGATGTTGAGGCAGCCAAGGCGCGGGGTCGCGAGGATCGCCCGCGGCAGAATGAGCCCATAGGCCGCGACCACCGCCGCATCGAGGGCCAAGGCCGCGAGATGCGCCTCTTCCGCGGGATCACGCAGGCTTTTGGGCGTGCGCACCGGGAGCTTCTGCGCCTGGGCGAAGCGCGCGACGGCGGAGGGCTGCAGCCGTTGGCCGCGCCCGGCCGGCCGTGCGGGCTGGGTATAGACCGCCAGCACACCGTGGCCGGCGCCGATGAGGGCCGCCAACGCCGGCACGGCAAATTCGGGCGTTCCCATGAAGGCGAGCCGCATGGTCACGACACGCCCAGGCGGCTCACGCCGGCACGGCCTCTTTGAGCTTCTTGGCCTTGCGCAGCTTGCGCAGGATGATGCCGCGCTTGAGCGCTGTGAGATGATCGACGAAGAGGATGCCGTCCAGGTGATCGATCTCGTGTTGGATGCAGGTCGAGAGCAGGCCCTCTGCCTCGAGCTCGCGGATCTCGCCCTCGGCGTCGAGATAGCGCACCCGGCAGCGCAACGGACGCTCCACGTCGGCATAATGCTCGGGGAGCGAGAGGCAGCCCTCCTCGTAGATCGCGAGCTCCTGCGAGCGCCACAGGACCTCGGGGTTCGCCATCTGCAGGGGAGCCGGCTTCGCGCCCTCCTTGGCGATGTCGACGACGAGCACGCGCTTGGCGACCCCCACCTGGGGTGCGGCAAGCCCGATGCCGGGGGCCGCATACATGGTCTCCAGCAGGTCGTCCATCAGCCGGCGAATCTCGCCGTCCACGCGCTCGACTCTCTTGCACTTGAGCTTGAGGCGCGGGTCGGGGGCCGTGATGATCGGCAGGATCGCCATGCGTGCGGGCTCTTTGGAATGGTTCCAATCGCTTGACCATGCCTTAGGTATGGATTTGCCAGGCGCCCGTCAAGCGGGGAGCGGTGGGTTGGCCGGGGCTCGGCGCCGGCGAAGCGCCTCGTCGCCCGAGGGCGTTGCATGCTAGCTTGAGCCGGCGCCGCGAAAGGGACCGGCATGGACACTGGCCTCGTCATTCTGCTCTCCGTCGTCGTCCTTGCGGCGGCCGCCGTCCTCCTTTTACTGCTGCGCGGCGGCCGCGGCGCGGGCGGCGGCGGGCGGCAGGGGGCGGAGCTTGCCGGCCGGCTCGACCAGATGGCGGGGTCCCAGGCCGGCACGCTTGCCGAGATGCTGGCGCGCCTCCAGGCCCAGGAGCAGGCGCTCGCCAAGCTGCTCGAGGAGCGCCTCGACCAGGTCGCCAGCCGCGTGAACGAGACCCTCGAGAAGACGGCCAAGGCGCAGAGTGCCACCTTGGGCGAGCTGCGCGAGCGCATCGCCAAGATCGATGCGGCGCAAGTCAACATCAACGAGCTCTCGAGCCAGGTCGTCAGCCTCAACCAGATTCTGTCGAACAAGCAGGAGCGCGGCGCCTTCGGCGAGATGCAGCTCCAGGACCTGGTGCAAAGCGTCCTGCCGCCGTCGGCCTACAAGTTCCAGGCTCAGATCGGCGCGGGCAAGCGGGTCGACTGCCTGCTCACCCTACCCATGCCGCCGGGGCCGATCGCGATCGACGCCAAGTTCCCCCTCGAGAGCTACAAGGCCCTGCGCGCGGCGGCGGACGAGGCGCAGCGCCAGCAGGCCGCGCGCGCCTTCCGTGCCGACATGCTGAAGCACATCGCCGACATCGCCGAGAAATACATCGTCCCCGGCGAGACGGCCGAGGCGGCCCTCCTCTTCCTCCCCTCGGAGGCCGTTTATGCCGAGCTCCACGCCAACTTCGGCGACGTGGTCGACCAGTCCTACCGCAAGCGCGTCTTCGTCGTCTCGCCCACCACGCTGTGGGCCACCCTCAACACCATCCGCGCCGTGCTCAAGGACGTGCGCATGCGCGAGCTCGCGAGCGTGGTCCAGAAAGAAGTCCACATGCTCCTCGAGGACATCCGGCGGCTCGGCGAGCGCGTGGACAACCTGCAAAAGCACTTCACCAATGTGAACGATGATATCCGCCAGATCGGCATCTCGCGCGACAAGGTGACGAAGCGCGCCGAGCGCATCGAGGAGCTCGAGTTCGAGACGCCTGAGCCGGCGACCCCCCTTGCCGCGTCCGAGCGCCCGGCGCTCGCCCCCGGCAGCGGGACAAGCGAGGCGGAGAGCGCGTAGATGGCCGCAGACGCTCGCCTCAAGGCCGCCTCGCCCTGCATCGGAGTATGCCGGCTCGACCCCAAGGGCAGGCTTTGCCTCGGCTGCAGGCGCACGCTCAAGGAGATCGCGGCCTGGCCCGGCTTGGCGCCCGAGGAGCGCGCGCGCATCCTCGCGAGCCTCAAAGGCCGCAAGGTCGCAGCACCACCCGGCACGCGGCACCCGTCGAGTTGAGATCGCCCGGCAAAAGGGCTAGAAGGGGCGCGCCGCGGCCCGGCCGCTCGTCCGGAAGAGAGCCCTGGAGCCGGCACGAGACCGAGAGACTCCGAGAGAGACGATGCCCCCGAGCGCTGCACGAGAGCCGCCGAAATACTCGGTGGTGATCACCGTTTACAACGAGGAAGGCAACATCGATCCCGTGCTCGCGGAGCTCTATCCCGTGATGGAGCGCTTGGGCGAGCCCTTCGAGGTCGTCTATTGCGACGACGCCAGCACGGACAGAACGGCCGAGCGCCTCAGCACCGCACGGCAGCGCTACGCGAACTTGCGCGTGGTGCGCCACCGCGACAACGGGGGCAAGAGCCGCGCCCTTTGGACCGCGGTCGATTGCGCGCGCGGCGAGTGGCTCGTCATGCTCGACGGCGACGGGCAGAACGATCCCGCCGACATCCCGCGCCTCATCGCCAAGCTGAGCGAGGCGGGGCTCGGGAGCGCTCCGCTCATGGTGGCAGGGACGCGGCGGCGGCGCCAGGACAGCTGGTTGAAGCGGCTCTCCTCGCGCGTCGCCAACAGAGTTCGCGGCGCCGTGCTCAGGGACGAGACGCCCGATACCGGCTGCGGGCTCAAGCTCTGCCGGCGCGATGCCTTCCTGCGCCTGCCGCGCTTCGATCACAGCCACCGCTTCCTTCCCGCCCTTCTGCGGCGCGACGGCGCGAGCGTCGCCTTCGTCGAGGTGACGGATCGGCCGCGGCTCTCGGGGCAATCGAAATACGGGCTGCGCAATCGTCTCCTGACCGGCGTGATCGACCTCGCCGGCGTTTATTGGCTCATGCGCAGGCCGGCCAAGTCGGCGATCGACAACGAGGAGTGAATGATGACGGCGGAAAAAATCTGGCTCGGCATCGGCTTCTTCGGCCAAGCCATGTTCTTCATGCGCTTCCTCGTGCAGTGGCTGGCGAGCGAGCGCCAGGGCAAGAGCGTGATTCCGCTGGCGTTCTGGTACTTCAGCATCGGCGGTGCGGCCATCCTACTCGTTTATGCGGTCTATCGCCTCGATCCCGTCTTCATCATCGGCCAGGCCGGCGGCTTCTTCATCTATGCGCGCAATCTCTACCTCATCCGCCGCGAGAAGCGCGGCGTCGCGGCGTGAGCCTTGCGCCCGGCGCGGGAGCCCAACTTTGCCCTTGAAATGCCTTGTTTTCGCGTCATTCTGCGGCCGTTGTGGTTCCGGAGAGCAAGTCCCGTCGATGAGGGCTTCGGCACCGCTGGGGAGCTGAAAATGATCAAAGCAAGAATCATGCTGCTGCTCTTCGCCGCGACCCTGCTGGCCTTCCCTGCCTACGGCCAAGTGTCGATGGAGCCCCGCACGCAAGGCGACATCACCTATATCAGCGGCGGCATCGGGCTCGACGACATGGAGATGCTGCGCGAGCTGCGCTCGAGCTACAATCTGCACCTCCTCTTCGCCTCGCAAGGCTCCGGGCAATATCTTGCCGAGGTCAATGTGAAGCTCATCGACCAGAAGGGCAACACGGTGCTCGACGCGGTCGCCGACGGGCCCTATTTCTACGCGAGGGTGAGCCCCGGCAAATATCGTATCGTGGCCGAATCCGAGGGTGTCCCGCTCAGCAAGGCCGTCGAAGTCTCGGCCAAGGGCGCGGTGTCGGAATCCTTCTACTGGCCGGCCCAATAAAGCTGCGCCCCGCCACGCGGGCGGCGTTGTTGCGCTTTAAGGAAGCCACCCTCACCCTACCCTCTCCCTCTGAAGAGGGAGAGGGAAGCGATGAGCAAGCTCAGCATTCTCCCTCTCCCCCTTCAGGGGGAGAGGGTCGGGGTGAGGGGGCCTCAGTGCAGCCTGATCCAGGTGGTCTTGAGCTCGGTGTATTTCGAGAGCGCGTGGACCGACTTGTCGCGGCCGAAGCCGGACTGCTTGAAGCCGCCGAAGGGGGTCGACATGTCGCCCTCGTCGAAGCAATTCACCCAGACCACGCCGGCGCGTAGCGCCTTGGCGGTGCGGTGCGCGGTGTTGATGTCGCGCGTCCACACCGCGGCCGCGAGGCCGTAGATGGTGTCGTTGCCGATGCGCACGGCCTCCTCCGGGTCCTTGAAGGAGATGGTCGAGAGCACGGGTCCGAAGATCTCCTCCCGCGCGATCTTCATGCGGTTGTCGACCTTGTCGAACACGGTCGGCTCGACGTAATAGCCGCCCGTCTCGGCGCGCGCGCGCTTGCCGCCCATCTTGAGCTCGGCACCCTCCTTCTTGCCCGCCTCGATGTAGCCGAGCACGCGCTCGAGCTGGGTCTTGTCGACGATCGCCCCCATGCGCGTCTTGGGGTCGAGCGGGTCGCCGGGCTGCAGGCGCTTGCCGACCTCGACCACCTTCGCGAGGAAGGCGTCCTTGATGGAAGCATCTACGAGGAGGCGCGAGCCCGCGTTGCACACCTCGCCCTGGTTGAAGAAGATGCCGAAGGCGGCGGCCCTGGCCGCGGCCTCGAGGTCCGGGCAGTCCGCCATCACGATGTGCGGCGTCTTGCCGCCGCACTCGAGGGAGACGTGCTTCATGTTGGAGCGGCCGGCGTACTGCAGGAAATATTTGCCGACCTCGGTCGAGCCGGTGAAGGCGACGGCGTCGACGTCCATGTGGAGGCCGATCGCCTGTCCGGCGGTCTCGCCGAAGCCGGGCAGCACGTTGAAGACGCCCTCGGGAATGCCCGCCTCGAGCACCAGCTCGGCCAGGCGGATCGCGGTCAAGGGCGACTGCTCGGCCGGCTTGAGGACCATCGAGTTGCCGGTGGCGAGCGCGGGCCCGATCTTCCAGCAGCCCATGAGAAGCGGGAAGTTCCAGGGCACCACCGCACCCACAACGCCCAGGGGCTCGCGCGCGATGATGGCGACCACGTTGGGGTCGGTCGGCGCCACCTGGTCGTAGAGCTTGTCGATGGCCTCGCCGTTCCAGGCGATGCAGTTGGCGGCGGCCGGCACGTCGATCGAGGAGCTGTCGCGGATGGGCTTACCCATGTCGAGCGTCTCGAGGAGCGCCAGCTCGCCCGCGTGCTTGAGCATGAGCTCGGCGAGCTTCAAGAGGCACCGCTTGCGCTGGGCCGGCGCCATGCGCGACCATTTGCCGGACTCGAAGGCCCGGCGCGCCGCGGCCACCGCGCGATCGACGTCCTCCTTGTCGCAGGCGGCGATCTTGGCGATGACGGCACCCGTCGCCGGATTGATGCAGTCGAAGGTTTGTCCCGAGGCCGCGTCGACGTATTTGCCGTCGATGAAGGCCTGCGTGCGGAAAGTGAGGTGGGTCGCTTCGCGCTTCCAATCCTCCGCGGACAGCATCTCTGCCATGGCTCGACTCCTCAGCTCAAGGGAATGGTCCGGATCGATTGGCGCCCACCTTAGTCCCGTAGCGTCCGGGGGGCAAGGAGGCGAGAGCGGGGGTATGAAATCCGTTTCACCTCATCCTGAGAGCTTGTGAACCTTTGCGGTTTTGCATGCGTGGTGGAGTAGGGCGGATTAGCGGAAGATCAGGCACTACTGGGGCCAAGGGCGGCAGGAGTGAGGTGAGCCGTGGCGATCGCTGA
>JBKQRV010000033.1:0-29997 GCA_052143835.1 Alphaproteobacteria bacterium
CGCTAGGTATTTTGCGAGCTTGGACGACAGCGAGGCCAGCGAGTCAGACTTCTCGGTGAGATCCTGCTCGCGCTGCTTGAGCTCAGTGATGTCGGAATAGACCGCGACGGTGCCGCCGTCCTCGGTATGGCGCTCACTGACCATTACCCATTGGCCGTTGTCGCGCCGCTGCACCTGCGGCTCGCCCGGAATGCGATGCTGCTGCAGCCGTTCCGCAATCCATTCCTCAACGCGACCTTCCGCATCTTCGACGTAGCCGCGCTCAGCGGCCCGGCGGATGATGCTCTCGAACGTCGTGCCGGCGCTCAGATCAATGTCTAGTCCGGGGTAGAGTAGGGTGCGATAGCACGAATTGCAGATGACCAGCCGGTCCTCCCCGTCGTAACAGACGAAACCTTCGGAAATACTCTCGATCGCCTCGGCGAGCCGCCGTTCGCTGCGCAGCCTCGCCTGCTCGGCGCGGCGCAGCGGCGTGATGTCATAGAGCCAATACAGCCGTTTGCCACCGCCGACCGCGACGTGGCCGCCGTGATAGGCGACCTGGACGTAAGAGATCAGCAGATTGAGCAACTCGCCTTGCTTGGTCTTCCAGACAACCTCCTCGTTCAGCAGTTGCCCGCCGCGCGTCCGCAGCAGCTCGACCACGCGCGTACGGTGAGCGAGGTCGTGCCAGAACCGCCTGGTGTCGAACAGTTCCAGTTCCTCTTTCTCATAGCCGGTCAATTCGCGCAGGCGTTGATTGTGGAACAGGAGCCGCCCGTCCTCGTCGACGACGCACAATGCCGCCGGGCTATAATCGAGGATTTCGCGAAGCTGGCGCTCTTGCTCGGCGACTTGCGCCTCGTGTTGGGTCAGCGCGGTGATGTCATAAACCCACACCACGCGCTTGCCGCCGACAAAACTGATATGTCCTCCGTGGTACCCGACCTGCACGTAGGACAGCAAGAGATGAATCAGCGTGCCTTTCTTGGTCCGCCATATCACCTTTTCATTCAGAATCTGGCCGCCCCGATCTCGTAATTGCTTGATGATCCGCGCGCGCTGCTCAAGGTCATGCCAATGCATGCGGGTGTCGCAAAGGTCGAGCTCTTCCTTGCTGTATCCCAGAATCTCGCGGAGCCGCGCGTTGTGGAACAGCAGCCGGCCGTCCTCATCGACCACCAACAGCGCCGCGGGGCAGAACTCCAGCATCTCTCGGAATTGGCGCTCGTGCTCGACCGCCTCGGCTCCTGGAGCCGTGCCGCCATTGGTCGCCACCGATCTGCTTGCTGTGGTGTCAAAAGACATGCTGTTTCCGCCGGACCGGCCTGGCGAAGGCTAGCACCGAGGGCCGCGGAACTCAAGGCCACTACGCAGCCGGCGGAGACAGGTCCGGCGCGCACGGCTGATTCTTCTTTGCGCGGTGCGATTGCGTGGCGTTTCCCAACCAGTAGTGCTCCGTGTACGCCATTTGCGGCGACTGTATCAGCGGCCGTGAATTTCCAGCCGGGAAAGATCGACTGCACGATCTCATAGCCGGGCGATACCCGCTCGACGCAATCGAGCAGCGCGGCTTGCCGTCTTCCGATGCCGCTGGTCATTTGATCCGCCCCGGACGGGATCATGCCCACCGCGATGTTGGGAAGGCTACCACGCCCCAATCGGCAGGTCTGTTACCTGTTTTACAGCCCGATCATCTTGCAGTGCATGAGTCCGTTTATGGCACTTCTGCGACATCACGCGACGATTGAACAAAGGCCGCCTACAGCCGGGAAGCGGACATTGACGCGCGATCACGACGATGCCCATTCGTGGCTAGACCGGCCTGAGCGCAAGCGGTTCATTCAAGAGGCATCTTCTCGCTTCGGCCGCGCCGGATGACATGTGCCCGTCGCGCGGCGGCGCGTCACTCGGCACCGTGGCGGCTCGCAACCACGCCCGCGCGTGGTGCATCGAGCGCTTCCGCAAGCCGGGAGCGGCGCTGCTCCCGTCCCAGCCAGCGCGCCAAGCGCTCGAGATAGAGGTAGATGACGGGCGTGGTGTAGAGCGTCAGCCACTGCGAGACGAGCAGCCCGCCGACGATGGCGACGCCGAGCGGCTGGCGCAGCTCGGAGCCGGCTCCCTGGCCGAAGGCGATCGGCATGCTGCCGAACAACGCGGCGAAGGTCGTCATCATGATCGGCCGGAAGCGCAGCAGGCAGGCCTCATGGACGGCATCGCGCGCCGACTTGCCCTCGAGCCGCTGCGCCTGCAGAGCGAAATCGATCATCATGATCGCGTTCTTCTTGACGATGCCGATCAAGAGGATCATGCCGACGATCGCGATCACCGAGAGGTCGTAGTCGAGCAGCCGCAACATCACGAGCGCGCCGACCCCGGCCGCGGGGAGCGTGGACAGAATCGTGATCGGATGGACGAAGCTCTCGTACAACACGCCGAGCACGATATAGACCACGAGGATCGCGGCGGCGACGAGCAGCGGCATCGAGGAGAGCGAGGCCTGGAACGCCTGCGCGGTGCCCTGGAACGAGCGCTCGAGCGTGGGCGGCGCGCCGAGCCGGGCCACGAGCTGCCGGACGGCGTCGACCGCCTGGCCAAGCGAGGCGTGTGGTGCCAAGTTGAACGACAAGGTCACCGCCGGAAAGACTCCCTGGTGGCTCACGGTCAGCGGCTCGAGCTTCGAGGTGAAATGGGCGATGGCGCTCAACGGCACCTGGGCGCCGCCGGGTGCCGCGACGTAGATCTTCGAGAGCGCCGCCGGGTCGTCCTGGAACTGCGGCTGGACTTCGAGGATGACCTTGTACTGGTTGGTCGCGGTGTAGATCGTCGCCACCTGGCGCTGGCCGAAAGCGTCATAGAGCGTTTGATCGATCAACGACACCGAGAGGCCGAGCCGGGACGCCGCAGTGCGGTCGACCGTGATGGCGATGTGCGGCGCCGCGGATTGCTGATCCGAGGCCACGTCCTGCAGCTCCGGCAGCTTCCTCATCTCGCGCTCGAGGATGGGCGCCCAGTGATCGAGCTCTTCAATGTCGGTGTCGGTCAGCGTGTACTGGTACTGCGTGCGGGCGAGGCGGCCGCCGACGGTGATGTTCTGCGGCACCTGCATGAAGAATTGGGCTCCCTGCACCGACGCGACCTTCTCGCGCAGCCGCTGCACGATCTGCTCGGCCGTGGCCGTGCGCTCGTGATAGGGCTTGAGCTGGAAGAACACGCGCGCCGTGTTCTCGCCCGGGTTGTAGGCATAGGCGCCGGCGAGGGAGAAGACGGCCGCGACGTCGGGGTCGTGCTGCACGATATCCACGATCTCGTGGGCGACCGCCGCCGTCGAGCGGAAGGAGGCATCCTGGCGGGTGTCGACCTCGCCGAAGACGAAGCCCGTGTCCTGCTGCGGGAAAAAGCCCTTGGGGATGTCGACGTAGAGATATCCGGTAACGCCGATGAGTGCCACGGTCGCCAGCAAGGCCAGGAACTGGTGGCGGAAGATGAAGACGAGGCCGCGGTCGTAGGTGCGGAGCATCCAGGTGAAGGCGCGCTCGGCGAGCCGATTGAAGCGTCCCGTCGGATGCAGCCCCTGCTTCTTGAGAAAGAGCGCGCACAGCACCGGCGTCAAGGTCAGCGAGACGAGTGCGGAGGCCATCACCGCCACCGAGACCGTGATCGCGAACTCCCGGAACAGCCGCCCGATGATGCCGCCCATGAAGAAGAGCGGGATGAACACGGCGATCAGCGAGCAGGTGATCGAGATGATCGTGAACCCGATCTGCCCCGCTCCCTTGAGTGCTGCATCGAAGGGCCGCATCCCCTGCTCGATGTAGCGGACGATGTTCTCGATCATGACGATGGCGTCGTCGACGACGAAGCCGACCGAAATCGTCAACCCCATCAGCGAGATGTTGTCGAGGCTGAAGCCGCCGACATACATGACCGCGAAGGTGGCGATCAGCGACAGCGGCACCGCGACGCTGGGGATCACCGTCGCCCAGACCGTCCGCAAGAAGACGAAAATGACGACGATCACGAGCGTGATCGTAAGCATCATCGTGATTTGCACGTCGTGCACCGCGGCGCGCGTCACGGCCGAGCGGTCGGAGACCAGATCGACATGGACCGAAGGCGGGATCGATCGCTCGAGCTGCGGCATCAGCTCCTTGATGCGATCGACGAGTGCCAGGGTGTTCGCACCCGGCGCTTTGTTGATGGCGATGCCCTCGGCCGGCAGGTTGTCGAACCAGGCGCCGACGCGCGTGTTCTGCACGGAATTGATGACGTCGCCCACGTCCTTGAGGAACACCGGTGCGCCGTTGCGGTAGGCGATGACGACCTCGCGGTAGGCGGCGGCGTCGAACAGCTGATCGTTGGTGTCGAGCATGCGCGCCCGGTTGGCACCCTCGATCTCGCCCTTCGGCTGGTTGACGGTCGCCGCCACGATCGCGTTGCGCACGTCCTCGAGGCCGATGCCGTGCGCGGCGAGTGCTGCCGGGTTGGCCTGGACGCGCGCGGCATAAGGCTTTTGGCCGAAGATGGAGACCTGCCCGACGCCCTTCACCATCGACAGCCGCTCGGCGAGCGCGATGTTGGCGTAGTCGTCCAAGCGGTAGACCGGCAGCGCCTTGGAATGGATGGCATAGATCAGCACGGGGAAATCGGCCGGATTGACCTTGCGGTAGGTCGGCGGGCTCGGCAGGTCCGTCGGCAACAGGCCGCTCGCCGCGTTGATCGCGGTCTGGACGTCCACCGCAGCACCATCGATGTTGTGCGACAAGCCGAATTGAAGCGTGATCGTCGTCGTCCCGATGCCGCTCAGCGAGGTCATCTGGTCGAGGTCGGGGATCGCCGTGAATTGCTGCTCGAGCGGGGTCGCGATCGCCGATGCCATCGTCTGCGGGCTGGCCCCGGGGTAGCTGGCGGTCACCGTGATCGTCGGGAAATCGACGTTGGGAAGCGCTGCGACCGGCAGCAGGTTATAAGCCGCAACGCCGAAGACGAGCACGCCCAGCATCAAGAGCGCGGTCGCGATCGGGCGGCGGATGAAGGGTTCGGAGACGCTCATCGGCCCGCCGTCAGCGCTCGGGCACGGCGGCGCCCGGCGGCACGTCATCGATCCGCGCGCCGTCGGTGAGGCGGTACTGGCCGTTGACGACCACGCGCTCGCCGGGCGAGAGACCCTTCGTCACCGCCGCAAGCCCGTCCTGGATCGCGGCGACCTCGACGGGCCGCCGGGCGACCGTGTCGTCGGGCCCGACCACATAGACGACGTAGCCGTCCAGCGCCTCCTGCACGGCTTGCGATGGCACCGCCGGCACCGCCTGGCGGACACGGAGGATCACCCGCACGTTGACGAATTCGCCGGGCCACAAGCGCTCGTTCTCGTTGGCGAACTGCGCCTTCAGGTGGATCGTTCCGGTCGCGGGATCGATCGAGTTGTCGATCAGGGTGAGCCGGCCCTGAGCCAGCTCGCGCGTGTCGTCGCCGGAATAAGCCTCGACGGCAAGCGGCGCTTTCATCTGATGCTGCCGGAGCTCGTCGAAGTCTTCCTGCGGCAAGGTGAAGCTCGCGAAGATCGGCCGCACCTGCGTGATCGTGACGAGCGATCGGTTGTCGCTCGCGTGCACGAGATTGCCGATATCGACCAGGCGGGCACCCAGCCGGCCGGAGATCGGCGCGCGGATCTGGGTATAGCCGAGGTTCAGCCGGGCCGTGTCGATCTGCGCCTCGTCGCCGGCGATGGCAGCGATGAGCTGCGCGACCAGCGCCTTCTGCTGATCGTAGTTCTGCTGCGTCTGAAAGCCGTGCGCCATCAGCTTCGAATAGCGTTCGAGATCCGCTCTCGCGCTTTCGAGCTGCGCCTGGTCCTTGGCCTTGCTGGCTTGCGCCTGCGCGAGCGTCGCCTGATAGAGGTTCGGATCGATCTGGAACAGGACCGCGCCGGCCTCGACCTCCTGACCCTCGGTGAAATCGACCCCGACGATCGGGCCGTCGACGCGGGTCTTTACCGCAACGATGTTGAATGCCTGGACCGTGCCGATCCCCTGCAGGAAGACCGGGAAATCCTTGGCCGTCACTACGCCCACGGTCACCGGAATGGCGGGTGCGGCAGCCGGGCCCTGTGCCGCGGCGACGGTTGCTGTGCGCTCCACAGCCATGCGCACGCCCAACCCGCCCGCGGCCAGCGCTATGCCCGCCGCGACGGCGGCCAAGATCGCCGCCAGCCTGCGTTTAACCCGACTTGGCCGCTCCCCAGCCATGGCGCCAAACTCCTTCGGGCGGCATCTTGCACGATGGATTGACCGTCGGGCAACAGGTGACCGAACGGCTTTCAGCGTGCGGGCGCGCTTGCCCCTTGGCGCATGCGGGATTGACGCCTCGATGTCAGCCGCCTCTGTGTGCAACCCGCGAGCGTTGTCCGGCATGACATCGGCCGGCATCGCGCAACATCTCAGGCGTGGGGCGATGCCGGCCCGCCTGCCGCCGTGGCGCGCGCGCGTAAGGCCGCCGCGGCGAGGGCGAGGGCCGCCGTCCGCGCCCGCCCCTCACAGCCGCCGACCCGCGCCTCCGGCCCGCCGCGGGTGCTGAGCTGCCAGGGCATCGCCTTGGGGGCGAGCGTCAAGGCGGCATCGATCGAGCGCGTGAAGGCGCAGTGCGCCGGAACTCCCGCCTCCAGGCTGAGCCAGAGCCCGACCCGGCGCGGATAGGGCTCCGCCACAAGGGCTATTTTGATGTCGAGCTCCCGGCTGCCTTCGCCCGCGGCTTCGAGCTCGCTTGCCAATGCCAAGAGGTCGGCCTCTGTCGTCATCGACGCTCTCCTCAATAAGCTGATCCCTGATTATATCAACGGCCTCATCTGGGAGCATGAGCTCACGAGGCCGCAAGAGCGGGTATGAAAACCAGGACGCAAGGAGGGACGCAATCACCACGCGGCCGGAAGTTGGCCGAAACCGCCCACTCATGAATGCAAACTCGGCCGCTCCAAGATGGCCCGTCTGAGGGCACTATCTGCCCGTCTCGGGCACGGTCATCACTTCCAAGAGGTGGCCGTAAGGGTCCTCGAAGTAGAAACCACGCCCCCCGCGACGCGCGTAAGTCTGGCCGTCGGTGTGGCTGTGCGGCCCGCTGCCGTAAGGGATACCCTTCGCCTTCACCCGGGCAAAGATGGCGTCGAACTCGGCTTCGTCGACATGGAAGGCGTAGTGATGGCTCTTGCCGGTCCGTGGATCGAAGCCCGGGCCACCCCACGCCTCGGCCTCGTCGGCGAAGTCAAAGGTCAGGGCGTCGTTGACCTGTACTTGCGCGAAGTGGCCATGGTCCGGCTTGACCTTCAATCCGAATATTTCGGCGAAGAACCGTGCCGAGGCAATCTTGTCCTTCGCCGGCACGATCGTGTGGTCTAAGCGAATGGTCATTGGCCGCGTTCCAGTTGAAAGCGTTGCCTTGCGCGATCGACAGGTGCCGGGCATCCCGCCAAACCCCATTTTCCCGGCACACCCCAGATCATATGCGACTTACCACGCTTGCCGGCAAGGCTCGCCCGGCCCCGACGAGCGTCCGCGGTCGAGGGCAAGATGGGCCCAAGGCGGACATAGCTCTTGGGCCTTCGATGGCCCATCTGGGACATTCGAATTTGCGCTTTCCTACCCGTGAGCGGACGGCGCGCTCAATCGCATCGGCGCGACAACGGAGATGTGCTACGGATGCACCAGCCGATCGAGCCGCAGGCGGCCGCGCTCCTCGTCGAGCCCGACGCAAAGCATTCTTGACGTCTTCAATTCATATCCCGCTGAACCAATTATAGCCTTGCTTGCGGTAGAACGTGTCTGGGAAATCGTTGGTAACCTCCATCGCGACGATCCATTTCGGGTTCTTGAAACCGAGTTTCGTGGCGGTTCGCAAACGCAGCGGGAAGCCGAACGGATCGGTGATCGGCTCTCGAGCATACTTCGTGGCGAGTATGGTCTGCGGATGCAGAGCTGATGGCATGTCGATGCTTTCGAAATAGTTGTCGGCGCAGCGAAATGCAATGTACTTCGCCGAAAGATCGGCACCGATCCGCTCGAGGAACAAGCGCAAATTCACCCCGGACCACTGGCCGATATAGTCCCATCCCGCGACACAGATGTGACGGATAATCAGCTCCTGCTCGGGGAGGGCGTAGATCTCCTGCAGGGTCCACGGTTTCTTGTTCTCGACCCGGCCGGCTACTTCAAGTCTCCAGCTTGCGGCGTCGACCGGCTTTACTTGCTCGATGCCATAATAGGCATTGAAGCGCGGCGGCTTCACAACCTCGGCCTCGCTGTAAGTGGGAGCGAGGTGGTTCGGTCTGAACAGCCACGCCTGGACGCTGTCGTTCCAGCTCGAAACCGCGCGCAGCACCGTCTGCACGTGATCGTTCTCCGTCACGTCGCAGCCGGCGAGGAATGCCAGCGCTCCGAGGCTCAACGCGCCGCGAAGCACATTGCGTCGATCGATGCGCTCCACCAGGCGCCTGTTCTCCATGAGAATGTCGTGACTGACAGGGCGCCTGGGCCGAAGGAGCGATGGCGCGGGTGGGCGAATACTCATAGCGGCCTCCGGGGAATCCTAAAGCCTCGCGTCGAGCTGCGCTGGATCGTGCGCTTTCCGGGCGGCGCCCGGGTTGCCGGTGATCATCGCGAGAAGCGTGCGTGGGACCAAGAGCGCGAGCGCGACATGGACGAGGACAAAAAGAACGATCGCGGTCATGCACAGAAAATGAACGAGCCGTGCGTTTTGGAAGCTGCCAAAGACAGAGAGAAGCTCCGAAAACTGGACCGGCTTCCAAATGACGAGGCCCGATATCACGGTCAGGAACCCGACGCAGATCACGCCCATATAGAGCAGCTTCTGCACCGCATTGTACCGGGTCAAATCGTCGTGTGAGAGCCGCAGGCGAAGTGCATCCTTGATCTCAGCGAGAAGTTCGCTCAAATGGACCGGCACCAGCATCCGCCGAAAGCGTCCGGATGCAAATCCATAGACGACGTAGGCAAGACCGTTGATGACGAGCACCCACATTCCGAAGAAGTGCCATTGCAAGCCGTGCTGGGCCCAGCGGCCGATCGTCAGCGCTTCCGGAATGTGCAGCCAACCGAAGATGACATCGTCGTCGTAGATTTTCCAGCCGCTCCCGATCATGACGAACATGGCCAAGGCATTGATCCAATGCATGACGCGAATCGGGGCGGGGTGCAGCTTTCGCCCTCGGCGCTTGGCCGAGGCGACATCGTCAACGGTCATCTCGAGGACCCTCGCTCAAGAGCGAGCCGCGCCGCGCTCTTCAAGGAACGGCCCCTTGACGTTATGAATGCGAAACAGTCAAGTCAATAGCGTCCCGATAAACTTCTTGTGGGCCGACGCGAGATTTTCATAAACTCCCCTCACGACTTCGTGAAATCCATGATCCTGTGTCATGCATGTGCTTTGCCGCAGGCAATGGAGGTTCGAATGCGATGGCTAACGGCAACGGCGCTTGCAAGTTGCGCAGCATTCAGCCTGATCGCATCGACGGCCCACGCAATGCCGCTTGAGCGCCCGGTCCTGCTGGCGCAGCAAGCCGCCGCCGCGGTGCCGGCCAAGACCGATACGCCCGAGGAGCGGATGAGTCGCCGCTTTCCTCAAAAGGTCAGGGTGGGGGATCTCATCGGGCTGCCGGTGCTCGATAGCGATCTGGAGACACTGGGCCATGTACAGGAGGTCGTGCGCTCACCAGCCGGAAAGATCCGATTGATCGTGTCCTACAGCCGATGGTTCGGTTGGTTCGGCCGACCCGTTGCGGTTCCCATCGAAGTCGTCGCCATAGCCGGGCGCCAGATCGACTCTCTCGATATGCCAAGGCAGGAATACGAAAAGTCGCCTACATGGTCGAGCGGCACGGACCGGCCGATTCCGCAGAACGAGATCATACGTATCGCAATCACGCGTTGACGGTCGAGGCGCTCCGTTTAGCCGCGGTTCGGAGTAGCCACCTGATCGGGAGCACCGACGGCGCGGTAGATTCTCCACCGGCCGGCCTTTTCCTCGACCAGTTTATAGTAGCCGCTTTCGATAAAGGGGTCTCGTCGCCATGCTCCGTCTTGCTCGGACACGACGACGACACGGCAGTTGTAGCGCGTTGCGAGATCGCGGATATCGTCTTGGCTTGCCTCGCCTTTGAACACGCGGACGAACTGCTCGCTGATTGCGCGGGTGCGCGCGCGCGGAAGCGGCACAAAGGGCGCGGCCAGATCCCCCCCGGCGAAGCAAGAACCACGGTTCGAAAATAGCGCCCAAGAGATATTGGCCGGCCAAGGCGTCATCTTTTCCAGGAACAGCGGATTGTTTGCGACGCGCTCGCTCGGCGCAGAATGGCCTCGCACCGCCTTCCACAGGGCCGGCGATTCCGCAAAAGCCTTGTCCGATGCCGAGGGAGATCCGCGCAGGTTCTCAGCGGTAATTTGGAAAGACTTGGGAAGGGCCAGAACAAGCAGCAGCATCGCGAGCGCCGCCTGCAGCGGCGACGGCACCGAGAGCCACCGCGATAAGCCGATTGCCGCAAAGATCGTCAGAACGAATACGGCGGGTAAGACCGCACGCCAGCCAAGGTCGTTGTTGTGGGCAAAGGTAATGGTGACATATCCGGCAGTCAAAAGGCCGACGAGCATCAAAATGGCGAACGCCCTCGTCGTAGGGCCTATCGAGGCTCGCGCGGACTTCAGTCTGAGGCCGCTGGCCAGGGCCATGCCGCCCGGAATGTAAATTGCCGGAAATTCGATCACCAGAAACACAAGCCAATATCCCGGAATATCGAGAACGCGGCGCACTTCGTCGGGGGCCCATCGATTGAAGACCGCATAGGGAGCGACCGCCAAAGGAAATCCGGTATCGCGCAACGAGCCAGCGAGCAATTGATCGTGGAGGAAGGGATAGCTCAGAACGAGCGCAAGGAAGCCGGCCATCCCCGACAAAAGCGTGAAAAGCCGTCGCGCCTCGCGGGGACAAGCCAAGATCGAGGTTATTTCAATCGCGACCGACGCCGCGCCAAATACGATCCCGCCGACCCAAGTCGAACTTTCGAATCCGGCCGCTGTGACGAGACCAAGAACGAGAGCCACCAGCGGCGACCGCCGGCGCGCCAATTGCACGAGCAAAAAGCACGACAACATAACGCAGGACGTCGACGCAATATGCTGCGGAGCCCATGTGGTTTGAAACAGCCAACCGGCGAGCCCGGTCGGCGGCAGGATGATCGAATAGAATGCTTTCGCCCCGAAAGGCCACTCGAGGACCTGGTAAAGCGACGCGGCGAAGCAAAGCGGGACCACCCAAATCCCGGCCGAGACGCGCCCGCTGATCCAAGCGGCAAAGCCCATCATCAATGTCAGCGAGGAAAATGCGGTAAAGCCGCTCATTGCGATATCCGCTTCCCAGCCGCTGGCGCGAAAGGGCAGCGCGAGCTCGGCCGCACTGAAGTGCCAGAGATAATAATAGGTCAGAGGGGCATCCCGGCCCGTCTCGCCGAAGAAGGGGTTGCCGGGCGGAAGGCCCAGCCGCGTCATCTCGTCAATGATCGCGATCTTTGAATGATCGAAAATAGCCGGAGCGAGCGTGACCCCTTCGCCGGAGACTTTGGGGAACAGAGCCAACGTCGGAATGACAGCGAGCAATAGGGCCAGGGCATAAGCCCAAATCGGTAGCCGCACGAAGGGCTCACCATCGTCGACGGCCTTCCTCGGCAAAAGAAACGGAAAAGCGAGCGCCATCGCCGCTATCGAGCTGATGATGACGATCGGCGCGGTAAATCCGACATAGCGATAGAGCGCCAGCGCAAGGACGCTGTGACATGCCCATCCAAGCGCCGGAGCGATGGGGAGGGCAAGCGAGGCCGGCACGAGCCAGCGGGCGAATGCCAAGCCGAGCGCACCCCAAAACAACAGCGCTGCCGTGCCGCAAATGATGACGTCGATCGGAGAAACCATGCTTTCTCGACTTCGCTATTGGCGTGAGAGTAGCGGCGTTGTCCGCCTTTACCCGGCTTTGCGGCGGCAGGTCCAGGCCGGTCATTCGCTGCGGCCTTGGAGTCCCCTCTGAAATTATGAGACTTGCGCAAGACGGCTTTCAAGGGTCGTGTTTTCCGCGGCTCCCGAACATAACATTTTGTTGAATTAGATTTGATTTTGCGAAGGCGACGATTTGTGACAGCGTGGGCGAGGCGGTGAAAGGGGAAGCGCGGCTCCGCGCAGCCCATGAGTCCGATTTCCGGCCATTCGTAGGCGACAAAGCGGCGAGGCTCGCGTATGCAATCCCGATCGTCTGTGGCCGTTGGCATTATCTGCAAGACGCCTCAGCCCGGCTTCTCGAAAACCCGCCTGTCTCCGCCGCTCACTCCGTCCGAGTGTGCCGAGTTGTCGGCATGTTTCATTCGGGATCTCGGGGCGACAATTCGCTCCTTGAGCGACGGAGCCGATGTGGTCCCCTACGCGGTCTATACGCCGGTCGGGTCGGAAGACGTGCTCCATGCGCTGCTGCCGCCGGAGTTTCGAGTTCTGCCGCAAGTCGAAGGAGACCTTGGGCGGCGTCTCGGACAGGCCATCCGCCATCTTCTCGATCTCGGGCATGCGGGCGCGATTCTCGTCAATTCCGATAGCCCTACTTTGCCCCCCGCGATTCTGCGCGCGGCCGTTGGCGCCGTACGGAGCCGCGACTCCATCGTCCTTAGCCCCGCGCAAGACGGAGGCTACACGCTCGTGGGCATGTCGAGATCGCATTCCCGGATATTCGAGGAAATTCCCTGGAGCACCGCGGCCGTATATCGTGTCACTCTCGAGCGGGCGGCGGAAATCGGCGTCCCGGTGGCAAACGTGGCCGCCTGGTACGACGTCGACGACCTTGAAATGTTGGAGCTCCTGGAGCGCGAGCTGGCCGGCGAGCGCTTAAGCTTCGCCGCACCTGGTATGACGGGTGCGAATGCGCCCGCGACGCGCCGATTTCTCAGGCGACGTGCTTGGGCGCGCTCAAAGAAATCTGCCTGAGCTGCACGACAGTCGCTGTGCGGCAAGGATAATCGCGAAGGACCGACGCGGATGGAGCAACGAACGGCAGCCAGCTCGAAATCCGCATTGGCAGACCCCCGTCGATACTTCGAGGCGGCATCGCGACTCGACGAGGAGGTCCAGCAACTTCCGGTCTGCCTTTATCTCGAGGTGACCAATCGCTGCAACCTGCTGTGCACGACCTGCCCCAGAACCTATGCCGAGCTCGAGCCGCCGGCGGACATGAGCTGGGAATTGTTCACGCGGATCGTCGATCAGACCAAAGATCTCGCTCGCGCCGTTCTTCACGGCGTCGGCGAGCCGATGCTCGTCCGGAATCTTCCGCAGATGGTACGATATCTCAAGGACCGCGGAGTCTATGTATTGTTCAACACTAATGGCACGGTGCTGAACGAGAAGAACGGCAGAGCCTTGATCGACGCCGGACTCGACGAGCTGCGTGTATCCCTCGACGCATCGAATGCCCAGTCGTACTTGAAAGTGCGCGGAAAGGATTATTTCAGGCGCATCCTCAGGAACGTAAAAGCGTTTCGCGCGATGCAGGACCGCGAGGGACATCGCAGGCCGAATGTCTCAGCATGGCTTACCGGCCTGCGAGAGACCCTAAAGGAACTGCCGGAATTCGTGCGGATAGCGAATGAAATCGGAATCAATGAGGTCTATCTGCAGCGTTTGGTATTCTTCGACAAGGGCGCAATCGGCATGGCGCGGCCCGATCAGGCGCTTTTCGAGCGGATGGAAGCCGAGGAAACCGCTCACCTGCGCGCTGCCGAGGAGCTTGCAAGGTCGCTTGGCATGACCTTCAGCGCGTCCGGGGCGGCCACGGAGCCTGGCTCGAGCCTCGTGCGTAAGAGCAAGGAGAATCCTTGGTCGCTTTGTCGCAGACCCTGGACGGTCATGTATTTCACCGCAAATGGCCGCGCGCTTCCTTGCTGTATCGCGCCATTTTCCCAGCACGGCTATGAGAACTACACCTTGGGCGACGCAACGCAAGAAAGCCTGCGCGACATTTGGAATGGCGAACGGTACAGGAAATTCCGCAGCGAATTGCTCAGCGCCGCGCCCCCCACGGCCTGCGCGAATTGCGGCCTGCGCTGGAGTCTTTAGTCATGCGGCTGCCGGGCGCAGAGGCCATCGTTGCAGTCGTCATTCCCTGCCTCGACGAAGAAGAAACGATTGCCGAAGTCGTTCGCGAGGTGATGGAGCAGACCCCGGACGAAGTCATCGTCGTCGACAACGACTCGGCGGATGGCACCGCCGATAAGGCGAGATCTGCCGGCGCGCGAGTGGTATCTCAGCCCTTGAGGGGCTATGGGCGGGCCTGTGCCGCCGGGCTGGCGGCCGTTCGGCCCGATGCAGAGATCGTTTGTTATCTCGACGGCGACGGCAGCGACGTGCCCTCTTATTTGAAGGACATTGTGGGGCCGATCGCGCGAGGGGAAGCCGATTTCGTCATGGGCTCTCGATTGAGGGGGCACCGTGAGGCCGGCAGCATGACGCCGCAGCAACTCTTCGCCGGCCGGCTCGCGGGGCTGCTGATGAACCTTCTATATGGCGTCAACTACACGGATATGTCCCCCTTTCGCGCGATGGCCGTCCGCACCCTGCGAGCGCTCGGCATGCGGGAACGCACCTATGGATGGAACCTCGAGATGCAAATGCGTGTCGCCGCCGCCGGATTGCGAATTAGGGAAATCGCCGTTGACCACCGGCGCCGGCGCGGAGGCGTTTCCAAAGTGTCGGGCCAGGTCATTGCCGGATTAAGCGCGAGCTGGAAAATCGTGACGACATTCATTCGGCTTCTCATCCAGCTGCGAAGGCAACAGCCGGTCTAGGCCAGGTTCTCGCCCGGCGTTTTGCGTGTTCCCTCGATGAGGACGAACGTACTTCGCAGGCATCGACCGCGCATCTTGACCAAGCGCCCCAAGGGCGCCGAAGCAATCGAGAGAGAGTTTCGCACCACGCGCGCTGCCCCGGCGTACGCCCGGGTTCGCTCAGCTCGCAATGACGCTTATCTCCGGGTGAGGCGAATTTCCGAATCGCGGCCTTAGCGTTACCGACGTTCTGCGCCGTGCGTATGGACTTCATGCTTGATTTTGCATTTGCTTTAGTCACGACTCGGTGCGCTCCCGCGATTCGTCTATAATCGGCCGATGCTGGAGGGTCGTGTCGCCGGAAGCGTCGGCGCATGCCCCTATCCCGAGACCCCCTCCCGCAGGCGCGAGAGGGGACGAGCCGGCGTCGCGAATGAGGGGAGACGGCCGTGGAAGAGATCGCAAGCTTAGAGGAGCCGACTGCGCGCGAGGAAGCGCCTCGAGAGAGCGGCCCGGCGTGGGGCGACCTGCGCGAGTGGCTGGCACTCGTCGAGCGTCACGGGCTCTTGAAGCGCGTCGCGGGCGAGGTCGATCCCGAGGAGGAGCTCGCCGCCATCACCTTCATGGCGACGAGGAGCGTGGCCGCACCCGCCCTCCTCTTCGAGCGCCTCAAGGGCGACCGCTCAGGCGCCCGCGTGCTCACCAACATGCTGGGGGCGAGCAAGGAGCGCTTCGCGCTCGCCTTCGGCCTCGAGCCGACGCTGCCGCTGCCCGAGATGATCCGGGCGACGCGGGCGATCATGCGGCGGCGCCTGCGCCCGCGCCTGGTAGCGCCCGAGACGGCACCCGTGAACGAGGTCGTGCTGCGCGGCGAGGACATCGACCTCAGCCGTTTCCCAGCACCCAAGTTCTGGCCCGGCGACGGCGGGCGCTACATCGGCACCGGCGACGTGACGCTCACCCGCGATCCCGAGAGCGGGCGCATCAACGTCGGCGTCTATCGCCAGATGGTGCATGCCAAGGACCGCGTCGGGCTCTACTGCTCGCCCGGCAAGGGCGGCCGGCTCGACCGCGAGGCCTGGTGGGCGCGGGGCGAGGCTTGCGAGGTGGTGGCCGCCTACGGCATCGACCCGGTGCTCTTCATGGTCGGCGCGCAGAGCTTCAGCGCGAAAGAGTCCGAGCTCGACGCTGCCGGCGGCATCATGGGCCGGCCGATCGAGCTCACCCGCGCCGAGACGGTGAGCCTGCCGATCCCCGCGCGCGCCGAGCTCGTCATCGAGGGCGTGCTGCAGCCGAACGATCTCGCGATGGAGGGTCCGCTCGGCGAGTTCACCGGCTATTACGGCAACGTGCGGTCGCCCCAGCCGGTGATCGAGGTGCGCGCCGTGCACGCGCGGCGCGAGCCCATCCTCACCGCGGCGCTGATGGCGAGCTATCCCTCCTGCGAGATCGGCGCCTATTACGCGATCATGCGCTCGGCGCGCGTGTGGGACGATCTCGAGCGCATCGGCGTGCCGGGCATTGCCGGCGTCTACGCCCAGCCGGCGGCGGCCTCGGGCTGGGGCATGGTCGTGGTGGCGCTCAAGCAGATGTATGCGGGGCACGCGGCACAGGTGCTGGCGCTCGCGGCGCAATGCCCGGCCGCCGCCTATTACACCAAGTGGATCATCGCGGTCGACGAGGACGTCGATCCGACCGACCTCAATCAGGTGCTGTGGGCGCTCTCGACGCGCTGCCATCCCTCGGAGGACATCGACATCCTGCGCAACACCTGGTCGACCGGCCTCGACCCGAGCCAATATCCGCCCGAGGCGCGGCCCTACGGCTCGAAGGCGTTGATCAACTCCTGCAAGCCGCATCGCTATCTCAAGGAGTTCCCGGAGCGCACGCTTCTGCGCCGCGCGACCTATGAGCGCGTGAAAGCGCGCTGGCGCGAGCTCGGCCTGGAGGGCGAGGCGCCCGAGATCGGCGAGTTCCATCCGGAGGCCTGAGCCGATGCGCGCGCCCGCAAGTGAGCCGGCGGCGGCAGAGCGCTTCGCGCGCCACGTGGTCGAGACGGCCTACGAGGCGCTGCCGCCCGCCGCCGTCACCGCGGCAAAGAGCTTCATCCTCGACACCCTCGGCGTCGCGGTCGCGGGGGCCGCACTCTCGGACGCGGCCAGGCTCTCTCAAGCGGCAAGCCGTTGGGGCGCGGGCAACGAAGCGAGCGTGCTCGGCACCGGCGTGCGCCTCCCCGCACCCGCCGCCGCGTTCGTCAACGGCTATCAGGTCCATTGCCAGGAATTCGACTGCGTGCACGAGGGTGCCGTCGTCCATCCCATGGCGACCACGCTCGCCGCGAGCCTCGCCTTTGCCGAGCGCGCCGGCAACGTCTCCGGCCGCGAGCTCATCCTCGCCGCGACACTCGGCGTCGATGTCGCCGTGTCGCTTGGGATCGCCTCGCGCGCGCCCTTGCGCTTCTTCCGCCCGGCGACCGCCGGCGCCTTCGGTGCCGTGGCCGCCCTCGGCAAGCTCGCGCGTTTCACGGCACCCGAGCTGGTGAACGCCTTCGGCTTCCTTCTCGGCCAGGTGAGCGGCACGATGCAGCCGCATGCCGAGGGCAAGGCGCTTCTGCCGGTGCAGATCGGCTTCAACGCGCGCAACGCCGTCGTCGCCGCCGACCTCGTCGCGACCGGTATCCAAGGCCCGGCACAGGTCTTTGAGGGGCGCTTCGGCTATCTGCCGCTCTTCGAGGGCGATTACGCGCTCGAGCCGGCACTCGCGGCACTGGGACAGCGCTGGCGCATCGCCGAGCTGAGCCACAAGCCCTTCCCTTGCGGGCGCGCCACGCACGGCGGCATCGAGGCGCTGCTGACGCTCAAGGCACAGCACGGTTTTGCGGCGGGCGAGGTCGAGCGCGTGACCATCCGTGTCCCCCCGCTCGTCGCCCAGCTCGTGGGCCGGCCGCTCGTGCGCGAGCCGCTGCCCAACTACGCGCGCCTCTCCTTGCCCTACGTCGGCGCCGTCGCCCTCCTTCACGGCGGCGTCGGGCTCGGCGATTTCGCCGCCGCGCGGCTCGCGGATCCGGCGATTCACGCCCTCGCCGCGCGCATCCAGGTCGTCGTCGAGGAGACGCCGGACAAGAATGCGCTCCTGCCGCAGCAGGTCGAGGTGCGCCTCACGGGCGGCCGCGTGCACAGGCAACATCTCGATGCGGTCCTCGGCAGCCCGGAGAAGCCGCTCGCGCGCGCGGAGCGGCTCGCCAAGCTCGAGGCTTGCTTTCGCGCCGGACCGGGCGGTCTCCCGGCCGCGCGTGCCGGGTCGCTGAGCGCCGCGGTCGAGCGCCTGGAGACCATCGACAACGTGGCACGGCTCCTGGAGCATGTGCGGCCATGAGGGGGCGGCCTGGGAGGCCCCCCGGCGAGGCTGATTTTCGCGGTGCACGCCCCTTGCCGGCGCTGGTGCTGCGGCGGGTCCGGGCTGTATAATCGCAAGCGCTGGGAAACGATCAGCCGCCGCGCACGCCCTTGCCAGCCAGAAGCACGATCCGTGCTCTGCAGCGGCCGTGCGCCGACTTTAGGTGAGGCAGCGGTCCCCTCTCGAGCGGGCCGGCAGGAAAAGCAAACCACGTCGATGGCGCACCCCCAAGAGAGGGGCGCCGGAGCGAAAGGCGGGCATCATGAAGAAGCTTGCGATCATCGTCGTCGGTGTCATCGTCCTCCTCATCGCCGCGGTCTTCGTGGCACCCAGCGTCATCGACTTCAAGCCGTTGATCGCCTCTAGGGTCAAGGCGGCGACCGGGCGCGATCTCAAGATCGACGGCGCGCTTCGGCTGTCGCTCTTGCCGAGCCTCAGCGTGAGCGCCGCGGGCGTCCATCTCTCGAATGCGGCCGGCGCCAAAGCGGCCGAGATGGTCACGATCGGTGCGGTCGATCTCCAAGCCGAGCTTTGGCCGCTCATCGGCGGGCGTTTCGTGATCGATTCCCTGACCGTCACCAACCCGACCGTCAACCTCGAGGTCGCCAAGGACGGCACGCCCAATTGGGCCTTTGCACCGGCTGGAGGCAGCGCCGCGAGCGCCCCGAGCAGCGGCCAAGCGGCATCCGCGGGCGCGGCACCGCCGAATTTGAGCCTCGGCGACGTCAAGATCACGGGCGGCCAGGTCAGCTATGTCGACGACACCACGGGCCAGACCGTCGATGCGAAGAACATCAACCTGGATGCCGCGATGGCGGCGATCTCGACCCCGCTCACGCTCAAGGGGCAGATGACGCTCAACGACGAGCCCGTGACTGCGGACATCGCAATCGATTCGCTCGGCAAGCTGCAGCAGGGCCAGCAAGCCAAGGTCAAGCTCGCCGTGAATACGAAGCAGCTCACGGCCGCGTTCGACGGTGGGGCGCAAGAGCGGCCCGTGCCTGGCCTCGATGGCACCTTCGACCTCAACGTCGGCTCGGTCGGGGCACTGCTGGCCTGGCTGCACCGCCCGCTCGAGAAGTCGCAGCCCGATCCGGGAGCGCTCAAGGTCCACGCCGTCTTCGCCGCCAACGGCGCCACGTCGACCCTCAAAGAGGGGACGATCCAAGGTGGCGCGCTCAAGCTGACCGCGAGCGGCAGCCTCGATGCGAGCGGTCCCGTCACCGCACTCGCCTTGAATCTCGACGGCGGGGTGCTCGACCTCGATCGCTATCTGCCCTCGCCCGGAAAGCCCGCTGCGGCGGCGGGAGCGGCGCCCGCGGCAGCACCTTCGTCCGCCAAGGGCGGGCCGGCGCTCGCGTCCGACATGTCCAATTTCGCCGCGACCCTGCGCAAGACCAACGCCGACATCAAGGTGACGCTCGCGGGCATCAAGGCGATGGGCTATGAGGTCGGCCGTGTCGCGTTCACCGCGACCTCGAAGGGCGGCGTCGCTCATGCCGAGCTCGGCGAGCTCGCCCTTTACGGCGGCAGCGCAAAGGGCACCGTCACGCTCGACGCCAGCCACGACGCCCTCGGCATCAACACCAGCATGAAGATCGACCACATCACCGTCGACAAGCTGGCTGCGCTCGCGGGCGTTCCGGCAACGGGCGTCGTCTCGGCCACGCTCGACGCCGCGGCCCAAGGCAAGGATACGACGGCACTTCTCGCGAGCCTCAACGGCAAGCTCGCCTTGGATTTGGGCGGCGTCAATGCCAAGGGCGCAGCGCTTCCGGCGATCTCGGGATTGAAGCTCGAAGTCGACCTGCCGGGCGGCGACAAGCAGCCGACGCTCAAAGCGAACCTGACGTACAACCGCGAGCAAGTGGAGGCGGACGCCACGCTCGGCCCGCTCCAGAAGCTCCTCGGCGGCGGCAAGTTCCCGGCCAAGCTCACCCTGAGCTCCCCGCTCGTCACCGTCGCCTATGACGGCAGCCTGCAGCCCCCGCCCGCGCTTGCGCTTGACGGCACCTTCGATCTCGATGCGCCGTCGGCCGGCAAGCTGGCGGCTTGGCTCGGCTATCCGCTCGATCCCAAGCAGCCCGATCCCGGACTGCTCAAGGTCCACGCCACGCTTACGAGCGACGGCCCCAAGACCTCCGTCAAGGACGCCTCGATCACCGGCAAGGCGATCAAGATCTCGGCGGAGATGCAGTACGACGGCTCGAAGCCGCTCGCCGCCGTCAGTGCCAAGCTCAACATCGAGCAGGCGGACCTCAATTCCTATCTGCCGCCCGAGGGAGCGTCGACGGGAAAGAGTGCGGCACCGGCGGCCAAAGGTGCGGCGGCCCCCGCCGCGGCAAGCGGCTGGAGCACAGCGCCGTTCGGCCTCTTGGCACTCCTCCAGGAGTACGGCGGGGATGCGACACTCCAGCTCGCCTCGGTGCAATATCGCGACCTCGACGTCAAACAGGGCGAGCTCAAGGCGACGGCCGCGAACAAGGTCCTGAACGTTTCGCTCGACAAGCTCTCCCTCGCGCAAGGTACCATCAGCGGCAAGCTGACCTTCGATGCGTCCGCCGCCGTGCCCAAGCTCGATTATCAACTGTCGGTCGCCGGCGTACAGGCGCTGCCGCTGCTCAAGACCTTCGCCGACAACAGCCGGCTCTCCGGCACGCTCGCATGCGAGATGAGCGGCCAGGGCAGCGGCAAGAGCGAGAAGGAGCTCGTGGGCACGCTCAGCGGCAAGGGCCAGCTCAAGATCACCAACGGCGCCATCCACGGCATCAATATCGCGCAGGCGATGCGCGTGATCGGCACGGCCGGCATCGGCGGGTCGCAAACCGAGCAGACCGATTTCACCGAGCTCTCCGGCACCTATACGATGAAGGACGGAATTCTCACCAACAGCGACTTGACGATGGACGCGCCGCTCGTGCGGCTGAGCGGCAAGGGCACAGTGCCCTTCCCGCCGCAAACGCTCGATTATACGGTCGAGGCGAAGCTGGTGGCGACGACGCAGGGCCAAGGCGGGAAGGACGCGCTCGCGGGCGTGCCCATCCCGATCAAGATCAGTGGGCCATGGAGCAATCCGAGCTATCAGCCCGACATGAATGTGCTGAAGAGCATCCCGGGGCTGCTCGGCGGCGCCGCCAAGGGTCTCGGCCTGCCGATCCCGGGGGCGCCCGGCGGCTCGACGCAAACGCCATCCGCGGGCAGCGTCACCAAGACGCTCAAGGGACTGTTCGGCAAATAGCGCCCTCGCGCGTTCGTTTGCTTCGACGGCCACGACCGCGCGGTCTTGGCGAGGAGCTGAGCGCGAGAGGCGGTTCCGAGCGACTCGTTGAAGGGCTCGTAGAACGCCAGCGCGTCGCAGCAGGCGCGGAACTTGCTCCAAAGATTAGTACCGCCTCCACGCCAAAAGGTATGGATGAAAATCGGCTGCGCCGGAGCGGCACCAGGGCGACGCAAACCGGCTCCCAAGTGCGCAAAGCCCGTCTCGGATTCGCGAGGCGGCTTCTCCCGCTCGCGGACGTGGGTGCGACACTCAGCCGCACGCTCCGCAGAGCCGCTGCGCTTGCGCCACGTACGCGCGTGCCCGAGGCGCACCATTCTTGCCCCTGCCCTTCGGCTGCGTGATCGCCTTCGTTAATACGGGCCGAATGACGCGCTCCTGCGGCGCCAGGCGATGATCGCGCGCTGCGCCTTGGAAACAGGTGTAACACTTTGATTTCGTGCCGATTTCGCGGGCTCTTCGCTCGCCGGAAATCGGCGCACGAAGCCGCGAAAGCCAGTGCTCGCGCTATCGAAATTGACCTCCGTCAATTCCGTCCGCGCGCGGCAAAAAAAATAGCGACTTTCGGGAACCCCGAGTCGCCCCGGCAATTCTCGTTATGATTGACGCGACAACAGGTGAACGAAGGAGATAGAGACAAGCGCTATGCGCCTTCATGCTGGCGCTAGGCCCCTCCGGCCGTGTCCTACGGCGCTCGCGCGGGAAGGTCACCAAGGGCAGCACCGGGGCTCGCTAACGAGATTTCAGCAACTCGGTCGGCCCGCTCTGCCGCGAAAATTTTCTTTGCGATTCATTTATTTAGAAAGATTGCCCGGCGGCATCGGAGGATGTCGTCAACGCTGTTGACCTAGGCGACACGCCGCGCGCACCGAAGGTGCCGCGCGCCGTTCTTCCGAACGCCGATGCCAGCGAAGGAAACCCCATATGCTAGGCGTCCTAAAGCGACGTGTCAAGCGACCCGCACAACCTGGCAAATGAATATTGATGTTATAGAGTAGTGCATCAATGAGTCCGCAATAGAACCCATGGGCAATGCGGGCCATAGCAGGAGGAGGTTGCAATGCGAGTCTACGGGCAAAGTCTCGATACCGCCAAGCCGGCCGATGCCGACGCCTTGCGCGGGCGTTTCCTGGCCGGCCGGCCGATGACGCATGCTTTCGAGCGCCGCACGGGCAGCGGCGAAGTCGCGCACGTCATCAACCTTCCGGACGTGATCGCGGGCCAGTCGCGCGATGAATGGCTCGCGCGTTTCGGCAATTTGTCCCAGCTCGAGCTGGCCTTCGACGAGCAGGACAAGATCCTGTGGTGCTCCTGGAACATCTCCGGGCGGCCGATCTTCACGCTCCGGCTCGGGCGCGAGATCCGCACGCTGCAACGCGGAGTCCAGCAGCTCATCCGCGACCAGCCGGCGGGCGCCGACACGCCGATCCGCTATATCGTCTGGTCGTCCAAGTTTCCCGGCGTCTACAGCTTGGGAGGCGATTTGCAGCTCTTCGTCGAGCTCATCCGCAAGCGCGATCGCGAACAGTTGCTTGAATACGCGACCACGTGCGTCGACATCGTCCATCTGAACTCGGTTTCCTGCGAGGCTCCGCTCATCACGGTAGCGCTCGTTCGGGGGGATGCACTGGGTGGCGGCTTCGAAGCGGCACTCTCGAGCAATCTCGTGATCGCGGAGCGCAGCGCCAAGTTCGGCCTTCCGGAGATACTCTTCAATCTCTTCCCGGGCATGGGCGCCTATAGCCTGATCGCGCGGCGGATCGGCGCGGCGCAGGCCGAGCGTATGATCCTCTCCGGTCGCATCTATGGGGCGGAAGAGCTTTACGAGCTCGGTCTCGTGGACGTGCTGGCCGACGACGGCAAGGGCGACGAGGCGGTGTACGAATATATCGACCAGTTCGGACGCCGGCACTCCGCGCACCGCGCGATTTACAACATACGCCGTCACGTCAACCCGGTGACCTACGACGAACTCCTCGGGGTGACGCGCGCCTGGGTCGAGACGGCCTTGGCGCTCGACGAAAGCGACCTCAGGCGCATGGAACGCCTCGCGCGCGCCCAGGACCGGCGCATTGCGGCGCTTGGACGCAACGGCTGAACGGGGATGATCGCGGCCCCCGCGCGGGAAAGTCTGCGCGCGGGGGGGACGGGATCAAGAGCCGAGGCCCGTGCCGCGGGCCTCGGACTTGTATTGCGTGAGGGCCGTGCGCAGGCGGTCGAATTCCGTCTTGATGCGCCCAACATACTCGCCGGCATTGCGCGTGAGCTCGTGCGTGTCGATGCCCCTGAGCGAGAGGAGCAGCTGGTAGAACTGGCTCGCTCCGATGTAGCCGGCGCTGCCGCGCAGGCCGTGCACCAGCTCGCGAAACTCGCGGCTGTCGCGCGCCTCGGCCGCCCGCTCCAGCTGGCGGATGATCTCGTCCCCGTCCGCGATGAAATCCTCGATCAGGCTCGTCACGAACTCGGCACCCGAGCCCAGCGTTTTCAGATCGTCGAGCTTGCGGCGCTCGACCACGGGCAGCCCGTCTCCGCTGGCGCGCGGGTGCATCACCACGTTGGAGCCGAGTGAAGTCTGCGGCACGCGCCGGGCCGCGGCGTGTCTCTGCTCGATCAGCTGGTCGATCGTCTCCAGCAGGTGCTTGGGCTCGATCGGCTTGGTCAGGCAGGCGTCCATGCCCGCCTCCTTCGCCCCTTGGCGGGCCGCCGGCGTGGCGTCCGCGGTCAAGCCGATGATCGGCGGCTCCGAATGGCCGAGGTTGGCGTAACGGTAGAGCTTGGTCGCCTCGATCCCGCTCATCACCGGCATGTGCAGGTCCATCACCACCAAATCGAAGCGCTCGTTCTCGAGCACCTCGAGCGCCTCCTCGCCGTTGCCCACGAGATGCGCCTCGTGGCCCGCCCGCTCGAGGATCTTGGCGATGACGCGGCGGTTGACGACGTTGTCCTCTGCGACCAGGATTTTGAGCCGACGACGCGGCTGCTCTGCCGCGGACTCGTCGGCGCGCTCGGCGGGCCGCTCGCGCGCAAGAGCCGCGCGCAGCGCGCCGTAAAGCGCCTTTTCGTCCGCCCTCGACACCGTCACCAGGAAGTCGGGTCCGAGGGCGAGTGCCTCGGCATCCGCCGTGTCGCGGTCGCCGAGCAGGACGGCGCGTACGTTGACTTCCGTCTTGACTTGGAAGAGCTCCTTGGCGAAACGCTTCGGATCGAGGTCGAGCCCCGCCGCATCGGCGAGCACGACGACGCGCCCGCCGCCCAATTCCGAGCTGGCCTGGATTGCCCTGAGTGCCGCCCGCGTGGTGCGCACCTCGACCGTCGCCAGGCCCCACTCCTCGAGCCTGCGGCAAACCGCGCGCATGCCCTCCTCCTGGGCCGAGACGACGAGCGCTTGCACGCCCTGCGCCGCGAAGCGCTCGAGCTCGGCCACCTCCTCGACCTCGACCGGCATTTCGAACCAGAAGCAGCTCCCGTGGCCGGGCCGACTCTCGACCCCGATGCGACCACCCATCAGGGTGGCGAGATGCTTCGAGATCGCAAGCCCCAGGCCGGACCCGCCGACCTTGCGCGTCGTGATATCGTCCGCTTGCGTGAAGACCTCGAAGATTCGCGCTTGCACCTCGGGCGCAATGCCGATGCCCGTGTCATGCACCTCGAAGCGCAGGACCGCCCGAGCCGGGTTTGCTCCCGGGCTGTAGCCGACGCGCACAAGAATTCCGCCCTCGGGCGTGAACTTGAGCGCATTGGAGCACAGATTGAGGAGCACCTGACGCAGGTATTGCGCATCGCCGCGGAGCCGGTAGGGCGTGCCGGCCGCGAGCCGCGTCGCGAACCACAGGCCGCGGCTGCGCGCCTGGGGCTCGATCATGGTGGAAATCCCGGCCACCATCGCGTGGAGGTCGAAGGCAACCGGATGGACCGCGGTCTTGCCCGCCTCGATCTTCGCGAGGTCCAGGATGTCGTCGATGAGCGAGAGCAGCGAGCGTCCGGAGGCGTGAATCGTCGACACCATGTCCCGCTGCTCGTGATCGAGCCGCGCGTCGCTCAGGAGATCGCTCATGCCGATGATGGCGTTGAGCGGCGTGCGCAGCTCGTGGCTCATGTTGGCGAGGAAGCGGCTCTTGGCCTGGCTGGCCTCCTCGGCCTGGGCCTTCGCCTTGGTCAGCTTGGCAAGGAGGGCCTTGGCGTAGAGGGGGATGATGATGAGGGCGAGGAGCAGGCCGAGCGAGAGGTACGGCTGGTCGCGCCAATAGTCGGCGCTGAAGATCACGTAACCGAAGCCGACGAAGCTGAGTGCTGCCGGAGCGAACAGATAGTTCTGGCCGTAGCGAAGGCCGTTGCCGAGCGTGACCCAGAGATAGACCGGATACCAGCAGGCGGTGTAGGCGCCGCCGGTATCGAGGAACGCCGTGAGTGCCGTGATATCGAGAAGCGTGCCGCAGAATCGCCGCACCGCGGAGACGCGAGGTACCGCCACGATGCTTGCGAAGAGGGCGACCGAAAACACTAGATTGAGTGACGCAAGCAGGATCGGGTAGCGCAGTATCTCGTAACTCGCGAAGCCGAGCCGCACGATCGAGACGACATAGGCGAGCGTGATCAGGCCGAAGGCAACGCGGATCAGGCTCTGCACGTGCTCGCTGTCCGCACGGGAGGTCAGCCGCCGGCGCATCCAGCGATAGGGCGACAGAATGGCATCGATTAAATTCTGTATGATCGCCATTGCCATTGCGCACGCCTTGCGGCGGCCTCGTGTCTCGCTTGAGTTATGTGCTTGAGGTGTTCCGAGGATCGGATCCGTTATCGGTTGAATCGACTATGCAACCATTCCGGGTTTCCGCGCAAGACTCGCATATGCGCCACAGAAGCGAAACCTGATCGCCTGCTCCAGCATGTCCGGCCGAGCGCATCGGCGGCGCGCGCATCTCGAGCGGTCGTGACACCTCAAATCTCCCGCTGCCCGGGTTGGATCGTGCCAACCTTGAGCAGCTGCCCTATCTTATCGGCCGCCAGCGGCCGGCTAAACAGGAAGCCCTGAAGCGCGTCGCACTGGTAGGCGCGCAGATAATCGAGCTGCTCCTGGGTTTCCACTCCCTCGGCGACCGCCCGCTTCTTCATGGCATGCGTCATGGAGACGATGGCCTGCACGAGGGCCGCGTGGTCCGGGTCGCTCGTCATCTGCGAGACGAACGAAAGGTCGACCTTGAGCATCTCGACCCGCAGCCGCGACAGATGGCTGAGGGCGGAGTGCTCGATGCCGAAATCGTCGACGGCGAAAGTGACGCCTGCGCTGCGCAGCTGCTGCATGATGCGGGACACCACCTCGGCGTTGCGGATGATCGTGCTCTCCGTGAGCTCGAGCCTGAGGTTAAAGGGCGAGAATCCGGTCTTGTTCAGGATGGCGAGAACGACCTCGCCGAAATCCTCCTCGAGGAGCTGACGGCCGGAAACGTTGACCGAGATCTCCGGGAGCTTCAGCCCGGCGCGCTGCCAGGCCTGGGCCTGCTCGCACGCCGTGCGCAGGACGTGCGCGCCGAGAGGAACGATGAGGCCGGTCTGCTCCGCGATCGGTATGAAGTCATAGGGCGAGACGAGGACGTTTCCGGGACGCCGCCAACGCGCGAGCGCTTCCAGTCCCACGATCGCATAGTCGTTGGTTCCGACCTGGGGCTGGTAGAACACCTCGATCTGGCCGTCCTCGATCGCCCGGCGGAGACCCGCCTCGAGGCTCATTCGCCTGACCGCGCCCTCGGTCATTTGCGCGCTGTAGAATTCGTAGCGGCGCGTGGGAAGCGCCTTGGCCCGGTCGAGCGCGGTGTTGGCGTTGCGCATCAATGCGCCCGGCTCGCGCGCGTCGAGCGGGAAGGCGCTGACGCCCATGACGGCCTTGATGTGGACGTCTTCCCCGTTGAGGGCGAAGGGAAGCTCGAAGGCTTCGACGAGCTTTTGTAGCGGCACTGCTACGTCGGGCATCTTCTCGATGCCGCACAGAAGCGCGTAGAACTGGCCGCCGCCGACGTGCGCGACGGTGTCGCCCGGGCGCAGCGTGGCCCTAAGCCGTTTTGCCGTCTCGCGAATGATGTCGTCCGCCGCGGCGAGGCCCCAGCTGTCCCGGATGTTCCGCAGCGTCTCGATCTCGAGGCAGAGCACGGCTGCGATGCGCTCGGAGCGCTCGGCCTGGGTGATCGCTTGCGACATGCGGTCGAGAAACAGGCTCTGATTCGGAAGCCCGGTGAGCTGATCGTGGTAGGCGAGGTAATCCCGGTGCGCTTCGGCCCGCTTGAGGTCGGTGACGTCGAGAATGACGCCGTCCCATACGACGTCGCCGTTGTCGAGCCGGCGCGGGCGCGAGATCGTCTTCAGCCAGCGGGGATCTCCGTCCAACGTGATGAATCTGCCCTCGAACTCCATCGCGGAGAGGTCTTCCACCGAGCGGTGCATCGATTCGGCGTAGGCCTCGCGGTCCTCCGGGTGCATGACCTTGAGCAGCGCGCCGCCGTCGCGCATCACTTCGTCAGGCTCGATGCCGTAGACCTTCTTCGCCGATGCGCCGATGTAGGGGTAGGAGACCGTGCCGTCGGGCCGCAGCACGCGGCGGAAGATGGTGCCCGGCATGTGCTCGGCGATGCCGCGGAGCATCTCCTCGCTCTCGCGACGTGCTGCTTCCGCATCCTTGCGCTCGGTGATGTCGATGGCGGCCGTCACCGCGTGCGTGATGCGGCCGCCCGGATCGCGCAACGCGCTCTTGGTCGTGAGCATGTCGCGCGCGCGGTTGCGCGCATCGACGAGGCGCTCCTCGAAGGGCGGCGGCGTCTCGCCCGTGGTGAACAGCGTGAGATCGGACGCCTCGCTCATGCGCCCGAAGGCCTCGCCGAATACGCTCTCGGCGCTGCTGCCGATCGCGGTTTCGCGCGCGACGCCGGTAAGCGCCGCCGCATAGGAGTTGAGGAAGACGAGGCGCAGATCGGCGTCCGTGGCGTAGATCATCGCGGGCACGGCATCGATGACGGAGCGCAGCCGCTCTTGAATCTCATTGACCGTCTCCTCATGGAGCCGGTGGCTCTGCGCGAGCATGCGTTCGAGCGAGTAGGCGCGGTGCTTGATGATCTGCTGCTGGCGGCGCAACGCGAGCAGATTGCGCGAGCGCGACCAGAATTCGTGATGGTCGACGGGAGAGAGCAGGAAATCGGTGGCGCCCGCCTCGAGTGCCCGGTAGCGGAACTCCTTGTCCTCATAGACGGTCACCACCACCACGGGCACGTCGAAGCAAAGCGGCAGACGGCGGAAACGGCGCACGAACTCGGCGCCGTCGATGTGGGGCATCTTGTAATCGGTGATGACGAGGTCGGGGGTATTGTCCTCGACCCAGGCAAGGGCGGCGATCGGGTCCTCGAACGCCTTGACCTCGAGGTTCTCCTCGAGCACGGAAGCGAGCTCGCTCATGATGCGGCGGTTGGTCACCCGGTCGTCGACGATGACGACCGTCGTCTTGCCGGCCACTTGCGGCGTGCCGGCGCTCGAACGCGCCTCTCCCGAGCGCCCCGCGGAAGATTTCTGAAATTGCGCGACTCGTTCCAGCATATTGCAATAATCCCGAAGCTTCGCCGGCTTGTCCGATGCAGCGTCGTCGCCGCGATTACGCTTCCATGCCCTTCTCGACTTGACCGATCGGGCGGTAGGGTCAATAACATGGCAATTATTTGTTAATTTATGATTATTATTTGTCCATGTTCCCCGCGCGCCCCGCGCCCACCGTCCCCCCGTCAATCCAAGTCCGGGATGGCCGCCGTCGGTTGCCGCCCGAACACCACCCGCGCGCCACCTCCTCGGGACCAAAATATGGTTAGATTACTGATAGTTGTCCCATTGCGACCGGTCCATCTCGAATTTGTGCAAGTGCGAAGGAGACGGCATCGGCCCGGACCCGCACGTGTACCGGGGGCATTTGAGCGGCCTTTTGGCCGAACGACAACAGGAATCTGCGACGGAGACAGGCTTGCTCGGCTGCGAGCGGCGTGCCGAGAGCCATCAAGGCTCTCGCCGATGGGGTTGTTCACGGCGCCGAGTGCGGCGCGCCTCATCGGATACGCGTCCCGTTGACATTGCGGCAATGCCATGACCGCGCATGGGCCGGACGGCGATTTTCGCGCTCAGCGCGACCTGGGGAGACGGCGCGCCGGACGCTTTAGCTCCACGGTCACCGCATGCGAGCGGCCGCGCGCAAGGCTCTGAACGACCAGGCTCGCGCCCGCGGCTCGCGGCCGGGGGGCGCCCTGCAGCCAACCCGGCCCCAGGCGCTCCGCCGCCGCCTCGATCTCCGCGTCCGTTGGCACCGGATCCGCCGGGGCCGCGACGCTTCTCTTTTTCGGGTCTTCAGGAAATCGAGTGGGTAGCCTGAGGGCATAAACGTGGCTGGAACGCGCATGGCTATTGAGTTTCCCGGGTATCGCGAGGTGCTGGATTTTGGCATCGTGACGGGATGGCCAGATCAGCG
>JBKQRV010000034.1:0-21446 GCA_052143835.1 Alphaproteobacteria bacterium
GCGCCGCCGGCAGGAGGATTGCGGGCAGCCAGCCGATGAACCCGAATCAGATGACGAGCCCGGCCATGAAGAGCAAATCTGCCATCGCCGCTCCTTGCCATATCGCGCGCCGCTGCCATGGCGTATACAGCCTTTCCGCGCGGACGGCGATAGGAGGGCGGCTTCTTTCAAGGCGCAGGTTGCGATCCGGGTTTCCGAGGCCGAGCCCTTTTCCCTATGCCGGCTGCCTGCTATTTTGCCACTCTAGTGTAGCACCCGGCGGCCTGAGGCGAGGCCGGGGAATGCGTGTTGCCTTGGAGGTGCAGGTGAAAGCATGAAACCTATCGACGATACATGGTCGGCACCTCGCATCACGCGGCAGGCCTGGCCCAAGGTATTTCCGCCGCTGAGCGAGGCGCAGAAGCGGATCAACACCGACTTCGTCAAGCTCTGGCACGAAGTGCTGCCGCAGCGCTACGGCCTCGCGGAGCGCTTCAACAACGGCTATCCCCTGCAATCGGCGGTCGTGGGTGGTCCGTGCAGAACGCTCGAGATCGGCGCGGGATTGGGCGAGCACATCAAGTACGAAGACCTGGCAACGCAGGAATATCATGCGGTCGAGTTCCGCCCGGAAATGGCGGCGGAGATCCGCCGGCGCTTTCCCAAGGTGCGGGTCGAGGTGACGGACTGCCAGGAGCGCCTGCCCTATCCGGATGCCTATTTCGACCGCGCCATCGCCATTCATGTGCTCGAGCACCTGCCCAACCTCCCGGCTGCGCTCGATCAGGTCAGGCGCGTGCTCAAGCCCGGCGGCGTCTTCGCGATCGTCTATCCTTGCGATCCGGGGTTCGCCTACTGGATCGGCCGGAAGATCTCGGCCGAGCGTCTGTTTCGGGCGAAGTACGGCGTGCCTTATGGCTGGTTCATACGTCGGGAGCACATCAACAGCCCCAAGGAAATCGAGATCGAGCTGGCGCGCCGCTTCCGCTTGAGCGGCCGGCGCTTCTTTCCGTTGCGCATCCCGCTCGTGTCGCTCAACCTGTGCGTGGGCGTGATGGCTCGATAGAGGTTCTGCCGCCGAGTCGCTTGCCCACCGCTCCGCGCAAGCTGTCAAAAATCCCATGCAATGAAAAGGAACGCCGCGTGAACAGCGATGCTCATTCGAGAGTACGCCATGGTCCCGTGAATTGAGCATGGCAGACATGCCGGAAATCGCCCTTTGAGCCGCCTCACGTGACCGTGAACGTTCTTGACCGATCTCAATGCCTGTGGGATCATTAAATGTTTAGGGATCGACTCTTGGGGGAGTAGTCGAAATGAGAACCCTCCTGAAACTAGCGGCACTGGCTGTCGTGGCGTTTCTGGCGTTTGGCACGCCATCCTACGCCAGCAATCCCTTGATCGGAGGCTCGTCGCAGCCGACCGTTCTGTCGGACAAGCAGCTTGACGGGATCAAGGGCAGCGGGTACTACGCCCAGTTGTATGCGTACTATGGCTACCTCTACTCATATTACGCGTATTACTACGGCTACTACGGCTACTACTACGCGTACTCCGACGGCCCAGGCAACACGGGGACGAACTATCTGGCCGACGCGTACACGTATGCTTACTATTCATACATCTATCTGTATGACGCATACTACTACGCCTACTACCGCGAATAGACCCGCGTGACGATGGGTGGACGGTTGCCGATCTGTGGAGAGACAACCGTCCCGATGCCCGCTTGGTCACGCTCGGCGACAATCCCGCTGGGGACGTCAGGGGATCGCGCGCATGCGCCTTTTGTTTTGCGCGCTTCTTTGCTTTATCGTGCTCGCCGCACCGGGCCAAGCAGCCGCCGCTGAACAGCGCGCCGCCACCGCCGCGACGGCAAACCCACCGCCCTCACCCGGAACGCTATCGACGCTGTCCGGAAACCACCTCACGGGCGAGCTTTCGGGGGTCGATTGCCACGGGGTGAGCTTCATCTATCTGGGCCGCAGGATGGTGGTGGCGCTCGACAAGCTCGCCGCGGCATCGAGCTCCGGCGACGTGGTGGTATCGCCGGGGACGGGAAACGACCGGCTGACCGGAAGGCTGGTCTTGAAGGACGGCATCCTGCACGTCATGACGCGGGATCTGGGCGACGTGGCCATCCCCGTTGCGGAGATCAAGTGCCACGATCTCGCGGCCAACGGCCGTAAGCTCTTGGCCAAGGAGATGTCGTTGGTGACCGGGACGGGGCCGGAAGCGGCCGGGCAAAACCCCCCGGGCCAGGGCCAAGACAGCAACGGCAATCCCCCGACTCAAGATCAGGGCCCTGGCGGCAATCCTCCGGCGCAGACTCAAGGGGGCAAGAGCGCCACCCTGACCCCCAAGGAACAGCAGGAGGAGACCGAGCGGGAGACGCTGGAGTTCCTGCGCAACGAGGCGGTCCTGGTGCAGCCGCAGAGGGTCGAGACCGACCTCTCCTTGTCCTACCTCCACACCAATCAGGCTCAGGGATTGGGCAACGACAAGCTCCTCCAGTTCATTGCCGCGGGGCGTTTCGGCATCGTGACGGGGTTGGAGGGCTTTCTCCAAGTCCCCCTCCTGTGGGGACAGCGGCAGATCAACGAGTTTCAAGCGCAAGTCTCGAACGAGCTCGACGGCCTGGGCGACATCCACTTCGGGCTCAAATACAGCGCGATCAGCGAGAAGCCCTGGGTTCCCAATGTCGTGCTCGGCCTGGCGGCCTCTGCCCCTACCGGCAAGGCGCCCTATATCGCGTCCCCGCCGCAGACCTCGGTGGCGAGCGGCTCTGGAGCAAGCTCGACCAGCGTGCCGGTGCAGGTCGGAGATACGCGAGATCCCCTCAACGTTCCGCTCGGCACCGGACATTGGATTCTCACGGGATCGGCGACCGCGTTGAAGTCATACGATCCCATCGTGTTGTTCGCCACGGTGAATTACAGCCACTATATCCCGGCCACTTACTATGGCGTCCATATCGTCCCGGGAGACATTTGGGAGCTCAACTCCGGTTTCGGCTTTTCCATCAACGAGTCGGGCACGTTCAGCACCCAGCTGTTCATCGACTATGACGAGAAATGGCAGTTCGGCGGCAACGCGGTGCCCCAAACCCAACAGACGCCGATCAGCTTGCGGCTCGCCTATACCCACGTGCTGACCCCCTTCAACCTGATCGAGCCGTCGGTGACGTTCGGACTCACGCGCGACGCGACGGATGCGATGGTGGCATTGGATTTCATCCACAGGTTCTGAGCGCATGATCAGGCTGGTTGTCGCGCTGATGGTGCTCTTGCTGGCCGGCTGCGGCGCCGCGCCCGACAAGGACTATGTGGATCGCAAGTTCCAGAACTGGCAGGCGGCCAAGTTCCAAAACGTGGCCCGGCAGCGCACCGATTTCACCTGCGGCGCCGCCGCGCTCTCGATCATCAGCGAGCATTACTACGGCAAGCCCATCGCCGAAGTCGAGTTCACCACTGCTATCCGCGAGATGTACAGCAAGGAGGAATGGAAGGAGAAGGAGAAGAACGGCCTGTCGATGCTCGACATGAAGAAGGCCGCGGCGCATTTCGGCTTTTCCGCCGAGGGCCTGAAGATGACGCTCAAACAACTCACCGAGCTCAAGGGGCCGGTGGTCGTCCTGCTCGACAAGGGGTACGTCCAGCATTTCTCCGTGTTCAAGGGAATCGTGGGAGACCGCGCCTATTTGGCGGATCCGATCTCGGGCAACAGTCGCGTGCCCCTTTACCGCTTCTTGGGAGAGTGGAAGGGATACGCGATGGCCATATGGATCGAGGGCGAGGAGCTGCCTCAGAAGAATGCGCTCGCCGTCAAGCCCGGGAGCACGGCCAATGAGGTGTCCGCCGTCGGCCGCGACGCACTTTATGCCGAACCGACGAGGGATTTTTCGCCGCTGGGTTTCTGATCGCATTTGCTCCGCCGCAAGAGGGCCCGGCGCTCAGGACCGCTTCATTCGACGGCGGTACGCGGCAATCCTCAGTCGGGCGGCTCCCAATCCTTGCCGCGGTCCTTGGGCAGGATCCGTCTTAGCGTGTAGATGTCGGAGCCGGCGAGCTCCGTGGCCTTGAGGTCGAGCGTCGCCCACGGGTCCCACAGGGCCGCGAGCAGCCGTCCGCTGATGCCGTCGCTTTTCGCAGACGCCAGCCAGGCGCAGAGCGCCGCGGCCTTCTCGACGTTGGCTTGAGCCTCCCCCGCCTTGGCCTTGCGTGCGGCGGCGATCTCCTCTTCCCCGCAGAGCTCCGGACCCGCCGCGAGGATGGCGTCGGTCATGGCGCTTCCGAGCGCGCCGGGTGCCACGGCATTGACGTCGATGTTGCGCGCGCGCACCTCCTCCGCGAAGGTCTCGGTGAAGCGCACGAGGCCCGTCTTGGCGACGCCGTAGGCGCTGAAATTCGCACGGGGCCCGGAAGCCCCTCCGCCCGAGATGTTGATGATCTTGCCGCGCTTGTCCCGGCCGAGAAAGCCGACGAGCGCGCGACAGAGCGCCACCGGCGCCAAGAGGTCGATGCGGATGGTCTCTTGCCAGGCTTGCCAATCGTTCTCCCAGAGGGGGCCGATCGGTCCTTGAATAGCGGCGTTGTTGACGAGGACATCGAGATGCCCGAGGCGGGCGACCGCGGCGGCCACGCGCTCCGCCGCATCGGCGGCCGCGAGATCGACGGCGAGGAGATCGAGCCTGCCGTGGCACCCATGCTCGGCGGCGAGCCTCTTGGCCAGCTCGGCGAGCCGCTCGGGCGAGCGGCCGACGAGAAGGAGATCGGCGCCATCGCGCCGCAGACGCCTGGCGATCTCCGCCCCGAGCGTGCCGTAGGCGCCGGTGATCAGGCCAAGGCGCCCGACGAGCACTCCGCCACGCCAGGCGGCGTCATCGCTTCGCTCGGGCGACGTCATGAGGGGCCCATCATCTTCGCCGCTCGTAAATCCAGGGATTGGCCTTGAGCCACTCGACCGTGCGAATGATGCCTTGACGGATGTCGACCCGGGGCACCCAGCCGAGCGCGCGGATCCTCGTCGTATCGAGAAAGATGAAGGGGTTGTCGCCGACCCAGCCGCGCTCGCCGCCGGCGTAGGTGCGGCGCGGGGAGAGGCCGAGATGGGCCGTGATGATCGCGATCGAGTCCTCGACTTGGACATACTCCTCGGTGCCGAGGTTGAAGACGTTGACCTTGTCTTTCGCCCGCTCGACCGCCGCCAGCATCGCTTCGACGCAGTCCTGGACGTAAAGATAGGACTTTGTCTGGCGGCCGTCGCCAAGGACGTGGAGCGTGGTCGGGTCGCGGGCGAGACTCTTGTAGAAATCGAAAACGTGACCATGGGTGTAACGCTCGCCGACGATCGAGACGAAGCGGAAAATCCAGCTCTGGAACTCGAAGCCCTCGCAATAGGCTGCAATCAGCCCCTCGCCGGCGAGCTTGGAGGCGCCATAGAGCGACGTCTGTACTGGAAAGGGTGCGTCCTCGGGAGTGGGGATCACGCTCGTCTCGCCGTAGATCGAGCCGGTCGAGGCAAAGGCGATGCGGCGCACGCCATTCGTGCGCATCGCCTCGAGCAGGTTGAAGGTGGCGATCGTGTTCTGCTCGAGGTCCCTCCTCGGCTGCGCGGTGCCGAAGCGCACGTCGGCGTTGGCGGCGAGGTGGAAGACGAGATCGCACCCGGAAAGCGCCTTGGCGAGCCTGGCTCCATCCAATAGGTCGCCCTCGATCAGGGTGAAGCCGGGCTGCCTGCGGGCATCCTCGAGGAACTCGACGAAGCCGGTCGAAAGGTTGTCGTAGACCGTCACGCGATGGCCGCGGGCCAACAGGCGGTCGGCGAGATGGCTGCCGATGAAGCCGGCGCCTCCCGTGATGAGGACGTGATCGATCATGCGGACGGCGACTCTTTGCGAGATAAGCGCGTGTCGCGGCCGTCGCGCCGTTGGCAGCCCGTGGCCCGGGCCTCTTTGCGGCGGCAACGACCGGCGAAGTTCGCGGTGGTTAAAGCGTATCTAGCCACCATCGTCAATTATGCGCAGCCCCGCGCATCCGGCTCGGTGCGGCCCTCGCTCGACGGCCGGCCGCGCGACGCCGGAATGCCCAGGCCATACCCGCGCTCGATCCGGCTGCAGGACCGCTTTGGTAAGCTATTGTCAAAGAAGAGATATTTTTAACTGCGCGCGACCCGGCACTGCCCGAGGGCCGCGCATTGCCGGCCCTGCGGCCGCCGCCTTATAAGGAGCGGTGCGATGCACAAGCCCGCTCGTGGCCCACCCAGAGGAGCCCTGATTGCCTCAGCCGATCGACCACATGCGAGCGCGCTGGAAAGACCATCGGCGGGCCTTCCTTTCGGCGCTTGCGCTCGCCGGCCTCTTCCTCGTGCTGGCCCACCCACCGGAGTTCGCGGCCTTCATCTTCAAGGGCGGCGCCCGGGTTCTCGCCTATAACGCAGCACTTGCACTTCTTGTCCTGGCATTGCTCCTCGCCTTCCTGGCGCTCGGACGCCTGTGGCATCGCATAACGAGGAGCTCTCCCGAAGCCGCGCTTTCCGGAGCGGACGAGCTCCTGCTCTCGGCCATCGCCGGCTCCGCGCTTATGAGCTTTGCCGGTTTCGCCCTTGGTGCCGCGAGCCTGCTGTGGCCCGTCCTCGTCGCAGCGCTCTTCATTGCCGCCTGCTATTGGCTGCTGCTCCGCGACGTCAGCTCTTTGGCCACGGCGTGCTCGAGCCTCCGCAGCTGGCTCTCGGCCGCCGAGCTGAAGACTGAAGTGCGGGCCGGTCAAGAGCCGCGGTTGCTCGCGATCGCGCTACGCGCCCTCGTAGCCATTCTGCTCGTGTCGATGGCGCTCGTGCGCGCCGTCTATTTCGATGCCGACAGTACCGACGTCGTGCAATTCTATATTCCCTACCTCGAGGAGATTCGGCATCAGCATGGCATCTGGCTGGCGCCGGACCGGCCGATCTATGTCGATTTCCTGACCGGCCGCGGCAATGGCGTCTATCTCGTGGGTGCCGCGCTCGCCAACGGCCTGGTCGGGCATGCTATCTCGTCCGCCTTCCTGCTTTTGCTCGCACTCCTCGTCCGCGCGCTCTTCGTCAAGGCGCTCGCCGTGAGCAGCGACCGGCCTCTCGGCCGCGGCCTTGCGGCGCTGTTGCCGGATCTCGCGGTGCTGCTGCTGGCTACGGGCCTTCTCGACGTGAGCTTCGGCAAATACTATTTGCAAACCGCAGTGTGGTTCGTCGGCCTGCTTTACGGCAGCCTGCACTATGCCGCCGCCGACCGGGAGGGCCGGAGCTCGCTCGTCCGCCTGCTGTCGCCGCTCGTGCTGGCACTCCCGCTCAGCCTGCCCCAATACCAGGCCTTCGCCACCGGCATACTCGCCATTGCCGCGGCCGCTCTCGCGCTCAGGGGCGAGCGTGCCTTGAAGCGCGGCCTGCTGCTGCTCTTCGCCATGGGTATCAGCGCCTGCTTGGGCTCGCTCGCGCTCAACTGGGCCTATCTCGGCGTTCCCGAGTTGGCACCCTATTGGCTCTTCGAGCCCTTGATCATTCCGCGCATTTTCGGGCGCTATACCAGCACCGCCGTTCAGCTCTACACCAACTACATCCAGGGATACACCTCCTCGTTCCTCAACGTCCAACCGAGCGCCGAGGCGGGCGGGTGGATTGCCGCGCTGCCGAGTGCAGCCGCGGGATGGCTCACCGCGGCCGGAGAGGTCCTGCTGGCGACGCTGGGGCTTGCGGCACTGCGAGCCGCCGCGCGCGGGCCGCGGCTCGAGGCGTTCCTGGCAAGAGCGCTCACCGGTGCCGCGCTCGCCGCTCTTGCGCTCGCAGCACTTAGATGGCTTGCGCTGCCGGTCGGGGTCGAGAGCGCCTCCTATCTCGAACTCGCGTTCTACGCTCTCCTCCTCGCCCTCGTGGTAGCGGCCGCGGCCGGGCTCCTCACGAGCCCATCCGCCCGGCAAGCGACCTTTGGCCGGGATTTCCGCACCGGGGCCGGCGTCTTCGCCTTCGGCCTCGCCGCCTATCTCGTGCTCGCGGCACTCTTCGTCGCCTTCGTGCGCTCGGGGAGTCTCGCGCGGCTGATGCAGCCCTCGGAAGCCTTGCTCCCGGCGCTGGGGCTGGTGCTTGCTGGGTTGCTCGCGCGTTGGCTGGAGCGGAGAGAGGCGGCCCGAGGCGTTCTCTCCCTGCGGCACCTGGCTCTTGCGCCCGCTCTGATCGAGGCCGCGACGGCGCTCTCGCTCCTCGTGGCGGGGAGCGCACTTGCGCGCGGGGCGAAGGAGCATCCCCCACTCGCGGTCGCGCGCTATCTCGCCGGCTTTGACGGCCGCGAGGCCAGCATCGCCGCCCCCAGGGCACCCTTCGACAAATGTCTCGAGATCGCCCGAGCGGTGCCGGGCGACGCATCGGTCCTGCACCTCAACGGCTACACCTCGATGTCGTACTGCATGTTCTCTCCGCTCTTGCCGCGAAACAAATTGGTCCATCAATACGAGTCCGCCTTCGCCCGCCGCTTCCGAGATGCGGTTTTCTCGGCGCCCGAACGCGCCGCGGAGGTCTATCGCTCGCTCGGCATAAATTTCTTCCTCGTCGAGAAGCACAACATCGACTTTTGGGCGCCCGGCCTGAGTCCGCTCATGCGCGCGCAGAACCTGCCGCGCTATTTCGATCTCTATGCCGACACCCCATCCTTCTACATCCTGACTTGGCGAGGCCCCGGGCACGAAGCGCTGCCGGAGGCGACGGTCGCCGACATCGAGCGCTGGCGGCGCATCGGGCTCCAGCGCGAGGGCTTCATGGTCGGCGACGTCCTCCTCGGCCACTGGCGGGCGTTGCTGTGGACGGGGATGGAACGCCCGCCTTATGCGTGGGACAGCGTCATCGATTTCGGCGAGGGCGGCGCATCGGGGCTTTACCTCGAGCACGGCTGGTCGAGCCCGACCGCGTCCGGCACCTGGACGCTCTCGCCCGAGGCCGAGCTCGCGCTCGAGCTGGAGCGGGTGCCGGCCGAAGGCGCCCGTCTCACCGTCACCGCCCAAGCCTTCACGCCGCCCGAGCAGCCGATCCTCGAGACGACCGTCCTCGCCAACGGGGCGCGGCTCGGACACTGGCTGTTCGTCGCGGGCGAGCCCGAGCGGCCGCGCTCCCTCTTCATCCCCCCAGCACTCATGCGCCGCGAAGCACCGCTCCATCTCGCCTTTCGCTTCGTCGAGCCGAAGTCGCCGCGTGAGCTCGGCGTGTCGTCCGATCCGCGCCGACTCGGCCTCTTCGTGCACACGGTCCAGCTCGGCGACGCGCGCCCGCCCGCGGCGGCTCCTTACCAGCTGGGTACGATGCTCGACTTCACGCGCAACGGAACGGCCGGGCCCTATCTCGGCGACGGCTGGCTCACCCCGGATGCAACCGGCACCTGGAGCGTCGGCCCGAGCGCCGAGCTCGCTCTGGCACTCGCCCCGCCGCCGGCAGGCGACGGGGTCTTGTCGATCACCGCGTCGGCTCTCACGGGACCGTCCCGGCCGGAGGTCGCGGCAACCGTGCGGGTCAACGGCACGGCCGTGGGCACGCTTCGGTTCAAACAAGGCGAGGCGATCACCGCGCGAACGCTCGCCGTGCCTCACGCGCTCCTCGCCGGCCCGGGCCCGCTGCGGATCACGCTCGAGCTCTCCGATACGCGCCCGCCCAAGGGCCTCGGCATCGCACCCGACCCGCGGCCTCTGGGGCTTTCGCTACGCAGCCTCAGCCTCGCCGCGAAGTAGGCGGACGCTAAAGCCCTTCCGCGCGGTGCACGCGGGCGATCGCATCGGCGTGGGCGGTGAAGCGGAAGGTGGGGAAGGCGCGACGCGTCGCCGTGATGTCGTAATGGCGGTGGGTGACCGGCATCGTGCGCGGCGTGAAGACGATCTCCGGCCTTTCTGCGAACTGCGCCGCGACCAGCCGCGCCACCTCCAGGAAGCTCAGCGAGACCCCGCTCGCCGCGTTGAGCAGGCCGTGGCTGCGATGGGCGAGCACCGACCGGATCAGGCTGGTCAGATCGTCGAGATAGATCAGGTCTCGGGTTTCCTCGCCCTGGCCGCTCAAGGTGATCTTGCCGCTCTCGCGCGCCTGGCGGCGGAAGCGGTTGGCGCCGTATGAGCCGTGCGTGTCGTAGGGCGCGAGCACCATCGTCGCGCGCAGGATGGCCAAACGCGCGGGCTCGACCACGGATGCGAGCATGACCTCGCGCGCCTTGTGCATGGCGCCGTAAAGGTCGGGCGGATCGGCGGGCGCGGCCTCGGTGATCAAGTGGGGTCCCAGGCGATAGACGGCGTCCGTGCTCAGGTAGATCACTTGATCGCATCCGCCGCCGCCGAGTGCCTTTGCGACCGCCTCGCCCATGCGCAGGTTCTTCATAAAGGTCGCGATGTCGCGGCCCTTGTCCGGCGTCAGGGCCGCGAGCACGACCAACGCGTCGTCGGCGCGCAGCAGGCCGCGCAGCCGCTCAGCGGCGGCTTCGTCGAGCAGATCGATGTCGGACGAGCTCAGCGCCAGCAGCGCAGCCGATTCGGCCTTGAGCCGCGCCACGAGCGCCTTGCCGATGACGCCCCGCGCCCCCAGCACCACGACGCGCTTGGGAAGAGCCGGGTTTGCGTTGCGATGCTCGAGCATGGTCGCTTCCTCGCAAGCGGGCGGGTCAGCCCCTAAGTACCCCCAGGCGATGATGCTCGAGCCCCGCGGCGGCGGCCGCCTTGCCGTCGAGCACGCCGAAAGGATCGATGACCACGCGCCCCGCCATGGCGCCTGCCATCGCCGCAGGTGCCAGCGCCTTGAACGGCCTCCAAGGCGTCATGATGATCACGACGTCGGCACCCCTGCAGGCGTCGAGCGCGTCCTCCGCCTGCGCGAGGGCCGGGTGCCACTCCGGCTGCACCTTGACCGCGGGATCGAAGGCGCGCAAGCGGAAGGGCTTGAGCTCGGCGATGAGCGCCAATGAGGGCGAGTTCTTGGTCGAGTGGGTGTCCTCCTTGTAGGCAAGCCCGAGCACGCCGATCAAGGGGTCCGTCCTCTGCGACAGCACGGTCTCGTGCAGCCGGCGGAGCGCCCAGTAGCGGCGGTGCCGGCTGTTGGCCTGCCAGGCGAGCACGACGCCGACGTCCGTGCCGATCTCTCCTCCCATGCGCACGAAGGTGGCGAGATCGCGCTCAAGGTTGCCGCCCGCGATCCCCAGGCCGGGGGCGATATAGGCGTGCGGCCCGATGCGCTTGTCGAGGCGCAACGCCGGCATGATCTCGGACCAGTCGGCGCCGATGCGCTCGCTGAGCTCCGCGAGCGTGTTGGCGGCGCTGATGGAGGCGACGAGGAAGAGGTTGATCGAGATCTTGCACAGTTCGGCGCTCTCGTAGCGCATCGGCAGAATGGGGCAGCCGAAGCTGGCGAGGAAGGCGGCGAAGGCCGGCGGAAGCGGACGCGCCGGATCGGCGCAGCCGACGATGAAGCGCTCGGGATGGAGCGCCCGCTCGACGGCGCGTCCGAAGATCAAGGTTTCCACCTGATAGAAGCGGCGGCTTTCCGCTCTCGCGAGGCCGCGGGTGAAACCCGGCGGCACCTGGCTCAGCACGACCATCGCCGCATCCGCCCGCATCACCGGCTCCACGGCGGCAATGAGCGCACGGAGCGGAGCCAGATCGCTTGTCCCCGCATCGTCGGTCGGGACATCGGGAGAGATGTAGACGACTTCGCATGAGGCGAGTGCCGAGGCCTCGCTCGTGAAGCGCAGGCGTGCCCTATTCTTCGCCATGAGCTCGGGGAGTCCGGGCTCGATCACCGTCGGCTCGCCGCGCGAGAGAGGAGCGATGCGGCCCGCGTCCGGATCGAAGCCGACGACCGCGAAGCCGCGTTCCGCCGCGGCGACGGCGGAGTTGAGGCCGAGGTGGGTCATTCCCGCGTAGCCGATGGCGGGCGGGGCGGCGCTCATCGCGCGAGCTCCGCGAGTGCCGCACCGCCGAGCCGGCGCAGCGTGCGGTTGAGCCACAGATCATTCGCGAGGTCGGTTTCGCGCCCGCGCGCGCAGAGCTCCTTGAAATGCGCGTATTCGATGGCCCAGGTCGGGTCGTCCTCGACGAGCGTCACCGCTTCCTCGGGCGGCCGCCCGCTTGGCAGGACGCGCGTGCGCTTGACGAAGCGCGCGGGCCCCCACTTGCAGAGCGAGCGGATGTGCGCGGTCGCCTTCTCGGCGAGAATGTCGCAGGTGAAGTGGTTGCGCCACATGAGAAGCGTCATCTCGAACTCGAGCGCCGGCCGGCCCTTGACCGAATCGATGACGACGTGATCAGGTGAGCGATTCTCGAAGGCGTGGGCCGAGGCGACGCGGAAGCGGTCCTCGATGTCTCCGAACCAGAAGCGGGCCGTATCGAGGAGATGGGAGCCGAGGTCGGGGAGCACGCCAGCACCCTGGTCGCGCCAGCGGGAGTCGCGCACCAGACGCGCGGTGCCGTTGCCGTAGAACATGCGGCAGCGGTAGATCTCGCCGAGCTCCCCCGAGGCGATGAGATCACGCATGCGCACGAAATGGGGCTCGAAGCGGTGGTTGTAGGCGGTATAGCAGAGCGCGCGCTTCTCCCGCGCGAGTGTGGCGAGGCGCTCGATGTCGGCATCGTCCCCGGCCCAAAGCGGCTTCTCGACGAGGCAGTGCTTGCCGTTGCCGAGGAGATAGCGCAGCAGCTCGATCTTGGGCTCGTCGGGGACGCAAAGAAGCGCCGCATCGAAATCGGCGAGCGGGACGTCCTCGACGCTCAGGTATTCCGCCTCCCGATTGACGGGATCGACGGCCGCGACGAAATCGGCGCCGGCGAAGCGGCGGCGCTTGTGGCCCTGCACGCCCAGTCCGACGACGATGACGCGCATGCTTCCCCACCCGTCGCGATCAGTCGAAGATCGCGCGCTTCTCCACGCTGTCGAGCTTTCGCCGCACATCGTCGGGCGACACCGGAATGTTGCCGTCGTACTCGCACTCGACGGCAGCCGCCATCGAGCCCAGCACGGAGGCGACGACTTCGTTCTTGGTGTCGACCATCGCAAGGGTCGCGTAGGCGAGCAGCGCGTCCCCCGAGCCGACGGCATCGACGACGTTCACCGCGAAGCTGTCGACCACGAAGAAGGCGCGGAAATCCTCCTCCGTCTCCGGGATCGTGCGATAGGTTATGAGCCCGCGCTCGCCCATCTTGAGGATGAGGGTCTTGCACTTCGCCTGCTTGTAGAGCTCGAGCCCGAGAGGCCGCACCACCGAATCCTGGTCGCCGAGCGCGAAGCGCGCCTCCCGTTCGTTCGGCGTGATGAGATCGAAGCCCTCGAAGTCGAGGATGTTGCCCCAGCGGCTCGCCACCTGACTGTCGGCCACCCGGTAAGCGCCTTCCGGAATGCATTCCGTCAGCGGCGGGATGGTGCGGCGGTTGAACACGCCGTGGCGGAAATCGCAGAAGACGACCGCGTCCACCTTGGTCTTGGCGATCTTGTCGCGGAACTCGTCCACGATCCGCTGGGAGATGGAGCGGTTGTCGAGGGTATCGACCTTGAGCAGCCGGTAGCCTCCAGCGATGAAGGCATTCTTGTTGGTGGTGGGGCGCGTGGGATCGATAATCGCGTTGACCTTGACGCCGGTCTTGGCGAGGTCCTCCAGGACGAAATCCTTGAATTTGTCCTCGCCGAGGACGGTGGTGAAGGTGACGTCCGCGCCCGTGGCGGCGAGGTGCTTGGCGACGACGCCGGCGCCGCCGACATAGTCCGTCTGGCTCTCGAAGCGCACGCTGAAGGTGGGCGTCTTCGTATTGCCGCCGACAAGCGTCGTTTGCGTATAGCTGTCGACGATGGTGTCCCCGACCACGTGGACGCGAATATGGCCGAAGCGCTTCAGCGCCGCGCGCAGATCGGAGAACTTGAGACCCTCCGCGTCGAGCACCGACAGCAGTTTCTCGAGCGAGAGATTGGGCGGCATGCTCTCGATGATGGCCGAGGACGAGAACACGATGTCGCCGGGGGTGTAGATGAACTCGCCGCCGTAGCTCTCGAGAACGGCAAGCTCCTCCCTCGTGCGCGGATCGATGCCGCCCGCCACGTACTCGTAGCCCTTGGCGAAATAATCGGGCTGGATCGCGCTCAGGTTCTTAAGCGGCTTCGCTTCCGTGTCGATGATCACGTAATCGACCATCTCCAGCGCGGCGAGGTTCATCGCGCGCAGCTCCTGGGGCACGAAGGGGCGGAAATTGGCCTTGGTGACGTGGGTATCCGCGGTCAGGCTCACGACGAGCTTGTCGGCCTTGCTCTTGGCATAGATGAGATGACGCACGTGCCCCGGATGCACGATGTCGAAGGTGCCGTGACACATGATCACCTTTTGCTCGCGCGGGCGCGCGCCGATCGCCTGGCAGAGCTCGTCCACGGTCTTGATCTTCTTCTTGAGCCTGTCCTCAGTCATGGTCCGTGAGCTCCGCGGGAGTCGAGAGATAGGCGAACCAGGTCCTCGTCGCCTTGGCGATCGATTCGGGGTCCCACAGCGGCGCCTCGCGCCAGTACTCGATCTCCCGCAAGATGCGAGCGACGCCCTCCTCGAAGCTGATCCTGGGCTCCCAGCGCAGCTCGCGCCGGATCTTGCCGATGTCGGCGAAGGTGCAATCGGGCTCCCCCGGCCGCTTCGGAATATGGACCTTGTCGCCGCCCAAGAGCTCGACGAGGCGATTGACCGTCTGCGGCCGGCCGGCGCCGAGATTGTAGACCTCGCCCACGCGCTCGCTTTCCGCCGCCGCGAGAAAGGCCGCGGCGACGTCGGACACGTAGAGGAAGTCGCGGCTCTGGCTGCCGTCGCCGACCACGGTGAAGGGCTTGCCGGCGAGCTTCTGGCGCAGGAACACGCCAAAGACGGCGCCATAGGCGCCGGAGGTGCGCGAGCGCGTGCCGTAGGCGTTGAAGATGCGGATCGCGTTGACCGGAAGCCCATAGACCTGGTGCCAATGGAAGGCGGCCTGCTCGCCCTGGTACTTGCTGAGCGCGTAAGGGTACTGGGGCCTTATGGGATGGTCCTCGCGCGTCGGCGTCTTGGCCAGGCCGTAGCAGGACGAGGATGCCGCATAGACGAACTTGCCCACGCGCGCCGCGCGGGCGCATTCCAGCATATGGACCGTGCCCTGCACATTGACGGACATGTACTCGAGCGGGTGCTCGATCGAGGGCACGATGTCGCCGATACCGGCAAAATGGAAGACATACTTCGCCTGGGCGAAGAGCGCATCGCCGGGCTGGAAGCTGCGAATGTCGGCCTTGACGAATATGAGCCGGGGGTTGCCGGCGTGGTGCGCGAGATTGGCTTCGCGCCCGCCGGCGAGATTGTCGATGACCCGCACGCGGTAGCCGCGCTCGAGCAAAAGGTCGACCATGTGGCTGCCGATGAAGCCGGCGCCCCCGGTTACGACCGCGACCGGTAGCGAGCCACCCGAGGTGCTCATGCCGCCTTGATCGCCTTCATGGTGCGGACGTTATAGTACCAGTCGTTGTCGAAGCTGTTGGGAAGCTTGCCGGCCTTGAAAGCCCGACACAGATCGCGCACGGCGTCCTCGATCGAGCGCTTCGGCCGGAAGCCGAGGACCCGAAAGATCTTGTCGGAATTGATGTGATACGAGCGGTTGTCGTTCGACTCGGTGCGCACGATCTCGATCGGCCGCTTCTCGGGAAACTCCGCCTCCACCACGCGGCGCACGATCTCGGCGATCTCGATGATCTTCTGGTTCTGGTAGCCGATGTTGAAGGTCTCGCCCGAAATCTTGTCCGCCGGCGCCTCGATCATGAGCTCGTAGGCGTCGCACATGTCCTGGATGTGCAGGTTCGGCCGCTTCTGCTCGCCGCCGAAGACGGTGATCTTACCCTTGTTGACCGCGTGGTTGGTGAGAATGTTGACCGAGAGGTCGAGCCGCGTACGCGGGCTGTAGCCGCAAATGGTGGCGGGGCGAATGGTGACGCCGGTGAAGCCGGGGGCCAGGTGCTTCCACAGAAGCGGCTCGCACATGCCCTTGAACTTGTTGTAGAGCGTGAGTGGGACGAGCGGATGATCCTCCGTCACGTCCGGCGAGTCGCTGACGCCATAGACCGAGCTCGACGAGCAATAGACAAAGCGATTGACGCCAGCCGACTTGGCGGCAATCACCATCGGCTCGAAGCAGTCGAAGTTGATCGACTTGCTGAGGCCCTCGTCGAGCTCGAAGCTCGGGTCGTTGGAAATGCACGCGAGGTGCAGGACGACATCGACGCCCTTGAAAAGGCGCGCGAGCTTCGCTGTGTCACGGATATCCCCTTCGACCACGCTGAGCTTCGGGTGGCCGAGAGGCAGCGTCTCCTTGCCGTAGAAGAGCGTGTCGTAGACGACGACCCTGTAGCCCGCCTGCAAGAGTTGCGGCGTCAAAAGATTGCCGACGTATCCAGCGCCCCCGGTGATCAGAATCGTCTTCACGATCAGCTCCCGCCTTGCTCGAAATGCCCCGAATACCCGACGCCGCCGTCTTGCCCGGGCATTCCATTAGCCGACCGCCCGGCCCGAATCAAGCGTCCAAGGCGGGTCAGCCGCCTTTCCGCCGCCGCGGAACGCTCATTCCGGGCGCAGGGTCGTGAGAATCCACCGGCTGGCGGCCGCGAGCGAGTCGACGGTCACGTCGGCGGCCTCTGGGACGGACTCGGCGTAGTGATGGTCGACCAATGCCGTGCGGCATCCGGCGGCCCGGCCGGCCTCGACATCGCGCCAGCGGTCGCCCACCATGAAGCTCTCGCCAAGCGCAATGCCCCATGCGCGCGCCGCATCGAGCAGCATTCCGGGGAGCGGTTTGCGGCACTGGCAGCGATCGGCGTCGACATGATAGCAGACGCGGATGTCGTCGACGGCGAGCTCCTTCAGCAGCCACGCGTGCATGGCCTCGACCACTTCGACCCGCTGCCTGCCCGCCCCCACGTCCGGCTGGTTGGTGGCGACGATGACGAGGAACCCGGCCTCGCGCAGCGCGGCGATTGCCTCGCGCACGCCCGGAAGGATCTCGAACTCCGCGAGCGAGCCTGGAGGGTAGCTCTTGCCGTTCTTGATGACGGCGCGGTTGATGACGCCGTCGCGATCCAGGAAGACGGCGCGCCTCATCGTGCGGCTGCTGGCGCTTCCAGCACCGTCTCCCATTTGGTGCCCTTGATCTGGAGAAGGGGATTCGAGACCAGGCAGTGCCACACCACCGCCTGGAAGGCCTCGGAGTGCGGCGTCACCCGCGCCGGGTCGGCCGTGGGAACGACGACCACGGCATCGCCCACCCGGGCCGTATAGCCGGTCGAACGGCCGACCACGCCGAACACTTTGAGGCCGCGCGCCTTGGCCTCGTCGATGGCGTGGACGAGATTGGCGCTCACGTTGCGCTCGGCATCCCCCCCACCCACCGAGAAGATGAGAATGGCATCCTTCTCATTGGCACGGCTGGTGCGCAGCCAAGCGGCAAACACGGTATCCCAGCCCTCGTCGTTGGTGCGCGCCGTGAGCTCCGAGACGTTGTCGACCGGCGAATAGGCCTCGATCCCGCAGAGCTTGCGGAAATCATTGACGGCATGGCTGCAGTTGCCGGCACTCCCGCCCACGCCCAGGAGAAAGAGTCGGCCGTTCCGCTCGCGCAAGGCGGCGAGCTCTTCGGCAATCCGGTCGACCATGCCATGGTCGAGCTCCCGGGCGATATGGGCGGCCTCCTCGAAATATCGCTTTGAATGGCTCACGAGCCCCTCGGTATTGTTCGGAATGCAGCGAAACGATCCGGTGCCGATTGCGACGCTTGCACGCATGCGCCGGCACTGAGCGGTCCTGGCCCGAATCGGCTCAAACCTTTATGCTTTTGACCTGCCGAGGTCAAGCGCGGCCTCCCGGCCAAGAAGGCGCCCGATTGGCGTGGCCGGCGCGGCCCGAGCCATGCGCCCGCTAAGCGGTGCCAATAATTGATGGAAGCATCGATTGATATTGATATGGACAGTCACGCCCTCCCAATGCTACCCCTCATTTATGTAGAATATTGCCCGGGAAGCGTGTCTCTAGTGTTCGCGCCTGAGGATCGCCGCAACAGCAAGTCAAATCAGCATGGCACCGACCGACACACAGCAGCAGGGCAGTGATTTCAGAGGCCGACGGGTTTGGGTCGCCGGGCACCGCGGCATGGTCGGATCGGCCATCTGCCGGCGCCTCGCGCGTGAAGCCTGCCAAGTCCTCACGGTCGGCCACGACGGGCTCGACCTGCGCCGCCAGAACGCGGTCGAGGACTGGATGGCGGCCCAACAGCCCGAGTTCGTCTTCCTCGCGGCGGCCACGGTCGGCGGCATCCATGCCAATGACGCCCGCCCGGCGGAGTTCCTCTACGATAACCTCTTGATAGAGGCCAACATCATCAACGCCTGCTGGCGCACGCGGGTGAGGAAGCTCCTCTTCCTCGGCTCGTCATGCATCTACCCGCGCGAGGCGGCGCAGCCGATGAGCGAGGAAGCGCTCCTGACCGGCCCGCTCGAGGCCACCAACCAGTGGTACGCGATCGCCAAGATTGCCGGCATCAAGCTGTGCCAAGCCTACCGCCGGCAGTACGGCTGCGATTTCATCTCGGCCATGCCGACGAATCTTTACGGTCCCGGGGACAACTTCGATCTGATGAGCGGCCACGTGCTTCCCGCCCTCATGGTCAAGATCGACAAGGCCAAGCGCGCGGGCGGCGGCAGCGTGGAGATCTGGGGCTCGGGCAGGCCGCGGCGCGAGTTCCTCTATTGCGACGACTTGGCCGACGCGCTCGTCTTCCTCATGCAGCACTACTCCGGCGAGAGCCACGTCAACATCGGGACCGGGTCGGACGTCACCATTCGCGAGGTCGCGGAATTGCTTGCAGAGGTGATCGGCTACAAGGGGCGCTTCGTCTACGATCCCACCAAGCCGGACGGCACCCCGCGCAAGCTGCTCGACGTAAGCCGGCTCCATCAGCTCGGCTGGCGGGCTGAGACCCCGTTGCGCGAGGGACTCGAGAAGACCTACCGCTGGTTTCAGGAGACCCCGCACGCGCGCGGCCGAACTGCCACACAGGCGGCTTAGCCGCCGAGCGGCGAGCGGCGAGCGAAGGGCCGCGTGATCTCGTATGCGCAAAACTTCGAGGACGTCATGCTGGCGCGGGCGTTCCGGGGGCTCGCCCAAGGCTTCTACATCGACGTCGGCGCCATGGACCCGGTGGCGGATTCGGTCACCTGCCACTTCTACGAGCAGGGCTGGCACGGCATCAACATCGAGCCGGCCCTGCGCCATTTCGCGCGGCTCGCCGAGCTCAGGCCGCGCGATATCAACCTCAACCTCGCCTTGGGCGAGCGCGAGGAGGTGCGGGACTTCTTCGACGTGCCCGAGAGCGGGCTGTCGAGCCTCGGCGACGGGCCGCCGGCGGCGGCGGACGGGGCCTCGCTTTTGCGGGTCACCGTGCCCGGCATGCGGGTAACCACGCTCGCCCGCGTTTGCGCCGAGCACGTCGGCGAGCGCACCATCGACTTCCTCAAAATCGATGTCGAGGGTTGGGAGCGACAGGTGATCGCCGGCGGCGACTGGCGCCGTTTCCGGCCGCGCATCGTCGTGGTCGAGGCGACCCGGCCCAACAGCCCGGAAGCGGCTTGGGCCGAGTGGGAGCCGATCCTCTTGGGCAGCGACTACCTCTTTGCCTGGTTCGACGGACTCAACCGCTTCTATGTGCGCCGGGAGGACGCGGCGCTGCTGCGGCATTTCGCCGTGCCCCCCAACGTCTTCGATGATTTTGTGCCGTGGGACGTCGAGCGGCTCGGGCGCGAGCGCGACCTCGCCGCCACGGAGCACGCCCGGCTCAGCGAGAGTCACCTCAGACTCGTCGAGGAGCATGCTCGGCTCAACGAGGAGCATGGTCGGACATCGAGGGCCCTCGCACAGGAGACCGCGACCCGCATGGCGCGGGAGCGCGAGCTCGCCGCCGTCTATAGCTCCCGCAGCTGGCGCATCACCGCTCCCTTACGTTGGCTGGCGCAGAGGCTGGGTCGAGGCGGGAGGGGCGGCCGGGGGGGCCGCTGACCGCGGCAACCCGCAGGGCGCCTTGACGATCGCACATCCGTTGCCGCACGATCCGGCGCGCCCCGGCCTCGCACGAGTGTTCATGCTCGAACCCCTCTACCGCCACCGCCGATATATCCTCAAGAGCGCGCTTGCCGATCTGCGCCACCGCTATGCCGGCACGTCGCTCGGTTTCGTCTGGAACGTGCTGCAGCCGCTGGCGTTGATTCTGGTTTTCAGTCTGGTGTTCTCCCGCATCGTGCCGCTGCGCTCGGCGGGCACCGCATCGAAGGGCGTTTCCTTCCTCCTCTATCTCTGCGCCGGCTATCTGCCCTGGCTCGGCTTCTCCGACTGTCTCATGCGCTGTCTCAACGCGCTCCCGGACAATGCCACCTACCTCAAGAAGCTGCCGATTCCCGAGCAGGTCTTCGTCGCCAAGGCAGCACTTTCCTCCTTCCTCTCGATGATGCTGTCGCTGCTGCTGCTGCCCGCACTCTTGCTGGTGTTCGGTCAGCCCATCGGCGGCGCCATCCTCGCGGCGGTTCCCGCGGCCGTGCTGCTGATCGGCTTCGGCTTCGGCCTCGGGCTTCTCTTCGGCACCCTCAACGTGTTCTTCCGCGACATCAACCATCTCATGGCGGTCATCCTCCAGCTCTGGATGTGGTGCTCGCCGATCGTCTACACGATCGAGGTCGTGCCCGAGCGCTATCGCCATCTCTTCTGGTTCAATCCGGTGTACCCCTACATCCTCGCCATCCGGGAGGCGCTCCTCGAAGGGCGCGTCGCCGCGCCGACGACCTGGCTCGCCATGCTGGGCTGGGCCGCGGTCGCGACGCTCCTCGGCCTCCTCGTGCTGGGCCGGCTGCGCCACGAGATCAGGGACGTGCTGTGAGTGCTGCGCGCGAGGGCGCACCTGAGCCCGTCGTCGAGGTCGAGCATCTCGGAAAATGCTTCAGACTGTTCGAGCCGCCGAGCCGGCGTGCGGCCGCGTGGCTGAGCGGCGGCCGCCTCGGCCGGCCGCGCGAGGTGTGGGCCTTGCGCGACGTCTCGTTCAGGGTGATGAAAGGCGAGTGCCTCGGCATCATCGGCGTCAACGGCTCCGGCAAGAGCACGCTCCTGAAGCTCCTCACGGGCGTGCTCGAGGAGAGCGCGGGGCGCGTCCGCGTAAGTGGCCGCCTCCTTGCGCTCCTCGAGCTCGGCACCGGCTTCAACCCCGAGCTGACCGGGCGCCAGAACATCATGCTCAGCACGCAGCTCCTCGGCTTTCCCGACGGCTACGCCGAGGCGCGCATGGGCGAGATCGAGGCCTTTTGCGACGTCGGCCGCTTTTTCGATCGCCCGATGAAGATCTATTCCTCGGGCATGAGCACGCGCCTCGCCTTCGCGACCTTCCTCTTCCTCGATCCCGACATTCTCG
>JBKQRV010000035.1:0-15037 GCA_052143835.1 Alphaproteobacteria bacterium
CGGTGTAGACGAACCAGCCGCCTACCAGGAGGGCGGCGATGATCTCGAGGTGACTGCACAGGTTCATGAGGAAATTCATGGTGAACTTGATCCGGAAGATCCCCATGTTGAGCTCGAAGACGCGACCGATGCGCGCGGCGTCGGCGCGGCTCAGCTCCGCCTGGTTCCCCTCGCGCGCGACGACGTTGACGCTGACCTGCCGCAGGAGCCAGACCCGCGCGCCGGTGCGCCGGTTGATGGCGTGCTGCATGAGCGGAACGAAGACGAGTTGCGGCAAGAAGAATGCGAGCGCGATCGCCGCCATCACGGGCTCGAGATGGACCATGTAGGCGAGCACGGACAGCAGCACGCCGCCTTGCAGGAGCGGCTCGGAGACGCTCTCGCCCACGAATCCGCCGATCGGCTCCGTCTCCGCCACGATCATCGAGACCTCGAGCCCGATCTCGTGCGCCGGTTCTGTCCCTCCGGGCAATGCTCGCACGAGCGCCCTGATTCCCCTGCGCAGCGCCCGTGTCGCCCGTTCGCCGATCCAGCCGCGGTAGACGTTGAGGCCGAGCTTGGTGCTGCCTTGCACGAGCACGACGCCGGCGTAGACGGCGCAGAGCTCGATCACGAAGTGGAAGTCGCGGTTCTTCACCAGGTCGTTGACGATGCGCCGCTGCAGCTCAAGCGGCACCACCTCGAGGAGGAAGACCGTGATCGTCAGCGCCACGAGGCAGAGTTGATGCAGGGCCGAGGTTTGCAGCACGTAGGCGAGAATGCCCCTTGGGAGCGCGGACCCGAAAGCGCTGACCGCGGCGGCCCGCTCGGGGCTCGCGGCACCCCCTTGCGGAGCAGCACCTTCCGGGGACTCGCTCTCCGATGTCAGCACGCTCATAGAGGGGACACTAAAGCCGCTCTGCGGCGCGCACCAATGACCCAGGTCAATTGCTCTTGCGAAGCCGGTTCAGCCGTTAGGTCTCTTTCCCTCCTACCTCTTCAGGGGCAGGATTTTCGCATTTGAATACTTATGATGAATGTGGTGATCCGTCGTCCCGGCGAAAGCCGGGACCCATTTCAGAGCAGGTGCGGCGCCTTTCCTTTCTCCGACAATGGAGATCCTGGTCAATGGATACCGGCTTTCGCCGGTAATGAAGGAGCCGGTAACGTGCGGAATCACCAAATCCGATTGCCCTGCCCTCGGAGTAGATGGGGCAGGGCCATGGGCGCGGGCGCGCCGGCCCTGGCAAAGTGGTCTCAACTCTCTTTCAAAACTGGCTCTTTTGCCGTACCTCTTTAGCTGTCATCTTCGCCCGCGGCAGTGGCGCCCGCGCTCGCCGGGCAGTCTTGGAGGCAAGGGGTGGAAACGATCCGGGTGGTGTGCGCGCACGATTGTCCCGACATGTGCTCGCTGCTCGCAGAGGTCGAGGGCGGGCGCGTGGTGCGTGTGGTGGGCGATCCCGCGCAGCCCTTCACGGCGGGCTTTGCCTGCGCCAAGGTCAATCGTGACGCCGAGCTCGTCCATTCGCCTGAGCGCCTCGCCTCGCCCTTGCGCCGGAGCGGGCCGAAAGGCGAGGGCAAGTTCGCGGCGATCTCGTGGGACGCAGCGCTCGACGAGATCAGCTCGCGCTGGAAGTCGGTCATTGGCGAGTGCGGGCCTCTGGCACTCCTCGGCTATGCCTATAGCGCGCATCAGGGCCAATTGAACCGCGGCCTCTTAAACGGCCTCTTCCACGCCCTCGGCGCGAGCCGGCTCAAGGCCGGCACCGTATGCGACACCTGCTGCGAGACGGCGTGGGATATGACCGTGGGGCCGGTCGGCGGTGCCGATCCCGAGGCGGTCGTCCATTCCGATCTCATCCTCTCCTGGGGGGCCGATCTCGTCACCACCAACGTGCACTTCTGGGCCAAGGTCGAGGAGGTGCGCAAGCGCGGCGTCGAGCTGGTCGTCATCGATCCGCGGCGCAGCAAGACGGCCGCGCGCGCCGATTGGCACATTCCGGTGCGCATCGGCACCGACGCGGCCTTGGCGCTTGGCGTCATGCATATCCTGGTGCGCGACGGGCTCTGCGACAGCACCTATATCGCCGAGCACACGCTCGGCTTCGAGCGGCTCGAGCGCGAAGTGCTGCCGCGCTTCACGCCGCAGCATGCGGCCGCGATCACCGGCCTCGGGGTCGCCGACGTCGAGCGTCTTGCGGGGCTTTACGGCCGCGCCAAGCGCTCCTTCATCCGCTTGGGCGAAGGGATGACGCGGCTCAATGCGGGCGGCCAGGCGTTGAGGGCCGTCGCCCTCCTGCCGGGGGTCACCGGCGCCTATGGGCGCAGCGGCGGCGGCGCCTTGCTGATGACCGCGGCATCGTGCGAGCTCAACTACGACGCCGTGCGCAAGCCCTCCGGTCCCCCTGCTACGCGGCTCGTCAACCACCTTCGCCTCGGCGAGGCGCTGCTTAACTTGGCCGACCCGCCGATCAAGGCGCTCTTCATCGCGGCGAACAATCCCGTGGTCACCTGTCCGGAGGCGAACAAGGTCCGCCGCGGGCTGCTCCGCGAGGATCTCTTCACCGTGGTGCATGATCCTTTTCTCTCCCAGACCGCGCGCTACGCCGATATCGTGCTGCCGGCGGCGACCTATCTCGAGACCGAGGATTTCTACCGCGCCTACGGCACCTATTACCTGCAGTACGCAAGACGCGCCGTAGCACCGCAAGGCGAGGCGTGGTCGAACGTCAGGCTCGCCCAGGCGCTCGCGGCACGCATGGGACTCGAGGATGCGGTCTTCCGCATGCCGGAGCGCGAGCTCATGCGCGAGCTCTTCCGCGGTGCCACGGGCAAGGCGGCAACGCTCGATCCCGCGCAGCTGAGCGAGGCGGGGCCGATCCGCCTGGCTCCCGAGGGCGGGCAGACGTTCAAGACGCCCTCGGGCAAGCTCGAGTTCTACTCCGAGACGCTGGCGGCGAAAGGGTTAGCACCCATGCCCGACTGGCAGCCCGACGCGGAGGAGGAGAGGGAGCGGAACCGCTGGCCGCTGCGGCTCTTGACGGCACCCGGCTATTTCCAGAGCCACACCGCATTTTCCGGCGTGGCCTTCCTGCGCCGGCGCGAGGGCACCCCCTTCTGCGTTCTCCACCCCGAGGACGCGCGCGCGCGCAACTTGCGCCATGGGCAGCGCGTGCGGCTCACGAACGCGCGGGGTGCGGTCGGCTTGGCGCTCCGCGTGAGCGACGAGGTGCAGCCCGGCGTGGTGCTCGTGCCCGGCCAGCGTCCCGACGAGGAGACGGTCTCGGGCGCGGTCAACATGCTGTGCTCCGACCGTTATACGGACATGGGCGAGGGTGCCACTTATCAGAGCACCTGGCTCGAGGTGGCCGCCTGGTGAGAGCGCCATGAGCGAGATAGCACTTCTGCCCAAGGAGCGGCTCGACGAGCGCATCGCGCGCGACGGCTTCGTCCTCGTCGAGGCCGCAGCCATGGAAAGTGCGCTTGCGCGCGCCGGCTCGCTCGCCGACTGGCCGGCCTTTGCAGCGAGCTGGGAGCGGCTCGAGCTCGACACCTACATGGCTGACGGCGGGCGCTATCGTCGGCGCCGCCATGCCGTCTATGGTGCTGCCGCCGAGGGGCCGATCCTGCGCCGGCCGCACCAGCCCCACTATCAGAGCCGCGACTATAACCCGCTCAACGGCGGCATCGCCCGCTGGTTCGCGCCGATTGCGCCCGAGATCGGCCGTGGGCCGAGCATGCGCGCGATCCTCGGCTTCTGCCGCACCCTCTTCGGCAGCCTTGCCCCCGCGACGAGCGCTTGGCACATCGAGGCGCACCAGTTCCGCATCGAGGCGCGCTTAGGAGAGGAAGGGCGCCCCACGCCCGAGGGCCTGCATCGCGACGGGGTCGACTACGTGCTGGTCCTCCTCATCGGTCGCCGCAACATCAAGCGCGGCACGACGACAATCCACGACCTCGACCGCCGCCTGCTCGGCAGCTTCACGCTCGCGCAGCCCTTCGATGCGGCCCTCGTCGACGACGCGCGCGTCTATCACGGTGTCACGCCGGTCGAGCCGCTCGATCCTGCGCTACCCGCCTATCGCGACGTGCTCGTGGTGACGTTCCGCGCCGCCGACACCCAGAAGTCCGGCAGCTAGCGGATCAGTTTCGCCACATCCTTCGAGACGCCGCCTTCGGCGGCTCCTCAGGATGAGGCGAAACACAAACGAAGTCTGTCCTCATCCTGAGGGCGATTATCTGCTATTTGACGGATGGCTTTCTCGTGCTCTATGGTGGCTGGGACAGGCCGGCGTTCTGTTGTGGAGTTTCGGGTTTTTTGGGGGTGTTGGTTTGGCTTATACAGCGTCAAGGCCTCCCCAAGGTTTCGACGTAGTTGTAGCGGCGCCACTTACCGAAATCGCCCGCTTTAGAACTCCATGCGGACTCGGGAACCGCGATCTCACGGAACTGAAAGCCGCAGCCAGTGCCCCCATTGGCCTCAAGAACGCGGCCATACTTCCCCGTCATGCGTATTTCGCTGATATTACTGAATACATCCCGATAGAGGATCACTATCCTCAAGTAAATAAATCGCGACCCCTCAACAATTTGTTGAGTGCCCGCAGTATCAAGCGTTGGGAGACCGGAAATAACAATGGGATTGTCGGAAGTCGGTCCTATCAATGCTGGGATACCGAGCAGTGGAGAGCTCGGCCCGAAGGTTACAGGCAGATCATTGCCAATAGCGTGCTCAACGGTCGCTTGGAGAATATGGGCGTGAGTACGCCCCGCATTTTGCAGATCAACACTCACGATTGGGATAGGCCCGCGACCGCAATCGGCCAGTTTCCAATCTCTCAGCATGAGGGTGGCCCGCTCTTGGATTTCCAATGCAATCAACTGAGCGTTCGCCAACTTTTTGAGCGCCTCCGTACTGTGCTGCGCTTCCTGCCATGCCCAATATGCGAAGACTGCCAAGAGTATGGCTGCGAAGACAGCCAGGTAGTGCGGGAGATTGCTTGGATGTCGTATGAATCCCCACACTCGTCCGACAATAACAGCACAGCATCTTATAAAGATGCACAGATAATAGGGGCAAGTTGTATAGTTGGTGGGTTTCTTTTGTTCGCCATCGGTCTTGGATTTGTCAATTTCGGGTTCCATATCGCTGGCCTCTTACTGATATTGGCGAGCTTCTATCTAGCTATGTGGCTGCCCTTTCATCTAACATCCCTTGATCGTCTCTCCGAAAATATCCGGGTTCCCGCGGTTGTTATACCGAAATTGGAATTCGGCGACGCAGAGCGGGAGGTACTTCTTGCTGACCTTGTGGAAGGTTCCGACGATGCCGCGCTTGAAAATCGACCCGAAACCTTCAATGGTGTTGGTGTGGATGCTGCCGTGGACATATTCGCCGGCCGTGTGACGAACGACTCTGTGTGGATATTCGGCCTTGAGTTTGCGGTAGCCCGTCCATTCGTCGGTGCAAAGCAGGCTGACCCGATGCGATACGGCCTCGCGGACGAAGGTTGTAAGCACGTTCGCGCTTACCGTCGAGATCACCCGCGCCACGACATTGCCCTTGCGGCGCACAGCGCCCACGACAGGCGTCTTGCCCGAGCCTATGCCACCACGACCGCCACCGCCCCGCTTATCCCAGTGCTTGTTATAGGCCTTGCCGCCGATAAAGGTCTCGTCAACCTCGACGATCCCCATGAGTTTGCGGAAGTCTTTATCGGCCAAACCAGCCCGGACGCGATGACACATGTAAAGGGCAGTTTCGTAGGAGCCGAAGCCCATGACGCGGTAGATTTGCAGGGCAGATACGCCTTTCTTGCTGGTCAGCATCATGTGGATGACGCGAAACCATTCGCGGAGGCTTTTGTTGGTATTCTCGAAGATAGTCCCGACCAAGTGAGAGAAGCGGTACGCCCCTCCCTCGCGGCAATCTGGGCATTCCCAGTGCCATTTACGGGTCTTGAGGTCATAGACACGCTCGGAACCACAACGCGGGCAGCGGACGCCCTCCGGCCATCTATGCGCCACCAGATAGGCACAGCAAGCATCTTCGTCGGGGAACATTGCGTCGAGTTGGGCGATGGTCATTTGGTGAATACGGGGTTTTCTGGGCTTGGCCATCGGTCGGCTCCCTTGATGATGGGAGAAGCCTAGTATGAAAAAATCTATCCGTCAAGTACCAGATAATCGCCATCCTGAGGAGCGCCCGACGGGCGCGTCTCGAAGGATGAGGACGTGGGCCGGCTGTTAACGGGCGCTACCACCTTTGCGACAGATGTCAATTCGGTTCGCCGATCACGACCCGGATCGGCGTCGGTTTGAAGTCGTTGCAGGGATTGTTGATCTGCGGACAGTTCGAGATCACCGCGAGCGCGTCCATCTCGGCCCTGAGCTCGACGAAGGTTCCCGGCTCGGAGGCGCCGAGTGCTATGGCCGCCTCGCCCGTCTGTGCGACTGGCACGCGCATGAAGAAATTGATGTTGGGCACGATGTCGCGGCGCCCCATGCCGTGGCGCGCAAGGGCTGCGAGGAAATTCTCGCGGCAGCCCGGGCAGTTCTTCACGCCGTAGAGCATCTCGTTGCTCTCAGCACTGCAGCAGCCGCCGATCGTATCGTGGCCGCCGAAGCTGTCCTCGACGATGGTGAAGATGGGGCGTGCCACGTCCGAATAGAGGACGTGTCCCTTGGTGAGAAAAATTGTGCCGGACGCCTTGATGGTGTTGGGCGCGTGGTAGCGCTCCTCGCTGTCGCGGGCGTTGTAGCAGAGAAAATCGACGGCCTGCCGGCCGTCGAGATCGACGATGCGGAGGAGCTGGCCCTGTTTCACGATCCCCGACCACGGCTTGCCTGCCGGCACCACCTCGTCGAGCAGCGTCCTGCGTGCGGAATTTTCTTGCGCTGTCACGATGTTTTCTCCTGCTGCTTTCCCCGTCGCTCGCCGGCGAGGGACTTGGCCTCCTCCAGGCGATAAAAGCTTGCCGCCGTGCGTCCGAAGATCGCCGCGCGCTCCGCCGGCGTGAGCGCATGCCGCGCGAGGATTTGCGCAAGGGCCTCCCACCAGCCACGGTAGGACGCGGCGATGTTGACGACGGGCCAGTTGCTGCCGAAGGCGAGCCGCGCGGGCCCGAAGGCCTCGAGCACTACGTCGGCATAGGGCGCCAGCGTCTCCGTGCGCCAGTCCATGCCGGCGCGTTCGGCCAGGCTCGAGAGCTTGCAACGCACGTCGCTCGCGGCGGCGAGCGCCTTGAGCGCCGTCGCCCACGGCTCCAGCTCGCCCGTCGCGGTGAGCGGCCGGCCGCAATGGTTGAGCATGATCTTGAGCCCGGGGAGGGCATCGGCAAGGCCCTGTACGAGGGGAAGCTGCGCAGGCGACGCCAGAACATCGAGCGTGAGCCCGCGCCGCGCGAGCTCGCCGAGACCCTCGCGGACCGCCGCGCGCGCGAGCCACTCCGCCTCCGCCCCGAAGGCGGGCATCACGCGCAGGCCGCGGAACTTGCCGTAGCGCATGTAACGGTCGAGCCGTTCTCCGAGGTCGGCCGCCGTAACGTCGGCCCAGCCGATGACCGCGCGCGCGAAGGGCTCGCGCTCCGCGAGCGCGAGGAGAAATTCGGTCTCGATCGGGTTTTCCGTCGCATGCACCAAGACGGCCCCGGAGAGCCCCGCGCCGCGGCTCGCCTCCTTGAGATCCTCGATGCCGAAGTCGCGGTCGATGCCGGCGATCTTGCGGCGGAGCCACACCTCGTAGCCCGAGCCGTCCTTCCAGATATGCACGTGCGCATCGATCGTCATAAGCGACATTTACCACGGCCGCACGGGGTGGCATAGTTCGCGAAATTCAACCCTCTCCCGCAAGCGGGAGAGGGCGGGGCCCATCGCGACCCCCGGGCACTTCGTCCCGGGGGGATGGGAGGGTGAGGGACTGGGGAACGGGGAGAAGGGCATGAAATCGATCGGAGTGCTTGTAGCAAGTCTCTCGCTTCTCGCCGGCGCGGCGTCGGCGGCGACCGTTCGCATCGGGCTGCAGGACGATCCCGATCAGCTCGACCCGGCGCGGAGCGGCACTTTCGTCGGGCGCATCGTGTTCGCGGGCCTCTGCGACAAGCTGGTCGACATCGATCAGAAGCTCAACATCGTGCCCCAGCTTGCGACGTCATGGTCGTGGTCTCCCGACAATCTGGCGCTCACCATGAAGCTGCGGCCGGGCGTCGTCTTCCACGACGGCGAGCCCTTCGACGCCGCGGCGGTCAAGTTCAATATCGAGCGTTACAAGGACGCCGCCTATTCGGTGCGCAAGGGCGAGCTCAAGCCGGTCAAGGCCGTCGAGGTGATCGGCCCCCTCACGGTGCGCATCCAGCTCGCGACCCCCTATGCCCCGCTCCTCGCCGTGCTCTCCGACCGGGCGGGCATGATGCTCGCCCCCAAGGCGACGGCCGAGGCAGGGGAGAACGTCGCCGCCAACCCGGTGTGCTCGGGTCCCTTCAAATTCGCCGAGCGCGTGGCGCAGGAGCGCATCGTGCTCGACAAGTTCGATCACTATTGGAACCCCTCGGCGATCCACATCGACAAGGTGATGTACCTGCCGATTCCGGACTCAACGGTGCGGCTCGCCAACCTCAAGTCGGGCCAGCTCGACATCGTCGAGCGCGTGGCGGCGACGGACGTGAAGGCGGTCAAGGGTGATGCGCACCTGCGCCTCGTCACGAGCCCGTCGCTCGCCTACTACACCATGTCGATCAACCTCGCGAACGGCGAGGCGGCGAACAACCCGCTCGGCACGGACGCCAAGGTGCGCGAGGCGCTCGAGTGGTCGCTCGACCGCGCGGCCCTCAACCAGGTCGTGTTCGACGGCCAGTTCATCCCGAGCAACCAGGCGGAAGCCCCCGGCAGCAAATACTACAACAACGACTTTCCGGTGCCGAAGCGCGACCTCGTCAAGGCCAAGGCGCTCTTGAAGGAAGCCGGAGAGGAGCATCCCTCCTTCACCCTCCTCGCCGTCAACAATCCGATCGACCAGCAGGTGGCGCAGGTGGTGCAGTCGATGGCGGGCGAGGCCGGCTTCGTGGTCAAGCTCCAGGCCATCGAGCAGAACACCCTCATCGCCGCGGCGACCAAGGGCGACTATCAGGCGACCATCGTGCTTTGGAGCGGACGCGCCGATCCCGACGGCAACATCGCCATCTGGCTCGCCTGCGACGGCTTCCTCAATTGGGGCAAGTGGTGCGATAAGAAGTTCGACGATCTTCTGGGTAAGGCGCGCGCGACGACGATCGAAAGCGAGCGCGTCGCCCTCTACAAGGAGGCCTCCGCGATCTACCTCGCCGAGCGCCCGCACATCTTCCTCTATCATCTCAAATGGCTGTGGGGGACGAGCGACAAGGTGGAGGGCTTCGCACCTGTGCCCGACGGCATCATCCGGCTCCAGGGGATGAGGGTGGGGCCGTAGCGAGCTCTGCGCGCACCCAATCCGCGATCTCGCCTGTCCTCGCCTGCCACAGCCCGCGCTGCGCGGTGATGCGGCCGAGCGCCTCATCGAGATAGCGGATGCGGTGCGCCATGCCGAAGAGCCAGGGATGGAGGGTGAGCCCGAAGCTGCGGCCGGATTGCTCGCCCTCCTTGTGCAGCACCTCGATCGCCTCGCCCACGAGTGCGGGGTAGCGCCAGCTCTCGACGCGGCGGAGCCAGAACAGCTGCACGTCGTCCCACTCGACCTGGTTGGGGATGGCGATGAGCGGCGGGCCCACGCTCATGGCGTAGGGCTGGTCGTCGTTCGCCCAGTCGAGCAGGTAGTCGATGCCGGCCTCGGCGAGAAGGCGAGGGGTGCGCGCCGATTCCCCGTGATCCTGGCCGAGCCAGCCGCGCGGCACCTTTCCCACAGCACGCGCGACCGCCTGGATCGCGTCGGCGATGAACGCGCACTCCTCCGCCTCGCTCATCCGGCTCGAGATGAGGCGGGTCGCGTGACTGCCGTGGGCGACGAGCTCGTAGCCGCGCCTCGAGAACTCGGCGATGAGGGCGGGATAGCGCACGCACGCGGCCGAGCCGGCGGCGACCGTCGCCTTGATGCCGTAGCGGTCCAACACCTCGAGAATGCGGAAGATGCCGACTCGGTTGCCGTACTCGCGCTGCGACCAGCTGCGGTAGTCGGGAAAGAAGTTGCCGAACTCGCTCACGAAACGGGGGTCGCGCACGGCCTCCGTCGGCGGGTCGAGCTCCCAATATTCGAGGTGGAGGAGCACCCAGAAGGCGACGCGGGCGCCGCTCGGCCAGCGCAGGCGCGGCCGCGCCGGCATGGGGGCGTATGCGTAATAGGGATTGTCCATGCCGGGGCGCCGCGTGCTCATCTCACGCCTCGCGGCCGAGATGGCGCTGGAAGGGCAGAAGCCCGTGCGCGACGTACCAGTCGACGATCTCCTCGCCCGTCGCCTGCCACACCCCCTCGTGGCCCATGATGTAGTCGAGCGCCTTGTCGAGATGTCGGATGCGATGGGGCTGCCCCATCATGTAAGGGTGCAGCGCCACGCACATGACGCGGCCCTGCGTCTCGCCGTCGCGGTAGACGGTGTCGAAGTGGTCGGTGATCATGCGGGCGAACTCCTCGCCCTCGGAAGCGTAGCGGTAGAGCACGGCGTCGTTGAGGTCCATGGAGTAGGGGAGCGAGATGAGCCGGCCGCTGCGCACGTGGAGCGGGGTCGGCTGGTCGTCGTGGTAGAAGTCGCACGAATATTTGATGCCGGCCTCGGCGACGAGGTCGGGCGTGCGCAAGGTGTTGGACACGCCGGGCGAGAACCAGCCGGCGAGCCGGCGGCCGGTCAGGCGGCGATAACTCTCGACGCAGTCGGCGATCGCGGCGCGCTCCTCGTCCTCGGAAAGGTCCCAGTGGTACCGGGTGTTGTAGATGCCGTGGCACATGACGTCCCAGCGGCGCGCCTCGCAGGCGGCGAGGATCTCGGGGTAATGCTCGAAGACGGCGAGATTGAGCGAGGCGGTGCAGCGGATGCCGTGCCGGTCCATGACATCGAAGAGGCGCCAGAGGCCGACGCGGTTGCCGTAGTCGCGGATGCTGTAGCCGAGCACGTCGGGGTGCGGGGTGCGCGGCCAGGGATCGCGCACGCTGACGCGCGGCAGATACTCGTAATGCTCGATGTTGGGGACGACCCAAAGCGCGACGCGCGCGCCCTCCGGCCACGCAAGCCTGGGGCGTGCCGCGATCGGCGAGTAGCTGTAGCGCTCGGGCTCCACGCTCCCGCCCAGCCCCTCAGCGCGGCCGGTCGCCGGCAAGCGTGATACGGTGCATGATGCGCCGGTAGCCGTGATAATCGTTGATCGGATTGTGCTGCGCCGCGCGATTGTCCCAAAACGCGATCGAGCCGGGCTCCCAGCGGAAGCGGCAGGTGAACTCGGGCCGCACCTGATGGCGGAACAGGTAGTCGAGGAGCGGCGCGCTTTCCTCCTCGCTCATGTCCTTGAAGCGGACCGTGTGGGCGATGTTGACGTAGAGCGCCTTGCGTCCGGTCTCGGGGTGCGTGCGCACGACCGGGTGCTCCGCGATGTAGCCCTTCTTCGCGTTTCCGCCCGGGCCGTCCTTGACCCTGTCCTCGCGCGTGCGCGTCCCGTCCGCTTTCGCCGAGCTGTTCACGCCGACGAGGCCGTCAAGCATGCGCCGCAAGCCGTCCGAGAGCGTCTCGTAGGCGAGGTACATGTTGGCGAAGAGCGTATCGCCGCCCACGGGCGGCACCTCGCGCGCGATCAGCATCGAGCCCATGGGCGGCTCCTCGAGATAGGTGGTGTCCGAGTGCCAGATGCCGCCGAAATTCACGCGCTCGTGCTCGAGCTTGGCGACTTCGATGATCTCCGGGTGGTCCTTGATGCCCTTGACGAAGGGGTATTCGATCGCCTTGCCGAAATGCCGTGCGAAGGCGAGGAATTTCGCGGGCGGGAGGCCGTCCTGCCCGCGGATGAAAATGACGAGGTGGTCGAGAAGTGCCTGCCTGATCGCCGCCGCCGTCTTCGCATCGCATCCCCGCGTGAGATCGAGGCCGCGAATTTCGGCGCCGAGCGCACCGGCGATCTGCTCGATCTTGATGCTCTGCCGCACGGCTTTCCCGCCTCCAGGCACCATTTTGCCTTTCAAGGGACGCTCGAGGCAAATGCTATGCGAGGCCCGTGCCGGCCTCCAGCGCCGCTGCGAGATGGACCTCGCCGCGGCGAAGCTCGTCGCGCACCTGCATGAGGATTTTGCCGAGCTTGTTCCGGCCGTCGCCCGGCTTGATGCCGAGCTGCGGGTTGCCCTTAAGCGCGACGCCCCAATAAAGATCGCCCCAATCGTTGCCTTCCTCGATGAGGCCGTTGCCGCTCGCAAAGAGGAGTGCCTTGAGCTCGGCGTTGCGCGCGAACTTGTCGCGCACGAGGGCAAGCATCACCGCATCCTTGGCCCTATCCCAATCGGGCCTCAATACCAGCTCCTTTCCCCAGCGGTTGATGGCAGCAGCGCCGGCACCCGGCCTGGCCTGCTCGACCCTGCGGAAGAGCTCCGTGCCCGCGGCGCGCGTCTCGGGCGAGAGGGTCTTGGCGAGCACATAGGGCAGCTCGTTCAGAGGCCAGAGCCGGAGGGGCGTCACCGCGTCGCCCCAGGCGACCGCCGCGTAATACATGTTCGAGAGGTAACGGTCGGCGCCCTGGAAGCGTCGGACTGCTCGGTCTCCTCCGTCGGCAAGCGAGGGCGAGGGATTTGCGTCGCTTGATGATGGCATCGACGATAGGGCCGCCATGCGGCGAAATCGGGAAGGGTCGAGACTGCGACCATAACGCGGCGACGACCGCGATGCCAGCGTCATTGCGGATTGTGGCGACGGACCCGGGGGGATGACCCTTGCGCCGCAGAGAGGCATGCGGCAGCGACGTCGGCCTCGCTAATGCGCCAGGTAGGAGAGCAGGGCCTGGGCGGCCTCCCAGATCGCAAAGGCGAAAATGACGATGCTGAGCAAATCCACAGCACTTCTGAGCACGGTGGAGTCGTCATCCAGAACCCGGCGGTCGCCCTTTGGGTCGCCGGCGGCCGGTGCAGCCGGCGCATCGGCGCCTCGCCCTCGGCCGCGGAGCCAGCGTGCGGCAAGGCCCGTTGCTCGCGCAGGCACTGCTTCCTCATTCATGACAACCTCGATCCCGCGCCGTCCGCCTTAGTGGGGCGAGCTGCCGAGGTGGCCGGCGATCGTGTTGAAGGTCAGCTGCAGGTTGGTGCCGACGAGGGTCACCGCAGTGATGATGGCGACCGCGATCAGGGCCGCGATCAAGCCGTATTCGATGGCCGTCACCCCGCGCTTCGATTTGAGCGCGAGTGCCGAGGAGATGCCTCGCACAAAGTTGAGCGCGTGCGCGGCTATAGGGTATGCGGGCGCATCGGAGACCGTGCCGGGAACGGGTCCCGAGAGCACGTCGTCGACCATTTTGCGCATCGAACTCCCCCTCGTGATAGCTGGCCCAGATGCCGCTTTCGAGTCGTTGAGGGCCAAGGGGTCGACGTTAGGCTGCGAAACTTAAGAAAATGTTACGGATAGGCTCGCGTGCATCGCTCCTCGCCATCCTCGGCGACAAGTTTTCGCTTTCATTTGCCTCAAATATTAGGCAGCTTTCATTGGCGAGGCGGGGCTGCGACTCGGACTCCGGCCGCGTTGTCGCCAAGTTGGGATGGAGAAAAATGGTAGGACGCGGCCCCGGCTCTCGCCAGCCAACGGTGGCGGGGTGCCAGGGAGGGCGAGTCGATCGGTCGGAAGGGCTGCGGGCAGAACGGCAATCCGCCAAGGCGAGTCGAGCCGCCAGTCCGAGTCGCCTGAGCGCGTGGCGGACCCGGCAGTGCCGAGATGCGGATGACCTGCGCCGCGGCTCGGGGCCGAGCCTCAGAAGCCCGAGAGCCCCTTTCGGGAGCGGCGCCCAATCGGCGTGCTTCGGCGGCAGGCCTGGCATCTCCTGGGGCCGGTGCTGTTCGGGTTGCGCGGTTCCGGGCCGACCGTTCGGAACGAACCGTCGGGGTCGGAACACTCGCATTGGCATTCGGAGAACGATGCATCGCGGCGAGCAGGTGACACCCGGGGATGTTCATGTTAAGTTTTCTGCCGTAGAACTTTGGCGCGGCCGTCGCTTGGGTGGCTAGCATGGGACGCCGACAGAAAATAATCGATAAGGCCGAGCACAAGAATTTCGAATTCGATTATTTTCGCAATGTTATTTTTTTTCGCGGTCGACTTATACATTTGACGCCCCACGAAGCGGATATTTTGCGCGTGCTCTTGAACAACCGCGGACGAACCACCTCGCTCGAGTCGCTCATTCAATCGGTCTACGGCGCGCGCGAGCCCGAGACCGCCGCGACATCCATTCGCGTCGCCATTTACTCGCTGCGCAAGAAGCTCGAGGGCACGGGGGTCGAAATCCGCGCGCAGTATAAAGTCGGTTATGAGGTGAAGGCCGCCCAGGTGCCCGAGCTCAACCGCCGGCTCAGCGACAAGATACTGCTCGCGTTGAATCAAGCCGACGAGCTGGGGGAGCGCGCCATCGTCGATCGCTTGCGCGCGGCACTCCAGCTCGCCGAGGAAAGTCAGCAGCGCTCGCGCAAGGCCGGCGAGCAGCGCGTGTTGCAGGAGAGCGGCTGATCCCTCGGCGGGTCGGGTGCCTAATGACGAGGGTTTAGCGGAGCCGATCTCAGGGAGAACGCATGAGTCCAGCCGAGCAAAGCGCAGCCGACGCGGAAAAACAGGGCTATCTCCAGATCGTCAACCTGTTCGAACGCCTTCACCGCCGGCTTCTTGACGTCGTCAAGGCGGAGCTCGACCGCTTGGCCGTGCGCGACGTCAACAACGTGCAAGCGCTTATCGTCTTCAATATCGGCATGGACGAGTACAGCGTCGGCGATCTCACGCAACGGGGCTACTACCTGGGCACCAACATTACCTACAATCTCAAGAAGCTTTCCAGCGCCAAGTACATCGTCCAAGCGCGTTCGTTGCATGACCGCCGTGCGGTGCGCGTGCGCCTGACCGACAAGGGCATTGCCTTGTACAAGGCC
>JBKQRV010000036.1:0-60589 GCA_052143835.1 Alphaproteobacteria bacterium
CGACTTCGGCAACCGAAAACGTCTCTGGCAGCGGGCTTTCCATTGATCCACCCCTAAACGACGCTTTACCATTGTTGTAATTATAATACCACACAAACAAGTTGTCAATACCCCTCGTTGAACGGGCTCGCGCCCAACACAACGGCGCCGATAGCAACGGCTCTCGGTCAGGTAATCGAGCGCATAATAACAAATGTTATTATGACTTTTTCAAGTATTTCTCGTCACAGATCACTCAGGCGAAAATCCTGGGCGCTGGCGCGTTTGGGGGGTACGGCACGGTATGCCGGGTCTTATTTGGCCGGGGCCTGATTGATCTGGCGCAAGACTTATCTTCGAGCCGGGCTGATCGCCGAATGGTCAGAAATATATTTGCGTAACCCTCTTGAAACGGCTGAATACTTGGCCTAGATTGGTCTTGTCCAATATGGCAATCGAACGTATGCAACCCGAAAGCCTAGAGGAGAGCAGCACAATGGACAGATCAGCGATCAACAGAGCCTTGGCCAAGGCGATTGCCTACAAGCAATGCGGCAAGCAAGCCGAGGCTAAGCAATGGGCACGCGAGCTAATCCGCTTGCTCGAGTGCGCCGACATTCTGCGATAAGGAGGGCCAAAACGATGACGCCAACTCGCATCAAGACACTCACGAGCTATCGCGCTCATGCGCAATTCCTTGCTGAGTGCGAGGATGGAATGTTCGGCTATCTGGCGCGCGTGCAAGTGGATGATCTCAAGACACCATACGCGCACTCGCCGACCATCGCTATCAAGTCGTGGCAAGGCCGGCCGATTATCTGTCTCGAGACAGCGCATCGGCGCTATGAAGTGTTCACGATCTCGCCTGACTTCCTGCGCTTCAAGACGGAGCCGGAAGCGGAAGCATGGCATATGAGCCATCGCAAGCGCACGCCAGCCGAGCTTGCGCAGGCGTGGGGTATCGGCGCGACAACCGCGTGACATGCTGAGCTTTGGCGCCCACGATCTCGCACGCGGACGCCAAGGCTGAGCACGTCGAGAGGAGGGTAGGCCATGCGCGCAATCGCCTATTACCGCGTATCGACCGAGCGTCAAGGTGCGAGTGGTCTTGGCCTCCAAGCGCAACGCAAAGCGGTTGCTGATTACCTCGCCAGTGTCGGCGCCACCTTGCTTGAGGAATACACCGAGATTGAAAGCGGGAAACGCAGCGATCGGCCGGAGATCGCCAAGGCGCTTGCCGCATGTCGCAAGGCCAAGGCTACGCTCGTAATCGCAAAACTCGACCGTCTCGCGCGCAACGTCGCGTTTATCAGCCGGCTCATGGAAGCCAAGGTCGATTTCCTCGCGGTAGATTTCCCGCAAGCGAACAGGCTCACCATTCATATCCTCGCCGCGGTCGCTGAGCACGAGCGAGAGATGATTAGCCAGCGCACCAAGGCTGCACTCGCCGCGGCCCGTGCGCGTGGCGTCAAGCTGGGCTCGCCATTGCCACAGAACGGTGCCGCCATCGGGCTCCCGCGGTCACTGGCAGCACGTAAGGCCAAGGCCGATGCGATAGCAGCGGTCGCGTTGCCCGTGATCCACAAGCTCAAGGCTGAGGGCAAGACGCTACGCCAGATAGCGGAAGCCTTGGGAACAACGGGGATTGAGGCGCCGCGCGGGGGAGCGTGGTGGCCTTCGACCGTGTACAACATGCTCGCGCGCAGCGAGTGATCTAGGAGGGCTAAAACATGAAGGAATTTCTCACTTGGCTGACGATAATTGCCATCGGCGTTCTCTTAGGCTTCCTCGGAGGGGGTGGCCCGGTCGGAGGCTACATCATAGGCTTCTTTGTCGGTGGTATGTTTATGGCTGACAAATCCTCTTAGCCAGAGTAGTCAGCACGGGGCGGGGAATGGTGGCCTTCGACCGTGTACAACATGCTTGAGCGCGGCTAGGTTCACAAAATGACGCAGGCGGACCATCCGAGCGTGATTGCACGCTTTGCCGCCCTACTCGGCATTGCCGCGAATGAGATTGCAGCGGCCGACATTAAGAACGCCGATGATTGGCGCGTGTGCGGCCGTGCCGTAAAGCCAGGCCAGGAGGGCATTCGCATTGTGACCTTTCGAAGTCCGCAGGCCGATAAAGTATGGCCGGGGACTTGGCGCCGGCCGCGAGCCGTCATGCTCTATCACCTAAGCCAAACGATTGAGATTGTGTAGGCATCATGCCTACAACACGTCCTCCGGCTTGACGTGCGAGAAGTCCTCTTCGCCATCGCCCGTCGCGACTTCCGTGTAGCTCGCTTCAATCGCAGGCTCACCATTCCGGCCAAGCAAGCTGTCGGCTGCCGTTGCACGCTTGACAAAGGCCACGAGCTTGGCCGGGTCCGTGAGCGTGAACCCCATTTCGGGGGCGAAGCGTTGAAGATTGTTCACGAGCCGCATGGCCAAGGGGCCGGCGCGCGTGTGCTCAACGACGTGGTGAACCTCACTGTAGCTCGCGACAAGCCAACCGGCGCGGTTGAGCAATTCCTGACATGCCTTGAGCTTCACAGCGTCGTTTTTGCTCCCGTGTTCCATGAGATGCTCAAGCTTCGCCGTCGCCTGAGCAATCAACCCTTGGACTTTGGCCTCGCATAGATGGCGCACGAGCTTGAGCACCCGCGGATCATGAATGAGCCGGTTAGCGGCAACGTGCGCGCCATCGCCCTTGTCACTGTAGCCGGCCGCGCGGGCGGCTTCCTCCCGCTTACCCCCCGACGATACAAACAACTCGGCAAACCGGATCATTCGGGGAGTGAGGCCAGCAACTAAGCTGGCGTCATAAATGGTGATGTCTTGAGCCATGACAGGCACTCCTTTTGATAACTTTTAATAACAATAGGTCAGCATTGTTGACCTATGTAACACGATCCAAAGCCAATTCGCCCGAATTACAAGACCAAAAGCGCAGAAAACCGCCACTGCGCAATAAAATCAGCCATGTTACCCTCTCGTGCGACACGAAAACGTCGCACGACTCCCATTGTCGCACGACTTGTCGCACGACTTTTGACCGTGCGCGAATAGGCTGTTTTTGGATCCCTGCGCACGAGTGCTCACGATTGATTTTGTTGAATAAAGTCGTGCGACAAATCAGGTCGTGCGCAGTCGTGCGACATTTAGGCCAAAACGTCGTGCGACATCTTTTCCATATCCCTGGAAGGGATATGGAAAAGTCGCGCGATGGGGAGTTTGCTCGATCCTTGGCCATAGGGGGTTCCTCAATGGATGGTCGGCTCGTCGGCCGGTTCCTGTTCCAAGCTCCACCAGAAGTCGCCGCCGCCGCCTGCACGCATGGGGTGCGATCCTACCGCCTTGAACCCTAGGCCGTAGAGAAGCCCGCCCTCACGTGCAGCCCTGGTGAGCCCTGTCCCTATGCTGCGCAGTTCGGCCTCGCGCGCTTCAACGTCCTGGTTAGGCTCCGCTGGCGGGAATAGCTCGCTTGCCAGAACCTTTGTCGATACTCGGCTGTGCGCGTCGAGGGCTTTCAACTCTCTGAGGGCCTGGATCACGCCAGCGCGGGTGTAGGTGTGCCCCGAGATCGTAATGGCGCCCCCGTGCCGTCTCTTGCCCTTCTCAGGGTCCGCCGGGGCCGCTTTGAAGTCGTGCAGAAAGGAGGGCTCGAATACCAGCTCGCCGTCGATCACTTCCCCTTGGAAAGTCCACGGCCGCTCCGGGTTGTCCGCGTCGCGGTGCTGCCTGACCTCGACCTTGACGGTTTTCGCTTCGCGCTTCGCCTCGACTTCGAGGAAGCTATCCGTGTTGGCCTTCCATGCGCTCGTGCCGCGATAGTCGGCGGCATTGGGCTTGTCGCTTTTGTGATGGCTCACGGCGATCACGACTTTGCCGCCAAGGTTCGCGATCAGCTCACGGCACCGCTTCGAGAATAGGCTGGCGGTCGCCGCGTCGTTCTCGTTCTCGCCTGCGATGACGGACGACAGCGTGTCGAACACGACCATGGCTGGCTTGCGGTGCCCTGTCTTTTCCAAGATCGCGACGGGCAGCAATTCCCATGATCGCGTGTCCTTGAGGGCCGGTGGCGGCACTGTGAAAAAATAGCCGGGATCATCCACGGGAATGCCGCGATGCTTACGCCATGCCGCCCGGCGTCTTTTGCCGAGTGCGTCGCGGCCTTCGTCAGTGCAATAGACCACGATCCCACGCTCGGGCACGTCGCCGAACGTCTTGACGCCATTTGCAATGCCCAAGCTGAGATCGAGCAACAGGAAGCTTTTGAAGTGCCCAGTCTCGCCGATAAACAGCACGATGTTGCCTTCGGCGAGCACGTCCTTGACAAGCCACTTGGGCTCCGGCCGCTCGGCTTGCTCGTTTTCGTCGAGCAACGGGAAGCGGGCCTTCGCTTCTGCTTTCATCTCAGCGATTTTGCCGTCTTGCTCCGCGGGCTTCGCCGCACTCTCTTGCCGGATGCGCGCGAGCGTCTCAGCCGGGAATGTCTCTTCTGGCGGGGCCACGGCGTCAACACCCGCGCTATTCTGAGCGTAAGTGTAAACATTGTGGATTATGGTATCTAGTTCAGCGCCGCTCCACGGCGGCACACAAGCATCATTCCACCTGCCGGGCTCGGTGAGTATCGCGCGCGCCGTTGCCGGCGCCAGCCCGAGATCGCGAAGCCATGCGATGGTGGTGTACGTCCGATTGTTCCCTCCTTGGCCTGACACGGCGATCTCGCCTCGCTCGATTTGATCGGCCAAGTAGCGCCGCGCGCGAGCCTGATTGGCCGACGTGTCGCGCTCGAAGTTGCCGAGTGCATCGCCAGCGCGCTTGTCGCTGTCCTTGATGCGCTCGGCGAATGTGGCGGGAAGCTCTACAAGGTCGCGATCAAAGCGCGTCTCGTATGGCTTGCCATCCACCACGGACGGCGGCACTAAGACATAGCCGCCGCGTCCCCTGGTGTCGAAGGGCTTGTCCTTTCCGAACGGCCGCACCTTGGACGGCAAGCTGCCTTGGTAAAAAAGGTGGCGCCCGCCGCGCGGCGTCTTGACCGTGAACGTCTCGGGTAGCTCAAGCTCCTGGATCAAATGAATGCCGTTATGCTCAATGTCAACGACGCACCACCCCGCATCTTCTGGCGAGAACGCGACATTGGCCAAGGGCCATTTCTTCCACCACCCGCGGATGGTCGCTTCGTCCGTGCTTGCGTCCTTGAACCCGCGCTCGACCGCGGGAACCTTTTGGCCCGGCAAGCATGGGAACACGGGAATATCTAATCCGGCATATGCCAGCGCTCTCTCAAGCAAACGAGCGCTAAGCGCATCATCGGCCGATACAGGCGCCTCGATAGGCTCGCGCTCGCCCGGAGCGTCAAGGGATGACACGGGCGCGCTCGTCTCGGCTCTCGTGTACTTCTCAATGAGCGCCTCGATTGGCAGCGGCTCCGAGGGGGGATTGACTTTTTCGATTAAATCGCTCATACTAATCACCCTTTCTGTTGATCCATCCTTGAGCCCGGCCGCCATGCCGGGCTTTTCTTTTGCGCTCATGACGCAAGCTTTCGTGCTCGCTCGCGCGCCTTGCGGAAGGCAAGTACGCTGGCGCGGGTCAAGCGCGGGCACTTCACGCCGGGCACGAACACACGGGTTAGTTTGCCCCGGCGTGCATTCCGAAGGACATTCGGCGCGGCCATTCCAAGGATGGCGCCGGCTTGGTCATACGTCAGAAGTGAGGCCCGCTCGGCTTTGAGACGACGCACGGAAGCGCGCGTCACTCGCAAAGGCTGAGTGGCAGCAATCTCCAATCGCCCGCGGTGAACGAAATTGAGGGCGGTGCGCTCGGAGCATTCGAGCACCTTGGCCACAACGGGCACGGTCAGAAGATTGCGGACTGCGGGCATGGCAACGTCTCCTCGATTAAGGGGACCGTTTGCCTTGTCCTCGACGTGAAGGGGGCGGCAGGTCGAAATTTCAAATCCGGCTTGTCGGCGTCAATCGGGCCGGACCCTCGCCTAGGCCATCCTTATACCACACTTCGGCGTCGGACGCAATAATCTTACTCCGGTGCGCGAAGTGTACTTTTGCTAGGCGGCTTACACCGTCTCGCGCGTAGGGCGAAATTCTCAAAAGCGTGTGGTGGAACGTGTGGGGAAATCCCCTGCTCTTGATAGATTATCTCATTGAAATAGCATTATCTTTATGGCAGACGCCGCATAGCCGATGGGGTGCCACAGCCTGCGGCTGCGCCACGAAATCCCCTGCGGCAGGAGGCTCTGCATGGCTCTCCTTATGACAGAGCCGGCGGACGCGGAACAGCCGTTTCCTTGAGGGCCTTGGCTTGCCGGCGCCATGCCGGTATAGAGGGAACCGTCAAGCGGGCGTGGCGGAATCGGTAGACGCAACGGACTTAATCCGACTTGAGTGCTCGCGCGGGAAACCGCGGATGCAGAACCGCCCAAATTCGGGGGAACCTGTGAAATGGCAATCCCGAGCCAAGCCCGGCAACGGGAAGGTGTAGAGACTAGACGGGCGGCACCTAAAGCGGCGACGCCAAGGTGAAGGGATAGTCCAGACCACAAACCCGCTCTTGCGCCCGACGGCGCAACGGCGTCGGCGGCGAAAGCCGTAGTTGGTATGAAAATCCGTTGGGCATTCCTTGCCCGTGGGGGTTCAAGTCCCCCCGCCCGCACCATTGATGATGCGTCTCCGCCATCCGGTCGACGGCCGACATGTAAGCAAGGCGATGCGATGACGTGAGCCCGGGAAATCGCGGGCATGGGCCTCCGCGTCGAGTGCGGCACCCCGAGCACACACCCTTCCGGCGGAGGAAACCCCCGCTCTAGCCGGCGAAGCTTGCTTGACAATGCGCCGCAGCGCTACGCGGCACCTGCGGCGCGGTTTGCGGCGCGCTCCTGCTCGCGGCTCAGGATCTTTTGGAAATACCAGGCATTGGGGCAAAAGGCGGGTGCCGCCTTGCCTTCCTTCTCGCTGTCGAGCCAATGGCGGCAACGCTTCTGCTCGTTGCACAGCGTGCAGTTGCTGTAGAGATTGCGGCTCAGCAGCCGGTCGAACTTGACGCTCGCACCCTCGAGGCCGAGGTGCGCCAGCATTTTCGCAAGCAGCTCGTCGGCACCCGCATAGCCCTTGACGAAGGACGGTATTTGACTGCGCCCGATGCCGAGATCGGCGAGCGCTGAGTCGTCGAGCGACTCAAGCTCGTAGGCCAGCTGGCGGCGCTCGCCCCAGGTCGCCACGCCGCGCCCGAGCCGGCGCGCGAATTCCACGGCCCAGTTGCCCATCGCGTGCACGGGATTGCCTAAACCGCTCCGACCGGCCTGCGTATCCGAGCGCGTAGCCATGGCCGCCCTCCTCCTTCAGGTAGAACGACTCTAAGGCGAGGCCGCCTACCCGCATTGATCCAAATCAACCACATCTCCGCCCGAGGCCCCCGCGCCGCTCGGCGCGCCTGCCCGCCGCGGCCGGCTCACGCGCAAGGCCCCCGCTCAAGTGCAGGAGGGTTCGCGCCCGGCTGCGAAAGTGAGGCATAATGGAATGGCGCGGGTTTTCTGAGCGGCGAGAGCCGATTTGATAAAAGTCAAGAAAGCGAATGGGTGTGCAAGATTGATGAGCGGTTTGCCGCGGCAAGCCGAGCCATGAGCGCTGCCGCACCCGGGTCTCGCGAGCCCGCGAGCGGCGGAGTCTGGCCCCTGGACCGGGTGCTGATCAGCGTTCTCTGTTTCATCCTCGCCGCTGCCGCCGGTTTCCACGGGAGGAATGCCTTCTTGATGTTGCGGGACGTCGAATTCGACGAGCCCGACCCCATGCTGCTCGAGGGAGCACTCACCTCGGTAACCGCCTGCGTTTATCTCCTGCTTATGGCGTGCCTCTTCGTGGTCCGCCTGCCGCTCGTGGCAAGATACGCCGAGCTCTGGCCGCGCGTCGTTGCACTCCTCGGGAGCTTCCTGCCGTTCACGGTCACCTTCTTCCCGCCTGCGGACGAGCTCCCGCTTACCGCGCATATCGTGGCGAGCGCGGTGAGTTTGGCCGGCATGGGGCTCGCCGTGTACATTCTCTACGGGCTCGGCCGTTCTTTCAGCATCACGCCTCAGGCGCGCGGGCTGGTGACGACCGGCCCCTATCGTTTCGTCCGCCATCCCCTCTATGTGGCCGAATACGTCGCGAGCCTGGGGATTCTCGTCCACTTTCTTTCCCCCTGGACGGTCTTGATCACGCTCTGCCAGGGATACTTGCAACTCCGCCGGATGGACTACGAGGAGCGGCTTCTTGCGCGCGTCTTCCCCGCGTACGCCGCCTATGCCAAGAAGACGGCGCGCATCCTGCCAGGCCTCTATTAGCCGGCCTCTATCAGGTGGAATCCGGACGCCCTTCGGGAATCCGCCCGGCATTGTCTTCGGCGCGGAACGCGATGAAGAGAGACTGATCTCCGCTCGGGCGCGCCGCCGCAGAGCCGCAGCAGCGCGCCTTCACGCCTCACTTCTTCTTATTGATCGGCTCGGCGCTGCTGACCAGCCGGTCGAAGACCACGGTGTACGCCGCGGGATTTCCTTGCGCGTCGGGCGCCGTGCCCTGGCAGGTCATCTGCTTGTGATCGGGCGAAAGCGAGCAGGTCGAACCCCCGGTGGTTTTGGTTTTCGGGCTCACGGTCTCGGTCTTCAGCGAGCCGTCGGGCAACACGGTATAGCTGGCCGTGGCCCCGTCGTCCCTGCCTTTGATCGGATAGGGCTTGCCGTCGAAGGCGCCGGTGAAGCCCTCGGCGCGCTCCTTGCCGTCGGGGTAGGTGATGGTGAGCGACCACTGCACCTTGTTGTAGTCGTTGTGGCCCTTTGTGCTGTAGTTCCTGATTTCCCAGATGATGTCCTGCGGCCCGCCCGGAACCATCTTCGACTGGTCCTTGTTCAAGTGCCAGGCGCCGGCAAACGGGCTTTCCATCGTCGCCGCGCCGACGGGAAGCACGGCCGCCAAAGTCAAGAGACCGGCAGCCGCGGCGCCAATCGTAAATCTTCTCATAGCAACCTCCTCCTCCAGCTGAGAGTGGAATTCTATCACCAGAAAGGCCAAACTTCAGCAGCCAATCGGCTCGTCGCTCGTGGCCTCCTCCGTCACGCCTGGGCAGTGCTTGCGGCCGGCTGAGCGTATCTGGCGCTCAGATAGGCGAGGCTGATCTCCGTCATCGCCTTCTTCATCAGCCGGCAATGAAGCGTCTCGCTCCCCTCGAAGGTACCAAGCTCGTAGAACTTGTTCGCCGGCGCGCCGCCGCCGCAGACCTCGAAGTACTCGCACGTCGCGCGACAAAGCTCCACCCCGCGCGTCACGGCGTCCCTCAAGCGCAGGAATCTTTGCCCTGAAAGGATCGTCTCGAGATCGTCCGTCAAAAGGTTGCCGATGATGAAATTGTTCCATTCCGCGTTCTCGGCGCCGAGGAGCTCGGGCGAGAACGTCGAGCAGTTGCCGAGATGGTCGACGCTCAGGATGGCGAAGGGCGAGCTCTCGGTCGAGACGAAATCGGGGGGCCGGGAGAGGATAAGCTGGACGCAATGCTGAAGCTCGCGGAGCGTCAGCGGGCGTCCATTGAGCTCGTTCAGCTCGAGCAGCCGCGCGAAGAAGCGAACGAATTTCGCGGGCGCGCTTTCGTCGCTCAAGGACGACGTCTTGTTCTCCGCCTCGATCTCGTCGATGTTGAAACCGACTTCGGATATGCCGTTTTCGACCAAGAAGGAGAACATCGCGTCGGGGTCCTCGAGCGAAGCCTTCGTGAGCACCCCGATGATGTGAAACGGCAGCCCGGCATCCTGCAGCACCCTCACGCCCCGCATCGTCGCATCGAAGGTTCCCTTGCCCGCCCGCGTGCGGCGGTTGAGATCGTGGATTTCGCGCGGCCCATCCAGGCTGATCCCGACCCGGATGTTATGGTCCTTGATCAGCCGGACCCATTCCGCGTTCAAGAGCGTGCCGTTGGTCTGGATGCTGTATCTTATCGTGGTGCCCGGAGATAAATTGCGATCGATCGCGGCGAAGGCGGCTCTATACCAGTCTACGGGTGCCGTAAGCGGCTCGCCTGCATGCCATACGATGCTGATGTCGGGCGGCAAGGGCGCGAAGTAATCGAATATCTTCTTCGAAATGACTCCGACGGCATCGAGGGACATGCGATGCCGCGAGTCGCGATTGGGCAGATAGCAATACGCGCAATTGATATTGCAGAACGGCGTGGCCTGGAGGACCAGGAGCTCGGGGAACCTCACCTGGCCCATCGGCCGGCGGGCCGACCGCAAAGGCTCAGAAATTGGCCCACCACCCGTTGCCCCAATTGTGCCAATTGTGCCAATTGGGCCAGTTCCCCCAGTTCCCCCACTGCACCTTGATGAGGCGGTTTTCCCGGAACAGCTCGTCGGTGACGGCCGGGTTCGACTGCGCGAGCGCCCGAACCGCATTCACGCGCTGGCCGAGGGAAGGCACCGGCTCGATCGCCTTGGCAGGGCCGGAGGGCAGGGAAATCCCCGCCGCGAGCGCCGCCGCGCTTAGCCCCAGCGCAAGTTTGCTTAGGCCCAGCACAAGTTTGCGACCCGATTTCGGCGCAGCAGCGGAAGTGGTCTGTGTTTCCTCAGCTTTGCCGGCTTTACGCTTGGACATTACGCATTCCCCTGATGGATGAGGTCTAATCGCGACAATTTGTCACATGAGGGCCCCAAAGGCAAGACCCATGGTCTCGCATGGTCTCTAAGGCGCTCCCATCCTCGATCTCGTCTCTATTGTTAACGCCGGGCCTTGCCTCCGAGTTCCCGGCGGCGCACCTGAGGGGCACGCCGGGGCCGCCTCCTCGCCTCGTGGCGGGCATGGCTCTTGCCCGGCCATGGGCTCAAAGCCGCAGGGCATCATGATGATTTTGCTCTTATTCCGGGCCGGCGGCGCGGCACCGTCCCGGTCGGGACAGGAGGCTCCGCACGCCCGCCCCGCCGGGCTCAGACGCCGAGATAGACTTGCCGGATGTAGTCGTCGTCGGCGAGCTCCTTGGGACGCCCTTCGCGCACGAAGCGGCCGTGCTCGAGCACATAGAGGCGCTCGGCGACCGCGACGGTCGAGCGTGCGTCCTGCTCGACGAGGAGCACCGCGGTGCCGGCGCGCTGAATCTCGCGGATCGATTGGAAGATTTCGACCTTGAGGCGGTGCGCGATGCCGACCGAGGGCTCGTCGAGGAGGAGAAGCGAGGGACGCCCCATGAGCGCGCGGCCGATCGCGAGCATTTGCTGCTGGCCGCCGGAGAGGGTCGATGCCTGCTGCCTGCTGCGCTCGCGCAAGACCGGGAAGAGGGTGTAAATCTTCTCGAGATCGGCGGCGACCTCGAGCCTGTCGTTGCGCAGGTAGGCGCCCAGCATGAGGTTCTTGAGCACGGAGAGCTCGGGGAAGAGACGCCGCCCTTCGGGGCAATGGCAGATGCCGCGGCCGACCACCTTGTAGGCGGGAAGTCCGTCGAGGGAGCGGCCGTCGAACGTGATGTGGCCGGCACTCGGCGGCACCGTGCGGGAGATCGCCTTGAGCAAGGTCGATTTGCCCGCGCCGTTGGGTCCGAGCACGCCCACGAGCTCGCCCTTGCCCACCTCGAACGAGATGCCGTCGAGCGCCAGCGCCTTGCCGTAATGGACGACGAGGTCGGAAACCTCAAGCAGCGCCAAGCGCACCCCCGCTCTCTCCGATTTCGGCCTTGCCGATGTAGGCCTCGACGACGCGCGGGTGGCGCACGATCTCGGCGGGCACGCCGGTCGCCACCACTTCGCCGAAGTCCATGGCGATCACCTCGTGCGCGAGCTGCATGAGCTCGCGCAGCTTGTGCTCGATGATCAGGATGGTGAGGCCCTCCTTGCGATGGAGCTCGCGGATGAGGTCCGCGAGCGGCTGTATCTCGCTGGTGCCGAGCCCGGCAAAGGGCTCGTCCAGGAGAAGCAGCTTTGGCCTGGTCGCAAGCGCCCGCGCGATCTCGAGGCGGCGGAGATCGCCGTAGGGCAGCACGTCGACGAGAGAAGCCGCCTTCTGGGCCAGCCCCACGTGCTCGAGCATCGCCTGGGCGCGGGCGCGCGCATGCCCCTCGTGTCGCACGCGCGGGGCGAAGCAGGCGACCTCGACGTTCTCGAGCACGCTCATGCCGAGGAAGGGCCTGGTGAGCTGGAAGGTGCGGGCGAGCCCGCGGTTGACGATGCGATAGGGTGCTAAGCCGAGAAGCGGCTCACCGTCGAACTCCACCTTGCCCGTATCCGCGGCTATGAAGCCGGTGAGCAGATTGAAGAGCGTCGTCTTGCCGGCGCCGTTGGGGCCGAGCATGCCGGTGATCGAGCCCGCATCGAGCGCGAAGGACACGTCCTTCACGGCTTGCAGCCCGCCGAAGCGCTTGTTGAGCCCGTCGACGGCGAGGAGTGCGGTCATTGCACGATGGTCCGCAAACGCCGCCAAAGGGGTGCGACCAGTCCCTGCGGCAGGAAGAAGAGGATGAGCATCAGGATGAGCGTGTAGACCCAGAGACGGTACTCGCTGAAGGCGCGCAGCGCCTCGGTCAGCAGTATCAAGAGGATGGCCCCCCCCACCGGCCCGTAGATCGAGCCCATGCCGCCGACATAGACCATGATGATGATGTTGATCGAGAGGATGATGGCGAAGAGGTCGGGCCCGACCTGGAGCTGGTAATGGGCGTAGAGCGCGCCGCCGAGCCCGGCGAACGCGGCGCTGATCATGAGCGAGGCGATTTTGTAGAAGGTGACGTTGATGCCGGCCGCCTGGCAGCTCGCCTCGTCGCCGCGGATCGCGCGCAGGATGGTGCCCCAGGGCGAGTTCGCGACGAGCCTGAGTGTGGTCACCGTCGCCGCTAGGAAAAAGAGGGTGAGGTAATACTGCGCGAGCTCGGAATCGAAGAAGGGGAAGAGGCCGTTGAGCCCATCCTGGCCGCCCGTGTACTCGGAGAAGATGATGGTGAGGCTTTGCATCACCGCGGCACCCGAGAGCATGGCGAGCGCGAAATAGGGCCCGCGCAGGCGCAGCGTGGGAAAGCCGATGACGAGGCTGAATGCGACCGCGACGAGGGGGCTTGCCGCGAGACTCCACCAGGGACTCGCGCCGAAATTCACGTTGAGGAAGCCCGCCGTGTAGGCGCCGGTACCGATGAAAAGCGAGTGGCCGAAGTTCTCGCGCCCGGTCAGCCCCGACATGAAGTCCCAGCTCGCCGCCCACATGGCGAAGCAGAGGGCGACGGTCATGATGCCCGTGACGTAGGTGCTGCCAAAGATTGCGGGCACGAGAGCGAGGGCGGCCAGGACGACGAGCGCTCCCAGCCAGTCGGTCCTGTGGTCGCTCATGCCCGGCTCAGAAGGCGGCGCGCTTGCCGAAGAATCCCGCCGGCCGCAGGATCAGGGTGATGAGCACCGCCGCGACCGAGACGATCTGCGACCACTCGATCGAGATCTTGAAGGCGATGATGGTCTCGGTATAGCCGAGCAGGAGGGCGCCCACGATGCTGCCGACGATCGAGCCGAGCCCGCCCACCACCACGATGGCGAAGGCCTTGACGAGCGGCAGCAGGCCCATGCCCGGGATCACTGTCTGGAAGGGGGCGACGAGCACGCCGGCCGCGGCCGCGATCCCGGCCGAGAGCCCCATCACGAGCGAGAAGATGCGGTCGGAGGGAATGCCCATGTATTGCGCCGCCTCGGCGTCCTGGGAGATCGCGAGGATGGCCGAGCCGAGCCGCGTGCGCTGCATGAAGAACCAGAGCGCGGAGAGGATGGCGATGGCGCCGCTGAGTGCGAGCAAGCGCTGCCCGCTCACGTCGGCCCCCATCACGTCGAAGGTCGCGTTGACCATCGAGGGGACGTTGCGCGCCTCCGAGCCGAAGATGAGGAGCAGCACCTGCTCGACCATGAGGGCGACCGCGAGCGTGATCATGAGCACGGCGAGGGTGGAGCGGCGAAGCGGGCGCACCAGCACCCGCTCCACCACGACCCCGAAGAGCGCCACGAGCAAGACCGCGACGGCTGCCGCGAGGAAGAGCGGCAGATGGGCGTCCGCGGTCAACGCGTAGACGCCGTAGGCGCCGAGCGCGTAGAAGGAGCCGTGCGCCAGGTTCAAGATGCGCGCCACGCCGAAGATGAGGGTGAACCCCACCGCCAGCATGGCGTAGATCGCGCTGATCACGGCTCCATAGACGAGGATCTCGGCCAAAGCCGGTCAGCCCCTCAGTTCTGCACGAGCCACGGCGGCATGATCATCTTGCCGTTGGCGACGTCTTTCGGCCAGATGACCTTGCGCTCGCCGTTCTGCTGCCACTGGACGAAGAGCTCGTTGACGAAGCCCGGGCCGTCCTTGACTTCGTGCAGATCGTCGAACTGCACGCGGCCGCGCGCGCTCACGTAGTCCGTCTTCTCGAGCTCCTTGATCACGGCGTCCGTGTCGGTCGAGCCGGCGCGCTTGGCGGCCGCCGCGTAGATGTAGACGGCGTCGTAACCTCCGCTTGCGGTATAGACCGGGGCGCGGTTGTAAGCCTTCACGAAGCTGTCCCACCAGGGAATCGTCTTGGGCGTCAGAGGGGCGCGCAGGACGAAGTTGGTCGATACCTCGCTGATCGCCTTGCCGCCCACGCGGTCGAAGAAGTTGGCGTCCTGGCCCTTCACGTCGATGCCGCCGATCGGCACCGGCACCTTGGCGTCATACCACTGCTTGACGAACACGTCGGACGCCGCGTGCGAGAGGATGATCATGAGATATTGCGCGCCGCTGTCCTTGACCTTGGCGAAGATCGGCGAGAAGTCGGCGGTCTGCACGTCGAAGAACTCCGCGATCGGCACCTGGAGCCCCGCCGCCTCGGCTCCCGCCTTCATCGCCGGCACCATGTCCTGCACCCATTTCGCGTTCTCGCCGAGGATGGCGATGCGCTTGTAGCCGAGCTGGCCCTTGAGCATGCCCGTGATGTAGTCGAGCAGGCCGTTCGCCTGCTTGGCCGAATTGATGGGATTGACGCGGAAGATGTACTTGTAGTGCTCGTAGTCGTCCTTGACCTTCTGCTGGATCGAGGGCGAGGCTGAGCCGATGCCGAGATAGATCGTCTTGGCGCGCGAGATGTGCGGCAGCTCGGCCAGCGTCACCCCGCTGTCGTAGCCGCCGATGAGCACGTCGACGTGGTCCTCGCCGGTCAGCTTGTTGACCGCGGCAATGCCCGTCTTCGGACCCTCGGCCGCCGCCTCGCCCTCGTCGGCGACGACCATCTGGAGCTTGCGGCCGTTGACCCCGCCCTGGGCGTTGATCTCGTCGATGGCGAGCTTGGCGCCGTCGACGCAATCGCGCCCGACCTGGACCTGGATCGCCGTGGTGATGCCGATCAAGATCGGCTTCTCATCCGCGAATGCCGCCCCAGCCCAGCTGCCGGCAAGTGCCACTGCGGCGCCGGCCGCGAGCAGAGAGACGATACGCTGTCTCATGACAACCTCCCTAAAATTGTCTTGATGGCGATAGCAAGAGTGGCTGCCGCGGACGGGCATGCGGGAGCGAGCTCGCCACTCCGGCACCCTCTATCGAATATCCTCCCCATGCCGCGCATGGCGCCTTCTTGCTTCTTGGCATTGGGGGCGCCCTCGAGGGCGTCCTCCTCCCAGCATGGAAAAGCAATATCACAGGCATAGGCGGATGGGAATTCGCCATGTCGGGCGCCGTTCGCCGATCTCAGCGGTGCCCGCAATTGGGGCAAGGCCGCCGGCACGCTCACGCGTCGGGGGCTTCGAGCGGTTGCAGGCCGAGGCGGGAGAAGAGGCTGCGGTCGCGCGCGGGGAGCGGATTGTCCGTGGTGAGAAGCCGCGGGCCGATGAAGATCGAGTTGGCGCCGGCGAGGAAAGAGAGCGCCTGGGTCTCGTCGCTCATCTCTTCGCGGCCGGCCGAAAGGCGCACGACCGAGCGCGGCATGAGGATGCGCGCGACCGCGATCGTGCGCACGAGCTCGAGCGGATCGAGGCTGGACGTGCCGTGGAGCGGGGTGCCGGGGGCCTGGACGAGAAGGTTGATCGGCACGCTTTCCGGCGGGGTCGGCAGGTTGGCGAGGGTCGCGAGCAGCCCGATGCGATCCTCGCGGCTCTCGCCCAGCCCCACGATGCCGCCGCAGCAGAGCTTGAGCCCGGCGGCACGCGCGTGGGCGAGGGTTTCGAGCCGGTCCGTATAGGTCCGCGTGGTGATGATGGCGCCGTAATATTCCGGCGAGGTGTCGAGGTTGTGATTGTAATAGTCGAGCCCGGCGGCACTCAGGCGCAGGGCTTGCGCCGCCGAGAGCATGCCAAGGGTGGCACAGGTCTCGAGCCCGAGGGCCTTGACTCCCGTCACCATCGCGCATACCGCGTCGAGATCCTTGTCCTTGGGATTGCGCCAGGCGGCGCCCATGCAATAGCGCGTGGCGCCATTCTCCTTTGCCCGGCGCGCTTCGGCGATTACCGTCTCGAGCGGCAGGAGCTTGCCCGCGGCGACCCCGGTCTCGTAGCGCGCGCTTTGCGGGCAATAGGCGCAGTCCTCGGGGCAGCCGCCCGTCTTGATGCTGAGCAAGGTCGAAAGCTGGACCCGGCTCGGATCGAAATGCGCGCGATGCACGCTTTGCGCGCGGAAGACGAGCTCGGGGAAGGAGAGCGCGAAGAGCGCCGCCACGGCTTGGCGCGACCAGCGCTCGCTCTCGGCCGCGGGTGCTGCGAGTGTGACGGAGGCTGAAGTCTGCATGGTCATTGCGGTCACCTCCTGGGGCGCTCCGGAGCCCGCGCCGCCTCCCATACAGGATCAACCGCCGCCTCGCAATGGAGGAGGCACGGGGCCGACACTGGCGGAGGCTGCGTCGTTAAACCGGCGCCGCCGCCTATACACGGCACGGCACTGCCGTGCTATCATCGCGCGCCAGCTTGGCCGGGAGCGGGGAGGCCTATGAGGGACGGCATCGTGGCGGCGCCCGGACGGCGCCAGCAGTTCGCCTTGGTTCTGATCAAGCCGTCGCACTACGATGACGACGGCTACGTCATTCAATGGCTGCGCTCGGCGATCCCATCGAACACGCTGGCCTCGCTTTACGGGTTGGCGCGCGACTGTGCCGAGCGCCACGCGCTGGGCGAGGACGTCGAGATCGTCATCACGGCGCTCGATGAGACCAACACGCGCATCCGGCCCGAGCGCATCGCGCGCGAGATCGCCCGCGCGGGGGTCGGCATGGTCGGGCTGGTGGGCGTGCAGTCCAACCAGTTCCCCCGCGCCATGGACATTGCCCGGCGCTTGCGCGCCTGCGGCACCCAGGTCGTGATCGGCGGCTTCCACGTCTCGGGTTCGCTCGCGATGCTGCCGGGGATGCCGCCCGAGCTCGCGGAGGCGCAGCGCCTCGGCATCTCGCTCTTTGCCGGCGAGGCCGAAGGGCGGTTCGAGCAGGTCCTCAAGGACGCCTGGCGGGGCACGCTCAAGCCGCTCTACAACTACATGGACGACCTGCCCGCACTCGAGGGCGTGCCGCTGCCGCACTTGCCCGCGACCCGCATCAAGCGCACGGGCGGGGCGCTCACCAGCTTCGACGCCGGGCGCGGTTGCCCCTTCCAATGCTCGTTCTGCACCATCATCAACGTGCAGGGGCGCCAGTCGCGGCGGCGCTCGGCCGACGACGTGGAGGGCATCGTCCGGCGCAATCTGGCGCAAGGCATCAACCGCTTCTTCATCACCGACGACAATTTCGCGCGCAACAAGGATTGGGAGCCCATCTTCGACCGCTTGATCGCCATGCGCGAGGGCGAGGGGGCCGACATCAAGTTCGTCATCCAGGTGGATACGCTCTGCCACCGCATCCCGAACTTCATCGAGAAGGCGGGCCGCGCCGGCGTCAACCGGGTCTTCATCGGGCTCGAGAGCATCAACCCGGACGCGCTCCTCGGCGCCAAGAAGCGCCAGAACAAGATCACCGAATACCGCGACATGATCCTCGCCTGGCGCCGCGCGCGCGTGCAGACCTGCGCCGGCTACATCCTGGGCTTCCCCAGCGACACGCTCGAGACCATCGTGCGCGACGTCGAGATCATCAAGCGCGAGCTGCCGCTCGACATGCTCGAGTTCTTCTGCCTGACCCCGCTGCCCGGCTCGGAGGACCACAAGCATCTCTTCGAGAAAGGCGTCGCGATCGACCCCGACCTCAACAAATACGACCTCGAGCACGTCACCATGGGCCACCCGCGGATGTCCAAGGCCGAATGGGAAGCGGCCTACCGCCGCGCCTGGGAGACCTATTATTCGCCCGAGCACATGACCACGATCCTGCGCCGCGCCGCGGCGCACGGGCATTGGCTTCCCACCACGCAGTTCGTCATGCAGTGGTTCCACTTCTGCATCTCGGTCGAGAGGATCCATCCCCTCGAGGGCGGCTATCTCAGGCGCAAATACCGCCGCGACCGCCGCCCGAGCTTCCCGCGCGAGAGCCCCTTCGTCTTCTATCCGCGCTATCTCTCTGAGACCGTGCGGAAGCACGTCGAGATGGTGCGCCTGATCCGCCGCTTGAACCGCGTGCGGCGCCAGATCCAAAGCGACCCGCACGCGCGGGACTACATGGACCAGGCGATCACGCCCGTGGCCGCGGACGAGCTCGATACGTTCGACATGTTCACCCACAACGACGCGGCGAAGACGGCCGTCGGCAAGGCCCGCCGCGAGGCCGAGGCGCGCGCCCGCATCGTGGCCTGAACCTGCAGCCGGCGCATCGCGCGGTTTCCGCCATTCCTGCGCTCGAAAGCCGCATGGGTGGAAAGAAGGCTACTCCACCCAGTTTTCGGTCACGAGCCTCCGGACTGGGCCGAACTCCCGCTTATTGTTCGTGACCAAGGTCAAATCGAGCGCGCGCGCATGGGCGGCGATGATGAGATCGTTCGCACCGATCATTTCGCCCCGCCTCTTCAGGTCGGCACGGATATCGGCATAGTGGGCGGCCGCCTCGCTCGGGAGCTCGAGCACGGCGAGGTGGCGCAGGAAGGCGTCGACGGCAACGCTGTCCTGCTGCCGTCGGGGAGACAGCTCGACCCCGAACAAAAGCTCCGCTTTCGTGATGACCGAGATGCAGACGTCACTCACCGGGACGCGCTGCAGTCGATTGAGGACTGCGTCGTTCGAGCGCTTCACGATGTAGGAGCACGTATCGGTGTTGAGCATGTAGCGCGGCATTAATGCTCGCGCTCCTGCACCGGCAGATCCTCGATGCCTTCCATGAAATCCGCCGAAGCCGTCGGTCCGCTCGCCAAATAAGACGACCAATCCGCCGGGCGGGGCGACAGGATGACCTCGTCGCCGACCTTGCGGATGAACACGTCCGGGGTGTCGAACTGAAACTCCTTGGGGAGGCGCACGGCTTGGCTGCGGTTATTCATGAAGATCTTGGCTTTTCGCTGCATGATGCCACCTTGATTCGGCCTGGCATATACATCAGTATATGCCAAGCTGCCTGGCGTTCAAGGCCATTGACCCGCCAATTTCCCTATTGCTTTCCCCGGCGCATGGTTTATCTAATCAGTACTAATACGGTCCTGATTAGGTGCGGTGCAGCATGATCCGGCTAAACAGGCTTACCGATTACGCAATCGTGGTCCTATCCCAGATGGGTCGGGAGGGCGCTGCCGTGCGCACGGCGCCCCAGCTCGCCCAGGACACGGGTGTGCCGCTCCCCACGGTGGCAAAGCTCCTGAAGACGCTTGCAGCGGACCACATCATCCTTTCCCACCGCGGGGCCGCGGGCGGCTACGCGTTGAGCCGGGCGCCCGAGGAGATCACCGTCGCCGAGATCATCGCCTCGCTCGAGGGGCCGATCGCGCTCACGGCCTGTGTGGAAGGCTCGGGCAATCATTGCGACGTCGAGTCGCTCTGCCCGATGCGCGGCAGTTGGGAGAAGATCAACAGCGCGATCCGCAAGGCGCTCGAGGGGCTCACCCTTGCCGAGTTGGCGGCTCCGGCGTTATTCCCACCGCTCGGTGCGGTCGCGGGCTCGCGCGAGGCCGCACCCGCCGAGGCGCTGAGCTGAGACGGCTCGGCGCCGAGAGGAGAAATCCAGGGAGCAAGGTGCAATGGCAGGTGCCGCAAATACGGTCGAGCAGCTCCGCTCGGTCACCGAGGGCAAGTACAAGTACGGCTTCGTGACCGATATCGAGGAGGAGCGCGCGCCCAAGGGTCTCTCCGAGGACACCGTCCGCTACATCGCCGCGCGGAAGAGCGAGCCCGAGTGGCTCGTCCAGTGGCGGCTCAAGGCCTTCCGGCACTGGCTCACCATGGAGGAGCCGAGCTGGGCGCTCGTGCGCTATCCGCCGATCGACTATCAGGAGCACTATTACTATTCGGCGCCCAAGGCGAAGGAGGGTCCCAAGAGCCTGGGCGAGGTCGATCCCGAGCTCCTCAAGACCTACGAGAAGCTCGGCATTCCGCTCAGGGAACAGGAGATGCTGGCCGGCGTTGCCGTCGATGCGGTCTTCGACAGCGTCTCGGTGGCGACGACCTTCAAGGGCAAGCTCGAGGAGGTCGGCATCATCTTCTGCTCGATCTCCGAGGCGGTGCAGAAGCACCCGGACCTGGTGCGCACCTATCTCGGCTCGGTGGTGCCCTACTCGGATAATTTCTTCGCCACTCTCAACTCGGCGGTCTTCACCGACGGCTCCTTCGTCTATGTGCCGAAGGGCCTGCGCTGCCCGATGGAGCTCTCCACCTATTTCCGCATCAACGCCGCGAAGACGGGACAGTTCGAGCGCACCCTCATCATCGCCGACAAGGGCTCCTATGTGAGCTATCTCGAGGGCTGCACGGCGCCCATGCGCGATGAGAACCAGCTCCACGCCGCCGTCGTCGAGCTCGTGGCCCTCGACGACGCCGAGATCAAATACTCGACCGTGCAGAACTGGTATCCCGGCGACGCGGAAGGCAAGGGCGGCATCTACAATTTCGTGACCAAGCGCGGCGCCTGCCGCGGGCGCAACGCCAAGATCTCCTGGACCCAGGTCGAGACCGGCTCGGCGATCACCTGGAAATATCCGAGCTGCATCCTCGAGGGCGACAACTCCGCGGGTGCCTTCTATTCGATCGCCGTCACCAACAATTATCAGCAGGCCGATACCGGCACCAAGATGATCCACCTCGGCCGCAACACGCGCTCGCGCATCATCTCCAAGGGCATTTCCTGCGGCCATGGCCAGAATACCTATCGCGGCCTGGTGCGCATGGGCCACGGCGCCGCGGGTGCCCGCAACTACAGCCAGTGCGACTCGCTCCTGATCGGCGACAAGTGCGGCGCCCATACGGTGCCCTATATCGAGAGCCGCAACAGGACCGCGAAAGTCGAGCACGAGGCGACCACGTCCAAGATCAGCGAGGACCAGCTCTTCTACTGCCGTCAGCGCGGCATTCCGGAGGAGGACGCGGTGGCGCTCATCGTCAACGGCTTCTGTCGCGAGGTGCTGCAGGAGCTGCCCATGGAGTTCGCGGTCGAGGCGCAGAAGCTCGTCGGCATCAGCCTCGAGGGCAGCGTCGGCTGAGGGGCCGAGCCAGGAAAGAAGGCGTTATACGCAATGGCCTGCCTGCATTTCATCGTCATTCCCGCGAAAGCGGGAATCCATTGTCGGCCCGGGGTCGGCCTTCAGGCATGGACCCCCGCGTTCGCGGGGGTGACGAATAGTGCATTGGGAAATAACGGGTCAATTCGAGCCGGTCGCTGAGGGAACACGGGACATCGCAATGGAAGCCATGCTGGAAATTCGCAATTTGCGCGTCACGGTCGACGGCAAGCCCATCCTCAAGGGCATCGATCTCGACATCAGTGCGGGCGAGCTCCATGCCATCATGGGGCCGAACGGCTCCGGCAAGAGCACGCTCGCATACGTGCTTGCCGGGCGCGAGGGCTACGAGGTGACGGAGGGCACCGTCCGCTACAGGGGCCGCGACCTCCTCGCCATGTCCACCGAGGAGCGCGCGGGCGAGGGCCTCTTCCTCGCCTTCCAATATCCGGTCGAGATCCCGGGCGTATCGTCGACCAACTTCCTCAAGACCGCACTCAACGCCGTGCGCAAGTATCGCGGCGAGAGCGAGCTCGATGCCATGCAGTTCCTCAAGCTCGTGCGCCAGAAGACCAAGGCGCTCGGGATCACCGATGAGATGCTGAAGCGCGCGGTCAACGTCGGCTTCTCCGGCGGGGAGAAGAAGCGCAACGAGGTGTTGCAGATGGCCGTGCTCGAACCGACGCTCGCCGTGCTCGACGAGACGGACAGCGGCCTCGACATCGACGCGCTGCGCATCGTGGCCGACGGCGTCAACGCCCTTCGCTCGCCCGCGCGCGCCATGCTGGTGATCACGCATTACCAGCGCCTCTTGTCCCACATCGTGCCGGACCGGGTGCACGTGCTTGCTCACGGCCGCATCGCGCGTTCGGGCGGCAAGGAGCTGGCGCTCGAGCTCGAGGCCAAGGGCTATGCCGAATTCGTCGAGGCGGCGTGAGGGCAGGGGTGCTGAGATCGAGATGACAAGCGAGCCCAACATCAGCGAGCGCTTCGTCGCGCATTACGAGGCCCAGAAGCGCACCTTGCCGGGAGCCGGCATCGGCTGGCTCGGGGCCTTGCGCGGAGCGGCACTCGAAGGCTTCGCCGCCAAGGGCCTGCCGACGCCGAAGAGCGAGGAGTGGAAGTATACGAGCCTGGCTCCTCTCGGGCGGCTCGCCTTGGTGCCTGCGCCCGCGGTCAAGAACGGTCTCAGTGCGGCATCCCTTCCCTGGCTCCTGCCCGCCAAGGTGCACGGCCATCGCCTCGTTTTCGTCAATGGCCGGCTGCGCCCGGACCTCTCGGCACCCGGCCGGCTGCCCGAGGGCGTCGTCTTGACGAGCCTCGCTTCCGCACTCGCCGAGGAACCGGAGCTCCTCGCCGGGCGTCTTTGCAGCCTGGGGGCGCTCGCGGAACAGCCCATGCTCGCGCTCAATACGGCGCTGATGGCGGATGGCTTCGTCCTCCGCCTAGCGCGCGACGCGGTGCTCGAACGTCCCCTCGAGCTCCTCTTCGTGGCACTTCCGGCGGCTGAGCCCGTCGCCTACCACCCGCGCGGCCTCATCATCGCCGAGGCGGGGAGCCGCGCCACCATCCTCGAGCAGCACGTCGGCCGAGGCCAAGGCCCCTACCTCGCCAACATGGCGAGCGAGATCCTCATCGAGGAGGGTGCAGCACTCCGTCACTATAAGCTCATGGCCGAGGGCGATCAGGCCTTCCATATCGCGATGGCTCACGTGCGGGTCACGGCACGCGGGCGCTACGAGAGTTTCGTGCTGGCCGACGGCGGCCGGCTCGCGCGCAACGAGATCCGGGTACGGCTCGACGGCCCCGGTGCCGCCTGCGCGCTCGACGGCGCCTATATGGGGCGCGCGCGACAGCACATCGACAACACCACCTTCATGGACCACGCCAAGCCGCAGACGACGAGCACCGAGCTCTACAAGGGCGTGCTCGACGGCTACGCGCGCGGCGTTTTCCAGGGCCGCATCCTGGTGCGGCCCGACGCGCAGAAGACGGATGGCCGGCAGACCAGCCGCACGCTCCTCCTTTCGGAGGGTGCCGAGATCGATACAAAGCCGCAACTCGAGATCTACGCGGATGACGTGAAGTGCAGCCACGGTGCGGTCGCGGGCGAGCTCGACGAGGAGGCGCTCTTCTACATAAGAAGCCGCGGCATCCCCGAGGAAATGGGGCGGCACATGCTCATCGCCGCCTTCCTCGGCGAGGTCGTCGAGCAGATCGCGAGCGAGCCGGTGCGCGAGGCCTTCCAAGGCGTCGTCGCGGCGGCACTCGCGCGCAAGGCCGGAGGTGCGGGAGAATGACGATGTCGACGGGCGCCGCCGCCAGGACGCAAACGCGGGCCAACACGCCGGCCTACGATGTCGCGCGCGTGCGCCGGGATTTCCCGATCCTGACGAGGACCGTGCACGGCCGGCCGCTCGTCTATCTCGACAACGGCGCCTCGGCCCAGAAGCCGCTCCGGGTGATCGAGACCATGCGCCAGGTGATGGAGGAGGACTACGCGAACGTCCATCGCGGCGTGCACTTCCTCTCGCAGCGCGCGACCGAGCGTTACGAGGCGGCGCGCGAGACGGTCGCGCGGTTCCTCAATGCCGAGGCGCGCGAGATCGTCTTCACGCGCAATCTGACCGAGGCCATCAATCTGGTCGCCGCGACCTTCGGCCGCCGGTTTTTCGAGAAAGGCGACGAGGTGGTCGTCTCCGCGATGGAGCACCACGCCAACATCGTGCCGTGGCAGATGCTCGAGAAGGAGAGGGGCATCCGCATCAGCGTGGTGCCGGTGGACGACGCGGGAGAGCTGCGCATGGACGTTTACGAGAGCCTGCTCTCGCCCAGGACCAGGCTCGTCGCCATGACGCATTGCTCGAACGTGCTCGGCACCGTGACGCCCGCCGCCGAGATCGTGCGGCTCGCGCACGCGCGCGGAATTCCGGTGCTGCTCGACGGCGCCCAGGCGGTGGTGCACCGTGCCGTCGACGTGAAGGCGCTCGACGTCGACTTCTACGGCTTCACCGGCCACAAGCTCTACGGGCCGACGGGGATCGGCGTGCTCTACGGCAAGTACGAGCTGCTCGCCAAGATGCCGCCTTACCAGGGCGGTGGAGACATGATCCGCTCGGTCAGCTTCTCCGGCACCACCTTCAAGGACCCGCCCGAGCGCTTCGAGGCGGGAACGCCGGCGATCGTCGAGGCCATCGGGCTCGCCGCCGCGATCGATTACGTGACGGAACTGGGCCAGGACGCGATCGCGGCGCACGAGCAGCAGCTTCTCGAGTACGCGACGCGGCTGCTTTCGGCCATCCCCGGCCTCAGGATCTACGGTACGGCGGCCGAGAAGGCGGCGATCCTGTCCTTCACGCTGGAGACGGCGCACGCCCACGACATCGGCACGATCGTCGACCGCGCGGGGGTGGCGCTGCGCACCGGGCACCACTGCGCCCAGCCGTTGATGGAGCGCTTGGGCGTGGCGGGCACCGCGCGCGCCTCCTTCGGCCTCTACAACACCCACGAGGAGGTCGACCGTCTGGCGGAAGCCGTTCGTTCGGTCGAGGAGATTTTCGGGCGATGATGGACGATCTGCGCGAGCTCTACCAGGAGGTCATCCTGGATCACGGCAAGCATCCGCGGAATTTCCGCCATCCTGCGGATGCGAACCTCGAGGCGCGCGGCTACAATCCGCTGTGCGGCGACGAGCTCACGGTCTATTTGAAGCGCGATGAGGACGGCGTCGTCCGCGATGCGGCTTTCGAGGGGCGCGGCTGCGCCATCTCGACGGCCTCCGCCTCGATGATGACGGAGCTCCTGCGCGGCAAGAACGAGGATCAGATCAAGGCGCTCTTCGAGGCCTTCCACCGTCTCTGCACGGTGGGTGAGGACGACTCGTTGCCCGCCGAGCTCGAAGAGGACGTGGACAGGCTGCGCGTGCTCGCGGGCGTGCGTCAATTTCCCATGCGGGTCAAATGCGCAACGCTCGCCTGGCACACGATGAACGCCGCGCTGAGCGGCACCCAAGAGGTCTCGACGGAGTAGCGAGGAGAGCCGTGAACGAGCAAACCTGGAGTTCCGAGGCAATTGCCGGCGCGGGCGATGCGGAGCCGGAAGGTGCGGCGCGCACCGAAGGCGACCTCACGCGTGCGGGAAAGCCGCTCGAGCCGGGGACCCCGATCGCGTCGTGGGAGGCCGTCGCCGACGCGCTCAGGACCGTTTACGATCCCGAGATCCCGGTCAACATCTTCGAGCTCGGCCTCATCTATCAGCTCGATGTGGCGAGCGACGGCAAGGTCGCGATCGAGATGACGCTCACCGCACCCGCCTGTCCCGTCGCGGGCACGCTTCCCGGCCAAGTGGCGGACACGGTCGCCCGCGTGCCGGGCGTGGGGGAGGTCGAGATCAAGCTGGTCTGGTACCCGCCCTGGACGCCCCAGCGAATGTCGGAGGACGCGCGCATGGTCTTGGACATTCCCTGAGCGAAGACTTATATATTTTGAACTTTCGCGAGTTCGAGGAGCAGCGATCGCCATGGCCGCACCCATGATCACCTTGACCGAGGCCGCCGCCGAGCGGGTCAAGAGCCTGATGGCCAGGGCCGACAAGCCCGCCAAAGGCTTGCGCATCGGCGTGAAGACGCGCGGCTGCTCGGGGCACAGCTATTTCGTCGAATACGCGGACGCGCCCAAGAAGTTCGAGGACGTGATCGAGGAGAAGGGGGTCAAGATCTTCATCGACCCGACCTCGGTCATGTTCCTGCTCGGCACCGAGATGGACTATGTCGAGGATAAGCTTCAATCCGGCTTCGTCTTCCGCAATCCCAACGAGAAGAGCCGCTGCGGTTGCGGCGAGAGCTTCAACATCTGAAGCGCGTCCCGGGCCCGGCCCCCGCTTTCGTCCCCTTTGCGGATTTCCGTCCGCCTGCGCGCGTGCCTCTCTCGGGTTGGCTCCGCCGCCGCCCGCTCAAAGCTTGCGCACCCCCGGCTGGCTCTCATCGACGCGATGGAGCGTGATGGGGCCGATGCCGCAGATGGCGATCACCGCCGGCTCCTTGCCGTCCTTCTTGACGCCGTCATAGTGCGGCGTGCGGGCGACGCGGCGGACGAAGCTTCCCGCGGGCGCCGGCAACGTACCCTCCGGCTCGAACTTCTCCCCGCTCGCCACCCACCAGATGCCCGAGAGCACGACGCAATAACGGTCGGTCTCGTACCAATGCGGCGCGCTCATGTAGCCGGGATGCCAGCGGACGAGCGTGAAATAAAGCCCCGGCTCCGAGGTCTTGCTCCACAACGGCGCCATCTCGACGCTTCTCTCGGGCGCGCTCTCCGAGCGCGTCCAGGCGATCTCGTCTGGCAGCTTGACGATGGTCATGGCGGGATCGACGCCGGCGGCGGCCGTCTCCGCGGTTTGAAGAGCAAGCGGCAGTGCGGCGAAGAGCGGCGCAAGTAAAAGCTCGCGCCGCGTCGATGCGAGAGCGCTCATGAGCATAATCCTCCTTGACCGGCAGTACGGCGCCCTCCGCCGCCGTCAGCGGATCAGGTGCGGCCAGAGTCCGGTAACCCCGACGATGATGAGATAAATGGCCACGATGTAGTTGAGAAGGCGCGGCTGGATGAGGATGAGAATGCCGGCGATCAATGCGACGAGGGGCTGGACCAAGATGATATTGAGCATGGCACGGGCTCCATCGGGATGTCGCGGCCTCGCGACGCCGCCACTCTATAATGGAACGCCCCGTCCGGCCATAAGCACACTCATCGCCTCGCCTGTCGCCCTACCGCGTTGCAACGGCGCCCTCGGCCGCGCCGCTCAGTAGCGCGTCAGCACGCGATAGGTGAGCTTGCGCTCGCCCTTGGCCGGGACGTCGAGATGCCAGCGCGCGGTGGAGGCACTCGCCGCCTCGTGCGGATCGCTCTCCTGCAGAATGCGCCAGTCGCCCGGGAGCGTCTCGACCACGGTGACCGCTACACTTGTGTCCTTGGCATTGTGAAGGGTGATTTCCTCGCTCGCCTCGTAGCTCTTGTCGCTCGGCCGCGAGGCGCTCGTCTGACGGCGCTCGGCGGTCACATCGAAGGCTTGGCCGAGCGTCAGCCTGACCGGCCGGCCCGCGGCGGTGGCATCGATGTCGTCCTCGCCCACGAGGGCGACCGTGCCATCGGCGCCGCGGCGATAGATGCGCACGACCCCGCTCGGCAGCGGCGTGCCGAGGCCCGACGCTTTGTCGTTCTCCAAGCTGAGCCTGACTTGGATCTTGAGCGGCGTCGGCTCGTCTTGCTCCACGGCTGTCACGGGTGCCTCGTCCTCGAGCCGATATTCTTTCTTGACCGACACGGAGGGTGCTTCGATGAGGGCTAGTTGGATGGTCTCGTGCTCGCCGAGGCTGATCTCGCGATCGAGCGGATAGCGGTAATATTCGGAGAGCGCTTCCGCTTTGGGGAGTGGGGGCGGCATGGCTGCCGCGGCCGCCATCATGGGTGCCGCTCCCATCCCCGGCGCCGCCCGCGGGGCCACCCGCGACACGCGATGGAGCGCGCCTGCGACGAGGGTCATACGCGCCTTGGGATAGCTGGTGCCGCTCGCATTCGAGACGCTTGCCCGCCCGCTCAGCGAGAGCTTCGTCTCGCTCTCGTCGAGCGCCGCAACGTAGTTGGCCGACCATTCAAGGCCGCTCGTGAGATAGCTGATCTCGACCGGCAAGGAGCCGCCCTTGAGGCTGACGAGCGTGAGCTGGAGCGTCGGCTTGTCGCGAAGATCGGCGGGAACCGAAGCGTAGACGAGGCGGCCGGGCAGCGTCGTCTCGATGCGGTCGCCCATTTTGAGCACGACCCCTTGTGCGGCCGAGAGCACGGTCGCATTCTCGAGGCGATCCTCGCCGGTTTGCGGGTTGCGGATGGCAATACGGATATCGTGCCCGACGGATGCCGCCAGAAGCGCATTCGGCGTCAAGAGGTCTCTTTCGTAGCGCTGCTCGACGAGGTGCAAGGGCTCGCCGGTGAGCTGATCGATCAGCACCGTCTCCGGGGCGAGCTCTGCCGAGACGCCGGCAAAGGCGATGCGATTGAGCCCTTCGTTGAGCTTGACCATGCGGCGGTCCTGCACGAGCGCCAGATTTTGCTCGTAGACCGTGAGCGTGAGCGCCGTCTGCTGATCGGTCGTGACGGTGAGCTCGTCCTCCGCCGCGAGCGCCGAGCCGCCCCAGAGGAGGCAGAGCGGGCAGGCAAGGAAAAAAACGGCGTTGAGCGCGCGCATCGAAGCCTCCTCGAGATGGGTTCGCCACCTGATGTCCGGCAGCACTCATCCGCGCGAGAGGCGCGGCCGGCTTTGTCGCAACTCTAGTCGAAAGTTGCGGCGAATTTTAGGCGTTGTCCCGGCTGTGCCGTCCGGGCGAAGCCGCTCGTGGAAAGGCTAAAAAAGCCCGTGACTCCCGCAGACCGCGGCGAAGGTGGCGAGCATGGCCAGGCCTAAGAGAACGCGGTGCAGGCGCAGCATGAGCGCGAGGGTCGCTTGGGGTGCCCTCGCCGCGCGCCTCTCGATCACCCCTCGCAAGACGAAAGGCTCGAGGAGGAGCAGAAGCACGGCGAAAAGCAGCCATACGGCGACCATGAGGTGCATCCACCAGAACTCGGCGTGCGCGAAGCGGTCCCAAAGGTCGTACGCGTAGAGCATGTAGAGCCCGCTCAAGAGTGCTATCAGCAAGGCGATCCGCGCCTGCGGTGCGAAGCGGTGCTCGATCGCGTCGAATTCCTTGAGCCACTCCTCGGGGCGCTTCTCCCGCATTGCCGGCAGCAATACCGTCGTCACCAGCCAAACGCCGCCGATCCAAACGACGATCGCAACTACGTGGATCGCGCGCGCGACGATGCCCCAGTCCGGAATAAGTGAATGAGCCGACATGGCGGTAAACTCCTTCCCCTCGATAGCACGGCCGCGGCTGATCGGCTATTTCGCCGGCATAACGACGTGCGTCATCGGTCGGGGCTCAAATGGGCCGCGCCGCGGCGTCGACGACGCGCGGTTGCGAGAGCGGCCTCGCATAGAGGACCGCGAAGAGGCCGAAGGCGCCGCTCCAGGCGATACCGGTCAAGGACAACAGAAGTCCCGAATAGGCGTCGGCCAGGGGGACCATGAGGCGCAGGAGTGCGGCCGTCGTCACCAGGAGATAGATGGCCTTGGTGCCGGCGCCCGCCGACAACGGCCGGCCGGTGTGGCCGAGCGAGGCGCGCGTCATGACGGCGAGCGTCATGGTCCCGACAGCGCCGACCGTGAGCGCGTGCAGTGCCGCCGTTTGCGGCAGGCCCGCATAGAATCCGCCGAGGGCGAGCAGGAGCAGGCCGAACGCGAGCCAGCCGTAGCCGACATGGAGGACCAAGAGCATCGGCTCGCGGAGGGTTGCGAGACCGCGCCAACGCGATAGCCGCACGGCCACGGCAACGCCGGCGGTGAGCTCGAGCCAGGGTGCCATCGGTCCGGCGGGCTCGACCGCCCAGGCGGCGAGGCCCAACCCCGTCAGCGCGAGTGCAGCCAAATCGACCGTGTCGGACGGTGCGGGCGTCGGTCTCTCCGGTCGCACCTTGACGAGCCAGTTCCGGGTGAAGCTCGGGATGATGCGGCCGCCCACAAGCGCGATCAGCAAGAGCAGCGTTGCGAGGCCGACGCGGTTGCCGAGCTCGGCCGTGTCGGCGAAACCAAGGGCGTCGAGATGGACAAGGAGACTGCCTAAGAGAAGGAGCGCCAAGGCGGCCAGCATCGGCAGATTGCGCCAGTTCCGTCCGGCCAGGATCTCACGCGCCACGACCAGGAGGAACGTGAGCGGGAAGGCCAAGTCGACGATGGCGGCGCACGGCGCTCCGATCTTCGCGGAGAACAGCACGGCCGCGCGCCCGGCGGCCCAGAGGAGCACGAGTGCCGCCAAGCCCCAGCCTTGCAAGGGCATGCGTCCCGTCCAGTTCGGTATCGCCGTCAAGAGGAAGCCCGCGACAGTCGCAACCGCATAGCCAAAGACCATTTCGTGGACATGCCAGATGAGGGGTGAAAGGCCGCTCGCGGCGACGACTCCTCGAGACAGGGCGGCGAGCCAGAGCGGGATCGCAACCGCCGCCCACAGGGCCGCCATGAGGAAGAACGGCCGGAAGCCGGCCGAGAAGAGCGCGGGACCCGCATGCGGGCGATAGCGAGGGATGGCAACCATGCGTCGATCCTGGAGGGTGGTACCCCCCTTGCTTTCGGACTTGTCCGGCCGGAGGGACGATATCATATATATAAGATGACTCTTTTTGCCGCGCAAGTCGCGCGGGCGTTCGCTCGCGCACGCTAAGGAACCGCTCGATGCGGCTGACCCTTCACACGGATTATTCGCTGCGCGTCCTCATGTATGTCGCAATCAAGGGCGACGCGCTCTCGACGATCAAGGAGATCGCCGAGATTTTCGCCATCTCGAGGGCCCACCTCATGAAGGTGGTCAACCGGCTTGCCCAGAAGGGATATCTCGAGAGCGTGCGCGGCAAGAACGGCGGGGTCCGCCTCGCGAGGATGTCGGGCCGGATCAACGTCGGCGCCGTGGTGCGCGATATGGAGGAGCTGGGCGTGCTTGGCTGCTTGCAGGGGAGCGGCTATTGCCGCATCGAGGCGTGCTGCACCCTGCGCCGCGCGCTCAGCGATGCGACCGACGCCTTCATGGCGGCGCTCGACCGATTGACACTCGCGGATCTCGTCAAGCCGCGGCGGCCGCTTGCCGCCCTGCTGCGCATTGAGCCGACCTTGGCGGAGAGACCGCGGCGGCTAGCACCCTGATTATGAAATTGACGACATCGGGAAAGCACCGGTCATTGCGAGGCGCCCGAAGGGCAACGAAGCAATCCAGAGAGCTTCGCACCAGGCACGCTGGATTGCTTCGCTGCGCTCGCAATGACGATTATCTCGGGGTGGGACGGCTTTCCGAATCGAGAGACTAGAACCGGTCGATGCGGAAAGGCTTCAAGTCGATACCCGGATCGCCTCTGGCAACGAGGCTGGCGATGATGCGCCCCGTGGTCGCCGCCTCGGTCAAGCCCAAGTGGCCGTGGCCGAAGGCGTAGAAGAGATTGGCAAAGCGCGGGCTCCGTGAGATCACGGGGAGCGAGTCGGGAAGCGAGGGCCGGTAGCCCATCCATTCCGTACTGCCTGCCGCGTCGAGCCGGGGCAAAAATCGCTTCGCGCGCGTGACAAGGACCTTTGCGCGCGCATAGTCGGGCGGGAGATCGAGCCCGCCGAGCTCGACCGTGCCGGAGAGCCGCAGCCCCATCGACATAGGCGTCAGCACGAAGCCGCCCTCGGCCGAGTGCAGCATGCGGCTCAAGCCGACCCCAGGATTGGGGAGCGTGGTGTGATAGCCGCGCTCGGTCTCGAGCGGCACCTTGCTGCCGAGCGGCTTGGCGAGCTTTGCCGACCAGGCGCCGGCCGCGATCACGAGCTCGTCGAACGCGATCCGCTCGCCGGCGTCGGTGAGGGCCGCGCGCGGACCCTCGGCTCCGATCTCGACCTCGACCACGCGCGCCTCCTTGACGGTCCCGCCCTGCCGCAAGAAGCACTCGGCGATCGCGGCGACGACGCGGTAGGGATCGGCCACGTGGCCCCAGTCGGGCAGGAACAGGCCCGCCTTGAAGATGGGCGCCAGATCGGGCTCCATCTGACGGAGCTCTTCCGGGCCCAGGCGCTCGATTCGCACGCCGTGCCTTCGCTTGAGCTCCAGCTCGAAGGCGTCCTCCTTGAGCGCTTCCTCGCTTTCATAAAGCGAGATGCAGCCCTGCCGTTTGAGGAGGTCGCGGATGCCCGCCTCGGCGAGCAAGGGCTCGTAGTCGTCATAGGCGCGCGTTAGCAGGCTCGCGAGCGCCGTTGCCGTCGCCTCCACGCGCGCGGGCGCACTCGCGCGCCAGAAGCGCCACAGCCATGGTGCCAAGCGCGGCAGATATGACCAACGGATGGTAAGCGGGCCGTGCGGGTCCAAGAGCCATCGCGGCACGCGCCACAGGGTTCCGGGTAGGGAGAGCGGAGCCACCTCCGTCACCGCCATGCCGCCCGCGTTCCCGAAGGAGGTGCCGCGGCCCGGCGCCAGCGGGTCGATCATGATGACGCGTGCGCCGTCGCGCTGGAGATAGCGCGCAGTACTCGTGCCGACGATGCCGGCGCCGACCACGACGACGGTGCGGGCCGGGTTGCGCGAAGGCGTCACGTTCATGGCATCTGCTATAGCCGAAGGCAGGGTGCCGCACCATGGCGAAGCGCGCCAAGCTCCGCCTCGCCGTTGCGCGCGGCGGGCGGCTGGCGTACAAGACCGGCATGGCGGTACACACTTTCTTCTGCGTCGACGCGCATACCTGCGGCAATCCGGTTCGCGTGGTGGCCGGCGGCGGGCCGCAGCTCAGCGGCGCCTCCATGAGCGAGCGGCGCCAGCATTTCCTCAAGGAGTACGACTGGATCCGCACCGGGCTCATGTTCGAGCCGCGCGGCCACGACATGATGTCGGGAAGCATCCTCTATCCGCCGACGCGCGAGGACTGCGACATAGGCGTCCTCTTCATCGAGACGAGCGGCTGCCTCCCCATGTGCGGGCACGGCACCATCGGCACGGTGACGGTGGCGCTCGAGCGCGGCCTGGTGACGCCGGCGAATCCGGGGGAGCTCCGCCTCGAAACGCCGGCGGGTCTCGTGGTCGCGCATTACACCCTAAAGGGCGCGCGCGTCGAATCGGTGCGCCTCACCAACGTGCCCTCCTTCCTCCACTCGGCCGGGCTCGAGGTCGAATGCGACGGCCTCGGCCCGCTCAAGGTGGACGTCGCCTATGGCGGAAATTTCTACGCGATCGTCGAGCCGCAGGCGGGCTACCGCGACATGGCCGATCTCGCGCCGGGCGAGATCCGGCGCCTCTCGCGGCTGCTGCGCAAAGCGCTCAACGCCAAGTACGAGTTCGTCCATCCGGAGAACGCGACGATTCGCGGACTTTCCCATGTCATGTGGACGGGTAAGCCCAAGCACCCGGAGGCGCATGCGCGCAACGCCGTGTTCTATGGCGAGAACGCGATTGACCGCTCTCCCTGCGGCACCGGCACCTCGGCGCGCATGGCGCAGAAGGCGGCGCGCGGTGAGCTCGCCCCCGGCGATCTCTTCGTCCACGAGAGCATCATCGGCAGCCTCTTTCGCGGCCGCGTCGAGGGACGCGCGAAGGTGGGCAATTACGCGGCCATCATCCCGTCGATCGAGGGCTGGGCGCGCATGACCGGCTACAACACCATCTTCATCGACGACGACGATCCTTACGCCCACGGCTTCCAGCTCGTTTGAGCATCCCTCTTGCGCTCTCCCGGGGCCGAAACGAAAAGGCGGAGGCCTCGGGACCCCCGCCTCTTCGCGCCAAGCGAGACCTTCCTATTCAGCGGCGAGCTTGGGCCGGCTGTCGAGCGCTCGGCGGACGATGGCGCCGATACGCTCGCGCTCCTCGCCCTCGAGCTTGAGGCGCGGCGGGCGGACCGTCTCCGAGCCGAGCCCGGCCAAGGCTTGCGCGTACTTGATGTACTGGACGAGCTTGGTGTGGCAATCGAGGTGGAGGATGGGCATGAACCAGCGGTAGAGCGGCAGCGCCTCGCGATGGCGTCCCGCCGCCGCGAGCCCGAAAAGCCGTACCGATTCCTCGGGAAAGGCGTTGATCAGGCCCGCGACCCAGCCGACGACGCCGAGCATCGCACTCTCCAGCACGAGGTCGTCGACCCCGCAAAAGAGGACGTAGCGCTCACCGCAGGCGTTCACGATATCGGTGATGCGCCGGACGTTGTCGGAGGATTCCTTGAGCGCCACCACCGTTTTCTCGTTCGCGAGCTCGGCGAACATCTCGGGCGTCACGTCGACGCCATACGAAATCGGGTTGTTGTAGATCATGATCGGCAGCTTGCTCGCCCGCGCGACCGCGCGGAAGTGCGCGAGCGTCTCCCGCGCATCCGACTTGTAGACCATCGCGGGCAGGACCATGAGCCCGTCGGCGCCGAGCTTCTCCATGTCGGCGGCGTAGCGGCAGGCAAGCGCGGTCGAGCACTCGGCAACGCCCGAGAGCACCGGCACGCGCCCCTTCGCCACGGCGATCGCCGAACGCATGACCGCGCGTTTCTCCTCGGCCTCGAGTGCGGTGTTCTCGCCGACCGTGCCCAGCATGATGAGGCCGCGGACGCCGGCCTGGATCAGCCGCTCGACATGGCGCGACGTTGCCTCGAGATCGAGCGCGAGGTCGTCGCGGAACTGGGTCGTTACGGCTGGGAAGACGCCCCGCCAGTCACATTTCATGGTGTGATCTCCATGGGTTTGGTGGTTCGAGGCGCATCATAAGCGGAGGTGCCGCCTCTCGCCAGCCCGAAAGCGGGGGGAAGGTCCCGGCGGGGTTTGCTCACATCTCCGTGACGAGCCTCTCGCGAGCCTTTACCTGGAGCGGCGCTGATCTAAAATCATTGAGGACGCCTCCTCGGTCGGCGTTGCGGCGGAAGAGCCATGATCAGGGCTTTGGCGTGGTTTGTTGCGGCTCTATGCGTCGGGCTGCCGTTGCTGGCCGTTGGGGCGGATTTGGTCAATCCCGCGCTGCCGCCCGCCGGCAGCAGCCGGGACTTTCGCGACGGCTACGCGGACGGCTGCTTGACGGGCTTTCAGGACGCCAGACGCGAAGGTTACCAGCAAGCGGGCCGCAAGGATGCGGCGCGGTACCTGCGGGACGCGGAGTACAAGGCCGGCTTCGATGCGGCGTACCGGGCCTGCTATGAGGAGGAAATACGCAATCCGAAGATGACGGGCGATACGGCTATGTAACGGAGCGGTCCTCCATCGGCGGGAAATCTTTGGCGCTCTAGGATCGACATTCCATTCGAGGAAGGAAACGAGGGTCGTCATGAAGAAAGCAGCGAAATCGGCGTTGTTCTCTGCGACGCTTGCACTTGCACTCGCAGGCGGGGCTGCGGTCTCTCTCGGCCTCACCAGTCCGCAAACCCCGCCTCCAGGCCAGAGTCCCGTTTTCGATGACGGCTATGTGGATGGCTGCCGCACGGGCTTTCAGGACGCCGGGCGGGACGGTTATCAGTATTCCGGTCACAAGGACGACACGCGTTATCTGCGGGAAGCCGACTACAAGGCCGGCTACGATCAGGGCTTCAACGCCTGCTACGAGGAAGAGAAGGCCCATCCCAAGATCAAGTCCGACGGCGGCGCCCATAGCTGAGGCCGCACGCACGGCGGGTTAGGCCGAGGGGCCGTGCGCCCGGCGGGCGCGCGCGAGCCCGGGGCATGGCTCGACCCCTGCCCCGGGCGTTCCCCATCGTTGTGACACTTCGATGAATGATCTAGCGCAGGGCGCGCGCCCCGATTTCTTGCCCTAATGGCCCGTCTGCCGCGCGGCGGCAGGGTGGCGAGGGCGGATATGACGACGAAAACCGAGGTGGTCGAGCGCCTGGGGGAGAAGGCCGTTCTGCTGCCTTCGCTCATCGGCGATGCGCTTGCCGCCAATGATCGTATCAAGCTCCGCCTGAGCCTGCTTCAGGAAGCGGCGTCGCAAGCGCAGGCTCCGAACCGCGAGCCGCGTTTGTTTCGTACCGAGCGCCAGGCCGCGCGTCTTGATGCGCCGGGGTTCGACGCATTGATCGTAGGCGCCAGGGCACTCGGTCCAACACGTTTCTTCATACCAGGCGCAAGCGATTTGCTCGCCGGCATGGCCGCCGACCTCTCGGCCATGCTTGCCCCCCTCGAGGCGGCCGATCACGAAGCCAGCCGCCCCCTCGCCGCCAGGGCGGGGGCATTGACAAAATCCCTTCCCGTGGCCGCGGGTGACCAGCTCGATCTGCATGACATCGACGGGCTGACAGCGGCTGGTCGTAGCGAGCGAGACAGCGTTCATGGTCTCGTGATGGATCTTCACAAGGCGCTCAACCGCCTCGCCGCGGATACGGCGCTCGAGACCCTGGATGGAGCGCGCGTGCATCGAATCGACGAGCGCGATCGCCTTCGGGTGAAGGCGTTCATGCGGGGGCTCAATCGCACGGCACTCCTCGCCTTCGGTCACCCGGGGCTCGGCACGACGGCGGTGCGGGCGCAGGGGCGCCTTACGATCCAGAACGACATTGGCACCACGGATGCGCATGTGCTGGTCGTGCACGTCGAAAATAAGGCGGTGACCATCACTTACACCGACGTCCATCGGCCGCGGACCAAATTCTTCATGTCGCTCTTCGCCGGCCAAGGCGTTGCGTGGAGCCCTCTTGCCGAGCGGAACGCGAACGGGCTCGGCGCGGACGTCTTCTATCTCTTGACCGGCCGTTACGTTTCCGACGACGAAGGCGCGATCGCGCGCTTTCTCGAATTCCTCGCATCGCGGATCGTCTTTTTGATCGACTGGAACAAGGCGCGCAAGGCGGTCCAGACGTTCGTCGGCAGGAACGCGGCCATCGACCTCTTGATCTGGGCGGCCGAGCACGACTTCGGGCACCGGGCCTTTCTCGATCTCGGCGGCGTCGACCTGATCTTCGACGCGGTCCATCGCGCCGCGGCCGGGCGCATTCCCTACGGCGTGCGGCTCGACCAAGCGCTTGGTGCGACCGAATGCGTGGAATTCCTGCAGCGCGTTTTGCGCGACGCCAGTCAAGGGCTTTCCGCCGGACGCACCGCGCGGCTCATTCGCGACGAAATCCAGACCGATCTCGCGCGCCGGTTCGAAACCGCCGAGAGCTCCGTTCTCACGGTGCTCGTCCGTCATCTCGGGCTGACCCGGATTCTTGCCGGAGCGATCTCCGATGTTCTCTCGGCACCTCGCTCGGTTACGCTGGCCGAAACCCGTGCGCTCGCGCATCGGGCCAAGCAGATCGAAGAGAAAGCGGATCGTCTGACCGTGTCCGCGCGCGAGATCGCGGCGCGCATCCGCGAGGCCGGCATGCTGCGACCCGTGATCGATGAGGTCGAAAATACGACCGATGCATTGGAGGATTGCGCCTTTCTTCTCAGCCTCGTGCCCGAAGCGGAGGCTTCGGTGCTCGCTGTCGTGCCGCTGGCCCAGCTCTCCGAGATCGTGAGCGATTGCGTGGGCCAGCTCGTTCGCGCCGTCGAGGCGGCATCGCGGCTTCCAGGGGGCCAGCGCGCCGATGCGGTCGCCTCGCTTCAGGCGATCGATGCGGTCGTGAATGCGGAACGCAGCGCCGACGCGGCCGAGCGCAATACGATTGCAGCACTCATGGCTGGGGCGCACGGCGATGCGAGGCCGCTCGTCCTCGCCCTCGAAATCGCGCAAGCGCTCGAAAAGGCAACCGACCACCTCTCGCACTCAGCCCTCTCTCTCCGCGATCGCGTTCTCGAGGAACTGTCGGCATGAGCCGCTACGCTCCGCTTTACATCGGCACGGTCGGCCGATCCGACGAACTCACGCCCGAGGTGGCCGGCTCGAAGGCGGTGCAGCTCTGGCAGATGAAGAGGCTGGGCTTGAACGTGCCGCCGGCTTTTGTCTTGCCGACCGAGCTCTGCATGCCGGCCAATCGGAACGATCCGCGGGCCCTCGAGGCGCTCGACCAGGGGCTGCGCGATGGGATCGCGCGGCTGGAGGAGACAACCGGCCGCCGTCTCGGCGACGACCGCGCGCCGCTTCTCGTTTCGGTGCGCTCGGGAGCGGCAAGGTCCATGCCCGGCATGTTGGCGACCGTTCTCGATCTGGGGCTGAATGCCGAAAGCGTGCGTGGATTGATCGGGCTCACCGGCAATCCACGCCTTGCCTGGGACAGCTACCGGCGCTTCATCCGGAACTATTCCGAGATCGTCGACGACGCGCCGACGGCTGTCTATGAAGCGCGCCTTGCGGAAATGATCAAATCGGAGAACGTTGCAGGCGAAAGCGATCTCGATTCTGAAGCCCTTGAGCGGCTGACGCACGAGTTTCGTGCCTTGGCCGCCAACGTGGTCGGCCGCGCAATTCCCGACAACCCCATCGAGCAGCTCAAGGCCGCGGCGCGCGCGGTTTATCGCTCCTGGGAGACCTTGCGGGCGAGGGAATACCGCCGTCTCAATCGACTCGACGGGCTCAATGGCACCGCCGTCACCGTTCAGACCATGGTCTTCGGCAATGCAGGCGGGAGATCGGGCGCCGGTGTCGCATTCTCGCGAAATCCTGCAACGGGTGCCAAAGAGCTCTACGTCGACTTTCTCGTCGATGCTCAAGGCGAAGATGTGGTCGCCGGCAGGCGGATGCCCGGCAATGCCGATCTGCTCGCCGCCCGGCTCCCACAGGCGGCACGCGAGCTCGCCGAGGCCGTCCCCCGCCTCGAGCGCGAATTCCGCGACGTCCAGGACGTCGAGTTCACGGTAGAGGATGGCAAGCTGTTCTTCCTGCAGACGCGTCCGGCCAAGCGGACGCCACGGGCGGCGTTGCACGTTCTTGTCGATTTCGTCAGTGAAGGTCTTGTCGATGCGACGACGGCGCTCAAGCGCGCGGCGGAGATCGATCTCGAGCGCGCCCGCGTCACCCGCTTCGCCAGCAAGGTGCCGGCGATCGCCACCGCCCTATCGGCGTCCTCCGGCGTCGCCACCGGGCGCATCGCCTTCGACAGCGTCCGTGCGAAGGCGCTCACCGCCGAAAAAGAACCGGTGATCTTGGTACGGCGCGAGACCTCGACCGATGACGTCGCCGGCTTCGCGGCGGCGGCCGGCATTCTCACCGCTGTCGGGGGGCGCACGGCTCATGCTGCGGTCGTCGCACGCCAGCTCGGCAAGGTCTGCCTCGTCGGCTGCCGCGATCTGAGGATCGACGAGAGCGGATATCGCGGAGAGATCGCCGGAAAGAAGATCGAGGAAGGCAACTGGATATCTCTCGATGGCGAAACCGGCGAGGTCATGCTCGGACGGCTCGATATCGTCGCGGAGCTGCCGCAAGCCGAGCTCGCAGCCATCGAAGGGTGGCGACGCGGCAGGGATAAAAGCCTCATTCACCGCGATCGAGCGATTTGACCGCGACCGCTCTCGGCCAGCTCGAGGAAATCCAAATCCATCCGGCGGCAGCTCACGTCATGGCGGAGCGAGCCGCTTCGCTCGAAGCCCGTGCGCGTCGCGCGGGCGCCTTGTTTCCTTCGCCGGCTCCGAGGCGAGGCGCTGAGCCATGATCTTGAGCATCGTCGAGATCGTGATCGAGCGGAACGTAGCCGCCGCGTGCTCGTCGATCTCGTCGAGCACGAGCTTGAGCGCCCGGCCGGCGGCGTTGTTCGGGTGCTGCTCGCCCCCACCCGAGCGCTCGTTGCCGAGCGGCTCGAAGAGCCTGATCACATCGAGGAGAGTTAAGCGCTTGGCGTTGCCGGCGAAGCGATATCCGCCGCCGACCCCTCGCGTGGAGTCGACGATGCCTGCGCGCCCGAGGACGCGCAGCACCTTGGCGAGATGATGCGCGGAGATGCCGTATTTCTCCGCGATCTCCACGGCCGAGAGCTGGCGCGCCGGATCGGCCGCAAGCTCCAGCACGGCGTAGAGGGCAAAGTAGGTGGCTTTTTGCAGCTTCATGCGACCCTGCGTTAAAACCGGCCGTTCGCCGCGCTGCGGGCGATCACTCGAGTGACATCTCAAGCTCGATGAACGGTCCCGCCATCATGCCTTGGCTGCGGAAGAAGGACAGGATCAGCGCGTTGTCCCGCGCGAGCATCGTGCGGACCTTCTCGACGCCCGCGCGGCGGAAGCAGTCGCACATGGCTTCGAAGAGCCGCGTGCCGGTGCCCTTGAGACGGCCCTTGGGCCGCACCTGGATCGCGAAAATCCAGCCGCACGGCGGCGAGCCGAATTCCCAGGCGCGCACCTCGCCGATGATGAAACCTTCAATGCGGCCTTCCCCCTCTGCAACGAGGAAGAAGCGCCCCTCGCGCCGCGTGGAGCCGTAGCGCTCGTAGAGATCCTGCCAATAAGGCGGCTTGGCGAGGCCCGTCACGTCCTCGTCGAGTGCTATGACCGAGCGCACGTCCTCCGGGGCCGCGGGCCGAATGCGCGGACCCGGCTCGGGCTCTGCGGCCTTAAGCGTCTTGGAGCGTCGCTTCAAGCGGGTCTTCTCCTCGCGCGCCGCGCGTGCGGCAAACTGCCGCAGCGACGGCGGGCGTCTCTCCCCTTTCCGCGCCGGCGGCCCCCCGGAGCTTAGTGATCAATGCGCCCAGGTAAACCGCTAATTTTGCGCCGCCAAGCGCGCATTGCCCCAGGCACTTCCATGTCTAGCCCGGTCTCCGACGCCCGCCCTCGCCAGCATGCGCGCTTTCGCTCTAACTAATTGATTAAAATATATTATTTTCTCCAGGCGCGGTCCAGCCTCCGGGCGAAATCTCCGGTGGGCAGATTGATCCGGATCAAATACGCGGCCCCCGCTTCGAGGCACAATCTCTCTTCAATAAGAACGGGCATCGATAATTCGGAATTTTCGTACCGGTTATCCGCGGACAGGGATGTGTCTCATGAAAGCGAGCCTAGCGCCAGGTCTGACGTTCGTGCGGCAGTTCGAGGTCGACCGTGCGCGGACGATCGGTTTCATGGGCGAGCAAGGGCGCGTCTATGCGACCCCTTCGCTCGTCAGGGATATCGAGATGACCTGCCGCGAGGGCCTGCTGGACCATGTCGACAGCGGCGAAGATTCCGTCGGCACGCGGGTGGAGCTCGATCATCTCGCACCGACGCTGCTCGGCATGGCCGTCAAGATCGAGGCGAGAGTTGCCGAGGTCAAGGGGCGACTCGTCACCTTCGAGCTGAGCGCGCGGGATTCCCTCGACGAGATCGCGCGCGGTAAGCATGTGCGCTTCATCGTCGAGGTGCGCAAAAGCGCCGAGCGCCTGAAGGCAAAGGCGGCAAAAGCCGCCGCCGCGGGCGCAAGCGGGCCATGACGAGGCGAGAGCCAACGACGAGAAGGCGCGTTGCGACGTACTGCTATCAGTGCGTCGCGGGTCCCGATCTCCTCACGGTTCAGGTGGATGACGGCGTTGCCGTCGCCGTCGAGCCGAATTTCTGCGCGGCCGGCATTCACCCGGGCGCAGGCCGGGTTTGCGTCAAGGCCTACGGCCTCGTGCAAAAGACCTATAACCCGCATCGCATCCTCTCGCCGATGAAGCGGACGAACCCGCAGAAGGGGCGCGACCAGGACCCCGGCTTCGTGCCGATCTCCTGGGACGAGGCCTTCGACCTCGTGGCCGAGAAGCTCAACGCCATCCGCAAGGCGGGCCTCCTCGACGCGTCGGGCTACCCGAAAGTCGCGGCGAGCTTCGGGGGCGGCGGCACCCCGCAGTCCTATATGGGCACTTTTCCCGCGTTTCTCGCGGCCTGGGGCCCCGTCGACATGGGCTTTGGCAGCGGCCAGGGTGTGAAGTGCTATCACTCGGAGCATCTTTACGGCGAGCTCTGGCACCGCGCCTTCACCGTCTCTCCCGACACGCCCTCGTGCCGATATCTGCTCTCCTTCGGCAGCAACACCGAGGCTTCGGGCGGGGTGGTCGGCGTGCGGCGCCATGCGGACGCGCGCGTGCGCGGCCTCAAGCGCGTTCAGATCGAGCCCCATCTCTCCGTCACCGGCGCCTGCTCCGCGGAATGGCTGCCGATCCGACCCAAGACGGACGCGGCGTTCCTCTATGCGCTCATCCATGTGCTTCTCCACGAGAACGCGCGCTCGGCCCTTGACCTGCAATTCCTCAAGGGGCGGACGGCCTCGCCCTATCTCGTCGGACGGCACGGTTATTATCTGCGCGATCCCGCGAGTAGGCGGCCGCTCATGTGGGATGTTAGACGCAAGAGTGCCGTCCCCTACGACGCCCCCGATGCCGACCCTGCGCTCGAGGGCGAGTTTCTCGCAGACGCGATCGAGATCGGCCCGGACGGGGAAGAGCTCGAGCGCGGATCGCTCGCGGGAACGACCGCGTTCGGCAAGCTCCTGGAGCATATGCGGCGATGCACGCCCGAATGGGCGGCACCGATCTGCGATGTGCCGGCGGCGACGATTCGCCGCGTCGCCAACGAGTTTCTCGCCCAGGCGTGCGTCGGCGAGACGGTCGAGATCGAGGGCGAGACGCTGCCGTTCCGGCCGGTCGCCATCACGCTCGGCAAGACCGTCAACAACGGCTGGGGCGGCTACGAGTGCTGCTGGGCCCGTACCGTGGCGGTGGCATTGGTGGGCGGGCTCGAGGTCCCCGGCGGCACGCTGGGGACGACGGTCCGGCTCAACCGCCCGATGTCCGACCGTATCGGCAGCGTCAAGGGGGGGACGGACGGCTTCATGGCCTACCCCTTCAACCCCACCGACAAGGAGAGTTGGAGTGCGCGTCCCAACATCCGCAACGCGTACCGCACGCTGGTGCCGCTCGCCGCCAACGGGCCTTGGAGCCAGGCCCTCGGGCCGACGCATCTTTCCTGGATGTTCCTCGACGGCACGCCCAAGGGCCTGCCCGGGGTGACCTTCCCCGAGCTGTGGTTCCTCTATCGCAGCAACCCCGCGATCTCGTTCTGGGACACCGCGGCGATCGCGGACAAGATGTCGCGCTTCCCCTTCATCGTGGCCTTCGCCTACACGCGCGACGAGTCGAACCACATGGCCGACATTCTGCTCCCGGAATGCACCGATCTCGAGGGGCTGCAGCTCGTTCGCATCGGCGGCACCAAATACGTCGAGCAGTTCTGGGACCAGGAAGGCTTCGCGCTGCGCCAGCCGGCCGTGGACGCGCGCGGATCGGCGCGGGACTTCACCGACATCGCGACCGAGCTCGCGCGACGCACCGGGCTGCTCGGGCCCTATAACGCCGCGATCAATAAGGGTGCGGCCGGAACGCCGCTCAAGGCCGACGGCTACGATTTCAGCCTCGACGTGACGAAGGCCCATGGGCGCGAGGAGATCTGGGATGCGGCGTGCCGGGCGGCAAGTGCCGAGCTCACGGATGGGGCGGCTTCCGACGGACTCGATTGGTACAAGGCGCACGGCTTCCGCACGCGGCGCTTTTCCACGCTCGATTGGTATCTCTATCCCGCCCTCGTCCGCCAAGGGCTGCGCTTCGAGCTGCCCTACCAGGAGCGGCTCTTCCGCATCGGACAGGAGCTCGGTCGGCGCCTGCACGATCAAGGCATGACATGGTGGGACGAGCAGCTTGCGGAATACCAGGCGCTGCCGCCGTGGCGGGATTTCCCGGCGCTGTGGGAGAAGGCCGCGGCCGAGGCGGGATTGAGCCCGGCGGATTTTCCGTTCTGGCTGGTGACCGCGCGCAGCATGCAATACGCCTGGGGCGGCAACGCCGGCATCCAGATGATGCACGAGGTCGCCGAGAACGTCGCCGGCCACGGCGGCGTCATTGTGAACGCGGGCACGGCGGCGCGGCTCGGCATCGCGGACGGCGATCTCGTCGAGATAAGCACGCCCGGGCGCGCGACCCGCGGCCGCGCCGTGCTGCGCCAGGGCATCCGTCCGGACACCTTGCTCATGATCGGGCAGTTCGAGCATTGGGCGACGCCTTATGCCAAGAATTTCGGCGTCCCGAGCATGAACGGTCTCGTGCCCATGTCGCTCGATCTCACCGACGCGACCGGGTCGGGTGCGGACCTGGTGCGCGTGAGTCTTTCGCGCGTGGGAGGCCCGCAATGACAAAGTGGGCCATGGTCGTCGACCTCCGGCGCTGCGTCGGCTGCCAGACCTGCACCGCGGCCTGCAAGCAGGCGAACGCGACGCCGCCCGGCGTGCAATGGCGACGCGTGCTCGACATGGAAGTCGGCGAGTATCCTCAGGTACAGCGCACCTTCGTGCCCGTCGGCTGCATGCACTGCGACGATCCGCCTTGCATGCACGTGTGCCCGTCGACGGCCACGCGCAAACGCGAGGACGGCATCGTCACCATCGATTACGACCTGTGCATCGGCTGCGGCTATTGCATGGTCGCCTGCCCCTATCAGGCGCGGTTCAAGACGGATCGGGCGAGCTTCGCCTATGGCGATCGGCCGAGCGATGCCGAGGACATGAGTTTCGATGGCGATCGCCTCGCCGTGGCGACGAAGTGCACCTTTTGCGTCGACCGCGTCGACGCGGGCACCGCCCAGGGGCTCAAGCCCGGGATCGATCCCGACGCGACGCCGGCGTGCGCCAATTCGTGCATCGCGGGCGCGCTCCATTTCGGCGACATCGACGATCCCGCCAGCAACGTCTCGCACCTCGTCGCCGGCAACGCGCATTTCCGCATGCACGAGGAGCTCGGAACCGGCCCTCGCATGTACTACTTGTGGGGCTAGGACCGGCCATGGACCGCATAGCACCCTGGCTGCAGACTCATTGGGACGATCGTGCCGCCGGCAACTTCATCGGCGGCGGCACCGGCAGCGGCCTCGCGATCGTCGCCGCGACGACGCTGCTGGCAAGCGGCGAGGGCCCGCCGGCCGCCTTCGCGCTGGCGGCACTCCTGATCGCGCTCGGGCTGGGGCTGGTTTGGTTCGAGATGGGCCGGCCGTGGCGCTTCCTCCACGTCTTTCTGCATCCGCATACGTCCTGGATGACGCGCGAGGCCCTCATCGCACCGCCCTTGCTGGCGGCACTCGGAATCGCGGCTTGGCTCGGCGGGGCGGCATCCGCCGTCGCCGCCTTGGTGCTGTCATTGGCATTTCTCTATTCCCAGTCGCAAATTCTGCATGCGGCCAAGGGCATCCCCGCCTGGCGCGAGCCGCGCATCGTGCCCTTGATCATGACGACGGGCATTGCCGAAGGGGCGGGCGCTTACCTTCTCATCGGCGCCGTCTTTGGCGTGCTGCCGGAAAGCCCGTTTGCGATCGCCTTCGCACTCGCCGCGATCTTTGCCCGCTCGTTCGCCTGGTCTTCCTACCGGCGGCACTTATCTCGCAGCTCGGCCCCCGCCGGCGCGCGCCGCGCGCTCGCGGCGTTCTCGCCCATGGTGGTCATGCTCGGCACGATCGTCCCCTTCGTCCTCTTGCTCGCAGCACTCGCGCTGCCGGACGCCGTAAACGCGCTGGCACCCTTGGGCGGTCTCGCCGCACTTGCCGTCGGCTGGCGGATGAAGCACGGGCTTCTCAGGCGCGCCGCCTTCAACCAGGGATTCGCGATTGCTCAGCCGCCCGGCGAGCGCAGCAGCACAACAAGGGCCGAGGCTCGGCCGGGGTGGAGTTGAGGCATGAGCGAAGCGGCAAGAGCGATCGACCGCGAGCGCTCCTTCCAACGGGACGTGGAGAAGCTCGAGCTGGGCGCGGGTGACGTCTTCCACGGCGAGACCATCGTGGCGCTCGCCAAAGCCATCCTCCAAGCGGGTGTCGCCTATGTCGGCGGCTACCCCGGAGCGCCGGTGTCGCACCTCGTCGACGTGCTCGCCGACGCGCGCGACAGCGTGCTCGAGCCGCTCGGCGTGCAGCTCGAGGCTTCCGCGAGCGAGGCGGGCGCTGCGGCATTGCTCGGAGCCTCCATCCATTATCCGCTACGCGGCGCGGTCACCTGGAAGTCGATCGTCGGCACCAACGTCGCCTCGGACGCGCTCTCGAACCTCGCTTCAGCCGGGGTGGTCGGCGGCGCCCTGATCATCGTGGGCGAGGATTACGGCGAGGGCGCCAGCGTCATCCAGGAGCGCACCTATGCCACCGCGATGAAGTCGTCGCTTCTGCTGCTGGAGCCGCGCTACAGCCTGCCGCGCATGGTCGAGCTCATCGAGGACTCCTTTGCGCTTTCGGAAGCGAGCCATCTTCCGGTGATCATGAGCCTGCGCATCCGTGCCGCGCACATGACCGGCAGCTTCGTGTGCAAGGACAACAAGGCGCCGCGTTACAGCCTCAAGCACGCATTGCCCGGCGCGCGCTTCGATTACAGCAAGATCGTGCTGCCGCCGTCTTCCTACGCGCATGAGAAGGCGAAATTCGCCGAGCGGCTCCCGGCAGCGCGGGCGTTCATCCGGGAGCACGGCCTCAACGAAGTACATGCGGGGGCGGGCGGCCGTTTCGGGATCATCCTGCAAGGTGGGGCCTACGGGACGGTGATGCGCGGCCTTCGCCTGCTCGGTGCCGCCGATGCCTTCGGCCGCTCGGACGTGCCGCACCTCGTCCTCAACGTGACCTACCCGCTGGTCCCCGAGGAGATCAGGCACTTTCTCGACGGCAAGGACAGCGTGCTCGTGGTCGAGGAGGGCAACCCGGACTTCATCGAGCAGCAAGTCCGCGCCATCGCGCAAGAGGAGGGCCTCGTCATCCGCATTCACGGCAAGGACCTCTTGCCCATGGCCGGCGAGTACACCGCCGATGTGGTGCGCGGCGGGCTTGCGAAATATCTGCAGCTCGCGGCACCGGAGCCGATCGCGCGCAAGGCGGCGGGGCGTGCAGCCGAGATTGCGGAGGCCGCCGCCCTCAGCGTCAAGGCCCCGGCGAACCTGCCGGCGCGGCCGCCGGGCTTCTGTACCGGCTGTCCCGAGCGCCCCGTCTTCACCGCGCTCAAGCTCCTGGAGCGCGAGCGCGGGCCCATGCACGTATCCTGCGACATCGGCTGCAGCACCTTCTCGACGATGGCGCCCTTCAACATCGGCAATACCGTGCTCGGATACGGCCTCAGCATGGCGAGCGGCGGGGCGGCGGCGGCAGCCCTCGGCCAGCCGATCGTCGCCGTGATGGGCGACGGCGGCTTTTGGCACAACGGCCTCACCTCGGGTGCCGTCAATGCCGTGTGGAACGGCCACGATGCGGTTCTCGTCGTGCTGGAGAACGGTTACGCCTCCGCCACCGGCCAGCAGCATGTGCCGTCGAGCGGCTCTACACCTTGGGGACGACGGGTTCGCGTCTCGATCGAGCAGGCGTTGCGGGGCATCGGCGTGCGCTGGATCAAGCGCGTGGATTCATATCGCCTGCGCGACACCTTGAGGGCACTCCGCGCCGCTCTCGACGCGCGCGGTCCGGGCCTGCGGGTGGTGATCTCGGACCGCGAGTGCATGCTCGCGCGGCAGCGCCGCGAGAAAGCGGCGCTTGCGGCCGGGGAGGAGGCGGGCCGGCCGCTCACGCGGGCGCGCTTCGGTGTCGATGAGGAGGTCTGCGTCGGCGATCACTCGTGCATGCGCTTGAACGGCTGTCCCTCCCTCACGCTCAGGCCCCCGCACGATCCGCTCAGGGACGGGCCGAGTGCCACGGTCGCGGCAAGCTGCCTCGACTGCGGTCTCTGCGGCGCCGTGATCCGGGTGGCGGGTCTCTGTCCCTCCTTTTACCGTGCGGTGCGGCGGGTCAATCCGAGCCGCTGGCAGCGTTCCCTTGCGTGGCTCGAAGGCCGGCTCATGGCCGCACTCGGTGCATCATGAACGCCACTCGCCCGATCAATGTGCTGATCTGCGCGCTCGGCGGGCAGGGCGGCGGCGTGCTCGTAGAGTGGCTTGGCGAGGCAGCACACCTTGCGGGCTTCCCGGCGCAAGCGACCTCCACTCCCGGCGTCGCCCAACGCACCGGCGGCACCACCTACTACTTCGAGCTCTATCCGGAGCGCGCCCCCGCGGCGGGGCCGGTGTTTTGCCTGTTTCCGAGCGCGAGCGAGGTCGACCTCGTGGTAGCGCTCGAGCCTGTCGAGGCGGCGCGCGCGCTCAAAAACGGCTACATCGATCGAAACACGACGGTCATAGCGCTCGCCGGCCGGGTCTACGCGATCGGCGAGAAGATCATCGGCGGGGACGGCACCTTGCCGGCCGAGGCCGCACTCGAGAGCGTGAGACAAGCGGCCGGGCGCCTTTTGGTCATTGATGCGGCAGAGCGAGGCGGGGGACAGGCGAACGCGCTCGTCTTCGGTGCGCTGGCCGCCGCGGGCGTCCTGCCGCTATCGCTCGACGATTGCCGCCGGGCGATCGCATCGGTGGGGATCTCCCCGCGGGCGAATCTCGCCGCATTCGAGCGCGGCACAGAGGCGCAGACAGCCGCACCGCCGGAGAGTGCTAAGACGGGGGAAAGCGAGCTGCTGCCCTGCCCGGCAGCACTCCTCACGGCACTCGCAGCGCTGCCGAAGCGGCACCGCCCCGTCATCGCTCATGCGGCGGCCCGCTTGAGCGATTATCAGGACTTCGCCTATGCGCGGCGATATCTCGAGCGTCTCGGCGCGGTGGCACTGCAGGACAGTGCGGGACCCGAGCTCCCTTCCGAGAGGACCCTCACCGGCATCGTCGCCCGTCGCCTCGCAAGCTGGATGATGTACGAGGACGTGATCCGCGTGGCCCAGCTCAAGACGCGCCCGGGACGTCTTAAGCGCATTCGCGCCGAGCTCGAGGCAGGGGCCGCGGAGCCCGTGGCCGTCACGGACTTCTTGAAGCCCGGCGGCGACGAGCTGCGCAGCCTGCTGCCGCCATGGCTCGGCCGGCTTGTGCCGCCGCCGAAGGCGGGGCAGCGGCGGGGCGGCATTGCGCTCAAGTTGCCGACGAGCCGGCCCTGGGGCTACGCGGCGCTCAAGCTGCTCGCCTCGCTGAGGCGTTGGCGCCCCTACACCACGCGCTTTCGCGAGGAGGACCGCGCGATCGACGAGTGGCTCGCAGCGATCAAAGCGACAGCACTCCTTGATTACGCGCTCGCCTGCCGGCTCGCGGAGCTCGCCGTGCTCGCGCGCGGCTACGGCGACGTGCGCGTCCGCGGGCTTCGGCGCTTGGGCGGGCTGCTCGCCGGTTGGAGCAACCGCCTGTCATCGGATGGGGTGACGCTCGCGCGCGAGGTCGCCTCTCTCTTGGACGCCGCGCGCAACGACCCGGACGCGGGATGCGCATCCGTTTAGAAGGATGGAAGCCATGAGCGCTCGAGCGGCGAGAGTGAGACGAAGCGAGCTGTCGCACGGAATGTTCGCGCCCGACAGCGAGACGATGCCGCGCGAGCGATTGCGCGCCCTGCAGCTCGATCGCCTGCGCCGCGTGCTTCACCACGCCTACGCCAAGGTCCCTCACTACAAGCACAGCTTCGATGCGGCTGGCCTCGGCCCGTCGTCGCTTCGCGGGCTCGACGACCTCGCCCGCTTTCCCTTCACCGCCAAGGCCGACTTGCGGGACAATTATCCTTTCGGCATGTTCGCGGTGCCGCGGGAGAGCCTGCTCCGACTCCACGCCTCCTCGGGCACCACCGGCAAATCGACCGTGGTCGGCTATACGGCGAATGATCTTTCCACCTGGGCGTCGCTCATGGCGCGCTCGCTCGCGTGCGCCGGCGTGCGCCCGGGCGAGATCGTGCACAACGCTTACGGCTACGGGCTCTTCACCGGCGGGCTCGGAGCGCACGACGGGGCCGAGCGGCTGGGGTGCACGGTCGTGCCGGTATCCGGCGGCGGCACGGAGCGGCAGGTGGCGCTCATTCACGATTTCGGCGCGAGCGTACTTTGTGCGACGCCGTCCTACGCCCTCAACATCGCGGAGGTCGCCCGGGGCATGGGTGCCGATCTCAGCCATGGGCCATTGCGCGTGGGCGTGTTCGGTGCCGAGCCCTGGAGCGAGTCTTTGCGCCGCGAGCTCGAGGCGTGCTTGGGATTGAAGGCGATCGACCTCTACGGCCTCTCGGAGATCATGGGTCCCGGCGTCGCCTGCGAGTGCCATGAGGCCCAATCCGGTCTCCACGGCTGGGAGGACCATTTCCTCTTCGAGGTGATCGATCCCGAATCCGGTGCGCCGCGCGGCTTGGGAGAGGCCGGCGAGCTCGTCATCACGACCCTCACCAAGGAGGCGCTGCCGCTCATCCGCTACCGCACCCGTGACGTCACGCGCCTCAGCGACGAGCCCTGCATCTGCGGCCGGACCCATCTCCGTATCCAGCGCATCACCGGGCGCAGCGACGACATGCTGATCGTGCGCGGCGTCAACATCTATCCCTCGCAGATCGAGGCTGTGCTGATCGGTTTTCCCAGCGTGTCGCCGCACTACCAGCTCGTGCTGGAGCGTCGGGGTGCCCTCGATCAGGCAACGCTCGAGGTCGAGGCCGATCCTGCCGAGAGCGCCGACGCGGCGAGCTATGCGGCCATCGCCAAGGCAGTAACGCACCACTTGAAATCGCTCCTCGGCGTGAGCTGCGACGTCGTGGTGAAGCGACCCGGCGAGGTGCCGCGCTCGCAAGGCAAGGCCGTCCGCGTTCGCGACCTCAGAGCGAAGACCTGAGCCGCCGTAACGGCGCGGCGACTTGAGGGCATCGGAATGGATTTGCGAAGGCATGTATGTCGGGCGCTGCACGACGAGCACAAGGCGACGCTCGGCATCCTCGAGCGGCTGGAGACGTTGCTCGGCCGCCACGAGAGCCGCCGGCCGCCCGACCTCGCAAGCCCGGAGCTCGCCGCGTTCCTCAAGGCTCTCGTCTTTGCCGTCGATACGGAGATCGGGCCTCACTTCGCCTTCGAGGAGAGCCACGTCTTTCCCATTTTGAGCGAGGCGGGCGATCGCGAGATGTGCGCCGTGCTGCTTGCCGAGCACGGCGAGATCCTGCCGCTGGCCCGGCGTCTCGCGGAGCTCGCGAAGCGCTTCCGCGAGAGCGGGTTCAGCGAGGAGCTCTGGGCCGAGTTTCACGCCCTTGGTGCCGATCTGGACGAGCGCCTCGTCGCCCATATCCAGAAGGAGGAGATGGGGCTCTTGCCCGCGTTGGACGATCTCCTCGAGGAGGAGACCGACGACCGGCTGGCGCTGCAGTATGCCGAGCTGCGCTGAAACGGATCTGCGAATTCGAGAGGAGAAGGAGATCGCGATGCCGACGGGAAAAGCAGGTGGCACCCGCTCTGCGGCCAAGGGTGAGGCCCTCAGGATCCGCCCGCTCGCCGCGAGCGACCTCGCCGCCATCGTGGCCCTCGACCGCGCGGTCGTGGGACGCTCGCGCCGGGGCTTCTACGAGCGGCGCCTCGCGCATTTCGCAGCCGAGCCAGGCGCCTTCGTGGCACTCGGGGCCGAGCTCGGCGGACGGCTTGTCGGCTTCGCCTTCGCGCGCCTCTATGAGGGCGAGTTCGGGCGCCTGGCCCCCGAAGCGTCGCTTGACGCGATCGGCGTCGATGCGAAGCTCCGCCGCAGGGGAATCGGCCGCGCGCTGATCGAGGCCATGGCCGAGGCGATGCGCATGCGCGGCATCAAGGAGCTCTCGACCCAGGCGGTCTGGAGCGAGGCCGATCTGATCGGCTTCTTCGCGCGCGCGGACTTCGCGCCCGCACCGCGCATCGTGCTCGAACGGTCCGTCGAGGATATGCTTCTGCTCTGAGGAAGGGAGACGCCTCATGCCGCCGCTCAGGAGCAAGACACCGACCAAGCCGCCCGAAGGCCGCGACGAGATCGACTACGGCCGCCCCGCGGGCGACGATTTCTCGCCGCTCGCGCGGGACCGCGTGCCCGTCCGCTCGATGACCCCGGATGATCTCGCCGCCATCGTGCGCATCGACAACCGCATTACCGGGCGCAGCCGCGAGGGCTATTACAAGCGCAAGCTCGTCGAAGCCATGGGCGAATCGGCGGTGCGCGTCTCGCTGGTGGCCGAGCTCGATCGCCAGGTGGCGGGAGTCATCATGGCGCGGGTCGACTTCGGCGAGTTCGGCCACACCGAGCCCGAGGCCGTGATCGACACCATCGGCGTCGACCCGGGCTACGGCCACATGGGTGTTGCGCAGGCGCTGGTCTCCCAGCTCATGGCCAATCTCGCGGCCCTTAGAGTCGAGCGCGTGCGTACCGAGGTCGATTGGAACCATTTTGCGCTCTTGGGCTTTCTCGAGCGGCTCGGCTTCCGCCCGCATCGGCGTCTCGCGCTGCGGCGCGTCGTCGGCTAGAGCAAGTTCCGATCGCACAGGCGCAGTGCGTGCTTCGAGACGCGGTGCATCGCACCGCTCCTCAGCACGAGGTAGGTTCATGTTTGCACAAAGAACCTCGTTAGCCTGAGGGGCGCCCGAAGGGCGCGTCTCGAAGGCCGCACCGATTCCATGCAGCGGAATTTTGCTTAACCGAGTTCGCCCGGGTCCAGGGAATCCCGGGACATCACCGCGCCTCTTCGCCTCACGAGGCCGCTGCGAGTTCGCCGAGGCGTTTGAGCTTCTCGTGGCGGAAGGCCCCCCAAAGGGCCGCACCGATGGCGCCGGCGTAGATCGATTGGGGGTGGCTGCGGACGGGGAAGGTGACTTTCTCCTTGGCCATCGCCTCCTGCAGGGCCGCGACGAGGCCCTCGTCGAGTGCCAAGCCGCCCGTCATGAGGACCACGCCATCGATGCTGCCCATGGTCTTGAGCAGTTTGGCCAGGCGATCGGCCATGGAGGAATGGATGCCCCTGAGGATGTTGGCGGAGGTGATGCCGCGCGAGACCATGTTGATCACGTCGGTCTCGGCGAGCACCGCGCAGATGCCGCTGACCTTCTCCGGATTGTCCCCGGCTCGCGAGAGTCCGCCGATCTCGTCCTGGGCGATGCCGAGATAGCGGGCGATGTTCTCGAGAAAGCGGCCCGAGCCGGAGGCGCACTGGCTCGTCATCTTGTAGCTCAGCACCTTGCCGCGCTGGTCGATGCGGATGGCGCGGCCGTGGAGTGCGCCCACATCGAGGGCCGCGCGCGCTTCGGGATCGAGGTAGATCGCACCCCGGCCGTGCGTCGTCATGGAATAGAAGTGGCCGGTATGGAAAGCGAGCGACTCGCCCTCGCCGGTGGTCGCGACGTAGGCGACGTCCGCGGGCTTGAGCGAGGCCTCTTCGAGCACTTGATTGTAGGCCTCGGCCGCGAGCTCAAGCGGATCGCGGCTGCGGACGCGATCGGTGCGCCGCGCCAGCCAGCGGCTCTCGTCGCCCTCGACCTCGAACAGCACCGTCTTGATCATTCCGGTGCCGATGTCGATGCCTGCGGTCACGACCATGGCTCGTCTCCTCAATTCTCGATTGCACGGCGGGCGAAGGCGGCGGCACCCAGCGCTCCCGTGTAGATCGATTCCGGATTGATGTTGATGACCGCGTCGCCGTAGTTCTCCTTGATCAGCTGGCGCAGCTCCTTGACCGCGGCCTCGTTCTTGGCGACGCCGCCGGTGAAGGTGAACTGGTCGCGCACGCCGCCCGAGCGGGCGAGGATCGACATCGCGCGCAGCACGATCGCGCGGTGGAGGCCGGCCATGATGTCCTCGCGCTTCTCGCCCAGTGCAAGGCGGTCGCGCAGCTCGGCGCCGGCGAACACGGTGCAGGTCGAGTTGATCCGCACGGTCCGCGTGGCCTTCATCGCCATGGGGCCGAGCTCGTGAAGCCCCATGTTCATCTCGTCCGCGATGTAGCCGAGATAGCGCCCGCAGCCCGCGGCACAGCGGTCGTTCATCTGGAAGTTCTCGACGATGCCGCTCGCATCGACCTGGATCGCCTTGGTGTCCTGGCCGCCGATGTCGAGCACGGTGCGGGTCTCGGGATACATCATGTGGGCGCCGAGCCCGTGACAGAGAATCTCCGAGCGGATGTGCTCCTTGGAGAAGGGCAATGTCACGCGGCCGTAGCCGGTGCCCACGAGATAGGTGTCCTCGAGCGGCACGTCGAGCGCCTGGCGCACGAGCGGCCCCATCTGGGCGGCGGCCGTCTTGAGCTCCGGCGAGGCCTCCGCGACGCGATCGAGCGCGCGCAGGAATTTGCCGCCCATCTCCTCGGCAGGAGGCCGATTCTCCACCTCGATGATCGCCTTGTCGTAGACGTTCAAGAGACGGTCGTAGGAGAGCCCGCTCGCCTGGGCGACTTCCTGGCCGATCGTCATGAAGCGAGACCCCGCGATGTCGCGGAAGAAGTCCGACTTGCGCCGCGCACCGGGTGCAAAGAGGGCCGGCGCCTCCTCGCGCAGGCGGACGAAGACGGCCTGGATGGCCTCGCCAAGTGCGGTCTCTTCGCCCTTGAAGCGCTGACTTCTCGCGTTGCTGCGGCAAGTCTCCTCAAGATCGACAAGCTGCTCGAGGAACTGCTCGAGCCGGAATCCGCGCTCGAGGTTCTGAAGCAGGCCCTCCAAGATCGCCTCGAGCTCCGGCATCCGGGAGAGGCCGCGGTGGACGAGCGTGAAGCGCGTATTGATGAGTGCCTCGTACCTTGCCACCTTGCAGGCCGTATCGTAGTTCGAGCGCGAATTGGTGATGCCGCGGCCGAGCACCTCGAGATTCTCGTCCATCACTATGGCCTTGGTGGTGGTCGAGCCGAGGTCGATGCCGATGAAGCAGCGCATGGCGTCCTCGCTTCCGCTATTCGGCAGCCGCGACCGGCGGCTTGGCGCCCCGGCGCTTTTGCTCGATCATCTGGAAATAGCTCTCCAGCCGGTTCTTGACGTTGGCCGGAGAGAAATAGCGCGGGTCCACGAGATCGGTCTCGATGAAGGCGGCGGGCTTGCCGGTGCGCCGCTCGATCTCGCGCAGCATCAGGAGCTGGCCGGCGGAGAAGCTGTTGCAGCTCTTGATCGAGTTGATCAAGAGGCCGTCCGCCTCGTACTCGTTGACATATTTCTCGAGAAGACCGATCCGTGCCGGCAGGTTGCGGTTCGTGTAGCAGCCGAGACAATATTGCGCGAGCGATTCGAGCGGGTGGTCCGGATCGTGGCGGAAGCCGAGATCGTAGACCCCGCCCACCTTGGTGTAGGTGCTGGCGACGACGACGGCGCCGTCGTCGTAGAACATCTTCCAGAAGTCGCGGAAGCTCGTCCAATTGGGCGGCCCTTCCACCACGAGGCGGTAGCGCTCCTCGTGGACCTCGCCGTCCGGCGTCACGGGTCCCAGGCGCTGCTGGATGCGCTCCTCGATCTCGGCGCGCAGGAGCCGGTAGTACTCGCTCGCATCCTCGGTGCCGCGGAACGACGTGAAGATCGGCCCGATGTAGTAGACGCCGCCGAAATAGGCGTCGATGGGCGAGGGCTTTGTCTTAGCCGACTCCAGCACCCAGACGAAATCCTCCTCGGCCTTGGCGGATTCCCTGAGGTACTGGCGCAGCCGGTCGATGTCGAACTTGACGCCACTCACCCGCTCGAGCTTGGGGATCACCTCCTCCTTGAGCTGCTTGACCACGTAGTCGACCATGTTCTTGGAGGCGTGGCCCTCGCCCTCGTAGGGCACGTGCAACATCGCCGTCTCGCACTTGTATTGCTCGCGCAGGAGCTCGAACCACTTCATGAAGGTGAAGCAGCCGGTATAGGAGAGCAGCAAAAGGTCGGGGTCCGGCAGCGGCCTTCCGTCGGGGCCGAGATTGCCCTTCGCCAACATGCCCAAGTCGGCCTTCACGTAGGTGCAGACGTCCTCGGAATGGCCGCGCTTCTCCGCTTCCATGATGTAAGCGCCGCTCTTCTTGCGCATGCCGTTCTGGATGGCGTTGATCTCGGGCAGGTTGTTGACCACGTCGAAGCACATGATCAGCTCGTTGAGATTTCCGGGCACGAAGGTCGAGGCGACCTTGCGGCCGGCCTCCTTCGCGGTGGCGAGCAGCTCGTAGTTCTCGGCGATCATCTCCTTCTGCTTGAGCATCGACCGATCTTTGATGGTCTCGCCGACGGGTGCAGCACTCATCGCTCGCTCCACAGCTTGATGGAATCGGCAAATGTGCCGGCCTGCTCGCGGATCGGCTGCATCTGCCCGGAGTTCTCTGCATATTTGAAGGCGATATAGGGGATGTTGTGCGCCGCGAGCACGTGCTGCAGCATCGGCCGCTCGAGGAGTGCCGGGTCGCAGAAGCTCGGAGCCGCGAAGATGACGCCTTCGGCTCGCGTGCGCTTAACCGCCTCTACCAGATAGGCCCCCTTCTGCGCCTGGTCGGGCTCGTACTTGGCGGAGGTGCTGGCGGAATTGTGCAGATAGGCGAGTGCCAGGTTCTTTAAGGGGTCGCCTTCGACCGGCACATCGGAGTTCTCCCAGCGGTTGACCAGCATGAAGTCGTCGTCGACGATGTAGCAGCCGGAGAGCTCGATCGATTTGATGAGATTGAGCGGCGGCTGCTCACAGAAGGCGCCGGTGACGACGACGCGGGAGTTGTCGCGCCGCGGCCGCTCCTCGCTCGCCGCCGCCTCGAGATATTCCTTGAGCAGGCGGCTGTGCTCCTCGACCGCGAGGATCATGCCGGCGCGCATGAGCAGATACACCTCGGAGGAGGGCGCCTTCCACGGCTGCCGCGCGCGGAAGGCGTAAACCTCGCGCACCAGGCGCCGGTTCTCGTTGTAGAGCGCGATCGAGGTGCTGATCGCGTCGTCGCTCACCTCGCGACCGCAGAGTTCGGCGAGCATCTCCCGGAGCTCGTTGAGCTCGTTCACGTAGAACTCGCCGCCGATGTCGTCGCGGTAGTTCTGCGGCACGTCGAAATAGCGGCTCTTGACCTTCGGGAACATGATCTTCCACATGCCCGAGAGGTTCCGGATCACGTCGCAGATGCTCGGGAAGAGCATGCCGTCGACGAAATCGAGGCGGCCGCCCACGCCCAGCTCGATCGTCGAGCGCGGAATCCGACAGATGTAGCTTTGGTAATAGGCGTCGCCGTGGATGACCTCGAGCTGATCGCCGCCGCCGAGTATGCCGAGCGTCAAGGCACCCGCGGCGTGGATCAGCTCGCGCGGCACGTAGAAGGGCATGAAGCCGACGACCTTGCGGCCGGGGACGGCCGCCTTCCACTCGCGCGCGTAGGCGAAGTGGAGATCATCGAACAGATCCTTGCAACGCGAGACGATTTCAGCGGTGGTTGTCATGGCTAACGGTGCTCCCATCGCGCGGGCCGCTTGGCGAGGAAGGCCTCGAGGCCTTCGAGCGCGTCGCGGGTCGACATCACGTCCTCGAGATAGAGCTCCTCGACGCGCGCGAGCTTGATCCGCAAGCGCTCGACGAGATCGAGCCGGGCCGCCCGCATCGCACGGCGAAGTGCGGCCCCGCTCTTGTCGGAGAGATTGCGGGCAAACCAATCGAGTGCTGCAGCCTCGGGGTCCTCGCTCACGTGTGTGACCAGGCCCAAGGCGAGTGCTTCCTCCGCCGGGCAGCTGCGGCCGGAGAGCAGCAGCTCTTCCGCCTGCGCCCGGCCGATGCGTTCGGGCAAGAGGCAGGAGGCGGCGGGTGCGATGACGCCGAGCTTGATCTCGGGCTGGCCCAGTCTCGAGTTGGAGGCCGCGAAGATGAGGGTCCCCGCGAGTGCGAGCTCAAGCCCCCCGCCGAGGCACTGTCCCCGCACGGCGACCAGGACGGGGACCGGGCTCTCGACCAGGCGCAGGATCACCCCATGGAACCCCTTCAACATCGCAGCGCAATGCGCGGGAAGATGCTCTTCCACGCTGGCGCCGAAGCTGAAGTGCGGCCCTTCCGCATCGATGAGGACGCCGAGAAGATCGGGATGGGCGAGGTGTGCCGCCAACGCCTCGTCGAAGGCGGCGATCATGGCGCCGTCGATGACGTTGGCCTTGGGCCGGGCCAGGCGGAGCCGAAGCAGCCGCCCGCCTTGCTCCAGCCAGACGCGGAGGGGTGCCGGAGCCGGAGCGCTCATGAACCGGCTCCGCCCTTAGGTATCAGGCTCTCCATCAGCTCCTCGGACCAGGGCGTTCCCTTGGCAAGCGACTGACGCAGCGCCACGAAGTCGATCTCGCGTTTTTCCTTGGGACCTTCGTTGAAGGCGCGGAACCCCGTGCGCGCCTCGGCGAGCATGTTGAGGGCGAGCCAGGCCCGCGCGTCCTCCTTGTTGCGGTTCCACGCCTCGAGCTTCGGCTTGCGCAGCTCCTCGAAGCTCTTGGTCAGGCACTCCGGGAAGGTGAGCATGAGCTTGGTGCAGAGCTGCTCCACCTTCTCATCGAGGCGAGAGAGATCGACCGTCCCGCGGGCGAGCAAGCGCTTGCCCTCGGCGAGGGCCTCGCCGGTCTTGGGCTCGCCGTGGACGATGCGGCCGTACTCGTCGAGGTAGCGATCGGTGACCACCAGCGGATTGGGAACGAACTTGCCGTCGACCTTGAGTGCGGGAACGATGTCGTAAAGCAGGCCCATGCGGTAGGCCTTGTGCGCCGACCAATGCTCGCAGAGCGAACCCGATTCGATCGCGCGCTCCATCCCGATCATGAGCGGCAGGAAGTCCGTGGCGCCGCCGATCGCGGCCGAGCCATGCTTGGGTCCCGCCTGGCCGAAGCGCGCCAAGTCTTGCGCAATCGAGAAGTCGCACGCCATGCCGATCTCCTGGCCGCCGCCGATGCGCATGCCGTTCACGCGGCAGATCACCGGCTTGTCGCAGGCGAGGATCGCAGAGAGCATGTCGTTGAAAAGGCGCATGTACTGCCGGTATTCCTGGGGATTGCCGGCGTAATATTCCGCGTACTCCTTGGTGTTGCCGCCGGTGCAGAACGCCCGGTCGCCGCTACCGGTGAACACCACCGCGACGACGTCGCGCGCCGCACTCGCCGCGCGAAAGGCGAGGAGCGCGCCCTTGACCATCTCCGTCGTGTAGGCATTGAACTGGGTGGGATTGTCGAGAATGATCCAGGCATTGTAGAGGCCGGGCACCACGGCACCCTCCGGCGTTTTCGCCGGACGTTTCTCGAACTTGAGCCCCGCCACGGAGAACGGAGCGAGGGTGTGGTCCTTGAGTGCTGCGGGCTTGGTTCTGGCGGCGACGGCAACGGTGGTATCGGGCATGTCGGTGTCCTCCTAATGAGGGTCAGGCGCTGGGCACGAGCACGACCCGCCGTCGGACGGTGTGCCGGTGCACTGCGTTGAAGACGTCGTTGATCTCGGCAAGCGGACGCCGCTCCACGAAGGGTTTGATCTGCACCTTGCCCGCAAGCACGAGCTCGAGGGCTTCGGGATATAGCTCGGGCGGACAGCCCCAGTTGCCGACGGCGCGCGCATCGAAGGCCATCAGGTTCGAGAGCCGGAGCTCGACCTTTTCCATGGTAAAGCCCACGACCGAGAGGGTGGCGCCGTGGACCAGGAGGCCGAAGGCGGTGAGCTGGCCGGCCGCCGTGCCGGAGCACTCGAAGATGAACCATTCGGTCTGCGGCAGCTGCCGCTCCTTGGCGAAGGCCTGTATGGCGGCCTTGAGCGCGCGGCCGTCCATTTGCCGCGCATTAAGCGTGAGCTCGGCGCCGTGGGGTGCGATCGCGACGAGTTTTTCGGGGTCAATGTCGATGGCGACCACGTGCGCGCCGAAGGTGCGCGCGATCTGGGCCGCGTAGGAGCCGACCCCTCCGGTGCCGACGACCGCCACGAGACTGCCGGGCTCGACTCCGGCGCGCTTCACGGCCTGGTAAGGCGTGGTCACGGCGTCGGCTATGACCGAGACCTCGGCGAGGGTGAGACCGCACGCCGCGAGCCTCGCCTCGTCCACCGGGCAAAGTCCGCGCGCCGGCACGACGACGTGGCTCGCGAAGCCGCCTTGGATGTCGTTGCCGGGCATCTTCTGATTGCGGCAGATGGTGCCGCGGCCGCGGCGGCAGAGCTCGCACTCGCCGCACGGCAGCACCGCAGGGACGATCACGCTCCTGCCGAGCCAGCGCTCGGCGCCGCTGCCGGCCGCCACCACCTTGCCGCTGATCTCATGGCCGAGTGCCAGCGGCAAGGCATGGTTGAGGCGCACTCCGTCGTAAAGATATCCGAGGTCGGTATGGCAAACGCCGCATCCGGCGATCTCGACCACCACCTCTCCGGCCGCAGGCGGAAAGGGATCGAACTCCGCGCGCAGGAGCGGCGCGTTGGCCGCGGTCATCATCCATCGATAAGCTGGTCTACCCATCTCCCGGCTCCTTGGGCGGCGGCCGCCTCGGGCTCGCGCTCGGCGTTGCGGCGGGTCTCCGCCCGCCTCTAGGGCCGCTCCCCTTAATTCGGTAATAGCGTACCGATTTACGAACATAGGAGTCAACGGGGCGAGTGTGCGGCCTTTCGTCGCGCTTGGGTTTGATCCAGATCAACGGTTTGCGAGCGGCCGCGGCCCCGCCCTCCGCGGCGCCGGCAGGGGGCCTTTCGAGGGGGATCAATCCCTCCGGCACGGATGCTTCCGCCCTATCCGAGGGCCAGACCGTAGCGCAACCTGGAGTGTACAAAGCAGGGGCTGGATTTGATCCAAATCAATCACTAAGTGTCCGGTCGGAAAGTTCTTGAGTCTGGGGAATCGGTTGTGATTCATTGTGGGGCACCCGAGTCGCATCAAGGGGGTGCTCCATGTGGACGGCTGAGAATCGCGGCGCCTACGA
>JBKQRV010000037.1:0-33625 GCA_052143835.1 Alphaproteobacteria bacterium
AGCACCCCCTTGATGCGACTCGGGTGCCCCACAATGAATCACAACCGATTCCCCAGACTCAAGAACTTTCCGACCGGACACTAAGGCATCGGCGACGTTGTCGCCAGACGTGTCCACAAATACCCAAAAGTTTTGATTCCTCCAAATCGCCCTTGCTACCTCCGACAAGAGAAAATGTTCGGGGCCATGATTAAGCCACTCCCCGTCCGTCATTTTGAGATAATTTCTATTGGCCGTCACTGCGGCCCTCAAGATCGTACGTTCGAGCTTATTCATCGGGGGCGCCCTTCGCCAGAGCCGCCTTTGCAGCACTAGCAAGGGCACCCGCCACGGCGTCAATGCGCGCGTCCCAGCGCTCAGCTTTCGACGGGTCCATTTCACGCCCCCTTCTCTTCCTTGAGCCGCTTACGCGTCTCTTCCTTAAACAGGTCCAGAGCAAACGCCCTTTTCTCAGGTGGCAGATCGATAAGCGCTTCCACACCGAGGCGCTTCAAGATTTCTCCTCCCGCGGCAGGGGTAAACTGGACGCAAAAAAGTGCGAACGCCACGATAACCTTCAGGGCACCCGCAGGCTTCTTAAGGGTAAGTAGTCTGAACAAATGCGGCGCGTGCTCGAAGGTGCAGGCTGAGACGCGATCAATGCCAAGACCGATGAGAAGCGCGTTGCTTGCATCGCGCCCATTGCGCTTGGAATAAGCCTCGAAGGCATCTTCCAACATGGCAAGCGTGATAGCCGACGCGGGTGTCGCCATGGTGATCCTCCTTGCCCGCGGGTAGGGGGCCGGGCACCTCATACATGGAGTCGCGAGAGACTCATTCAAGGCGTTTCGACCGGGGAGGGTACCCGGGTAGAACACCATAGACTTAGCGGGGTAGCTGTGACGCCACACTCTCAGCGCTGCGCAGCACCCGGGCGGCCGAAACGGGGCCGAATTTGCACGTTCCTAACCCCGCCTAAGCCCTTGAAGCGACTCGAAACCGGCGCGCGGCCTTCTCGGGCGTGCCACTTGCGCGCACATTGCAGGCACTAATTGATATGCGGGCTCATTGCCGGGGTGAGTGTTAGGCGTCCTAGGAGTAGCAGAAGTGCTTGGGATGGGGAGCCGCTCCGACTTCCGCAGCCTCGACATTTACCGGAAGGCAACCCGACTTTTTGCCGGGGTTGCCGGTAGAACGGCTGTCACCTATGTTTGGTCCTCGGACCGGCCTTGAGCAAAATCGTTTCGCTTGGATCGCCAAGCGGGAGGGTTCGGAAGTCGAGCTACCATGCGGCTTTCGAGATCACCTCAACTTGCGCGTGCGCGCGGATTCATTGCGGCATATAGCCTAATTCACCAGTTTGCGCATTATGTGATATTCATTCGGTAGATTTCATTGACGTTTATGGGCGTCGCTCATGCGATGCTGAATTTCCGCAACAGCTGGTATGCCGATCGTCCAATCCGCGACAAAGCGACGAATCCGACGTTTCGGCCAGCTCGCGCCCGGCGCCAAGCCTCTTGAAAATTATCCGCCAATGGCGTATATGAGACGGTTAGAATTGCATACCGTCGTCGAGACCCCAGAGTACCTGGCTGGCGCGCGGCGGGTGTTGACGGAGGCGGAGCGCGAGGCGCTGATAAGCTTCGTCGCGAAGAACCCCACGGCGGGCGACTTGATGCAAGGAACGGGAGGCGCTCGTAAGCTCCGTTGGGGCGCCAGAGGAAAGGGCAAGAGCGGTGGCGCGAGGGCGATCACCTATTGTGCCGGGCCGGACGTTCCCGTGTTCCTCATGGCGATCTTCGGGAAGAACCAGAAAGCGAATCTATCCAAGGCCGAACGGAATGAGCTGCGCGATGTGTTGGCAGATATCGCGACCGCTTATCGCAAAGGGTGAAGTGAGATGTCCAAATCCGGCCGGAGCATTCTTCGCGGCGCGCGGCAGGCGCTTGCTTACGCCCGGGGTGCGCGCGAAGGATTCGTGGCGCATGTGCCCGAGGAAGTGGACGTGGCGACCATCCGGAAGCGTCTCGGCCTCTCCCAAGCCGATTTCGCAATGCGGTTCGGCTTCAAGCTCGACGCTGTACAGAATTGGGAACAGGGACGGCGCCGACCCGAGGGCGCAGCGCGCGCTTTTCTGCGGGTCATCGAGCGCGAGCCGGCTGCCGTGCAACGCGCGCTCGCCAAGTGAGGCTTGAGCAGTCAACGGGCTGAGCCATCTGCCCCAAATTACCGTGGGGACGCCAGCCTATCCTCACGTGCGCCCGGACGATTTCGCTGGCGACCGAAGGTCGGGAGGTCGAGTATCCTTGTCGCCTCCCGTGCGCGAGCCTGCCCGCCCGGCGCAAGGTTCTCCGAGCCGGGCGCGTAGAAGGAACGTCCATTGAATTCAGGTCCTTAACTTGGCCGCCGCCAGGAAAATATCGAAGCTCAAGAAAGGCCGAGCGATCACGCTTGGCCTCGTCCTTGTCGCGGCGGCACTTGCCGCCTGGCAGCTCTCGCGCCGCTCGACGGACGCCGCCGGGGGAGCCCTTACCGACCCGCTCGTCCCCGTGGTCGCCGGCACGGCCGAAGCACGGGACATGCCCGTCTACCTGCGCGGCATCGGGACGGTCCAGGCCTATAACGCCGTCGCCGTCCACACCCGGGTCGACGGCCAGATCGTGCAGGTCCGCTTCAGCGAAGGCCAGGAGGTCAAGGCCGGGGACGCGCTCTTCCAGATCGACCCGAGGCCGTTCCAGGCGGCCCTCGATCAGGCGCAGGCCGCCAAGGAGCGCGATCAGGCCCAGCTCCAGGGCGCCCAGCTCGATCTCGAGCGCTATGCCGGACTCTTGCCCAAAGGCTTCCAGAGCCGGCAGAGCTACGACGACCAGAAGGCCCAGGTCGGAACGCTTCAGGGCGCCATCAAGGTGGATCAGGCGCAGATCGAAAGCGCCAAGCTCAACCTCGCCTATGCCGACATCCGCTCGCCGATCGCGGGCCGGACGAGCGCCTTGCTCGTCGATCTCGGTAATTACGTGCAAGCGAGCCAGAACACCTCGCTCGTCACCATTACGCAGCTCAAGCCGATCTACGTGAGCTTCACGCTGCCGCAGGATTCGCTCGACGCGATCCGCCAAAGCCAGGCCAAGGCCCCGCTCGCCGTGATCGCCTATGCGAGCGACGACAAGACCAAGCTTGCGGAGGGGAAGCTCACCTTGATCGACAATCACGTCGATACCGCGACCGGCACGATCCATCTCAAGGCGACCTACGACAACGGCGACGAGCGCCTTTGGCCGGGCGAATTCGTGGCCGCGCGCCTGGTGCTCTGGGTGCGCAAGGGTGCCGTGATCGTGCCGTCCGAGACCGTGATGCAGAGCAACACCGGGGCCTACGTCTATGTGATCAAGCCGGACAACAGCGTGGAGCGGCACGACGTCGAGGTCGCATCGGTGCAAGACGGCCTGGCCGTGATCACGAAGGGGGTCAGCTCGGGCGAGCGGGTCGTGGTCGACGGGCAATATCGACTGACCAACGGTGCCAAGGTCAAGATCGATACCCAAGCGCAGACGGCACCTGCCGGCTGAGCCGGCTCCGTGGGCTTCAGGAGCGAACCGGCGAGGTCCGGCTGTCCATGAGCATTTCGGAGATTTTCATCCGCCGGCCGATCGCCACCTCGCTGCTCATGGCGGGGATCCTGGTGTTCGGCGCCGCGACCTACAGCTTGCTGCCGGTAGCCGCCATTCCGAACGTGGATTTCCCGACTATCACGGTCAGCGCACAGCTTCCGGGCGCGAGCCCCGACACCATGGCCTCCTCGGTCGCGACCCCGCTCGAGCAGCAATTCGCGGCCATTCCGGGGCTGACGCAGATGACCTCGACGAGCGGCCTCGGGTCCACGACCATCACCTTGCAATTCGAGCTCAACCGCAACATCGACGGTGCCGCCGGCGACGTGCAGACCGCGATCAACGCGGCGAGCGGGCTTCTGCCCAAGGACCTGCCCAATCCGCCGACCTACAAGAAGGACAACCCGGCGGACCGCGCCGTCCTCGTCTATGCCGTCTATTCCGATGCGCTGCCGCTCTACAAGGTCGACGACTACGCCTATACGATCATCGCCCAGAAGCTCTCGACCGTAAGCGGCGTTTCCCAAGTGATCGTCGCGGGACAGCAGACTTATGCCGCTCATGTTCAGATCAATCCGGCCGAGCTGGCCTCGCGCGGGATCGGGCTCGAGGACGTCCGCACCGCACTTGCCAATGCAACCGTCGACGAGCCCAAGGGCAACCTCGAGGGTACCCATCAAAGCTTCACCCTCGACACCAACGACCAGCTCTTCAACGGCGACGCCTACCGCAAGGTGATCGTGGCCTACCGCAACGGCGCCCCTGTGCGGCTCCAGGATGTCGGCGACATCATCGATTCGAGTATCCTCCCCCGCACCGGCGCTTGGTACGACTACAGGCGGGCCGAGCTCCTCTTTATCAAGCGCCAGGCGGGCGCCAATACGATCGCCATCGTCGATCAGATCAAGGCCATGATCCCGCGCCTCAAGGCCTCGATCCCGCCCTCGGTCAAGGTCGACCTCATTGCCGACCGCTCCTTGACGATCCGCTCCTCGGTCCGCGACGTGGAGTTCACCCTCATGCTGACCGTGGGTCTCGTGGTGATGGTGATCTTCGTCTTCCTGCGCAGCGCCTGGGCGACCGTCATTCCCGGCATCGCCGTGCCGCTCTCGCTCGTCGCGACGTTCGGTGCCATGTACCTGCTCGGCTACAGCATCGACAACCTCTCGCTCATGGCGCTCACCATCTCGGTCGGCTTCGTCGTCGACGATGCCATCGTCATGCTCGAGAATATCGTGCGCTATATCGAGATGGGGGAGCGCCCGCTCGATGCGGCGCTCAAGGGTGCGGGTCAGATCGGGTTCACCATCGTATCGATCACCTTCTCCCTCGTCGCGGTCTTCATCCCGCTTCTTCTGATGGGCGGCATCGTCGGCCGCCTCTTCCGCGAGTTCGCCGTCACGGTGACCGTGGCGGTGATCGTCTCCGCCTTCGTCTCGCTGAGCTTGAGCCCCGTCATGGCGTCGCTCTTCCTCAAGCGCGAGACCGGGCACGCCAAGAACCCCTTCAACCGCGCCGCCGAGCGCTTCTTCAATTGGATGATCGGAAGCTACGACCGCGGCCTCGCTTGGGTCTTCCGGCACCAACCGTTGGCACTCGGCTCGACGCTCGCCCTCATCGTCGTGACCGGGATCCTCTACGTCTGGATTCCGAAGGGCTTTTTCCCCGAGCAGGATACCGGCTTCATCTTCGGGCAGGCCGAGGCGCGGCAGGACACCTCCTTCGCCGCCATGTCGAAGATCGAGCAGCAGTTCGCGAAGATCCTGCTCGGCGATCCCGCGGTCTATGCGGTGGTCGGGTTCGCCGGCTCGACCGGCGGCAATCCGAGTGAGAGCACGGCGCGCTTTTTCGTTCAGCTCAAGCCCTTCGAGGAGCGCGACGTCTCCGCCCAGCAGGTCATCCAGCGCCTGCGCCCCAAGGTCGCGCAGGTCACGGGGGCGTTCTTCTACATGCAGGCCGGGCAGGACATCAACGTCGGCGGCCGCCTCTCCAAGACGGAGTATCAATACACGCTGACCGATACGGACAGCGACGAGCTCAATCACTGGGCGCCGATCATCCAGGGCGAAATGGAGAAGCTGCGCCAGCTTCAGGACGTGGGCTCGGACCAGCAGATCTCCTCCCCCCACATCGCGATCGAGGTCGACCGCGACGCCGCCTCGCGCATGGGTCTCAACCTCTCGCTCATCGACGAGACGCTCTATGACGCCTTCGGCCAGCGCCAGGTCGCCACCATCTACACCTCGACGAGCCAGTACAAGGTGATCCTCGAGGTCCAGCCGCAGTTCCAGGACGACCCCGCGGCGCTTGCGCGCATCTATGTGCCGGGCCCGGGAGGTTCCCAGGTGCCGCTCGGCTCGTTCGTGCATTTCACCGACAAGGTCGAGCCGCTCACGGTCAACCACCAGGGCCAGTTTCCGTCGGTGACGCTCTCCTTCAATCTGGCACCCGGCTATTCGCTCGGCCAGGCGGTCGACGCCATCCAGGCGATCCAGAGCCGCCTGCGCACGCCCATCACCCTCGACGGCTCGTTCCAGGGCACGGCACAGGCCTTCCAGGCCTCGTTGTCCTCGACCCCGCTCCTCATCGCCGCGGCGATCCTCGTGGTCTACATCGTGCTGGGCATGCTCTACGAGAGCTACATCCATCCCATCACGATCCTCTCAGCACTGCCCTCGGCCGGCGTGGGTGCCCTCATCATGCTCACGCTCTGCGGCTATGATCTGAGCGTCATCGCCCTCATCGGCATCATCCTTTTGATCGGCATCGTGAAGAAGAACGCGATCATGATGATCGACTTCGCGCTCGTCGCGGAGCGCGAGGAGGGCAAGAGCCCGCTCGAGGCGATCCACCAGGCCTGTCTCTTGCGCTTTCGCCCCATCATGATGACGACGATGTCGGCGCTTTTCGGCAGCCTGCCCATAGCACTGGGCCAGGGTTCCGGCTCGGAGTTGCGCCGGCCGCTCGGCATTGCCATCGTCGGCGGGCTTCTGGTGTCCCAGTTCCTGACGCTTTACACCACGCCGATCATCTATCTTTACCTCGACCGCGCGGCCCTATGGCTGAGCGGGCGCCGTCGGGTGGCGCACGAGGTTCATGACGACGGCACGACGCTGCCGGCGCCGAACCGCCCGCCGGGCGAGTGAGTGCTGAGTTGAAGGCCGGCCATGCCGAACCCTGAGGACGAGGATCGCGAGGAGAACAGCGCCGACAGGTCGACCGCTCGGCTTGCCGGCCTGGCGCTGATCCTTCTGCTGGCGGTGCTCGGCCTTTTTCTCGTGCAGAAGCTGCGCTCGGAATCCGCCCTCGAGGATTGCCTCATGTCGGGACGCAGCAACTGCGCGCCCATCGGCGAGCAGCACCGCTGAGGCGTGCGCGCGAACGCACGTCGCCGCGTAAGACCGAATTCGCGAAAAAGGTTTCACCACGGAGACACGGAGAGCACGGAGAGAGAAAAAATTTCCTCTTCTTCGCTTCTCCGTGTCCTCCGTGTCTCCGTGGTAAAAATCTTTCCTTAGCGCGGCGGGGACGCGCTTCCATCATAGCGGCATACGCTCTAGCCGCGCTTCTCGGCCAATATGTCGCGGATTTCCCCGAGCAGCACCTCGCTCTTCGACGGCACGGGCGGGGCCGCGGGCTTCGCCTCCTCGCGCACGTGCAGATGCGTGAGCACCTTGATGAGCCAAAATATCGCGAAGCTGACGATGAGGAACTGGATGGCGGCGTTGAGGAAGAGTCCGACGTTCAAGGTCACGGCACCGGCCTTCTGCGCGTCGGCGAGGGTGGCGGCTGATGATCCCTTGAGGGTGACGAAGACGTTGGTGAAGTCGATGCCGCCGACAATGAGACCGATGAGCGGGGTCAGAACGTCCTTCACCAGGCTGTTCACCACGCCGGTGAAGGCGACCCCGATGACGACGCCGACGGCGAGGTCGACGACGTTGCCGCGCATGATGAAGGCGCGGAATTCATCGACCCAGGCTGGCCGCCGGATGCCCAGCGGAGACGTGCTTGGTTCGCTCATGAAAATCCCCTCCCTGTCGTTCGCGTATGTCCGACATTCTCCCGATGACCGGTCTCGCCCGCGTCAGAATTTACTAGTTCGGCCGATGGAGCAAGCCCGAGCGCGCGTGAGTCGGCAGCGTAGGCGATGCGCCGTGCAAGACCGGGCCGCGCTTTACTCCTCCTCCCCGCTCCGGCATCATCCGCAGCGCAAGGGGGAGACGCCATGAAGCTGCCGACGCACGGACGCTACGATTACTCGGCCATCACCAAGCGGCCGGATTATTCCTGGCCCGAGGGCAAGCGCCTCGCCGTTCACGTCGCCTTGAACATCGAGCATTTCGCCTTCGGCCAGGGCCTCGGCCATTTCGTCTCCGCGGAGACCCCGCCTCCCGACCACCGCAACTACAGTTGGCGCGATTACGGCAACCGCGTCGGCGTGTGGCGGCTGCTCGAGCTTCTCGACGAGCTCAAGCTCCCCGGCAATCATCTGGTCAACACCGCCGTCTATGATTACTGCCCCGAGGTGGTGGCGGCGGTGCGCGCGCGCGGCGACGAGATCATCGCCCACGGCCGCACCAACTCGGAGCGCCCGACGCCGGCATGGGAGGAGGACGAGTGCCGGCTCATCCAGGAGGTGACCGAGACGATCCGGCGCCACGAGGGCAAGCCGCCCGGCGGCTGGATGGCGCCGTGGATGGCGCAGACCAGGGTCACGCCCGACCTCTTGAAGGAGGCCGGCTACGTCTTCCTCATGGACTGGCCCTGCGACGACCAGCCGATCTGGCTGCGCACGCGCGCGGGGCCGCTCTTGTCCATGCCCTATCCGCTCGAGATCAACGATTCGCCGCAGCTCCTCAACCGGCACCACACGCCGAGCGAGTTCGCCAAGATGATCGTCGACCAATTCGAGGAGATGCTGCGCCAGTCGGAGCGCCAGCCGCTCGTCTGCGGCATCGCCCTCCATACCATGGTGGTCGGCCAGCCCTACCGCCTGCGGGTGCTGCGCGAGGCGCTCAAGCACATCGCCAACCATGCCGAGCGCCGCAAGGTGTGGTTCACGCGGCCCGGCGAGATCGCGGCCTACATCAAATCGCTGCCGCCGGGCACCGTGCCCGGGAGTTGACCGCCCGCTTTAGCAGGCTAGGGAAAACTTCATTCGGACATCCTCATGGTTCGAGACGCGCGGCCGGTGGCCGCGCTCCTCACCATGAGGATGATTATGTTTTCACGAGTTGCCCTCGCTGAGGAGCTCGGCCGGCCCCGCTACTTGCCGCCGCCGAAGTACCTCTTCATCGGCTCGAAGTAGCTCTTCTGCCAGCCGCCGTCGCGATAGCTCGTGTGGCCGTCGGGCACGTTCTTGTGCCGCACCGTGACGAGCGTGCCGCCCGCGACCGGCTCGAGCAGGACCTCGATCTCGGAGTCCGCGTCGTCGTCCTTGAACCGCGTCGTGCGCCACGACTGCACGATGCGGCGGCCCGGCTCGAGCTTGAGGTTGCGCCCGGAGATGTAGCCGTTCCACGCCGTGAAGTCGTCACCTTCGCGCGCCGAGATGCGCGCGGGCTTGCCACCCGTCATCTCGCTGTGGCCGCGGCTCGAGAGCCAGGCGTCGTAGATCGCCTGCGGGCTCGCCGGGATGACGTCCGAGAGCGAGAAGTCGAACGGCATGGCAGCGCTCCTTTCGTGGCCTGCTGCAAACGGCGACGCGAGGCGCGCGGGCGCTTACGCATATTTGTATTGAGGCTGCCAGCCGGCGGCTCCCTCGGGGATGAGGTCGAGGAAGTGCCAGATCGTGCAGAAGTCGTCGCCCGGCCCGAAGTGCGTATCCGAGACCCGGAAGAGCTTGCCGCCGCGCTTTTCGAAGACCGAGACGCCGGGGAGCCAGCTCTTGTCGTCGCGATAGCCCATGTCGGCGGCGAAGCTGCTGCCGCGATGGGACACCATGCGGATGCGCCAATCGCGCGAGGCCTTGAACTTCGCCTGCTTGTCCGGATCGTCCGGCGAGGCAAGCACGAAGGCGGCGCGATTCTCGAGGTGCGGCAGGATGCCGTTGAAGCCGTCGGCCCACAGCGTGCAATAGCGGCAGCCGGCCCCCATGTTGTGGATGACGAAGAGGTGCCCCTTGTCGCCGAAGAGCTCGGAGAGGCGGACCTTGCCCTCCGCGGTCGCGAGCTCGTAGTCCTTCACTTCCTCGGGCTCGATCGCCTGCTGGAGCTCGCGCATCTCCTTGCGCAGCTCGGCGATCTGCTGGCGCAGCTGCGCCATCTTCTTGGACGTTTCGCGGTATGCCATGACTTTCCTCCTCCCTCTGATGCTGTTGCCAAGGCGGACGCGTCTCAGGGCTTGCGCCGCTTGCGCCGCGCCTTCGCCGCCCCCTTGCGCCGCTCGATGCGGTCGAGCCAGGCGGCGAGCGTGTCGAACTGCGACTGCCAGTACTTGCTGTAGCGGTTGATCCATACTGCCGCCTCGTAGATCGGCCCCGCATCGAGGCGGCAGCGGCTGATGCGGCCGGTGCGCTCCTGCTTGATGAGGCCGGCCCTGACCAGCACCTGGATGTGCCGCGAGACGGCCTGGAGCGAGATCGAAAAGGGTTCCGCCAACTCGGACACGAGCAACTCCTCGCCGTCGAGCCGCCTCAAGATGGCGCGCCGCACCGGATCCGCGAGTGCCGCGAAGACTCGGTCGAGGGCCTCGTCCGCAGGCTCACGGACGGCCGCCGAAAGAGGGCTCGCGCGTAGCATGGCGGCGATCATACTCAACAACCTAGTTGATAGTCAACAGGTAAGTTTATTATTTGGCCGAGCGCCGCGCGGTGCCTGTGGACGCAGCACCTAAAGCAGCTTCAGCTGCTGCTGTGCCGGCTTGCGGGCGGGTGCGGGCATGTGCTGGACCTTCACGAGCTCGCTCTCGATGTCGGCGAGGAAGGGCGAAGCCGGGAACGCCCGCCGCCGGCCGCGCCACATCCGCGCGCGCGCGCGGCAGAGGAAGAGCCGGTCCTTGGCCCGCGTCATGCCGACATAGGCGAGGCGGCGCTCCTCGGCGAGGCTCGCCTCGTCGGCCTTGCCCCAGCGGAGCGGCAGAATGCCGTCCTCGAGGCCGACGATGAAGACGACGGCGAACTCGAGCCCCTTGGCGGCGTGCAGCGTCAGGAGCGACACCGCGTCGGCTCGGGGGTCCCAGAAATCCGCGTCCGTCGCGAGCAGAAGCGCATCCTCGAAGTGCCGGCGCTCGCCGGCGCTTGCCTCGGCGAGTGCCGAAAGCTGCTGGAGCGCCCTCTCGATCGCCGCCGCGTCGGGCGCACTCTCCTGGAGGGCGAGACGCGCGGCCGCCGCCTTGAGCTCGACAGCGAGGCGGCTGCCGGCCTCCGCGTCTACGCCGGCTTGCGCAAGCTCGCGCAGCAAGGCGCGCACGGCGGGCTCCTCGGCAAGCGGCGCGCGCGAGGCCTTCTTGAAGGGGATGCCCGAGCGGGCCAAGGCTTCCACAAGTGCCGCCGATTGCGCCTCGGTGCGGTACAATACGGCGAAGTCGGCGAAGCCGAGCCCCGCATCGGCGCCCGTCGTCGCCCGCCCGCTGTCGATCGAGAAGAAGCTGTGTCCGCCGATGAGCTCCTCGATCGACTGCACGACGAACTCGGCCTCGGCGCGTTCCGTGGCCGCGCTATGGGTGGTGATGCGCTCGGCCATCTCACGCACGATCTCGGCGAACCGCACCTCGCCGCGCGACTCCGCGATGAGCTGCGCCGCGGCGGCCACGATCGTGCCGCTCGAGCGGTAGTTGCGCCTGAGGGTGACGACGGCGGCCGCGGGGTAGTCTTTCTTGAAGCGCTCGAAAGAGGAGGCATCGGCGCCGCGGAAGCCGTAGATCGCCTGGCGCGGATCGCCGATCACGGCGAGATTGCCGTCGCCGGGTGCGAGAAGCGTGAGCAGGCGGTATTGCTGCGCGTCCACGTCCTGGAACTCGTCGACCGAGATGAAGCGGAATCGCTCGCGAAAGCGCGCCGCGAGCGCCGCATCCGACGCGAGCGCGCGCACCGCGAGGCCGACGAGATCGTCGAAATCGATCGCGTTCTTGAGCGCCAATGCTTGCTGATAGGCCGAGAGTGCGGCTGCGACCTCGCCCTCGGCCGGCGTCTCGCTGCGCTTCGCCTTGGAGATGGTGCTGAGCAGCGCGCGCGCCTTGCGCTCGGAGAGCGCCAGCGTCTCGGCGAGGAGTGCCGTGCGCTCCGCCTCGCCGGCCAGTCGGAAGCCGCGATGAAGGCCGGCCGCTTGGGCATGCTCACGCAAAATGGCAAGGCCGAGCGAATGGAAGGTGTGGATTGGAATCTCGTCCGTGCCGGCCGGCAGCAGGCGCGCCAGGCGCTCCTTCATCTCGGCGGCGGCCCGGCGCGTGAACGTAATGGCGAGGCACGCCGAACGCGGGACCCCGCAGTCGGCGACGAGATGGGCGATGCGATGCGTGAGCGCGCGGGTCTTGCCTGAGCCGGGGCCCGCGATGACGAGGAGCGGGCCGAGCGTCGTCGCGGCGGCGAGGCGCTGGTCGTCGTCCAGGCCCGCGAGAAGGGAGGCCGGAACGACAGCGGCTGGCGCTGCCAGCGTCTCGCGGCGCTGCTCGAGGTGCGCGCGCGGCGCCGGCACGCTCGAAGGTCGCCCGGACGCTTCCTTCTGCGCCTCCGCGTCCCTCTTCTTGCGCTTGCGGCCGGGCACCTCGAAGAGCAGGCCGCCCGCGGTGCGGCGTTTGAGCTCGGCCGCCTCGAAAAGCCGGATGACGCCGTATTCGCCGTCGTAGCCGGCCTCGCGGATGACCCGTCCCGCGCGCAGCCGCGCGATGGCCTCGGCGAGAAGCGATGAGTCCGCGCGCGCGATGTCGTCGAGGGGGACCGCTTGCAGGATGGCAAGCTCGGGCCCGAGGCTCGCGACCAGGCGGTCGTAGCTGCGCTCGACGGCGAGGCTCGCGGGGCCTGTCGAGGCGAGCTCGGAGAGCACCTCGGGGAGCGGCACCAGGCTCGCGACCTCGCCCGCCGTCGGCGGCGGCACTACCTCGTCCTCGCTGCGGTCGGCGAGCGCCTCCACGCGATGGAGCACGCCGACCGTGACCCGCTCGCCGCACACGGGGCAGCGCCCGCCGGCCTCGCGCGTCTCCTTGGGCGAGAGGCGCGCGCCGCATTTGCGGTGGCCGTCGAGATGGTACTTGCCCTCCTCGGGGAAGAACTCGACCGTGCCGACGTAGCCCTCGCCGGTCTCGAGCGCGCGCCTGATCGCGAAGTAATCGAGCTCGCTGTCGAAAAGCGTGGTCTCGCGCCCGAGCTTGGCGGGGGAGTGCGCGTCCGAATTGGAGACAAGGCGGTAGCGGTCGAGGAACGAGAGCCGCCAGTTCATCGCCGGGTCGGAGGAGAGGCCCGTCTCGAGCGCGAAGATGTGATGCGCGAGGTCGCCGTAGCACTCGAGGATCGAATCGAAACCCGACTGCGAGCCGAGTACGGCGAACCAAGGCGTCCAGATGTGGGCGGGCACGAGGAAGGCCTGATGGCTCGCCTCGAGCGTGATCTCGAGCAGGTGGCGCGAATCGAGGCCGAGAATGGGACGGCCGTCGGACGCGATGTTGCCGATGCGGGCGAGCCGCGCGCTGATGCGGTCGGCGCTGTCGAAATCGGGCGCGTAGAGCAGGTGATGGATTTTGCGGGTGCGCTCGCCCTTCTTGTAGATGGTCGAGATCTCGACGGAGAGCATGAAGCGGACGGCACTCCGGCACGCGGGCGGCAGCTTCTCGGCGATGGCGCGCTCGAGCTCATGGCGCAGCCGGAACAGGCCGGGCTCGGCGGGGAGCAGCTTCTCCTTGAGCTCGGCGCGCCAGGCGGGGTGCGTGAAGTCGCCGGTCGCGACGACGCCGATGCCCTTGCGCGCGGCCCAGTAGGCGAGATGCTCGAGATCGCAATCCCGGCTCGTCGCGCGCGAATATTTTGAATGGACGTGCAGGTCGGCGTGAAAGCGCATCGGCGGCCTTGCTTACGTGTCCGTCGCCACGTGGTCATTCTATGCCGCGAGCGCCGCCGCCTGAAGGAGAGCCATCCGAGTCGCGCGAGAATCATGGGGATAACCCGCGCTTGCCGACGCGCGACTCGGGCATCAGGAGCGATTCTGCACCACGAGGACGGCACCCGCGAGGAGGAGGGCGGCACCGAGCCACTGTTGCAGGCCAATGCCGCGGCCCGACTCGGTGAGAGCGAAGGCATCGGCGAGGAGGCCGCAGCAAAGCTGGGCCGCGACGAGGGCCGCCGTGGTCGAGGCGGCACCCAGCCGCGCATAGCCGGTGACACTCGCGAACACGAAGAAGGTGCCGAGGGCCCCCGGAAGCAGCCAGAACGGGCGAAAGCGCGCGAGCGTCTCCGCCGGAAAGCTCGCTCCGTAGAGCCAGCAGCCGACCAGCGCGATCAAAACGAGGCCGACCGCCGAGTTGGCGAAGAGAGCCGCGAGCGTCGGAGCGCCCAAGGCGATCCGCGCCATGAGCGCATTCTGAAGGACGAGGCCGGCGCCGGCCGCGACGACGAGCAGGAGGGTGAGGGGGGAGCCTGGAGCCAATGTGGGCTCGCTAGCGGCGCAGCACGGCCACGATGTAGCGGCATGTCGAGCGCCCGGCATTGCGGAACTCGCAATCTGCCGGCGGTCCCAGGCGCAGGCAGTCGCCTTGGCCGAGATCGTAGACAGCACTCCCTTGCGTGAAGCTGAGGGCACCTTGGAGGACCACGATCTGCTGATCCTGGATGAAGGTGAAGGCGCTCGCCGGATAGGCGATCGCGGCACCCGGCGGCAGCTCGCCCCAGACGAGCTCCAGGGCCGTCGCTTCGCCGCTCGCGGGCGTCAAGGTGCGGCGCGTGAAGCCGGTCGCCGGATCGCGCCAGCTCGCTTGCTCCGTCTTGCGCGCAAGCGGACCGGCACTCGCCTCGGCCCGCGCCATGAGCTGCGAGAGCGTGAGACCGAAGGCGCCCGAGAGGCGGCCGAGGAGGGCTGCCGTGGGGCTGCTCTCGCCGCGCTCGAGCTTGCTGATCATCGCCTTGGAGACGCCGGCGCGCCCGGCCAGCTCGGCGAGCGACCAGCCGCGCGCGTCGCGCTCCGCCTTGAGCCGGGCCGAGAGGCGGGCGTCGAGATCATCTTGAATAGTAGTCATTAGTCTAATATAATGCATGACCTCGACCGGGTCCAGAGGGAAAGATGCAGATCCGCGACGCGCGCGAAGGCGATCTCCCGGCTATCCTCGAGATCACCAACGAGGCGATCCTTCATACGACCGCCATCTGGAGCTTGACCCCCACCACGCTCGAGGCGCGGCGCGGCTGGCTCGAGGAGCGCAGACGCCGGGGCTTTCCGGTCTTGGTCGCCGCCGAGGGATCCAGCGTGCTCGGCTTTGCCTCCTATGGCGACTTCCGGCCGTGGGAGGGCTATCTCCATACGGTCGAGCACTCGCTTTACGTCGAGCGGCGTCACCGCGGCCGCGGCGTCGGCAAGGCGCTGCTTCGGCGTCTCGTCGCTCACGCGAGCGAGGCGGGGAAGCACGCGATGGTGGCCGGGATCGCGGGCGACAACGCGGTCTCGCTCCGCCTGCATCTCGCCTTCGGCTTCAGCGAGATGGGGCGGCTCTCGGAGGTCGGATGGAAGTTCGAGCGCTGGCTCGACCTCGTCTTTCTCGAGCGCCTGCTCGAGCCGTCCGGTGCCGACCATCGATAGTGTCGCAGTTGGGAAGTTCGTCTCACCCGGAAATAGCCGTCATTGCGAGCGTAGCGAAGCAATCCAGCGCGCTTGGTGCGAGCCCCCTGGATTGCTTCGGCGCCCTTCGGCCGCCTCGCAATGACGGTTTTCCTGATGTCGCGAATTTCATAACCAGGACGCTAGGCACCGCACCGCCGCTCGTCTTGTCGGAGCCCGAGCCCAATGCGATGATGCGGCCCGTGAGGGCGCGATGCTGCGTGCGCGACGAAATCCTTAGGGGTCCCGCAAGATGGCGAATGACGTTCCGAGACTCGACCATGTCGTCGTCGACGTGCGCGGGCGCATGGAGGAGGCGCTCGCGGCCTACGGCAGCCTCGGCTTCCACCTGACCGAGCGCAGCCGGCATTCGCTCGGCTCGTTCAACCACCTCGCCGTCTTCGCGACGGACTATCTCGAGCTGCTCGGCCTCGACGATGAGGCGGCCGCGGCGCGGCCGGAGATCGCAAGTTATCCCGTCGGCCTCAACGGCCTCGTCTTCTGGGCCGAGGACCCCGACAAGCTCTCGGCCGAGCTCAAGGCCGCCGGGCTTCCGGCCCTGGAGCCGGTCTCCTTCTCCCGTCCCGTCCAGTTGGCGCAAGGGACGCTTGATGCGAAGTTCCGCGTGGTGCGCTTCAAGCCCGGCTCGGTTTCCCTGGGGCGCGTCTATTTCTGCCACCACTTCACACCCGAGCTCGTGTGGCGGCCCGAGTGGCGCCAGCATCCGAACGGCGCCACCGAGATCGCCCGTGTGGTGATCGCGGTCGCCAATCCGGCCGCATCCCAGCGGTTCTTCGAGGCCATCTTCGGGCCGCAGCTCACGCGCAGCGCCGCGGACGGCAGCCGCAGCTTCTCGGCCGGCAGGGCCGAGATCGAGCTCGTGACCCACGAAGCCCTTCTGCGCAAATACGCCGACGCGGCACCGGACCCCGCCGGGCGCAAGGAGTACATGGCGGCACTCGGCCTGCGCACGAGCTCGCTCGCGAAGACGCGAGCCGCCCTCGCTGCCGGCCGCATTGAGCTCAGCGAGACGGCACGGCGCGTCCTGGTGCCGGCGAAGGCGGCGATGAACGTCGCCCTCGAGTTCGCCGAATAGGCAAGGGTCGGCGATGGACGGTACCAAGACGGCACCCGCGATACCGTTCGCCACCTTGGCGCGGGCAGCCGGCCAGGCTGCGATCGACAATCAAGGCGACGCCGTCAATCGCCGCGGCGACCGTGACGCGGCGGCCCTCATCGATCTCGGCGGCGAGGCGGGTCCGCGCAGCTTCTCCTTCCGCGCCATTGACGAGCTGAGCGACCGGATAGCGGGGGGCCTGCTCGCGCGTGGGCTCGGAAGCGGCGCGCGCGTCGCCATCCTCTCGGCCAACCGGGCGGAGTTCCTCACTAGCTTCCTCGGCACGCTCAGGGCCGGCCTGGTCTCGGTCCCGGTCAATACCAGGTTCCCGCGCGAGACCGTCGATTTCATTCTGCGCGACGCCGACGCGCGGCTCGTGATTGCCGATCCAGCACACCTGCCGCTTTGTCCCCGCGACATTCCGCGGCTCGTCTTCGGCGAGGCGGGCGAGGCGGGCTTCGATCGCCTGCTCGCGGCCGATCCCGCAGCGACGCAGCACCCGGCACCGCGTCAGCCCGCGATGTTCCTCTATACCTCGGGCTCGACCGGTCGGCCCAAGGGTGTGGTGCTGTCGCACGAGAGCCATCTCTGGGTCGTCGACGTGCGGCTCCGCGCCAAGGTAGTGCCCGATCAGCGCGTCCTCGTCGCGGCCCCGCTTTACCATATGAACGCGCTCGCCATGTGCCAGGCCTCGCTTGCCATGCACGATACCGTGATCCTCCTGCCGGGCTTCACGGCGGCGGGCTACATCGACGCCATCCAGCGCTACCGCGCGACGCTCCTCACCTCCGTGCCGACGATGATGGCGATGATGCTGCGCGAGGAGAAGCTTTTGCGCGCGACCGACCTCTCCTCGGTCGCGGCACTGCGCATGGGCTCGGCCCCCGTCTCCCCGGCTCTCGGCCAAGGGCTCCGCGCGGTCTTCCCCCGCGCCGCGATCAGCAACGGCTACGGCACCACGGAGGCCGGGCCCATCGTATTCGCACCCCATCCGCGCGGGCTGCCCACCCCGCTCCTCTCCGTCGGCTGCGCGCATCCCGAGGTCGAGCTGCGCCTCTCAGGTGGCGGCACGGCGGACGAAGGTGTCTTGGAGATGCGGTGCCCCGCACTGATGAACGGGTATCACAAGCTGCCCGAGGCGACGAAGAAGGCGATGACCGAGGACGGCTATTATGTCACCGGCGACATGTTCCGCCGCGACGAGGACGGCTTTTTCTTCTTCGTGGGTAGAGTCGACGACATGTTCGTCTGCGGCGGCGAGAACATCTATCCCGGCGAGGTCGAGAAGATGCTGGAGCGGCACCCGGCGATCCATCAAGCCTGCGTGGTGCCGATCCCCGACGAGCTCAAATGGCAGAAGCCGGTCGCCTTCGTCGTCCTCAAACCGGGTGCCGCGCTCGACGAGCGCCAAGTCAAGGAGTTCGCCTTGGCACACGCGCCCGCCTATCAGCATCCGCGGCGAGTGTGGTTCCTCGACGCCCTCCCGCTCGCCGGGACCAATAAAATCGATCGCCGCGCCTTGAGCGCGCGCGCCGCGGCATCCTCGTGAAGGAGATTGGGGAAGGACGATGAAGGCACTGGTTCTGCGCGAGCACGGCGGCATGGAGAAGCTCGCCCTCGAGGCCGACTTTCCCGATCCGATACCCGGGCCGGGCGACGTGCTGCTCAAGGTCAAGGCGGCCTCGCTCAATTACCACGACGTCTTCACCCGGCGCGGCATGCCCGGCATCAAGGTGCCGCTGCCCGCGATCATGGGGCTCGATGTCGCCGGCGAGATCGTGGCCCTCGGCCCCGCGGTCGCCGGCTGGCGCCAGGGCGAGCGCGTGCTGGTCGATCCCATCAACAGGGTCGAGGGCGGGCTCATGGGCGAGACGATCCATGGCGGGCTGGCCGAGCTCTGCCGTGCGCGGGCGCATCAGCTCGTCCGCATCCCGGACGGCGTCAGCTACGTCGATGCCGCGGCACTGCCCTGCGCCTACGGCTCCGCTCGGCGCATGATGGATGCGAACGGTCATGTGTCAGCGGGCGAGAAGGTGCTGATCCTCGGTGCAAGCGGCGGCGTGGGCGTGTGCTGCGTCCAGCTCGCCAAGCTTGCGGGGGCCGTGGTGATCGCCTGCGCGGGCACGGACGCCAAGGCGGCACGCTTGAAGGAGCTCGGTGCCGACCACACGATCAACTACCGCGAGCGCGACTTCGTGAAGGAGGTCCAGGCGCTGTACGGCAAGCCGGCGCGGCGCGGAGCGGGCAGCGGCAACGGGGTCGACGTCGTGGTCAACTACACGGGCGGGCAGAGCTGGACAAGATCGTTCAGAGTCCTGCGCGTGGGCGGGCGGCTTTTGACCTGCGGGGCCACCGCCGGCTACGATCCGCCCGAGGACATCCGCTTCATCTGGACCTTCGAGCTCCAGATCAAGGGCTCGAACGGCTGGGCAAGGGAGGACGTCACGGCCCTTCTCGGTCTCGTCAACGAGGGCTGGCTCAAGGTGGTGGTCGATGCGACCTATGCGCTCGAGGACGCGCGCGAGGCGCTCAGGCGCATCGAGGAGCGCGAGGTCTTCGGCAAGCTCGTGGTGACGCCGTGAGCGATCTGCCCTTGAGTGCGGAGGAGCTGCAGGAGCGCCTCGCCCGCTCGAGCTTCATCGACTTCCTCGGCCTCAAGGTCGTGAGGGTCGATCCCGCGCAGCAGGAAGTCGCCATGCGGCTCGCCATGCGCCCTGAGTTCGAGCGCGGCAAGGGGAGCGGCCAGTGGCACGGCGGCCCCATCGCCGCGGTCATCGACACGGTCGGCGACTTCGCCCTCGTCATGATGCTCGGCCGCGGGCTGCCGACCATCAACTTCCGCGTCGATTACCTGCGCCCCGCCGTCGACACGGCCCTCACCGCCGTGGCCCGCGTGCGCCGCAGCGGCAAGAGCGTCGGCGTCGTCGACGTCGATGTGCTCAACGACGCGGGCCAGCTCGTCGCCATCGGCCGCGCCAATTACGCGACAGCGGCACCCTAGGGGAGCGGCTCCGTGAAGGACATCACGAATCGACGTACTATGCTCGGCCTGACCGCGACGACAGCCATGGGCCTCGCTTTGCTGCCAGTGCGCGTTTTCGCTGAGGCGTCGGGTCCCGGGCCGGAGATGAGCGCACTCAGCACCTACATGAGCGCTGCCGGAACACGCGCGCTCCCGGCCGAGACCGCGGAGCACGCCAAGCACCATCTGCTCGACACGCTGGCAGCGATGATCTCCGGATCGGAATTGCCGCCCGGCCAGGCGGCGCTCAGCTACATCCGCGCGCACGCCGGAAAAGGCGCCGCGACGATCGTGGGCTCGACGCTTACGGCAGCACCCGTCGACGCGGCGCTCGCCAATGGAATCATGGCGCATGCGGATGAGACCGACGACTCGCACAACGCCTCGCGTTCGCATCCCGGCTGCGCGGTGGTACCCGCAGCACTCGCGGCCGGCGAGGAATTCGGCATCGACGGCTCGCGTTTCCTTCGCGCAGTGACGCTCGGCTATGACGTCGGCACGCGCGTGGTCATGGCCATGGGCGGCTTTGACTTCAGCGACGAGAGCAGCTTGGCGACGCACAGCATCGCCGGGACCTTCGGCGCCGCGGCCGCCGCGGCGTGCGTCGCCGGTCTCGACGCACGCCGAATGCGCTGGGCGCTCGACTACACCGCACAGCAATCCTCGGGCATCGTCGCTTGGCGGCGCGACACCGACCACATCGAGAAGGCGTTCGTGTTCGCCGGCATGCCGGCGCGGAACGGCGTCACCTCGGCGCTACTCGTGCAATCGGGTTGGAACGGGGTTGACGACGTCTTCTCGGGCGCGGACAATTTCTTCCAGGCCTACGCGCCGAAGGCAGAGCCCGATCGGCTGGTCGAGAAGCTCGGCGAGCGCTACGAGATCGCGCTGACCGACATCAAGAAATGGTCCGTCGGCTCGCCGATACAGGGGCCCCTCGACGCAATCGAGGCGATGCGCAGCAAGCGGCCCTTCGAGGCCGATCAGGTCGAGCGCGTGACCGTACGCCTCGCCCCCGCGGTCGCGGCGGTGGTGGACAACCGCGAGATCCCAGACATCTGCCTGCAGCACATGATCGCCGTGATGCTGCTGGACAAGACCGTCTCCTTCCATGCCGCCCATGACAAGCCGCGCATGCAGGATGCGGCCGCCTTGCGCCAACGTGCAAAGGTAAGCCTCGTGCGCGACGAAGAGCTTGCAAAGCTCCTGCCGGTGCGCGTTGCCGTCGTCGAGATCGAGCTCAGCGACGGAAGCCGCCTTTCGGAGCGCGTCTCAGCCGTGCGCGGCACGCCGCGCAACCCGATGACGCGGGCCGAAGTGGCCGAAAAGGCGCGCGACCTGACAGCGCCGCTCCTGGGGCGCGAGACGTCGGAACGTCTGGTCGAGACGGTGTATGCGATCGAAACCGTAACGGACGTTCGCAGTTTGCGGCCCTTCCTTCAGCGCGGCTAACCTGCCGCGCGCGAAAAACAGGTGATGCTGGCTCAACGGCGTCACGGTACGCGATCGACCGCTGTTGGCACCGTTGCGACGAATGCAGCACTGCCCCGGTCCTTTTCTTGGGGGTTTGCCCGGGTGGGGGACCACCAGAACGACGACGTTCGGGAAGGCCTGCCGCGAGACAAAGTCGACGGGAAGGGCTCTCCAATGGCTTGTTCGCTGGTCATCGCCTGCGACAGCGTATTGCGCAGAAACTCAGGCGTCCGAGAAACGTCGGATTTTACAAAAATGCGCTCATAACAATGTCATAACAATTTTATTAGACTATCGAAAACACCGGAAAACGCGCTCGACGGGACGGGGCGGAAGGCGATCGCGGCAGGAGGAACGTCATGGAGACGTGCTATCTCCCGAAAATCCGACCGGAAAACCACGAGACCTTCCGGCGAATCGTAAGCGCATACCCCGCCGACACCTATGATAATTGGGTCCACCTCCAAGTGAACGAGATCGCGGAAATCATAGGCGCTGGCGACCAACGAGTCGTGCTCGTTGAGGTGCGGACGGACGAATTCGCCCGCTATTGTGACCTTGTAGGGTGCAAGCGCGACTTCGACGGCCTCAGGGCCTTCGCCAACACCAAGGGAAGAAGAGACGCCTATTGAAGCCCCGCCATCGCTTGTCGCTGTTGCTGCGGCGGGGCAAGTGTAGCACCGCCACCTGCTTAGGGGGCGTGGGATCATCTGGCGGGCGAGGTTGATGTAACATAATTCACTGACGAAAGTCGCCGCGGGAGGCTGCCATGCGCGCATCGCACATTAACATCTTCGTTGGGGCCGGCGTGTTTGCCGTAACCATGCTGTATTTCTACGTTTTGTTCCTTTCAATCGTAGTGACGTATTGGGGCTTGCTGTCCTGGTGGTTTGTTGCAGCCGGCTGGGCGCTGCTATTCGCGGTGCTTTATGGCGAGAAATACGTCAAGAAGAAAACCGGGGTAAGCATCGCGTTCCTGCTGGTGGGATAGAGATTTAAGCCGGCTGCTTCTTGGAGTGACCGCGCGTCATCGCGGTTCCCTCTGGACCGAGCACCGCGATCTCTTCAAGGGACCAAACATGATCGGTCGCACCGGCTGCCAGACGCGAATTTTCGGCGCTTGGAGTGTCCGAGAACCGTTATGAAAGAAACTGAAGCCCGAGGCCTTATCCTTAAGCGTCTCTATGATGTTCGAGATGCAACGCGAAGCGTAAGTTTTAACAACTTTGCGGACGTTAAAATCAATAGAATTGCCCTTGTCAATAGGTTCGCTCTTGCGAAATTGCTCCAGCAGCTGGCCGACCAGGACTTTATCTCCTGGAGCTGTATCCGCACTCGCGGGGGCTATGTCGACGGGGTCGCGTACATTAAGGAGAAAGGTGCGCACGCTGTCGAGCATCCTGAGACGGTCGATTCTTCGATCGTGTTCGAGCAAAGCCTCACAAACCGTAATTTGTCGAACGCGCAAATCGCGAGCCGCAATGTTCAAGGCGTGGCAATTGACATTGAACCCGAGAAACCTCGAGCACGAACGGCGGAGCAATTGCCGGTTGAGTATGCAGCCCCTGAGAGCGAGAGCGAGGGCGACAGGGTCCACACGCTGCTGCGTGCGCTTTTCCGACTACGCAAGCATGCCTCGTTCGTTGAAAAACTCATCATCGCGTTCGAGCGGTCAAACAGTGAGGCTACATCGGCGCAACGGCGCAAAGTGTTTTATGAGCTTCTTGTGGGAATCCTTTCCGATTTGTAGCTCCGCCCACGCTTGAATTCGACAAGTGGTGAAATGATAGCGAAGACAATGCGAGCGGCTCTATCCGGAAGACCGCGCCACGGCGGTCGGTTCAACTCGAAGCGGCGAGGAGGGAATGAGCGATGTTCAAACGCAAGGATTCCGACGATGACGGCACGGCGAGGACCTTGCGGGACGACGCCGCGCCGCGGAGCGGCATCGTCACCCTGTCGGTACCGCAAACGCGACCGTCGAGCCTCGAGAGTGCCGCGACGGCTAATCGTCCGACCCCGTCGATGCGACCGGCACCCGAGCCCTACCGGCGGGTCATCGAGGTTCCCAATCCCGCGCGACCGCTCGAGGCTGCGCCAGCGGCAGCGGAGGCCAACTCCGAGAGCAAGAGACTGATCGTCGGCCGCGACATCTCGCTCAACGGCAAGATCTCGTCGTGCGACCGCCTCATTGTCCAAGGGTGGGTCGAAGCAGAGCTGCAGGACTGCCACACCATTGAGATCACCGAGAGCGGCACCTTCAAGGGAGCCGCCGAGATCGAGAGTGCGGAGGTTTCCGGCCACTACGAGGGCTCACTCACCGTGCGCAAGAGTCTCTTGATCCGCAGCACGGGGCATGTGAGCGGCACGGTGCGCTACGGCCGCCTCGAGATCGAGCAGGGTGGCGAGATCAACGGCGACATCAAGAGCTTGGCCCCGGAGCGCGAGGGTATCTAGCGCGCCTCGACCCTGGTCGCGCGAGGGTGCGTCTTGCGGCATAGCCTGCTGCGAGCATCCTCGGTGTACGCGCGCACGCCGGCTATCGAGAGCCCGCCGCTTATCATCAATAGCTGTGCGATGGGATCGGTGAGCAGCCCCTCTATCGGCGGCTCGGCGTTGCCACTGGACAATATGGTCGCCACGGAAGCGGCGAGAGAAATTCAAACTGTACCACGATCCTTTGCTGCGGTGCCTGAGTCAGCAATTGGCACTTTTGCGACGAACGAAGCCGGCCAACGTAAGTCCGGTTTCGGCCTCCTAACAGATATGGATCGGCCGGCCAGTCACTTAGCACTTAGACTCGATGCGGACATGGAGTGGTGCCGCCTCATTCGATCACCTCGTCGGCTCGGGCAAGGAGCAACGACGGGATCGTGGGGCCGAGCGCCTTGGCGGTCTTGAGGTTGATGACCAGCTCGAACTTCGTGGGTTGCATCACTGGCAGTTCACCCGGCTTCGCGCCTTGAGGACCATGCCAATATACCAGCCGACCTGGCGGTAAGCATCGGCAAGGCTCGGCCCGTAAGACATCAGCCCGCCGGCCGCCGCATACTGGCGCCACTCGTAGATCGCGGGCACCGCATGCCGGTCCGCCAGCGCCACGAGATGCTCGCGCTGACCGGCGGAGATCGGATCGCCATCGACGGCGAGCGCCTGGGCGCGGTGTTCCACGAGGCTTGCAAAGGCGCCCGCGAACCCGCTCTCAACGCCCGCTCGCAGGACGTAGAGCTGCAACCCAAGCGCCTCAAGCGATCGCCGACGCGAAGGCGTTGCTCCACTTCGCGCAAGGCCAAAATGCCGCCGTCCGACCACAGCAGATACCCGTAGAATTTGGCGACAACGGTCTCGCCGGAGACAGCTGACAGGCCGGGCAGGACAGCATAGGTTTGGCCATGGCGGGTGTGGCCTCGCGCAAATGGCGCAGATTAGACTCGACGACAAATTTCCACGCAAAATCAGTGAATTAAGCCACATCCGACAACCTGCGATGCGCAATGCAGGCCAGCATGATCATTTGCGGTGCTATTGTTTCCGGGGGTATCCAATGATCGACCGGAACACGACCGACGCGGCTATCGCCAAATTTCGCAGAGCCATCCAAATTAACCCAAACGATGCCGCCGCCCACATCAATCTCGGCATGAGCTTATACGACCAGTGGAAAATTGACGAGGCCATCGCCGAATATAGCAAGGCCATCGAAATCGACCCACGCAAAGCCGCCGCCCACTACTTTCTCGGCAACGCCCTGCGCATCCAGAACAAGATCGACGAGGCCATCGCCGAATATCGCAGGGCCATAGAACTCGACCCGAACGATGCCGCCACCCACCACAATCTCGGCAACGCCCTGCGCATCCAGAACAAGACCGACGAGGCCATCGCCGAATATCGCAGGGCCATCGAGATCGACCCCCGCCATGCTAACGTCCACTACAGTCTCGGCAACGCCCTGAGCGCCCAGAACAAGACCGACGAGGCCATCACCGAATATCGCAGGGCCACCCAAATCGACCCAAATGATGCCGCAGCCCACAAGAATCTCGGCGTAAGCTTGGCCGCCCAGGGAAAGACTGAGGAGGCCGATGTCGAGTTCGGCTTGGCCGCCAAGCTGGGATTTAGCCCACCCGTGCAGGGGCGAAAAAATCCGAGCGCCGGTCAGATTTGGTGGCAGAAGCTCAGGCGCAAGCTCGCACCTAGGTCATGAAGTCGTCGGTAGGCCGCGTTGACATATCGAGGAAAGACGGCGAGCAAAGATGTTAAAGGCCGCGGGCAATGATCCCCTCGTATCAACATAGCATGCTGATTAAAAAAGGTTATTATCCCATAATTCCAAGCTGACCAATGGTGGAGGTCGAGACCTCCTCGCAACGTAAGCCACCCCGATTTTCACTTGCGCCAGCCCTTATCCGCCCACGTTTATCACGGGAGACAGCGGCGGAACCGCCGATGGAATCGACATCATGGTAAGGAACAAGGATATCAGGTCAAAATTCTTCTGCGATATCGTGTCATCGCCGTCGATATAGTACCATTTGCCGCGATCGGCATAAGCGACATAGACGGGGTTCATCGGTAAGTGATCGTCCATGACAATGAGTATATAGCGTCTGAGCGAGCCCAGCCTCCGGTTCCACTTGATATAATCGTCGCGCCCGGCTAGAGGTTTTCGCTCGTGTATGTAAACGTTGTCCGGCGAGGCTTTGATCCAGTCAGCCACTTGCTCGTATTCTTCTTTCCCTTTAGCGCTTTTGCTGGCCGGATTGTCTCCCGGAGCCTCGTCCTCGGGCAGCAACGTGTAGAAACTCGAGCTATCGAGGTCTTGATTCCATGGATGCAAGCGGATTTTGCGATAGGTATCTGCACTGACAAATTCGATTTTCGGGTAAGGCTGTTCCGTCGCGGTCTTGAGAATGCCGAGAGCGGAATAGGTTCTCATCAATGGCGCGCCGCTAATGAGGCCTAGACTAAACACTTTCTCAGGCGGCACGGGTACGGTTCGCAGCTCGATCGAATTGGGCAGGCATTTTCGAGCCTCATTCAGATCCAACTTTTTGCCCGACTCTAAATTCAGATCCCAATCTCTCAGTTTGTTCGCGTCGTCGGTCGACAATTTATTTTGCTCGCACCAGGCTCGATCTTTTTCTTGCGGCGCAAATTTCGTTTGGGTCCCGCTGTAGAGCCAAAGCAGTCGAATCCACAACCGCAAGACCCGCGTGTCGCTCGACAGATCGTATCCTGGTTCGTGCGGATGGAAAGGCAAGAGGTAGATGAGCAGCGCATCGTTCGCTCCGGTCGCCTTGCTGGTCGCCTCTTGCGCCTTGGTCAAATCGGATTTTCCGGCCACCAATTCCAGAGCCTCATGCTCGGAAAGCCAGGTGATAATGTTCAGCGCCGCATACAACTCGTCATACTCGGGCGTTATGTAAGCCGCCGCGAGATCCAACAGCGGAGAAACCTTCCAATACGAGTCGTATAACAGAGCCAGGGCATCGACGCTAATGGGCGTGACCAGTTGCGCGACTAGAGGCTGGCCGAGCAAGGGCTGGTAGCGGATGGTCGGTGTCTCGGAATACTGCAAGTTGACGCCGGCGTTTCCCAATCGGCCCTGGATGATCGTGGTGCTTAACCTTCCGGCTTCAGCGCCGATATTGGTGGCCGCGCCGTTGACCGAGCCGACAAACGACGCCACCGCATCCACCTCGGTCACGTCCATGAACAAAGTCGGCTCATGGTTTGCAACGCGAATGATGTTCGACAGCGTTTGCTCCATCGCTGTCGAATGGATGATGCTGTTATACCGGTCGCGGCCTTGGTCGATCGAGGTCGGGCCGAGCACCTGACATCCGCCGAGAAGGCTCAGCGTTCCGGCGGCAAGGGCCAACGCGCCAAGATTCGTGCGCCGCATGGTGACTTCCCCCTCCAAGATCGCCGAGTAAGAATCAATCTACCAAAAGCCGGCGGCCAGTTTGATTGCCTAGAACTCTCCTCGATCAGGCATTCAACAAAGCGTCGCCCGCCTGCCGCTACGGCTGCTTCGCCTTGGGCAAGGCGCGCAGGTCGAAGAACTCGCCGCCGGCGAAGTAAAAAGAGGCCTCCTGCGTCACCTTGCGGCCCTGCTTTTTCGCCTCGTTCGGCACGTAAACCGTCACATAGCGGGCGAGGTCGGCCACATCGATCTCGCCGCGTTTCTGTAAGTCGGCGGCGCCGTCCAGGCCCTGCAGCAGCCAAGAGGTGAAGACGCCGTGGTGCTGGTACGCCGGCAGGCCGGCATCGGCGGCGTCGAACGCCTCCTTGTCGGCGCCGGCGAGCACCATGCGTCCCGCTGAGTGCCCGATCTTGCTAGTCACGGTGACGTTCTGCGCGGCACGGCTGGTCGCGTCCTCGACGGCGAAGCTGCCGGAAAAGCAGGTATCCAGCATGATCAACACATGGGCCGCCGCGATGCCGCGGATCCATTTGACGAGCTGGTCCTGGCCGATGCCCTCCTCCTTGAGCAGCTGGTCCCATTCCGCGCCGACATTGTCCTTGGTGAGGCGCTCGGGGTTCTTCATGCCGATCTCGTGGGGCGCGAAATAATAGCGTCCGTCCACGGATTCGCCGTGGCCGGCGAAGAAGACCAGCACCATGTCCTGCGGCCGCGCATTGGCGGCAAGAGCGTGGAAACCCTCCTCTATCCGCGGGATGGTCGCCTCCTCATCGGTGAGCACGATCGGCACGGCCTTCTGGTAAATGGCCTCCCCGGCACTCTTCTCCATTATGTCGGCGATCCCTTTGGCGTCGTTCGCGGGGTTGTCGAGGTTGGGGTTCCAGTCGAAGATGGTGGGGGGAAGGGCGTATTTGCTCACCCCCACGGCGAGAATGTAGAGCACGACGTCGGATGCGGCGGGCGCGGGCGCCTCGGCGGCAGAAGGCGCCCCTCCCTCACCGCGGGTGGCTGGGGCGGCGGGCTGGGGCGGCGGCGGGGGCGTATAATCGACGGAGACCGAGGGGCGCTCGTCGGCCCCAGACTCGACCGCACCATTCGCGGTGAGCGCCGAGAGCTCGATGCGGCTCGTCCCAGGCGCCAGCGGCAGGCGGCGCTCCACGGTACCGGCGCCCGACACGGGGCCCTGCTTCTCGACCTCGATCACGGCGCCGTCCCGGCGCACGAGCACGTCGCCGATGCCGCCGCCGCGGTCCTCGAGGCGAAGCTTGAGCAGCACCTCGGGCGTGGTGACCACGATGGGCCCGCTTGAGGGCTTCTGGCAGCGGCCGGCGGGGACCTCGCACAGCTCGTCGAGGGCGAGGCGCGGCGGCAGGCCGCGGCCGAGCGCCTTCTCGACCGGCGCTTCGCCCGCGGGCGGCGGCGCGGCGGCGGCGGTGAAGCGCGCCAAGACCACGTCGCGGCGGTAGAAGCGGTCGTACATCTGGTCCACGGTGACGAAATCGGCGAGGCGCTTCGTGCCGTGGTCGATGTGGTAGCCGATCAGGCTTTCGCCGCCGGGGCCGCGCGGATCGTCCGGGCTGTCATCGAAGTAGCCGTCCGGCGTCCACACGATCCAGCGCCGCCCGTCGGAATGGACGAAGAGCGCCATCACCTCGCTGCCGTCCGTTGCGGCATACCAGCGCAAGGTGCCGTCGCCGAGCGCCGCCACCACGTAGCGGCGGTCGCCCGAGAACCCCACCGTCCAGGCCGGCGCCGGCAGCACGTTTTGCCAAATCTGGTTGCCGCCGCGGTAAAGGCGCAGGTAGAAGTCGCTGCCGAGTGCGGCGGCGCTGCCATCGCCGGCAACCGCCACGCTGCGCGCAATCTCATTTGGCTCGAGTACCAGCGGACGGCCATTGAGCGCGGGCCTGGCGTCGTTACGCCATCCGCTCGCGGCAAGCCCGCCGGCGGCGGCGGCCGGCGCTGTCATGTCGGGGGCGGAAGCGGCGATGGGAGCGAGCTTGCGCGCGCGCAGGTCGAACTCGAGCACCGGCGTGCCGCTCGGACGCAGCGTGAGATCGACGCGGCTGCCGTCTTCGGAAACAGCGAAGCCGTGCTGGTAGAGGTCGCGGAAATCGCCTTGCTCGCGCTCGTGGACAAAGAGGGCGTTGCCCGTCGCGTCAAGCCGACCGAAGCTCGGCCCCGCTGCCGCCCAGGCGAGGCCGCCGTCGGCAAGGGCGGCGAGGTCGGTCACGGTGTCGTTGCCGGCGAGCGGAATGTCGCGGGCGCGGTTGGGCGCATCCGGTGCAAAGACGCGGAGCAGCGGACGGCCCTCCGGGTCGGCGTAGCCGCCGCCGGCATAGAGCGTGCGCCCGTCGGCGGACCACGCCACCGCCGCAAGGCCGCCGCGGCCATTGCGCGATCCCGGAAGCGAAGCCTGTGGTGCTAACGTCGCGCCATCGAGGAGCCACACCGTCGGCCGGGCGAAGCTGCCGACGGCGAGGCGCCGGCCGTTGGGCGAGAACGTCAGGCCCCAAGGCTCGCTCTTGTCCGGGAGCGCGGTGACGGGCGCGAGGAGGCGAAGGCCGGCCGGCTTGCCTGCGGCGCCGCCCGTCGCATAGAGCCGCACGCCGTCGCCGGCACTGACCGCAAGACGGCCGCGGCCGTCCGCGGTGATCGCCGTCACCCCGCCGGCGTAGTCTTTGTCGTCGCCGGCGACCTTCGCCTGCGCGAGGTCGAGCAGGCGCAAGCCGCCGTGCTCGAAGCCGACTGCCAGGAGTGCGCCGTCCGCGAGAAAGGCGGCCGCGGTGGCGGCGCCCAGCTCGGACGGCATGTTGATGGTGCCGAGCTGTCGCAGCTCGTTGATGTCGATAAGCGTGATCATGGCCCCGCCCGGTACCGGCTGGCCCGCAACGGCGAGGTGCGAGCCGGCCGCGGCAAGCGCGTAGAGCGCGCCGGCGTCGCCCGCACCGATCGCCGGGCGCAGCACGGCGCGGGCGGAGCCGTCGGCGTTCCATAGGCGCACGGTCTTATCGTTGGAGACGGTGACGAGGCCGCCGCCCCCGATGGGTGCGATACGGTTGATCATCGCCGAATGCATGCCCGATTCGATGCGCAGGTAAAGCGGGTCGGCCGCATGCGCGGGTGCCGGCGCCACAAGAAGGGCGAGAAACGACCAGGCGATAACGCCGCGAACAGCAGCAGGATTGCTAGAGCGGCCCGCGGTCATCGCGCTCAATTCATGTTGAAGGCGGTCTGCGAATCGTTCTGCGCGGTCTTGACTTCATTGCCGTAGCTTTCGCGGCGCTTCAGGTTGGAGCGGGTGGCCTCCACGGTCTCGACCGTCGCCTTGCTCGCGGGCGGCGCCTTGGCGAGCGCCTCCTTGGCCGTCTCCCGCCCCGTTTCCTGCCGCGGCGGCGGCGCCGGTACCGCACCCCGCTTGAAGGCTTGGCTGTTGAGATAGCCGGTGCGCCCGTCGACCAGGCTTACGGGGACCCAGTCGCCCTGGTTCGGGCCGGCGACGACCACCGTGTCGCCGCGCTGCAGGGTGACGATGCTCCTCGTGTAGGAGGCGGGTCCTTCGCGCAGGACGCCGTTGCGGGCAATCTCAACCGTTGTCTCCCCCGATGGCGGTGGCGGCCCCTGCTCCATCTCCGTGACCAGCGTGCGCGCTTGCGGATCGGAGGCGAGCAGCTGATCCGACGCCGCCTGCATCTCCGCCTGCCGTTGGTTCATCTGGGCGCCCAGATGGTCGGCGGTCTCCAGCTCGTCCTTGAAGCGTTCGTGCGCCTTGGCCAGCCGCTCTTGCGCCTCCCCGCGGCTGATTCGCCCGCTGGCGTAGTCCGCCTTTATCGCCGCTGCCTGGTTCATACGGCACTGCTTGAGCGCCTCGAGCGCGGTGCTTGCCTTGTCCATGGCAACGCCGTAGTTGCGTGCGTCGCCGCCGATCGCCTCGGCCAGTGCCTGCATGTTTCCCCCCGCCTGCTGCTGACGCGCGCTGTAATAAGCAAGGAGGCCGCTAGCCGCCCCGCTGGCGGGCCCTCCCTTGGAATTGCCGCCGAAGATGCCGCCCATGATGCCGCTGGCCATCACCGCCTGGAGGATACCCTTACCAAAGAAGTCGTCACTGCCTTTGAGCGCATCGTGCTGCGCATCGCACGGGTCGCTGGAGCCGAACAAGGCGAGCTGGGTGGGGACGGCCGAGCGCTGGACCTCCGCGGCGAAAGCGGTTGCCGGCAGAGCGAGCGCGATGAGCGCGCCCATGGCGAAAGTGGCAGCACGCCCGCGCGCGCAGTGCGGCCTCGATCTCATGCACATTTGTCGCGCGTTTTGGCGCATGGGCGGCACTCCGTTACCAGCATGACAAATGTTATGCAGGTCAGCGATCCGTCGCGAGCCGAGGAACGGCCAAGCCAGGAACCGCTCCTCGAGCCGACACATAAGCCCCAGATCGTCGTCATCGGCTGCCCGCAGCGCGTGATGCAGAACTGAGCGCGCCACCCCCCGGAGCACGCACTGCGGGCGGATCGACAGCTCTACGTCACCGCGGTCAACGAGCCCTCTGCGGTCCGGCGCGCTCATTTTGCTTTTCCGAGCCCGCCCCCTAATCTCCTCCTCTTCCGGGCCCCGATCGTTTTAATACCTGCACTTTCATTAGCGCCGCGAGATCGGCGTCGGTCAAATTGAGCTTATGCTGCCTGTCAGCCAGCTTAGCCTTCTCGTCGGCGCATGACTTGGAAGGCGCGGGCGGGCTCGACGTTTCCGGCTCGCACCTGTCCTTATATGCTTTGAAATCCCGGATCAGATTATTTTTATCATCGGACTGAGCGGGCGAGGGTGCGGGAGACAGCAACACCACGCCCACGCCTATCAGGCAGAGTGCGATCGCATAGGTAATTTTTCGCGACATTGATGCCCCCCGTTCGCGCGCCGTATGCGCCGCTCCCATTTATCAGAATTTGGAATATACGCACTTCGGCAGATCAGCGTCCTATCCTCAATGGTCGGATGCCATGATCTAGATCAATTTCTCAGCCTACTTCATGCACTGAATGCACTGAAATTATTGGGGGTGGGATCGTGAAGATCGCGCCAGCCGTGGTAGTGGGTGCCATTTTTGAACTTTGCGAAGTGTCCGATATGGTGATGCCATGACCCATCGATTGCTCTCCGCTTTGGCTCTGAGCTTCGTTTTCGGTGCGGCACAGTCACTTGCGCCAGCGTGCGCCGACTGCGCCTCTGAATGTCAGTCCCGGTGCTCACGCGTGAATATAACGGGGACAAGCACCGCAGGAATCGTTGTTCATTGACCGCAGCGCTGCTGGAATCGCCAGACCGAGAAATTGATCTAGATCATGGCATCCGACCTTCGAGGAGAGCGTGCATATCCGCGAAGGTCGGTGTTTCTTGCTATAAATGGGAGGAGAGCGTACGGCGCGCCAAGGGTGGACAGCTATGGGCGGAAAACGTCCCTATACGATCGCCCTCTGTCTGAGAGGCGTAGGCTCCCGACCTGACCAAATTGTAGCACCGCCGGCGGCCGTTATGGCCGACCCGTCGTGCTATTTCTCGGCAGACTGAAGGGGGTAATGCCATGACACCTCGATTTCTCTCCGCCCTGGTTCTGAGCTTTGTCTTGGGCGCAGCAGGGTCACTTGTGCCAGCCTTGTCCATTGCGGCCTCCGCCGCCGAATATGGTGCGATCGCTTACGACGCCGGGACCGGCAGGTTTGGGTATAGCTGGCACGGCGCCACGGCAGCGGTAGCCAACAATGTAGCGCTCAATGGATGCGCCAGCGCAGGCTGCAAGATCGTCATCGAGATCGGCCCGGGACTGTGCGGAGCGCTGGCGACCATGGCGACCGATTCGAGGGGTTGGGGCGCAGCGTCGCGCAGCACCCGCGACGCCGCGAGTCTCGGTGCGATGGAGGATTGCCAGAAGGCCAATCCCGGTCAATGCAAGGTACAGGTGAACGACTGCAATCAATGACCTGAGCTCTGGTGCCACACAACGGTGGTGACGCCAGTTAGCGCTCGTTACCAATCCCGCGACTGCCAAGACGGTACGTCTCGAAGTCCCGCCAACGCTCCTCGTCCGCGCCGACGCGGTGATCGATTAAGGCCAATCGACGGGTACTTCTGTTAATAGGCAAAGGCTCTCCCAAGTGTTTTTGCAGCGCGAAAGTCCGTTTATGACACCTTGCGGCGGTGCCGGCAGCGTGTAGGCGCGTCCGAGGTTGAAGGAATGCTGCCGTGGCACTGACGTGGGCGAATGGCTCAGTGTGACCCAAAGCGGACATTGGGCCTGATCAGCATCCAAGACAGATACCTATGTAAAACGCTATTATTCACTCATAACGCTACGCTTTTGGGGTTTGTGGGGAATAGGCAATCATGTCGGACAACTTGGCCGGGCTGGGATTTCGCCGGTGCTTGCACATGCGTAGGGTCGTCGTGTTCGGCGCGGCTTGTGCGGGACTCATTCTCGCTGGGGGACAGGCGCTAGCCTCGACCGGCTGCACCAATATCAATAACGGGAGTCTTAACGGGGTGACCAAATACACAATTGTCCAGAAACTCGAAGGGGGACCGTTCACGGCAGGGGATGTCTGAAGTGGACCCCATCGCTGGGACCACGCGGAGCTGTTTCTTAATTGGAGTCGCGGCCGTTCCGACCTCCTGAACTGATCAAGCTGCACATGCTTGTTGTTGTGGCGGCTGTGGGCATGTGGGCAACGCGCCAGCGTTGTCCAAGCGAAGCGTCATGTCCACAGCCGT
>JBKQRV010000038.1:0-12513 GCA_052143835.1 Alphaproteobacteria bacterium
GTGCCGAGCGCCAAGCCGTAGCCCGAGCTCAAGGCCGCGACCGCGAACGTCTGCACCCCGCCTCCGGCAAAGGCGGTCAGGACGAAATAGGCAAAGCCCATCATCACGACCGGCGAGCCGATGACGGCGAGGTAGCCCGTGAGCCGCGGCACGCGCGCGGCGGCGACTGTCTCCGCGCGCTGGCTGTAGGCGAGGTGCGCGCGGTTGGCATAAACGAGAGAGGCGGTCGCCAGCGCATAGAGCCCGATGGCGAGGAGCGCCAAGCGCCAGCTCGTGTAGGCGGCGACCGCGGTGATGAACACGGGTGCGGACGCGAAGCCGAGCGTGCCGCAAAGCGCGTGGACGGCAAAGGCGCGGCCGAGGCGCCCTTCGCTCACGCGGTGGCTGAGGATCGAGAGATCGGCGGGATGGAAGGCGCTGTTGCCGAGGCCCGCGAAAAGGGCGAGCGGCAACAGCATCCAGTAGGAGGTGATCAAGCCGGCGAGTGCTATGCTGATGCCCATGGTCACGATGCCGGCGACCAGGAGGCGGGGGGCGCCGAAGCGGTCGACGAGAACGCCCGCAAGCGCCTGGCCGAGGCCGGAGGCGGTGTAGAAGACGGTCATGACCAGGCCGAGCTCGGTGAAGCTCACCCCGAATTGCGCGTAGAGGATGGGAAAGAGCGGCGGCAGCGCCAACTGCATCAAGTGGCTCGAGAAATGCCCGGAGCCGACGACGGCGATGACCCGCACATCGCGATTGCCGCGCGCCGCCGATGCGATCGCCGTCATCCCGTTCCCTCCGCCTCGAGGCGGCATTCTAGCGCGGGCGCCCGGGCAATGCCCAGTATTGCCGGAATGGCTGCCATGCGCGGTCCCTCACCCTAGAAGTCCTTCGCCAGGCGCAGCGCGTCAAAGACCGCGGCGTGGATGTTGCGCGAGGCGACCGCGTCGCCGATGCGGTAAAGCGCGTAGGTGCCGGCCGGATTGCGCACGAGCGCCTGGGGGCGGTTCGCGATCAGCGCATCATGATCGATTTCGCCGAGGTTGCGCGAGCCGGGCTTGAGCGCGAAGTAGAGCTCGTCGAGCGGCAAGGTGCCGTGCTCGACGACGATCTGGTCGACTCTGCGCTCGCGATGCGACTTGTCGTATTCGTTGAAAAAGACGGCGACGAGACGGTTGCCCTCGCGGCGGATGCGCTCGAGCCGGTGGTTCAAGGTGATGGCCACGTCGTGCGCGGCGAACGCCTTGAAGTAGGCGGGGTAATTGGTGCCGCCGACCTCGGGTGCTAAGATGCGCTCCGGCGTGGCGATCTCGAGGCGCGAGCCGGCTTCGGCGATGAGCTCGGCAGCGCTCATGCCCGGGTGCGCGCCATTGTCGTCGAAGAGGATGACGCTCTCGGCGGGCTTTGCCGCGCCCGAGAGGATGTCCCAGCTCGTCGTCGCCAGCTCGGCACCCTCGTCGAGGAACGATGTGTTCGGCACCCCGCCCGTGGCGACGACCACGATGTCGGGCTCCTCGCGCAGCACGTCCGCCGCCTCCGCGTACGCGTTGAAGCGCATCTCGACGCCGTCGCGCCGGCACTCGGCCATGCGCCAGTCGATGATGCCGAGGATCTCGCGCCGGCGCTTGAGCCCCGCCGCGAGAACGAGCTGGCCCCCCGGCTTGTCCGCCGCCTCGAAGAGCACGACCGCGTGGCCGCGCGCAGAGGCGACCCGTGCCGCCTCCAATCCGCCCGGACCGGCGCCGACGACCACGACCTTCTTCTTCGCTCCGGCGCTGCGCGCGACGACGTGCGGCATCGTCGCCTCGCGCCCGGTGGCCGCGTTGTGGATACAGAGCGCCTCGCCCGCGAAATAGATGCGGTCGATGCAGTAGCCCATGCCGACGCAGGGCCGGATCTCCTCCTCGCGCCCCTCCATGACCTTGCGCGCGATGTGCGGATCGGCCATGTGGGCGCGCGTCATGCCGACCATGTCGAGCTTGCCCGAGGCGACCGCGTGGCGCGCGGTGGCGACGTCCTGGATGCGCGCGGCGTGGAAGACGGGAAAGCGCGTCGCCGCGCGCACCTCGCCCGCGAAATCGAGGTGGGGCGCGAGCCTCGTGCCCATGCCGGGGATGACGTGGGAGAGCGCCTCGTCGGTCTCGATATGGCCGCGGATGACGTTGATGAAATCGATGCCCCCGCCCGCGGCCAGGCGACGCGCGATCTCGATCCCCTCATCGCGCGACAGGCCGCGCGCCCAATCCTCGTCGCAGACCATGCGCACGCCGACGATGAAAGCGGGGCCGACGCGCGCGCGGATCGCGGCGAGGGCTGCGAGCGAGAAGCGCAGGCGGTTCTCCAGGCTGCCGCCGTATTCGTCGTCGCGCCTGTTGGTGGCCGGCGACCAGAACTGGTCGGCGAGATGGCCGTAGCATTCGATCTCGAGGCCGTCGAGGCCGGCCGCCTTTGAGCGCTCCGCGGCGTCGGCGTAATGGCGGATGACGCGGGCGATGTCCCAATCCTCGACCGCCTTGGGGAAGGCGCGATGCGCGGGCTCGCGCACGGCCGAGGGGGCGATGACGGGGAGCCATTCCTCCTTGCTCCAGGAGGTGCGGCGGCCGAGATGGGTGATCTGGATCATCACCGCGGCACCGTGCCCATGCACCCCGTCCGCGAGCTCCCTCAGCCAGGGCACGACCTCGTCCTTGTAGAGGAGGATGTTGCCGAAGGCCTGGGGACTGTCGGGCGAGATGACGGAGGAGCCGCCGATCATGGTGAGGGCGATGCCGCCCTTGGCCTTCTCGGCGTGGTAGAGGCGGTAGCGCGCCTTCGGCATGCCGTCCTCGGTATAGGACGGCTCGTGCGCGGTCGACATGAAGCGGTTCCGGAGCGTGAGATGCTTGAGCCGGAAGGGCTCGAGCAGCGGGTCCTTGGTGGCCATCTCGCAGCACCTTTCGCCGTGGTCCCGGCCTTATGTTAGCCGAACGCCGGCCCGGAGGGCAGCGCCGAGGCGGCGGCACTCGGGCATTCTCGGGGGCGCAAGCGAACGCAGGCCGATTGCGCTTGCCCGCGGCTGGGCGGAAGATAGGCAGGCGGCGCGCAAAGAGAGGGCCGCGCGCCGGCGGACGGGGAGTGCTATGGGTCACCTCGAGCGCCGAGAGGGCTTTCGCTTCGGCTTCTTGACGCTTGCCAACTACTCGATGATCGCCTTCGCCAATGCCGTCGAGCCGCTCCGGATGGCGAACCGGCTGAGCGGGAAGCCGCTTTGCGAGTGGTCCGTGCTGAGCCTCTCCGGCCGGCCGGTCCCGGCGAGCAACGGCCTCGCAGTGGTGCCGACGATCGCGGCGGCGGCGGCCGAGCACCTCGACATCATCTTCGTCTGCGGCGGTGTCGACGTGCGCGCGGCGTGCGACGAGGCGACGCTTGCCTATCTGCGCCGCATCTCGCGGCAGAGCACGGCGCTCGGCGCGCTCTGCACCGGAAGCTACGTGCTCGCGCGCGCCGGCCTGCTCGACGGCTATCGTTGCGCCATCCATTGGGAGAACATCGCCGCCGTGCGCGAGGAGTTCCCCAAGGTGAGCTTCACCAACGAGCTTTTCGTCGTCGATCGCGAGCGCTACACGGCCTCGGGCGGCACGGCCCCGCTCGACCTCATGCTCAACCTCATCGCAGAGCGTCTGGGCCAGGAGCTCTCGGTCGCCATCTCCGAGGAGTTCCTGCTCGAGCGCATCCGCGGCTCGCAGGACCAGCAGCGTATCCCGCTTCTCGCGCGCGTGGGTGCGAAGCAGCGCAAGATCATCGAGGCGGCCTCGCTCATGGAGGCGAACATCGAGGAGCCGCTCGCCCTCGATGCGGTGGCGCGGCGCGTCGGCCTGTCGCGGCGCCATCTCGAGCGCCTCTTCAAGCAGCATCTCGATTGCCGCCCGGCGCGCTATTACCTCGAGCTCAGGCTCGACCGCGCGCGCCAGCTCCTGCTGCAGACCGACATGTCGATCATGGACGTGACGGTCTCGTGCGGCTTCCAGTCCCCGCCCCACTTCAGCAAATGCTACAAGGAGCGCTTCGGCCATCCGCCGAGTGCGGAGCGCAGCACGGCACTCCGCCCGTCCGCGCGGCGCGCGTAGCTGCGCTCAGGGTGGAGAGCGGACATTCGGGAGCCGCCGTTTAACGCCGACAGGGACCCGGAGCGGAAGTCGCGTCGCAAGCGCCCAAGGCGTTCATAGGGCCTAGAAGCTGTCGGCCAAGTGAGAAGCGACCGCCTTCTCATCCCACTCGATCCCGATTCCCGGCACATCCGGAATGTGCAACTTGCCGTCCTTGATCTCATAGGGCTGGCGCAGGATCGGGTCCGCCCAATCCTGCCACTCGAGCCAGTGCGCCGTTTCGGCGACGCGCATGACGTGGGCGGCCACTTCGGGATAGAGATGGGTGGAGATGGGAATGCCGGCCGAAGCTGCGATGGCGGCGGCTCGCTGCCAGCCCGTCACGCCGCCGATGCGCATGAAATCCGGCATGACGTAGTCGCAGGCCTTCATCTCTAAGGCGTTGTAGAGGGCGCGCGGTCCGTAGAAATTTTCGCCGATCTGGAGCGGCGTCTTGAGCTCGGCCGCGAGCCGCGCGTAGCCCTCGAGATTGTCGTAGACAATCGGCTCCTCGATCCAGGCCAGGCCGAGATCATCGATCGCGTGGCACCGGTCCAGCGCCTCGCCGAAATGAAGTCCCTGGTTGAAATCGACCATGAGGCTCATCTCGCTCCCGACCGCCTCGCGGACCGCCTCGATCGCGGCCATGTCGTCGGCGATACGCTCGCGGCCGAGACGCAGCTTGAGCCCCTTGAAGCCGCCTTCATCGCGCAACTCGGCGGCCTCGCGCGCGACTTCGGCGGGCGGCCTCAGCCAGAGGCCGTTGCTGTTGTAGGCGGGCACGGCGCCGACGCTGCCGCCCAAGAGCACGCAGAGCGGCACGCCGGCCGCCTTCGCCAGCGCATCCCACGCCGCCATGTCTATGCCCGCGACGGCGATCATCGACATGCCCTCGTAGCCGACGAAATGCAGCGACTTGCGGCCCGCTTCGTAGATTTCGATCGGAGCGACCCGGCGGCCCTTGAGCATGTCGGCGAGATCGCGGAGTGCCGCAATGAGATAGCGCATCGACTTACGGATGTACGGCTCGAGGTAGCTGCGTCCCGTAACCCCCTCTTCCGTCTGGAGATCGATCAGGATCAGGGGCCACTCCGTGATCGTCGCGATGCGCGCGACGACGGGCCGCGCGAGCTTGAGCACGACCGGGCGTGCCCGAATGCTCTTGAGCGTCAATGTCTCGAAGCTCATCCTGCACCTTCCCGGCAGAGTAAGCGCGATGACGGCATTCTCTCATGTTCCATTGACGGACGCACATCCATCCGTGCGCCGGCTCGCACCGGGCAGAACCGGTCGTCGAAGCCCCGGGTCCAGCGCGCCTCGGCCACGCTTACGGTCTCCGTCGCGAACCGAGAGGCACGGGGAGGCATCGACCCCGCCGAGCGCTACACGTTCGAGTCCGGGAACGACGCCTTGCGCCGCTGGATGAAGTCGAGGAGCGCCTCGTCGACCGCGGGATCGATGGGTGGTGCCTGGTACTCGCGCAGCATGCGCTTCCACATCGCGTTCGCGCGCTGGGCCATGTCCTTACTACCCTCCGCCTCCCACTGCTCGACGCTGTTGTTGTCGGCGAGGGGGGAGCGGTAGAAGGCGCTCTCGAAATTGGCCTGGGTATGCGCGCAGCCGAGGAAGTGCTTGCCGGGGCCGACCTCGCGGACGCGACTTCTGGCCCTGTCTCTTCGCCGCAAGATCGTCCTTGACACCCATTAAGACTCGTTTTAGTTGTAAACAAAACACGTCTTAATACCTCACAGCATGGCGCCCCTGGCACTCTGACGGAAGCGCGGCAACGCGCGGCCGTCAGCTGCGGCCTTTTCTGGCTCTAGACGAAGGGGGAAACGCCATGTGGAAGCCAATCAAGCATCGTGCCGCCGGTATCCTCGCCGTGGCAGCACTCGCCGGGCTCGGCGCCTGCTCGAACACGGTAACGATCACCTACGATCAACCGGCGAATTGCGTCATATATGACCAGAATCCGAGCGGCACGCCGCACCAGACCACCGGCGCCGGCGGCATCTTCGCGATCTACCATATCACGCAGATCGACAACAGCAGGCCGGGTGCCCAGGATTTCGACTTCCAGCTCGGCAAGCTCTATACCGCGAATCCGGCCAACAAAGCGTCCTTGCTCGCGAACGCGCTGCCCGGCTTGCCGCTCAAATACGCCGCCAACAAGGTGATCAAGCAGGGCACCGTCGCCGACGACCTCGGCTGGGTCATCATCGACGTTCCCGACCCAAACCCCGCTGCCGACAAGAACGCCAGCTTCTTCTTATCCTACGCCAGCAGCGGCAGCGAGAGCGTCTTGCTCACCAACCTGTTGACCCCGAAGAATCCGGCGTTTCTCGACCCCTGCACGCCGCAGAACCTCATGACGCTGCACTGAGCTCGCTTGCGGGGGGAGCGGCAGCTCGCTCCCCCGCCTAGCTCCGGACCAGCCACGAATTATCGGGGAGAATTCCGATGAGGCGAAAAAATCACGCGTTGATCGGCGTCTCGCTTGCCGTCCTGATGGCGGCCTCGCTGACCGCTTTGCTCATGGTCAACGGCTGCACCTTGGTTCCCGTCAACCCGAACGACATGACGCCGCCGAGCGTCGTCATCAAGGTGAAGGGCCCGGATGGGCAATACGCGCCGGCCTCGACCGCCACGTACAGCGCCTCGGGCGGAAGACTCGACCTGATGTGCATCGTTTCCGACCCGCAGGGGGTCCAGGCGATACAGCTGAGCTTTCTGGGGAACAGCGACTCCTGCCTTGTCGGCGGCAGCCCAATCAGCGGCTCCTACCCGATTGCGGGCCTGCCGGGACCTTTGCAACAAAGCCTCGTTCCCAACGCCCAGGGCCAGGTCCCGACCGAGCTGCCGCTGCTGGCCACGATCAGCAGCCCGCTAACTTGCGAGGTTTTGGGCAATCCGTCTCAGACCGGCGCACCCGTGGGCGCCCAGTTCATCGTCCAGTGCACCGGGCAGAACTGGTCGTCGAACCCCCAGGTCCAGGGTGCCTCGGCCACGCTTACGGTCTCCGTCAACTGAGGGGCGCGGGCAGGGCGCCGACCGGCGAGCGCGGTCGCGCTCGACCCCGCCGAGCGCTACACGTTCGAGTCCGGGAACGACGCCTTGCGCCGCTGGATGAAGTCGAGGAGCGCCTCGTCGACCGCGGGATCGATCGGCGGCGCCTGGTACTCGCGCAGCATGCGCTTCCACATCGCGTTGGCGCGCTGGGCCATGTCTTTGCTGCCCTCCGCCTCCCACTGCTCGACGCTGTTGTTGTCGGCGAGGGGCGAGCGGTAGAAGGCGCTCTCGAAATTCGCCTGGGTGTGGGCGCAGCCGAGGAAGTGCTTGCCGGGGCCGACCTCGCGGATGGCGTCGAGCGCCTGGCCGTTCTCGGAGAGGTCGACGCCCAAAAGCAGGGTGTGCATCATGCCGGCCTGGTCGGCGTCCATGACGAATTTCTCGTAGCCCATGGCGAGCCCGCCCTCGAGCCAGCCCGCCGTGTGCAGCACGAAATTGGCGCCGGCGAGACAGGTCGGCAGCATGGTGTTGGCCGACTCGTAGGCCGCCTGGGCGTCCGCGAGCTTGGAGGCGCAAAGCGCACCCCCCGAGCGGAAGGGCACGCCCAGGCGCCGCGCCAGTGCTGCCATGGTGTAGAGCACCAAGGCCGGCTCCGGCGTGCCGAAGGTGGGGGCTCCCGACTGCATCGAGACGGAGGAGGCGAAGCTGCCGAAGATCACCGGCGCGCCCGGATTGAGCAGTTGCACGAAGGCAAGGCCCGCGAGCGCCTCGGCGAGCGTCACGGTGCAGGCGCCTGCCACGGTCACCGGCGCCATGGCACCCGCCAGGATGAAGGGGGTGACGAGGCAGGCCTGGTTGTTGCGCGCGTAGACCTTGAGTGCCCCGAGCATGGTGGCATCGTAGGTGAGCGGCGAGTTGGCGTTGATCAGGCTGGTGATCACCGTGCGCGGCTTTCCGCTCGCGGGATCGAGGTAGCGCTCGCCGAAGAGGATCTTCGCCATCTCGACGGTGTCCTCGGCGCGCAAGGGGTGCGTCACCGAGCCCATGAAAGGCTTGTCGCTGTAGCGCATGTGCGCATAGACCATGTCGAAGTGCCGCTTGTTGACCGGCAGATCGACCGGCTCGCACACGGTGCCGCCCGAGTGATGCAGATAGGGCGAGGCGTAGGCGAGCTTCACGAAGTTGCGGAAGTCCTCGATGGTGCCGTAGCGCCGCCCCTGATCGAGATCGCGCACGAAGGGCGAGCCGTAGGCGGGGGCGAAGACCACGTTCCTCCCGCCCATCACCACGCTGCGCGCGGGGTTGCGCGCGTGCTGGATGAACTCGCGCGGCGCGCTCTTCCGGATGATCGAGCGGCAGAGACCGCGCGGGAAGCGCACGCGCTCGCCCTCTACGTCGGCCCCCGCCGCGCGCCAGATCGCGGGTGCCTCCTCCTCGCCGTGGAAGTCGATGCCGACCTCCTCGAGGATGGTGTCGGCATTGCCCTCGATGAGCGCCAGTCCCTCCTCGTCCAGCACCTCGTAGAGCGGGATCTTGCGCGTGATGAAGGGCACCGATTGGGCCGCGTGCGCGAGGCGCTGGGCGCGCTTCGCCTCGCGTGCGCTGCCGCGGCGCATGCGCGGCGAGGTCCCTTGGTCGGTCATTCGCTCGTCTCCCTCTCTCTAGGCCCCCTCACCCTACCCTCTCCCCCTGAAGGAGGAGAGGGTTTTAGCGCGGGCAGAGCCGCGCGCCGCCGCGCGCTTCGACTCCGCCGCCCGTTCGTCTCCTCCGGCCGAGCCTCCGGCAACTTGACCACGCGGGCGAGATGGGGATAGGCCGCGTGGCGGTGCGGGATCGCCATGGCGTCGACGAAATGCTCCTGGAAGCGCGGCTCGACCGCGGTCTCCACCTTCTCCACGCGGCGTACGAGGCGCTCGATCTCGCCGCGCGCGCGGCGGTCGAGGAGGGCGATGCGCGCGCCGGTGCCGGCGGCGTTGCCGGCCGAGCTCACCCGTGCCAAATCGCAGTCCGGCAGCATGCCCAGCACGGTCGCGTATTTGACGTCGATGTGGCTGCCGAAGGCGCCGGCGAGGCGGATGCGGTCGACGTGAGCGGTGCCCATGCGGTCCATGAGGAGCCGGATGCCCGCGTGCAAGGCCGCTTTCGCGAGCTGGATCGCGCGCACGTCGTTCTGGGTGATACGGACCGCGCTCGCGCCGTCATGGAGCAGATAGGCGAAGGTGGGGCCGTCGGCTTGGATGCGCGGACTGCGCGCGGCCAAGCTGCCGTCGATGACGCCGTCCTTCCTCAAGATGCCAGCTAAGAACATCTCGGCGAGCGCTTCGATGATGCCCGAACCGCAAATGCCCGCCACACCGGTCGCGCGCGTGGCGGCCGCGAAGCCCGCATCGTCCGACCACAGCTCGCAGCCGATCACCTTGACGCGCGGCTCGAGCGTTGAAGGATCGATGCGCACGCGCTCGATGGCGCCAGGCGCCGCGCGCTGGCCACAGCTGATCTGGGCCCCCTCGAAAGCGGGCCCGGTCGGGCTCGAGCAGGCGATGAGCCGCGCGCGGTTGCCGAGGATGATCTCGGCATTGGTGCCGACATCGACGAGGACCGTGATCTCGTCCGAGAGGTCCGGCCGCTCGGCGAGCAGCACGCCCGCCGCGTCGGCGCCGACGTGCCCCGCGATCGAGGGCAGAATGAAGGCGCGCGCGCCGGGGTGGAAGGCGAGGCCGAGCTCGGCCGCGCGCAGCGTCACGGCACCGTCGCAGGCGAGCGCAAAGGGAGCGCCGCCGAGCTCGACGGGATTGATGCCGAGGAGGAGGTGCTGCATGATCGGGTTGCCGACGAAGCTCGCCTCGAGAATGTCGCCTCTGTCGATGCCGACCTCGCGCGCCGCCTGGGCCGCGAGATCGTTGACGGCGCCGCGCACCGCGGCCGTGAGCTCGGCCTCGCTCCCCGGATGCATCATGATGTAGGAGACCCGGCTCATCAGGTCCTCGCCGAAGCGGATCTGCGGGTTCATCATGCCGACCGCCGCGACCACCTCCCCGCTCGCCAGCTCGCACAAGTGCGCCGCGATCGTGGTCGAGCCCACGTCGACGGCGACGCCATAGGCCTTGTCGCGGAAGCCGGGCCAGATCGCGACGAGCTCGCACTCGTCGTGGACCGCGACGGTCACCTTCCAGTCGCCCTTGCGCAAGCTCTCTTGCAGCGTCTGCATGACGTGGAGATCGCAGGTGAGCCCGGCGAGCTGCCATTCGGCCTCGAGTGCGTCTAAGAGGCGCCGCAGGTCGCTCGCCGGTGCCGCGAGCTCGGGCTCGCGCACCTCGACGTAATGGAGGCGGACCGCGGGATCGAGCTCGATCGCAACCGCCTCGACCGCCTTGCGCACGAGCTGGCGATGGACCTGGCTCTCGGGCGGCACGTCGATGACGAGATCGCCCAGCATGCGGGCGGCACAGGAGAGCCGCCGGCCGGCGGCGAGGGGCTTGCGCCGCGCGTAGGCCGCCTCGACCTCGGAGAAGGGCGAGAGGTGCTCCTTTAAGGACGCGATGCCGTGCTTGGCGAACTCGCCCTCGCTGAGGGCCACCTGGCAGCGCCCGCAAATGCCGCGGCCGCCGCACACCGAATCGATGTCGACGCCGAGCGCGCGCGCGGCGCGCAAGACCGGCGTGCCGGGCGGAAAACGCCCCCGCCGGCCCGATGGCGTGAAGACGATGAGAGGATCAGGAGGCACGGCGGCGCCTGCTCTCGCGCCGGCCGCGCAACGCCTCGCCCTCGGACCCCGCCGGCGGGGCCTCGCGGAAGCGGCGGATCCAGCGCGCGCAATTGGGGTCGTGCCCCATCATCACGTCGGCCCCCATGACGGCCTTGAGGATCTCCTCGTGGCAGGGGTTGGTGATCGCGGAGGTCATGCCGGCCGCGATCGCCACGCAGAGGAATGCGGCGTTGATGCCGTTGCGTCCGGGCAGGCCGAAGCTGATGTTGGAGGCGCCGCAGGTCGTGTTGACCTTGAGCTCCTCGCGCAAGCGGCGGATGAGATGCATCGCCTGCACGGCCGACTGGCCCACCGCACCCACCGGCATGACGAGCGGATCGACGACGACGTCCGAGGCCGGAATGCCGTGGTCCGCCGCGCGTTCGACGATCCTCTTCGCGACCGCGAAGCGCACGTCGGGGTCCTCGGAGATGCCGGTCTCGTCGTTCGAGATGGCGACGACCGCGGCCCCGTGCTTCTTGACGAGCGGCAGCACGCTCTCGAGCCGCTCGTCCTCGCCGGTCACCGAGTTGACCAGGGCCTTTCCCTTGTAGACGGCAAGCCCGGCCTCGAGTGCCGCCACGATCGAGGAATCGATCGAGAGCGGGACGTCGGTGACGCTCTGCACGAGTTGGATGGCCTTGGCGAGAAGTGCGGGCTCGTCGGCGAGAGGAATGCCGGCGTTCACGTCGAGCATGTGAGCGCCGGCCTCGACCTGCGCCAGCGCGTCGCGCTCGATCCGGCTGAAGTCCCCGGCCAGCATCTCCTCGGCGAGGACCTTCCGCCCCGTCGGATTGATGCGCTCGCCGATGATGACGAAGGGTCGATCGAAGCCGATCACGACTTCCTTGCTCGCTGAGCTCACTACGGTATCGGTCATGATGCGGCCTTCTGCGGTTGGGTTTGCCTGTCGCGGCTCGGGTACCACGGCACGCGGCCTTGCAGCACGCCCGAGGCGGCGATGACCTCGGCGACCGCCTCCTCCTGGCGATAGGCCATCACGTGCACGCCGGCGACGCCCTTGAGCGCGCGGATCTCCTGGATGAGCTCGACGCAGAGCCGGCGCCCCTCGCGCTTGGCGTCCGCCGCCGAAGCGAGGCGCCGCACCACTTCATCGGGGATATGCACGCCGGGGACGTGGCTGCGCAGCCACTCGGCCGTGCGCGCAGACGGCAACGGCCCGACGCCCACCAGGATGAAGACCTTGCCCAGGAGCCCGAGCTCCTCGACCTCGGCCATGAAGGCCTCGAGCCGCGGCAGGTCGAAGCAGTATTGCGTCTGGATGAACTGCGCGCCCGCCGCCACCTTCTTCGCGAGCCGGCGCGCGCGCCACTCGTAGGGCGGGGCGAAGGGATTCTCCGCGGCACCGAGGAAGAAGCGCGGCGGGCTCGCGAGCTTGCGCCCGCTCTGGAAGCGGCCCTCATCGCGCAGCGCGCGCGCGAGCTCGAGAAGCGAAAGGCTGTCGAGATCGAACACGGGTTTCGCCCCGGGATGATCGCCCGATTCGACGCCGTCGCCGGTGAGGCAGAGGAGGCTGCACACCCCCATGGCGGCGGCCCCCAGGATGTCGCCTTGGATCGCGATGCGATTGCGGTCGCGGCAGGAGATCTGCATCACCGGCGAATAGCCGACGCGCGTGAGCAAGGCGCAGAC
>JBKQRV010000039.1:0-29960 GCA_052143835.1 Alphaproteobacteria bacterium
GCGAAGTGCCCCTGCGCCATCCGAGTAACGGCGATGGTGACCTTCGCCGCCGCCGGCGCGTTGAGACTGTTGAACCATTTGGCGTAGGGACTACGGCCGTCGGCCTTGAGATATTCCCGCACCTCGATCATGTCTTATAGTAATATATATGTTACTATAACAAGAGTGCAATCTCCTCGGGGTTAAGCCCGCCCGCGGGGAGCGGTCCGCTCACCCGCCGAGATGCGCGCGGTTGTATTGCAGCTCGGCGTCGTTGAGCTGGAAGCCGGTCCAGATCTGCAGGTTGCCGCCGTTCTCCGGATATTTGAGCGGGATGAACTCGTGGATCTCCTCGACCTTGCTGACCGTCGTGCCGCCCGACGGAAAGGCGAGCTCTAAGGGGAACTCGCGCTTCGCCAGCACTTCGCCCCTGAGATTGACGATGGCGACGAAATAGCGAAGCTCGGCCGCAGCGACCTTTGAGGTCGGCGGGCGCTCCGCCGAGATCTGCACGCCGAGCAGCACGGTCAGCTTTTCCTGCGTGGTCGGATCGTAGGAGCAGCTCAGCTTGGCGTCGGTGATGCTGCCGACATATTGCACGGTCTGCGGGCCGGGCGGCTGGCCGGGTACTATGCTGGTGACGCTCGCCGCCTCACGCAGGATCTTGGCCGCTGGACAGGGGAGCGAGGGTGCCGCGCAACCGGCAAGCGTGAGCGCGGCCGCGACGGCCGCAAGCCGGAGTGCCGTCGGTACGAGTATCCGCACGGCCCGTGCCGCGTCGAGACGGCGATCGATGCTCACAGCTTGCTATGGGTCCCGTCGCAGAAGGGCTTGTTGCCCGAATGCTTGCAGCCGCAGAAATAGACCGCTTTCGCTTCGGCCGCCTTCCACTCGACCGGCGAGAAGGCGCTGCCCTTGTGCGAGCCGTCGCAGAACGGCTGGTTCTTGCTCTGACCGCAGGCGCACCACCAGTAATCCTTGCCCGCCTCGACGGCCTTCATATAGGGACCCTTCTGGGCCACCCTCGGCTCCGGCATCCTGATCTCCCGTGCTCGCTAGCGAGTTCCTGTGGCGAATCGTGGCGGCACTCTATTGAAGGCTCCTCGGCGGCACAAGCCCCCCAAGCACCGGGTTCGCGGCAGCCTTAGCGATTGCCCTCGAAGGGCTAAGCCGTCAGATTAGGAGCCCATGGCGGTCTACACCGAAGTTTCCGACGAGGACCTCGCGGCCTTTCTCACCCAATACGACCTTGGTGCCGTCATCGCCTGCAAGGGCATCGCCGAGGGGGTGGAGAATTCCAACTACCTGCTCCAGACCGAGCGCGGCACCTACATTTTGACGCTCTACGAGAAGCGCGTGGCGCGCGAGGACCTGCCCTTCTTCCTGGCACTCATGGAGCACCTCGCGCGCGAAGGTCTCGCTTGTCCCACCCCCGTGCACGGCAAGGACGGCCTTGCCTTGCGCGAGCTGTGCGGGCGGCCGGCGGCGATTGTGAGCTTCCTGAAGGGCCTGTGGCCGCGGCGCATCGAGCCGCGCCACACCGCGCGCCTGGGCGAGGCGCTCGCCCGGCTGCACCTGGCCGGCCTCTCCTTCGCGCTCAAGCGCGAGAACGCGCTCAGCCTCCGCGGCTGGCGCACGCTCTTCCAGGCTTGCGAGGCGCGCGCGCACGAGGTGCAGACGGGCCTTGCGCAAGAGCTCGCGGCCGAGCTCTCCCGTCTCGAGGCCCATTGGCCCAAGGCGCTCCCGGAGGGCGTCATCCATGCCGACCTCTTTCCCGACAACGTGTTCTTCTTCGGCGACGAGCTCTCCGGCATCATCGACTTCTACTTCGCCTGCACCGACTTCCTCGCCTACGACATCGCCATCTGCCTCAATGCATGGTGCTTTGAGACGGACGGCAGCTTCAACGTCACCAAGGCGCGCCTTCTGCTCGCGAACTATCGCAAACGCCGCGCGCTTTCCGCAGACGAGATGGCGGCACTCCCGATCCTTGCGCGCGGCGGTGCGCTGCGCTTCCTCCTCACCCGGCTCTACGATTGGCTCAACCACCCGACGGGCGCCTTCGTGAAGCCCAAGGATCCGCTCGAGTACCTGCAGAAGCTGCGCTTCCATCAGGGCATCACGCGCCCAAGCGAATACGGCCTGGTATGACGGCGGGCGCCAAAAGAGCCGAGAGCGTCGTCGAGATCTTCACCGACGGCGCCTGCAGCGGCAATCCCGGACCCGGCGGCTGGGGTGCAGCACTCGTCTGGAAGGGCCACGAGCGCGAGCTCAAGGGAGGGGCTGGCGCCACCACCAACAACCGCATGGAGCTCACCGCCGCCATCATGGCGCTCGAGGCCTTGAAGCGGCCGAGCCGCGTCCGTCTCCACACCGACAGCCGCTACCTCAAGGACGGCATCTCCAGCTGGATCGCGCGCTGGAAGAAGAACGGCTGGCGCACCGCGGAGCGCAAGCCCGTCAAGAACAGCGATCTGTGGCAGCGCCTCGACTCGGCACTCGCGAGCCACGATGTCACCTGGGTGTGGGTCAAAGGGCACGCGGGCCACGCGGGGAACGAGCGCGCCGACGCGCTCGCGCGCAAGGGCATGGCGCCTTATCTCGATGCCGAGACGTGAGGCGCCAAGGAGCGCATCGACTGCGCCACGGCCGCGTCGGCGGTCCAAGAGCGAACGGGTGAATATGCGCCTGCCGCGTCCGCTGCTGGAGGCCGTGAAGGCCACGGCCGCCAAGGCGGGGATTCCGTATCAGCGCTTCATTCGGCAGGCGCTCGAAACGGCCGTGCGCCCGCGCAAGGGGGCGTGAGGGCTCGATCGCGCTGAAGGCTGGCGGCGAGATTTTCGCGCCTGATCGCCGCCGCTTTGCTTGGTATGTGTGACGGACAGTTTGACAAGTGACAATTGTCGCTATACATAATTAGCTGGATGATCCGAAATTTCAAACACCGGGGCCTGCGGCGGCTTTATGAGGACGATGACCGGCGCGGGCTCAACCCGGAGCACGTCGAGAAAATCGCCCGCATCGTGGCGCGGCTCGATCGGGCGGCGAAGCCGGACGATATGGCGCTGCCCGGCTTGCGGCTGCATCCGCTCAAAGGCGGGCTGGCGGGGTTTTGGAGCGTCACGATACGGGCGAACTGGCGGATTATTTTCCGGTTCGAGGGCCGCAACGTGGCCGATGTTGATTTGATCGATTACCACTAGACAAAGGAGAAAAGACCATGCCGATGAAGAACCCTCCGCACCCCGGACTGTCTGTGCGGCTCGATTGTTTGGAGCCGCTCGGGCTGTCCGTGACGGAAGCGGCCAAGGTGCTCGGCGTCACGCGCCAGGCGGTGAACAACATCGTCAACGGCAAGAGCGGGATTTCGCCGGAGATGGCTATTCGCCTCTCGAAGGCGTTTGGCAGCTCGCCCGAAACGTGGCTCGGGATGCAGCTTGATTACGATCTGGCGCAAGCCCGGCTGCATGAGGGCGATATACGAGTGGCGCGTGTGCGCCGCGCCCGGTCTGCGCCCACGCAACCGGCCTGATCCGCGCATTGAGCGCCCGCTACATGCACCGGAAGGAGGTCGAGCACTATGAAAAAGAAGTTGAGAAAATTGCCAAAGCTGAGAAGCGATAAGGAAGCGGAGGAGTTCGTGGCAAATTCCGACCTGACGGAATACGACCTGTCGGGCGGGGAGATCGTGCGCTTCGAGTTTCAGCCGAAGAGCGAGCGGGTGAATATGCGCCTGCCGCGCCCGCTGCTGGAAGCCGTGAAGGCCACGGCCGCCAAGGCCGGGCTTCCGTATCAGCGCTTCATCCGGCAGGCGCTCGAAACGGCCGTGCGGCCGCGCAAGGGGCCCTGACGGCTCCATCGCGTTGAAGCGTTGGCAGCCGACGAAGGGCGAATATGAAGACCCCTTACGAGCTGCCGCGCAAGGGCATGGCGCCTTATCTCGATGCCGAGAGGTGAGTGCTCAGGAAAAAGGGGGCGGCAGCCCCCTCGTCCCCATGCTATGACGCCTCACTCGCTCAGAGCTGCTTGAGCACGTTCTCGGCGGAGCTCGCCTCGAGCTTGCCGGGCGCCTCCTCCACCCCGAGCCACTTCACGACGCCGTTGTCGATGACCATGGCATAGCGCTTGGAGCGCACGCCGAGCCCCGCGGCAGAAAGGTCCTGCTCGAGCCCGACCGCCCTGGTGAAGTCCGCGTTGCCGTCGGCGAGCATCATGACCTTGTCGCCCGCCCCTTGGGCCTTGCCCCAGGCGCCCATGACGAAGGCGTCGTTGACCGAGATGCAGGCGATCGTGCCGACGCCTTTCTGTTTGATCGCGTCGGCGTTCTGAACGAAGCCGGGAACGTGCTTGGCCGAGCAGGTCGGCGTGAAGGCGCCGGGCAGACCGAACAGCACCGCCTTCTTGCCCTTGAAGAGCTCGTCGGTCGTGGTCTCGCTCGGGCCGTTCGCACCCATATACTTGATTTTGACGGACGGAATCTTGTCTCCAGCCTTGATGGTCATGTCCCTTCCCCTTGCATGAGATCAACCCTCTATAGCCGCGACCGCAGCTCGAACGCGGTGCCGCGAGACGCCCATAAATACCCATTCCGCGCGGCAAATCCAGCCCCTTCGCCGCGGCCTCAGCCTTGAGCGCCCCGGCCGCTTCCTGCGGCCTTGGCGCGGGCGGCCGCCTCGAGTGCTGCGCGCACCGACTCCGCGGTCAAGAGCTCGGGGAGGGCGATCCCCGCGGGCGCGCCCGGGCCGTAGACCGCGTTGAAGGGGATGCCGTAGCGCCCGAAGCTCGCGAGATAGGCCGCGATCTCATCCGAGGGCCGCGTCCAATCGGCAACCATGCGCACCACGTCCGCTCCTGCAAGAAGCCCTGCGACCGGCGGCCGGTCGAGCACGAACGCCTTGTTCGCCTTGCACGTTATGCACCAGTCGGCGGTCACGTCGACGAAGACGACCTTGCCTTCCGCCACGAGGCGCGGGATCTCGGCGCGCGCCAAGGGGCGCCAATCGCCGGCACCAATGGCACTCTCTTGAGGCGCTGCGAAGTCGAGCTCGCTCGGCAGGACGAAGGCGGCGATGACGAGGGCGAAGACGGCGACGATGCCCGAGCGCCCGAAATAGACGGGCCAGCGCTGCCGCGCCGCGAGGACGAGCGGCAGGCCTGCGAGCAGGGCGGCTATGAGAAGGGCGGCCTTAAGGCCGAGCTCCCCCACCATGACGAAGACGAGCCAGCCCGCCGTCCCCGCAAGCGCGATGCCGAGGGCTGCCTTGAGCTTGACCATCCAGCGGCCCGGCCGCGGCAACATCTGGGCAATCCCCGGTGCCGCCGCCACGGCGAGGTAGGGAAGTGCCAAGCCCATGCCGAGGGCCGCGAAGATGGCGAGGATCTCGAAGGCTCCGCGCGCAAGCGCGAAGCCCAAGGCGCTGCCGAGGAAGGGGGCGGAGCACGGTGTGGCGAGCACCGTGGCAAAGGCGCCGGTCAGGAACTCGCCGAGGATGCCGTGGCGATAGCCCCCGCTCGCCAGCGCGTCCGAGAGAAAGCCCGGCAGGCGGAACTCGAAGAGACCCCAGAGATTGGCCGCGAACAGCATGGCGAGTGCTGCAAGTGCGGTGAGGAAGGCGGGCTCCTGGAACTGCATGCCCCAGCCGACCGCGTGCCCCGCGGCTTTGGCGGCAATCGCAGCCCCCGCGAGGGCCAGGAAGACGGCGAGCGCGCCCGCGGCGGAAGCGAGGAAGCTTATGCGGATGGCGCGGCGCTCCGCCCCGCCGTGGCCCACGATGCCGAGCAGCTTGAGGGAAAGCACGGGCAGCACGCACGGCATCAGATTGAGGATGAGCCCGCCCAAGAGCGCCAGACCGAGCATGGCGAGGAATTCCCTCCACTCCGCACCCGCCGGTTGGGCGAGTGGGGCGACCCGCGTTTCGAGCGCGCGCGCGCCATCGACAAGGGTCAGCGTGAGCGGCGTCTCCGACCAGTTAGGAAAGGCCTTGGCGACCGTGCCGATGGCGATGCGCAGAAGGGCACGATGGCCGCCCTGCGAGAGCGCGAGCTTGGGGGCCGCGAAGTCGAGCTGCGACGGCCCCTCGACGAAGAGGTCGGGCGTGGCGAAAGGCTCGCGCGCCGAGGCCGTCACCTCGAGCACGGGCCGCTCGGCCGTGCCTGCGACGACCGCGCGCTCGATCGCGAGCCCGGCAGCGGCACCATCGCCCGGCACTTGCGCCACGAAGCGGTCGATCAGCTGGGTGAAGCGGGTGGCATCGGCCGGCCCCGCGGGCACCTCGAGCGCGAGGCTCGCCGTATAGGGGATGCAGATCTGCTTGCAGACAAGGTAGTCGACCTTGAGCGCGAGATCGAGGGCTGCGGCACGCTTGGCCAGCTTCGCCTCGAGCGGAAAGACGACGAGGTCGTGATAGCCGAGCGTATCGAGGCCGAGCACGGAGAAGCGGGTGGGCTGAGGCCATGCCATCGCGACGCCGGCGAGATTCTGCGAGCCGGCCCAGTCGAGCCGGGGCGGAAATCCGGCGGCACCCGGGCTGCGCCAATAGATCTTCCAGCCCGGCTCAAGCTGGAACTCGAGGCCGAGGCGCAGCTCAGCGGCCTCTCCGGTTCCGGCCGCCGCCGAGAGCAGGCGCAGCCGGCTCTGCTCGGTCACGGCCCACGCCGAGGCGAGTGCCGGGGCCGCTGCGGGGAGGCTGGAGAGGCTCTCTTGCGAGGAGACTGGTGCCGGTTCAAAGGCGGCGAGGCCGGCCAAGGCGGCGGCGAGGAATGCGAGCGCGGAAGCGCGCCGGGTTCGCCGTCTCAGAGGATCAATCGCCATCGTCGGCCCTGCCGTCCGGTGCCATCAAGAAACGGAGCCCATGCGGCCCTCATATAGAACTGCCGGGCCGGCAACGCAAAGATGTGTTACAGTGCAATTGCATTGGCGCCGCCGCCACCATATGTGATGGCTATGAAGCTTCGCGGCACGACATCGGGCTATCTCGCAAGCCAGCTCCTCATCGCCATGCCCACGATGCAGGACCCTCGCTTTGCCCGCACCATCGTCTACATGTGCGCGCACAGCTCCGAAGGAGCCATGGGCCTGGTGATCAACCGGCTGCTCAACCAACTGACCTTCCCCGAGCTTCTGGAGCAGGTCGGCATTTATGCCAGCCACCTCGATCGGGACGTGCGCGTGCATTTTGGCGGGCCGGTCGAGTCCGGGCGCGGCTTCGTGCTGCACTCCTCGGACTTCAAAACCGACGGCACGCTCGCCGTCGACGACGCGATCGCCCTCACCGCCTCGGTCGACATTCTCAAGGCGATCGCCGATGGCCGCGGCCCGCGCAAGTCGCTTCTGGCCCTTGGCTATGCCGGCTGGGGCCCGGGTCAGCTCGAGCAGGAGATCCACGCCAACGGCTGGCTCCACGTCCAGCCGGACGAGGCGCTCGTGTTCGACGCCGAGCTCGAGACCAAATGGGCGCGCGCGATGGGCAAGCTCGGTGCCGACCCAAGCATGCTATCGGACAGCGCCGGCCACGCCTAATACCAAGCCCCACAATCCATGACTCGTCATGCCCGCGCTTGTCGCGGGCATCCACGCCTTAAAGCACAAGTCGGAACAAAGACGTGGATGGCCGTGACGAGCACGGCCATGACGATGTGGATAGATCGCGGCCAATGAGGGTTGGTCTAAAGCGCACCTCGACATCTTCCAAGAGGGCTTGATCGCCGCGCCCAGGTAGGCCGACGCACCTCTCGCCCCAGCGCCCTCACTCGAAGGCCCGCTCCGAGGGATGGTGATAGCCCGCCTCTTCCGCGAGCAGCGCGAAGAGCAAATGGTCGCACCATTCGCCGTTGATGCGCAGGTAGCGCTGCGCATAGCCCTCCTGCCGGAAGCCGAGTTTGCGCAAGACGCCCTGGCTCGCGTCATTGGAGGGCAGGCATGCCGCCTCGAGGCGGTGGAGCTGCAGCGTCTCGAAGGCGAAGGCGACGGTCGCCTGGATCGCGTCGGTCATATAGCCCTGGCGGGCATAAGGCGCGCCGATCCAGTAGCCGAGGGTCGCCGACTGGGCGACGCCGCGACGCACGTTGCCGAGCGTGGCGCCGCCCAAGAGTGCTGTGTCCCCGGTGCGGAAGATGAAGAAGCTGTAGCCCGCGTCCTCGCGCCAGTCGATGCCATAGCGGCGCAGGCGCCGACGAAAGCTTTCGCGCGATAGCGCATCGGCCGGCCACGTCGGCTCCCAAGGCACCAGGAAATCGCGCGAGACGGCGCGCAAGTCCGACCAGGGGCGCCAATCGCGGTCCTCGGGCGCGCGCAGATACACGCGCCGCCCGGCAAGCCGCGCCGGGGGCGGTGGCGATGCGGAAAGGGGCCGCAGCAATCGCATCGCGGGGTCCGCCTAAGCCAGCCTTGCGGCGACCGCGTGGTAGGGCTCGAGGCGCCCGAGCGGCCCAAGCGCTGCGATCGTCGGCCGCGAGGCCATGACCCTCCTTGCCACGCGCGCGACGGCGGCCTTGTCGACCGCCTCGATCTTGCCGATCGTCTCGCTGGTCGGGATGGGCCGTCCGAAGACCAGCATCTGCTGTGCGATCTGCTCCGCGCGCGCACCGGGGCTCTCGAGCCCCATGAGGAGGCCCGCCTTCAGCTGGGCCGAGGCGCGATTGATCTCAGCACTCGTCGCTTCCGAGCCCGCGCGCGCGAGCTCCTGGCAGACGACGGGGACCACTTCCGCCACTTCCGTCTCGCCGGTGCCGGCATAGATGCCGAAGATGCCGCAGTCGGTGAAGCTCGAGGCGAAAGCATGGATCGTGTAGACGAGCCCGCGCTTCTCGCGCACCTCCTGGAAGAGGCGCGACGACATGCCGCCGCCGAGCAGCGTCGCGAAGACCTGGAGCGCGTGGTAATCCGGGTCCTCGTGGGCGAGCCCCTCGAGTCCGAGGACGAGGTGAACCTGCTCGAGCTCGCGCTCGCTGCGGAAATCCCCGCCCGCGTAAAGCGCGCGCTCGGGAGCGGGCCGGGCGGCAGAGGGAAGCTCGAGAAAGGCCTCGGAGGCGAGCTCGACGAGCCGCGCGTGGTCTACCTTGCCCGAGGCGGAGAGCACCATGCGCTGAGCCCCGTAATGGTGCCGCATATAGCCGAGGATCGCCTCGCGCGGAACGCTCTCCACGACGCGCGCGCTGCCGAGCACGGGCCGGCCGAGCGGCTGATTGGGGAACGCCGTCTCCTGGAAATAATCGTAGATGATGTCGTCGGGCGTATCATAGGCCTGGCCGATCTCCTGCAGGACGACGGCGCGTTCGCGCGCCAGCTCCTCCTCGTCCATGACCGAGTGCTGCAGGATGTCGGCGATGATGTCGATCGCGAGCCCGACGTCCTCCTTGAGCACCTTGGCATAATAGGCGGTGACCTCGCGCGCCGTATAGGCGTTGAGATGGCCGCCGACCGCTTCGATCTCCTCGGCAATGGCGCGCGCCGAGCGCCGGCCGGTGCCCTTGAAGGCCATATGCTCGAGGAGATGCGAAATGCCGTTCTGCGCCGCCACCTCGTGGCGCGTGCCTGCCGCCACCCAGACGCCGAGCGACACCGTCTCGACCGCGTCCATGCGGTCGCTCACCACCCTGAGCCCGTTCGGCAGAACCGTCGTCTCGATATCCAGCTCTTGCCCGTCCCGAACGTTCGGCTGAAGCAAATGGAGGCCCGCCATTTTTCTTTTTCCTTTCAAATCAGAGCTTTAAAAATGAGGGCCGCAGGCCCTCCCCGGCATCCCAAGGACTATTCTATGCCGGGATCGAGGCAAGGTGTACTGGCGAGATGAGATGACCCTACGCCGCCCCGCGCATGACGAGGGCCTGGCGCACGAATCTTTCGATTTCTTCTAAGCTATTGGGAAGTATAGTATATTTTTCCGGCCGCTGGCCCAGGTCGCGGAGCCGGGCCGGGAGGGCCGGCCGCACCCCGGTGGCCGCTTCGACCGCGTCCGGGAACTTGGCCGGGTGCGCGGTGGCCAAGGCCACGAGCGGAGTTGCCTTGTCCTTCAGCCGGCTGCGACCGGCCGCGACGCCGATGACGCTGTGCGGATCGACGAGCTCGCCCGTGTCGCGATAGAGCTCGGCGATCGCGCGTTTTGTGCCCTCGTCGTCGAGCCGCGCACCGGAGAAGAGCTGCAGCAACTCATGCCATGCGTCGTTGCCAAGCGTGAGGCGGCCCTCCTTGCGCAGGCGTTGGACGGCGTCGGCCGTGCGTGCGCCGTCGCGCCGGAGGATATCGAAGAGCAGGCGCTCGAAGTTGCTCGAGATCTGGATGTCCATGCTCGGCGAGAGCGAGGGCTCGACCGCGCGAATCTCCATGACGCCGGAAGCGAAAAAGCGCGTCAGGATGTCGTTGCGGTTGGAGCCGACGATGAGCTGGGCGACCGGCAAACCCATGGCGCGCGCCGCGTAGGCCGCATAGACGTTGCCGAAATTGCCCGTCGGCACGGCGAAGGCGAGCTCGCGCTCGGGCGCTCCCAACGCAACCGCAGCCCATACGTAATAGGGGATCTGCGCCATGATGCGCGCCCAGTTGATCGAGTTGACGGCCGAGAGCCGGTGCGCCTCGCGGAAGCCCTCGTCGTTGAACATGCCCTTCACCAGGTCCTGGCAATCGTCGAAGCTGCCTTCGACCGCGATGTTCCACACGTTGGGCGCATCCACGGTGGTCATCTGGCGCCGCTGCACCTCCGAGATGCGGCCATGGGGATGGAGGATGAAGATGTCGATGGCTTGGCGCCCCTTGCAGGCCTCGATCGCGGCCGAGCCCGTGTCGCCGGAGGTGGCGCCGACGATGGTGACACGCTCGCCGCGGCGCTTGAGGACGTGGTCGAAGAGCCGGCCGACGAGCTGGAGTGCTAAGTCCTTGAAGGCGAGCGTGGGGCCGTGGAAGAGCTCCATGAGCCATTCCCCGGCGCCGAGCTGCCTCAACGGGGCCACGGCCTTGTGATCGAAGCTCGAGTACGCCTCTCGCACCATTGCGGCGAAGGTCTCCTCGGCGATCGAGCCGCCGAGGAAGGGAAGCATCACGCGGCAGGCGAGTGCCCCGTAGTCGAGCCCGCGCAAATCGCGGAGCTCGGCCGGCGCAAGGCGCGGCCAGGCCTCGGGAAGATAAAGCCCGCCGTCGCGGGCAAGGCCGGCCAAGAGCACGTCCTCGAAGGCAAGTGCGGGAGCCTCGCCGCGGGTACTGATGTAGCGCACGCTCTGGGTTCCTCTCTCGGATGGATCAGGCGGCGGCGTGCCGAGACGGACGGATGAGCACCTCGGCCGAGATGCCGAGCCCTTCATGCAACCGCCGAATCATGCCGATCGAGAGGCTGCGCTTGCGATTCAGCACCTCGGCTACGCGCGTACGTGTCCCGATAAGCGGCTCCAGATCCTTGCGGGTCAGGCCTTGCTGTGCCATGCGGAACTTGATGGCCTCGATCGGATCGGGCGGGTCCATGGGGAAGTGCTCCGCCTCGTAGGCATCGATCAGCGTCGCCAGTACATCGAGACGGTCGCCCGCCGGCGTGCCGATCCTCGACCCCCAAAGACGCTCGACCTCGGCAAGAGCCCCCCCTCAAGTCCGCCTCCGTGCGGATCGGCTTCAGCTCACCGCTCATGCTCCACCTCGCTGACATCGACCCGATCGTAGTCCTTGTGCGCACCGATCCAAAGGCCCTCGACCGCCTGCACGAGACGGAGCGAGACGCGAGGTGTAGCGCGTCAGCCGAGATAGCGCTCCTTGAGGTGCTGCTCGAAGAGCGCGGGGTCGAGGGGACGGCCGGCGAGGAAGACTACTTTGCCAGCACGACCTGAACCGCATCCCTGATGGCAGCCGATTTGAACACCAGATCGCGGTCGAATGTCAGAAAAATCCTGCGCTCGCCATCGCCTTCCTCGCCACGCGGCACGGACGCCAGATGCAGCGCATCGGCGAAGTCCAGACCATCCTGCGCCCAGTCCAGGGCGTTTCGGACAACCGTGGGCGCCTCGACCGTCACGTTTGCGAGACCAAGCAGGGCTTCAAAGGATTCGAGTATCCTCACCTTAGGCACCTTGTAGCCGCCGCGCAGCACCCATTCCGCTTCAAGCAAAACCGTCTTCGAGATGAAAATGGTCTCGCTCTCCTCCTCGCCGAAGATGGCGCGCGCACGCTCGGCCTGAGCGAGATCATCCTCGATCATCAAACGGACGATAATGTTGGTATCGACGGCTTTCACGGCCGCATCCTGGACTTGGCCTCAGCGAGCACGGCGGCATCCATTTCCTCGGTCGTCTTCACCGGACCGGAATAGTCGGACTTCAGACATCCGGCAACGTCGGAGAGTCTCTTCGGCGGAAATGGTGAAATCGGCCGCAGCAGAATCCCCGACGCCGTAGCCTCGACCTCTAATTCCGCGCCCGCTTCGAGATGATGCGAATCTCGAATCGCCTTGGGCAGGATCACTTGGCCTTTGGTCGAAAGTCTGGTTTTGAGCTTTGCCATGGCATCACGCTCGGATGAAGAGGTAAGACATGATCTTACATCATGGCCGAGGCCGTGAAACCCTATTTTTGCGCCATCAACGACGTCCAGAATCGTGAATTCCCCACATGTCCTATCTCCCGTCCCGGCGGAAGCCGGGACCCATCCCCGCCATGGATACCGGCTTTCGCCGGTATGGCAGGAAGGAGACGGGCTAACGGAGATCGATCGAATTTCTGATCCACGACCTTAGCGCGTCTTCCCCGCCGCTGGGCACGTTTGGCCTAGCGTTTCTCAGCCGAGATAGCGCTCCTTGAGGTGCTGCTCGAAGAGCGTGGGGTCGAGGGCACGGCCGCTCGCCTTGCGGATGAGCTCGCCCGTAGGGAGAAGCGAGGCCTTGGCGTGGACGTGCTCGCGCAGCCAGGCGAGAAGCGGGCGGAAATCGCCCTTGCCGATGGCGCTCGGGATGCCCGGATCGGCGCGCTTCGCCGCGGCGAAGAGCTGGGCCGCGGTGAGCGCGCCAAGCGTGTAGGTGGGGAAATAGCCCCAGGCGCCGTCGTACCAGTGGATGTCCTGCAGGCAGCCGCGGCGGTCGTCGGGCGGGCGGATGCCGAGGAGCCGCTCCATGCCGTCGCCCCATGCGGCGGGAAGATCGGCGACCGCGAGCTCGCCCGAGAGCATCGCCCGCTCGAGCTCATAGCGCAGGATGACGTGGGCCGGGTAGCTCACCTCGTCCGCCTCGACGCGGATCAGGCTGCGCTCGACGGTGGTATAGAGGCGAAAGAGATTGTCGGCTTCCCACGCGGGACCGCTTCCGCCCAAGGCCGTGCGCGCGAGCGGAGCGAGATAGGCGACGAACTCGCGGCTGCGGCAGGCCTGCATCTCAAAGAGGAGCGACTGGCTCTCGTGCACGCTCATGCCGCGCGGCTCGCCGACGGGCTGATAGCGCCACTCGGCCGGCAGCCCGCGCTCGTATAGCGCGTGGCCGGTCTCGTGCAGGACGCCCATGAGGCTCTCGGTGAAGTCCGCCTCGTTGTAGCGCGTGGTGATGCGCACGTCGTCCGGGGTGCCGCCGCAGAAGGGATGCAGGCTCACGTCGAGCCGGCCGTGCCGGAACTCGAAGCCGACCGCGGCCATCAGCTTCTCGCAGAGCGCGCGCTGCCATTCGACGGGGAATGGTCCTGCGGGCGCATGCGCGGGCGGCGCCTTGGCCTGGTGCTCGAGGACCTCCTCGAGGAAAGGGCGGAGGAAGGCCGCCAGGGGCTCGAAGAGCCGGTCGATCTCGGCGCTGCTGCCGCCCGGCTCCACTCGTCGAGAAGCGCGTCATAGGGCGTGGTGCCGAGCCTTGCCGCCTTCGCCTCGGCCACCTCGCGGGTAAGCGCCAGCACCTTCTCGAGGTGCGGCCGGATCATGGCGAAGTCGCTCCGCGGCCGTGCGGCGCGCCAAGCGGCCTCGGCGGTCGCGTTCGCCCTCGAGACCGCCTCCACGAGCCGCGCCTCAAGGGCGCTCGCGTGCAGCCAGACGCGCCGCATCTCGCCGAGGTTCGCCCGCTGCCAGGGGCCGAGCGCCTTGGCATCCGGCTCCGCCGCATCCAGGAGCTCGGGGACGCGCGCATCGGTCAGCATCTCGTGGGCGAGCACGCGCAAGGTGGCGAGCTCCTCCGCGCGCGCCTCGCGTCCGCCCTCGGGCATCATGGTCGCCAGGTCCCACTGCAAGAGCGAGACGGCGTGGCGCAGGTTGGTGATGCGGCGAAAGCGGGCCTCGAGCTCCTCGTAGGCGGTCATCCGGTCTCCCCGCTGCCTTTCTCTTCTCGCTTTGCTTGTTCTTGTCCGGCCCCGCGCCGCTTCTTCTCTTCCTCGCGGGCAAGATTGCGGTGGTAGATCACATAGATCACCGCGAGCGAGACGGCGAAGGAGTACCAGGTGAGGGCATATTGCAGGTGGTTGTTGGGGAGCTCGATATGGCTTTGCCCGCCGATCGGATAGCCTCCCGGATTGGCCGCCGGACCCGCCTCGATGAAGTAGGGCCGCACGCGCGCGAGGCCTGCTGCGCGTGCCATCGCCGGCACGTCGACGTAGAACCAGACGTTGGCTTGGGGGTCGTTGTCGGGGACGAGCCAGCTTTGCTTCTGGCTGCCGCGCAAGAGCCCTTCGATGCTGACCTCGCCCGCGAGCTCGCCCTCGGCACGCGTCGCCGGTTCCTTGCGCTCGAGCGGGATCCAGCCGCGATCGACGAGGACGGCGCTGCCGTCGCTCACGACGAGCGGCGTCACCACATGGAAGCCCACGTTGCCGTTGAGCGAGCGGGCGGCAAGATACATCTCCTTGTCATTGAGGAATTGCCCGCTCGTCCGCGTCTTGCTGAACTCGTAGTCCGCGGGGTCGGCGTCGGAGGCGGGGAGGGCTATGGGCGGCCCGGAGGAGCGCTGCGTGCGCGTCGCGATGAGGCCCTCCTTCCAATGGAGCCGCTCGACCTGCCAGGTGCCGAGCCCGAGCAAGAGGATGAGTGCTGGAACGGTGAAGAGCGTCGGCCAGAGTGTCGGACGGAAGGGCATGGGATCAAGACGACCAGGATTGCCAGGATGCCGCCGGGCGGCAGGGAAGGTCCGAGCTCTAATTTAGGCACGGATGCTGCGGGAAGCTACTGCGGCTGCCCCGTTTCTCCGCTTGGCCGCGCTCATCCCTACGCGCCGTGCCCGCGCTCGTGCGTTTTATGCTTGTACTGAAGGGCGATCATGGTCGCCTTGAAGGGGCGCAGCATGAGGAGGGCTCCGCCGAGGATGAGGGGCGGCCAGAGGAGCGCATGGAGCCATAGCGGCGGCTCGAACTTCACCTCGACGACGAGGGCGAGCGCCACCACCACGAAGCCGAGGATGAGGATGATGAAGACGGCCGGGCCGTCGCCGCTGTCCTCGGCGGCAAGGTCGAGGCCGCACACGGGGCAACGCTCCGCGACGTGAAGATAGCCGCGGAAAAGACGGCCCTCGCCGCAGGCCGGACAGCGGCAGGCGAGTCCGGTGCGGAAGGGCGAGAGGGGGGTCAACGGCCGCGTCTCCCTTGCCGCGGCGCAGGCAATCGCATTTGATGATTCCCGACTTTACCGGCGAAAGCCGGTATCCATTGACCAACATCACCATTATTGGAGAAACGAGCGACGTTGCGCTCGCTCCGAAATGGGTCCCGGCTTCCGCCGGGGCGATGGATTATCGCATTCATAGGCATTCGAACGCGATCGCCCGCCCGACCGCGCAAGCTGCTAACTCCCGCCCCACCAATAGATGCAGGTGAAGAGGAAGAGCCAGACCACGTCGACGAAGTGCCAATACCACGCCGCCGCCTCGAAGCCGACGTGGTGATCGGGCTTGAAGTGGCCCTTGAGCGCGCGGAAGAAGCAGACGGTCAGGAAGGTGGTCCCGATCATCACGTGGAAGCCGTGGAAGCCCGTCGCCATGAAGAAGGTGGAGGGATAGATGCCGCCTTTGAAGCTGAAGGGCGCATGCGAGTACTCCCAGGCCTGCACGCAGGTGAAGGAGATGCCGAGGAAAATGGTGAGCGCCAGGCCGCGCAGCACGTCGCGGCGGTTGTTCTCCCTCAGCGCATGGTGCGCCCAAGTGACCGTGGCCCCCGAGGTCAAGAGGATGAGGGTGTTGACGAAGGGCAGGTCGAAGGGATCGAAGGGATGGATGTCCTTGGGCGGCCACACCTTGCCGATCGCCTCCGTGGGGAACAGGCTGGCATTGAAGAAGGCCCAGAAGAAGGCGACGAAGAACATCACCTCGGACGCGATGAAGAGCGCCATGCCGTAACGATGGGAAAGGGCCACGACCGGCGTGTGATCGCCCTTGAACTCGGCCTCGAGAATCACGTCCCGCCACCACAGGAACATGGTGAGCAAGATGAGCAGGATGCCCGCCGCCATGATCCAGGTGCCGCCCGCGTAGCTGTGCATGAACATGACGGCGCCGCCGAAGGCGAGGAGTGCCCCAAAGGCGCCCAGTGCCGGCCACGGACTCGGCTCGACGAGATGATAGGGATGCTTGGCCTCGTGATGGCCGGCGTGGCTGTCGCTCATGTGCCTTCCTCTTTCTCTTTCTCGCTCGTCAATCGGGGCGGCTTCCCGGCGCTCAGTTGACGCTCGGCGCTCGGCCGGCGGGGATAGGGGCATCGTCGCGGGAGGCCGAGCTCTTTCCCGCCGCGGCGGCCTTGTCGTGCTGCTCCGCGTCCGTGTCGCGATAGAAGGTGTAGGACAGCGTTATCGTGTCCACGTCGTCCATGTTGCGGTCCTTGAGCAGGTCCGGATTGACGAAGAAGACGACCGGCATGTCGACGCTCTCGCCCGCGTTCAGGCGCTGCTCGCTGAAGCAGAAGCACTGGATCTTGTCGAAATAGAGACCCGCCTTGAGCGGCGTCACGTTGAACACCGCCTGTCCGACGATACTCTCGCGCGCGAGGTTCTTCGCCCGGAAGAAGGCCGTGGCTTCCTCGCCCACCTTGACCTTGAGCGCAGTCTGGGCCGGCTCGAAGCGCCAAGGCAGGGCCGGGTCCGTGTCGGCATTGAAGCGCACGGTGATGACCCGGCTCGCGACCCGGCCCGGCGGCGACGCGGCGCGCTGGGTGGTGCCCTCGAAGCCCGTCACCTGGCAAAAGATGCGGTAGAGCGGGACGGCGGCGAAGGAGAGCCCGACCATGCCGGCGACAAGCGCGCCCAGGAGGGCCGCGGTCACCGCCTTCTGCCGGCGCAGCCGGCCGCTCATCGCACCAGTCCTCCCATGCGGACAATGGTCATGAGATAGAAGAGCAGCACCAGCCCCGCGAGCACGGCGAAGAGCGCCCAGTTGCGCGCGCGCAGGCGGCGCTCGCCGTCCTTCGGCTTGAGCTGCCCGTCAACCATGGCCCAGCACCGCAGCCCCCGCGCGATCGACCACCATGAGGGCGAAGAGCAGGAAGAGGTAGAGGATCGAGAAGCCGAACATCCGCTTGGCGGCGCGGTCGCCCGCACCCTCCGGCTCGCGCCAGACCCGGAGCGCGCAAACGAGGAACATCGCACCCAGGGTCAAGGCGAGCGCGCCGTAGATCGCACCCACCGCCCCGAGCGCCCAGGGCAGCAACGTGACCGGCACCAGGAGTGCGGTATAGAGCAGGATGTGGCGCTTGGTCTCCCCGCGGCCCGCCACCACCGGCAGCATAGGCACGCCCGCGCGCGCGTAATCCCCCGAGCGGTAGAGTGCTAGGGCCCAGAAATGCGGTGGCGTCCACATGAAGATCACGGCGAAGAGCGCCAACGAGACGAGGCTGATGTCGCCGCTGACCGCGGCCCAGCCGATCAAGGGCGGGAAGGCGCCGGCCGCACCCCCGATCACGATGTTCTGCGGCGTGCGGCGCTTGAGCCAGATCGTGTAGACGAAGACGTAGAAGGCGATGGCAAGCGCCAAGAGTGCTGCCGCCGCATAATTGACGCCGAGCCCCATCACGGTCACCGAGCCGACGGCGAGCATCACGCCGAGCGTCAAGGCCGCCTCCGGCGACACCCTTCCGTCCGGCAGCGGCCGCCTCATGGTGCGCGACATGAGGCGATCGATGTCGCGGTCGTACCACATGTTGATGGCGCCCGCCGCCCCCGCGCCGACCGCGATGGAGAGGATGGCGATAGCGGCCAGGACCGGATGGATGCGGCCGGGCGCCAGATAGAGCCCGACGAAGCCGGTGAAGACCACGAGCGACATCACGCGCGGCTTGAGCAGCAAGGCGTAATCGGCGACGCCGGCTCCTCGGAGGGCATCCGCGTCGGCTGCCCCGGCCGCTTCGCGCGAGGCGAAGGCGCCGGCCGGCCGGTGGGCGAGCTCGATGGAGGTATCGGACACGGGCACTCCTTGATAGCCGCCGGACGGCTCAGCGGACCTTCGGCAGCTCCTCGAAGGTGTGGAACGGCGGCGGCGAGCTCACCGTCCACTCGAGCGTAGTGGCGCCCTCGCCCCACGGATTGGCGCCGATGCGCTTGCCGGCGAGGAAGGTCTGCACCACGATGAAGAGGAAGAGGAGCGCGCCGACGCCCGAGATGAAGGCGCCGACGGAGGCCACCTCGTTCCAGCCGGTGAAGGCGGCCGGATAGTCCGGCACGCGGCGCGGCATCCCCGCAAGACCGAGGAAGTGCATGGGGAAGAAGGTCAGGTTGACGCCGACGAAGGTGATCCAGAAATGCGCCTTCGCCAGCGTCTCGTTGTACATCTTGCCGCACATCTTCGGGAACCAGTAGTAGAAGCCGCCGAAGATCGAGAACACGGCGCCGAGCGAGAGCACGTAGTGGAAGTGCGCCACCACGTAATAGCCGTCGTGGAGCGGGATATCCATTCCGGCGTTCGCCAGCACCACGCCGGTGACGCCGCCCACGGTGAAGAGGAAGATGAAGCCGATCGCCCATAGCATGGGGACGCGGAACTGCAGCGAGCCGCCCCACATGGTGGCGATCCAGCTGAAGATCTTGATGCCGGTCGGCACCGCGATCACCATCGTCGCGGCCGTGAAGTAAGCGCGCGTGTTCACGTCGAGGCCCGTCGTGTACATGTGGTGCGCCCACACCACGAAGCCGATGAAGCCGATCGCGACCATCGCATAGGCCATGCCGAGATAGCCGAACACCGGCTTTCTCGAGAAGGTGGAGATGATCTGGCTGATCATCCCGAAGCCGGGCAGGATGAGGATGTACACCTCGGGGTGGCCGAAGAACCAGAAGAGGTGCGCGAAGAGCAGCGGGTCGCCGCCGCGCGAGGGGTCGAAGAAGGCGGTGCCGAAGTTGCGGTCGGTGAGCAGCATGGTGATGCCGCCCGCGAGCACGGGGAGTGCCAGCAGCAGCAGGAATGCCGTGATCAGGATCGCCCACACGAAGAGGGGCATCTTGTGAAGCGTCATCCCGGGCGCGCGCATGTTGAAGATCGTGGTGATGAAGTTGATGGCACCCAGGATCGAGGAGGCGCCCGCGAGGTGAAGGGCGAAGATCGCCATGTCGACCGACGGTCCCGGATGACCGAGGGCGGAGGAAAGCGGGGGGTAGAGGGTCCAGCCCGTGCCGGCGCCGCCGGCCACGAGCGAGGAGCCGAGCAGCAGGATGGCGGACGGGATCAAGAGCCAGAAGCTGATGTTGTTCATGCGCGGGAACGCCATGTCGGGCGCCCCGATCATGATCGGCACGATCCAGTTGCCGAAGCCGCCGATCATCGCGGGCATGACCATGAAGAAGATCATGATCAGGCCGTGCGCGGTGATCGCCACGTTGTAGAACTGCCTGCCCTCGGGCCCCGGATAGAGGTGCTGGCCCGGATGGAAGAGCTCGGCACGGATATAAAGCGAGAAGGCCAGGCCGATGATCCCGCCGAAGACGGCGAAGACCAGGTACATCGTGCCGATGTCCTTGTGGTTGGTCGAATAGAGATAACGCCGCCACCCGGTCGGATGCGCCGCGAGTTCAGCATGTGCCATGTCAGCCATTGGGACCCTCCCCGTCTCGCTCAGCGTTCCGCCGCGACGCGGGCGAGCGTGCTCGCCCCGCTGTTCTCCGCCTGCTTCTTCTTGTCATCGAGCCACTTGGCGAAGGCCTCTTTGGAGACCGCCTCGATCGCGATGGGCATGAAGCCGTGGTTGATGCCGCAGAGCTGAAAGCACTGGCCGTAATAGACCCCCTCGCGCTCGATGTTGACCCAGGTCTCGTTCAAGCGCCCGGGCACCGCGTTGATGTTGATGCCGAGCGGAGGGACCGTCCACGCATGTATCACGTCCGTCGAAGCGATGAGGAGGCGGATGTTGGTGTGAACCGGCAGGACGACGCGGTTGTCGGTGTCGAGCAGGCGGAGCTGGCCGGGCTTGAGGTCGGCGTCCTCGATCACCATCGCATCGAAGGAGACCTTGCTGTCGGGGTACTCGTACGACCAGTACCACTGGTGCCCGATCGCCTTGAGCGTCAGCTCGGCATCGTGCGTCTTGTCGACATAATAGAGAAGCTTGAAGGACGGGATGGCGATGATCAGCAGGATCATGATCGGCACCACCGTCCACAGCACCTCGATGAGGGTATTGTGCGAGGTCCTGGTCGGCACCGGGTTCTTGCTCGCGCGGAACCGCCACACGACGTAGAGCAGCAGGCTCAGCACGAAGAGGGTGATCAGCGTGATGATCCACAAGAGAAGGGAATGGAAGCTGTCGATCCGCTCGGCCGAAAGCGACGCCGCCGGCTGCAGCCCCACCTCCCACGGCTGCGGCTCTTCCGCATGGGCGCCGCCGACTGCGAGCCCCGTGAGTGCCAAAGCCAACGTCGCCAACGCCGACAACACGTGTTTCACAGACATCTCTCCTCGATATCCTCGTTCAGGAATCCTCTCGCGCCCGGATCCGCGGTAAGCGCGGAACCCCTTCCGCCACTCGAGCGCAGGCGATGCCGCGCTCCGGTCTCGGGCTTGCCTCACCCAGCGCGCGCGACAATACAATAGGCCCCGCGGGAGGAACAACCGGACCCGCGCGAGCTCGGCGGCGGCCAAGGGCGCGCCCTAGGCTCGCGCGAGCTCCTGCAAAACGGTGGAAAAACGAGCCTTTCCGCACCCTTGCACCGTTTTCTGCGACGATATGTCGCATGAATTGGAGAACGTCTCAAGAAGCTTTCGTGGCGGCTCGCGGAATTCGCGCAGGGGCGCCAGAGCCCCGCGTGACTTGCAGCGAGCGCAAGCCCATATATTCTCGTGAGCTTGACGCGACGAACCCGGCGCGCGATGGCTGCCGTTCCGAGGTCGAGCCGTCGCCGCGCAAGCTGGAGAAGGCCCCATGTCCGACCGCGCAATCGTCGAGGATCTCTTCTTCAACCGAGCCGGGCTCGACCGGCCTCGCGTCGAGCGCACCGTCGACCAGGCCCTCAAGGGTGCGGACGACGGCGAGCTCTTCCTCGAATATGCCCAGTCCGAGGCGCTGGCATTCGAGGACGGGCGGCTCAAAAGTGCCTCCTTCGACACCAGCCAGGGCTTCGGGCTCCGCGCGGTCGCGGGCGAAGCCATCGGCTTCGCGCATTCCTCCGAGCTTTCCGAGGACGCGATCACGCGTGCCTCGGCCACGGTAAAGGCGGTGCACGCGGGGCGGAGCGGCACGCTCGCGGCCCCGCCGCAGGGTACGAACCGGCACCTCTACCGCGACGAGAACCCCCTTGCCGGCGTCGCTTTCGAGCGCAAGGTCAAGCTCCTCGCGGAAATCGACGCCTATGCGCGCAGCAAGGACCCGCGCGTGCGGCAGGTCATGGCCTCGCTCTCCGGCAGCTGGCAGGCCATCGCCGTGCTGCGCGCGGAAGGCCAGCTTGTGGCCGACGTGCGCCCGCTCGTGCGCCTCAACGTCACCATCGTTGCCGCCCAGGGCGAGCGCATGGAGACCGGCTCCGACGGGCGCGGCGGGCGCTTGAGCTTCGAGCGCTTCCTCGAGCCCGCCAGCTGGCGGGAGCAGGTGGACGAGGCGCTGCGCCAAGCGCTCGTCAATCTCGCTTCCGTCCCGGCACCCGCCGGCGAGATGCCGGTGGTGCTCGGTCCCGGCTGGCCGGGCGTGCTCTTGCACGAGGCGATCGGCCACGGCCTCGAGGGCGACTTCAACCGCAAGAAGACCTCCGCCTTCTCCGGCCTGATGGGCGAGCGCATCGCCAGCCCGGGCGTCACCGTGGTCGACGACGGCACCTTGCCCGAGCGACGAGGCTCGCTCACGGTCGACGACGAGGGCACGCCCTCGCAACGCACCGTGCTGATCGAGGACGGCGTTCTCACGGGCTATATGCAGGATCGCCAGAACGCGCGCCTCATGGGCATGAAGCCGACAGGTAACGGCCGGCGCCAGAGCTTCGCCCACCACCCCATGCCGCGCATGACCAACACCTACATGCTGGCCGGCGCGCACGAGCCTCAGGAGATCATCGGCTCGGTCAAGCGCGGGCTCTATGCCGTCAACTTCGGCGGCGGCCAGGTCGACATCACCTCGGGCAAATTCGTGTTCTCGGCCTCCGAGGCCTATCTGATCGAGGACGGCAAGGTGGGTCCCGCGGTCAAGGGAGCCACGCTCATCGGCAATGGCCCCGACGTGCTGACGCGCGTCAAGATGATCGGCAGCGACTTGCGCCTCGATTCCGGCATCGGCACCTGCGGCAAGGACGGCCAGGGGGTTCCGGTCGGGGTCGGGCAGCCGACCCTTCTCATCGAGCGCCTCACGGTCGGCGGCACCGCGGCATAAGCCGCCATTGCGCAAGTTGCCGCGGCCCCGTACAAGAGAGGGCATGCGCGCGCGCACGGCCCTTCTGGCGCTTCTCATGGTCGCGGTCTTGTCCCTGGCCCCGCCGAAGGCCCATGCGCTTCCGCCAGGCCTCGTGACCAAGAGCAGCCCCTACGATGTGACCCAGACCCTCGACCGGCTCGAGGACCTCCTCAAGAAGAACGGCTTCACCATCGTGTCGCGCACCGACCTGCGCGCCATCGCCAAGGCCGGCGGGGAGACCATCGCGCCTGCGCAAGTGCTCGTTGTCTCCAATCCGCCCTTCGATGCCGGCCTCTTGAAGGGTCAACGCGCGATCGGCCTCGAGCTGCCGCTCCGCATCCTCGCCTACGAGGACACCAGCGGCCATGTCAGGCTCACCTATGAGGACCCGGACCAGCTGACGCAGAACTACAACGTCACCAGCCAGCCGGTCGCCGTGCAGCATATGGTGCAGCTCCTCGACCAGCTGACCGACGAGGCGATCAAGCCCTAGGCCGAGGACGGGCGACGGGAAGCACCGCGGCGGCTGCGTCCGTCGTGCGTCTTCCGTCGCCGGCTACTTGACCGCCTCGCCTTCGCAATAATAGCCCGGCCAACAATAGGAGGTTCCGGTAAGCAGCAGGAACGAAGACGAGCCGCACGTGGTGTTCACGACGGCCTTCGCCCCCTTCGCTTGCGCGCTCGACCACAAGGCCTGCAAGGCTTGGAATTCGGTGAAGGACTGGAGCAGCGTGCTCTGGCAAATGCGCCCATCGACCGGGCCGATCTTCTCGGGAAATTTCGGCGCCGGCGCCGTCTCCCCGCGGAAATAGATAGCGATTTTGTCCCGCTCCATGAGCTGACGGAGCTCGTCAGGTGATTGATCGGAGCTGACAAAGCCGCAGCCTAAGAGGCAGGCGAGCCCCGCCATGACCGAAAGCGTGCGCCGGATCGACACCTATCCTCCCAATCAGCTCTCAAATGCCGGACGCCGCAAGCGGCCGTCCCCGCCGTCTCAAATCCGGCCTGCGCTCCTCACTCGCCCCGCAGCTTTCGCGTCCAGGCATCGAGGGAGACGAGCAGGTCCTTGATGAAGCCGCGCGTCGTCTCGTCCATCAGCTTGCCGTCCGCGTCGAACTTGTTCTGGGCCAGGCCGATCATGACCTCGGGCTTGTTGACCGGGAACATATTGAGGAAGACGCACATCTGGCGCAGGTGGTATTGCGCGCGCGCGGTGCCCACGGGCCCGCCGCTCGCCCCCATGATCGCGACCGGCTTGCCGTCGAAGGGCTGCTCGGGCGGGCGCGAGCCCCAGTCGATCGCGTTCTTGAGCACGCCTGAGATCGAGTAGTTGTACTCGGGGGTCACGAAGAGGAGCGCGTCCGCCGCCTTGATCTTGGCGCGCAGCTCCGCCGCGGGCTTGGGATAGCCGGCGGCCCGCACGTCGTCGTTGTAGAGCGGCAGCGTGCCGATGTCGAAGGTCTCGAGCGTCATGCCCGGCGGCAACGATTCGGCCGCCACCTGCAAGGCCATCCTGTTGTACGAGCCCTTGCGCAGGCTGCCGCAGATGCCGAGAACTTTGACCGGCTTTCTCTCCGTCATGGCTTACCCCTTCCTCGTCCTGAACCCGACCCCGATTCTGCTCCGCTCAGTGCCGGACCCTCAATAGGCGAACTCGCGGAAGACCGGCTCCACGCTCTCGCCCCAGCGCGTGCGATAGGCCTCGAGCAGCTCCTCGGCGGGCGTGCGGCCGGCGCGCGCGCTCTCCCACAAGACGTCGAGAAACGGGCTCTCGTCCGAGAAATCGCTTTCGGCGCGCGCGCGGCGCTCCAAGCCGGCCGTCGCGAGCGCGAGCACGTCGAGCGCCAGCTCACGCATCGTGCGCCCCTTGAACGGCGTCTTGAGCGCCGTCCGCGGCACCTCCCGGCGCAAATATTCATGATCGGCGATGGTCCAGTCCTTGACCAGCTGCCAGGCCGCGTCCTGCGCCACGCTGTCGTAAAGCAGCCCGACCCAAAGTGCGGGGAGCGCGCAAAGACTCCGCCACGGGCCGCCGTCCGCCGCGCGCATCTCGAGATAGCGCTTGAGCCGCACCTCGGGGAAAGCGGTGGTGAGATGGTCGATCCAATCGCCCATGCGCGGACGCTCGCCGGGAAGTGCGGGCAGCTTTCCCGCCATGAAATCGCGGAAGGATTGGCCGCTCGCATCGATGTAGGCGCCGTCGCGGTAGACGAAGTACATGGGCATGTCGAGCACATAGTCGGCGTAGCGCTCAAAGCCCATGCCGGGCTCGAAGACGAAGGGCAGGATGCCGCAGCGGTCGGGATCGGTGTCGGTCCACACCTGGCTGCGGTAGGAGAGATAGCCGTTGGGGCGGCCCTCGCTGAAGGGCGAGTTGGCGAAGAGCGCCACGGCCACCGGCTGGAGCGCCATGGCCACCCGGAACTTCTCGACCATGTCGGCTTCGGAGGCGAAATCGAGGTTCACCTGCACGGTGCAGGTCCTCAACATCATGTCGAGGCCGAGCCTACCCTTCTTCGGCATGTAGGCGCGCATGATCTTGTAGCGCCCCTTCGGCATCCAGGGAATCTCCTCGCGCTTGGCGCTGGGATGGAAACCGAGCCCGATCAGGCCGAAGCCCAGCGTCTCGCCGACCGCCTTCGCTTCGTAGAGATGCTGTCCCACCTCGGCGCAGGTCTCATGCAGCGTCCTGACCGGAGCCCCCGAGAGCTCGAGCTGGCCGCCCGGCTCGAGCGTGATCGTGCATTGGCCCTTGGCGAGCGCGATCAAGTTCTCGCCCTCGTAGACGGGATCCCAGCCGAAGCGATCCTTGAGTGCCGAGAGCAGATCCCTCACCCCGCCCGGCTCGGCGTAGGCAAGGGGCTTGAGCGTGCCGTGATGGAAGGTGAACTTCTCGTGCTCGGTGCCGATCCGCCAAAGGGCGTGGGGCTTGCAGCCCTCGGCGATGTACTGCACGAGCTGCGCCTTGCTCTCGATGGGCTCGCCGCTCGCTTTGGGCGGTCCGGACATGCGCGACCTTTGCCTTGTGCCGTTGTGGGATCGGTCCTAAGCGGACGTTTGTCAGGGAACGCCGCGCCAGTCGCCGACAATCGCTTGCCAGCAGGCGAGCGCTGCCAGTGCGGCGGTGTCGGCCCGGAGCAGGCGCGGCCCCAGACTGACGCGTTTAACAATGGGTAAATTTCGCAGGCGGTCAAGCTCGTCGCTCGCGAATCCGCCTTCGGGCCCGACCATGACCGCCCAAGGCTTGGGCTCGGCCGCCGCCCCGGCGAGCGCCTCCCCGATCGCAAGCCCGCCTCGGCCCTCGTCGCAGAGGAGGATGCGCCGCTCGGCGGGCCAGCTGGCGATCACCTCCTCGAGTGTGGCCGGCTCGAAGATGCGCGGCACCGTGAGCCGCTCGCATTGCTCGGCCGCCTCGACCGCGTTGGCGCGCAGGCGCTCGGCATTGACGCGGGTGACCGCGGTATGGCGGGTGAAGACGGGCCAGAGGGCCGAGGCGCCGAGCTCGGTCGCCTTCTGCGCCACGAAATCGATGCGCGCACGCTTGATCGGCGCGAAGACCAACCAGAGATCGGGCTCCGCCACCTGTGGGCGCGTCTCGGCCTCGACCGCGCAGGAGGCCCAACCCTTGCCGAGCGCCTCGAGCCGCGCACGCCATTCCCCTTGCGCGCCGTTGAAGAGGAGAATCGGCGCGCCCACGGCCGTCCGCATGACGCTCTTGAGATAATGGGCCTGCTCGGGCGAAAGACCGACCACGGCCCCCGCGGCGAGCTCGCTTGCGACGAAGAGTCTGATCCGGGCCTCTCTCACCGACATGCCGCTCTCCGCCGCCCTGGCCGCCGAGACAGGCGCTAGCCCGCCCTCGCGGCGATGCCATGGCTCGGCGCTTGAGATGACGCGCGAGTACGGGCAAGATTAGCGCATGGCGCCATCCTTCAAAACACTAGCAAGCGACGGCACCGACATCCACAGCGGCAGCTGGATCGACCGCTGGCTCTCCGCCCACGCCCGCCCTTATGCGCGACTCATGCGGCTCGACCGGCCGATCGGGACATGGCTCCTCCTCTTTCCGTGCTGGTGGAGCCTGGCGCTTGCCTGGCAAGGCTGGCACGACCTCGTCTATTTCCTCCTCTTCGGCCTGGGCGCCTTGATCATGCGCGGGGCCGGCTGCACCTGGAACGACATCACCGACCGCGAGTACGACGGCCGCGTCGCGCGCACGCGCACGCGGCCGCTTCCGAGCGGCCAGGTGAAGCTCTGGCAGGCCTTCGTCTTCCTCGCCCTCCAGCTTCTCGCCGGCTTTCTCATACTGGCGAGCTTCAACCGCTTCGCCATCGAGCTTGGCTGCGCCTCCCTCGTCGTCGTCTTTGCCTATCCGCTCATGAAGCGCATCACCTACTGGCCGCAGTTCGTGCTCGGGCTTGCCTTCAATTGGGGGGCCATGCTCGGCTGGGCGGCGATCAAGGGCTCGCTCTCGGCCCCTCCCCTCCTTCTCTATCTCGCGGGCATCGCCTGGACGCTCGGCTACGACACCATCTACGCCCATCAGGACAAGGAGGACGACGCGCTCCTCGGCCTCAAATCGACGGCGCTCAAGTTCGGCGCCCGCTCGGGGCCCTGGCTCTACGGCTTCTATGGCGTCGCCCTGGCGCTCCTCGCGGCGAGTGGAGCGGCCCTCGGCATCGGCCCGCTTTTCTATCTCGGCCTCCTGGCGGGCGGGCTCCAGCTCCTCTGGCAGGTCGCGGCCATCGATCTGGACGATCCCGATGATTGCCTGGCTAAGTTCAAGTCGAACCGCCTCTTCGGCTGGCTGGTGCTGGGTGCGGTTGCCGCCGGTCGCGTCTCGGCCGGCTGGTGAGACCCTTCTCGCGCGAGGCGGCGCTCGCCTTCGTGCGCGCGCACACCGTCGTTGCCTCCACCCCACTTCTGCCCGAGATCAGGCTCCATCTCGCGAGCGAGATCACGCCCCTGTGGCAGGCGACCGAGGTCTCGCTCGAGGTGCGGGGGGTGGCGCCGCCCTATTGGGCCTTCGCCTGGGTGGGCGGCCAGGCGCTCGCGCGCTACGTGCTCGACCGGCCGCAGTCGGTGCGTGGCAGGCGGGTTCTCGACTTCGCGGCGGGCTCGGGGATTGCCGCCATCGCGGCGGTCAAGGCGGGCGCGCGGCAGGTCGCGGCGTCCGAGCTCGATCCGTTGGCGCTTGCCGCCTTGGCGCTCAACGCGGCCGAGAACGGTGTCACGCTCTCCTCCTTGAGCGAGGACCTGACTGAAAGCCCCGCGCGCGGCTGGGACGTCATCCTCGCGGGCGATGTCTGCTACGAGCGACCGATGGCGGAGCGGGTCGCGGCCTGGCTCGCGGCCGCGGCGAGGGAGGGTGCGCTCGTGCTCCTCGGCGATCCCGGGCGCGCCTACCTGCCGCAAGCGGGCCTCGTCGAGCTCGCCCGCTATACGGTCGAGACCACGCGCGAGCTCGAGGATCGCGACAGCCGCGAGGTCGCGATCTACCGCCTTGACGCGCGCTGACGGCCGGCGCGCGAGCAAGCTGCCGGGGCTTGGTCGGCGGTGCCGCCATGGAGTATCCTCGCTGCCGCGGCGAGAGCGCGGCAATCTGCAAAGCCGCGCCGATTCGACGGGATAAGCTTCAGCGCAAAACACGGCGGCAACAGACGCCCATGCCTTACGGCTCCCTCCGCGACTTCATGGCCCGGCTCGAGCGCGAGGGCCGCCTCGTGCGCGTAGCCGCCGCGGTCTCACCCGTGCTCGAGATGACCGAGATCCAGACCCGTCTCCTGGCCGAGCGCGGACCGGCCGTGCTCTTCGAGAACGTGGTCGGCACGGACGGCCGGCGCTACGACATGCCCGTCCTGGTCAATCTCTTCGGCACGGTCGAGCGCGTCGCCTGGGGCATGGACCGCGTCGCGAGCGAGCTCAGGGAGCTCGGCGAGACGCTTGCCTTCCTGCGCCAGCCCGAGCCGCCCGGCGGCTGGCGCGAGGCGCTCGGGCTTTTGCCGCTCCTGCGCAAGGTCATGGCGATGAAGCCGAGGACGGTCTCCACTGCGCCGTGCCAGGAGGTGGTGCTGGAAGGCGAGAGCGTCGACCTCGCGCGCCTGCCCGCGCAGACCTGCTGGCCGGGCGAGCCGGCACCGCTCATCACCTGGCCGCTGGTGGTGACCAAGGGTCCGGGCAAACGCCGCGAGGACGACTACAACCTCGGCATCTACCGCATGCAGATCACCGGGCGGAACAGCACGCTCATGCGCTGGCTCAAGCACCGCGGCGGGGCCCAGCATCACGCGCGCTGGAGTGCGGAGCGCGCGGAGGCGCTGCCCGCCGCCGTCGTGATCGGCGCCGATCCCGGCACCATCCTCGCCGCCGTGACGCCCGTGCCCGATACGCTCAGCGAGTACCAGTTCGCCGGCCTCTTGCGCGGCCAGAAGGTCGAGCTCGTCGAATGCCGCACGATCCCGCTCAAGGTGCCGGCCACGGCCGAGATCGTACTCGAGGGCCACGTCTCGCGCGACGAATATGGCGAGGAAGGGCCCTTCGGCGACCACACCGGCTATTACAACGCGGTCGACCGCTTCCCCGTCTTCACCGTGAGCGCCATCACCATGCGCCGCGATCCCATCTATCTCTCGACCTTCACGGGACGGCCGCCGGACGAGCCCTCGGTCCTCGGCGAGGCGCTGAACGAGGTCTTTCTCCCCCTCTTGCGCCAGCAGTTCCCCGAGATCGCCGATTTCTGGCTGCCGCCCGAGGGCTGCTCCTACCGCATCGCCGTCCTTTCCATGCGCAAGGCCTATCCCGGGCACGCCAGGCGCATGATGATGGGGGTGTGGTCCTACTTGCGGCAGTTCACCTACACCAAGTGGGTGATCGTGGTGGACGACGACATCGACGCGCGCGATTGGAAGGACGTCATGTGGGCGGTCGCCACGCGCATGGACCCGGCGCGCGACATCACCCTCGTCGAGAACACGCCGATCGACTACCTCGACTTCGCCTCGCCCGAGGCGGGCCTCGGCTCCAAGATCGGCCTCGATGCCACCAACAAATGGCCCCCCGAGACCAAGCGCGAGTGGGGCCGCAAGATCCGCATGTCCGATGCCGTCATCGAGGAGGTCACGCGCAAATGGCCGAGCCTCGGCCTGCCGGGCTCGGGCAAGCCGATCTGGAAATAAGGGCGGCCATCGCTTATCTCAGGGAGTGATCGCCCTACGACGATTGCGTCATTGCGAGGCGACCTGCCTGCGCGAAGCCGAAGCGGCTTCGCT
>JBKQRV010000040.1:0-3000 GCA_052143835.1 Alphaproteobacteria bacterium
GCATTCGCCGCCGCCCGCCGCACTCTTTGCCCGATTTTCGGCGCGTCGAGCGGTCAAGCGGTTGGCCGCGCGAAGCCCCCACGCCCGCAAGCGCGGGGTGCCGCGGCGCCATCTGGTGGCGCGGTACCCACAATGCAAACCGCCCCACCGCCCAGTGGTACGGCCGAGATTGGCGTATAGCTTGCGCGGCCCGAGCTCGGGGTGGCAAGGCATCGGCAGCTTGATGGATTTGCCTCGGCCACCGCCGCCCGCAGGTGCCCGGTCGCCAGCTTTCACGTCATGGTCAGCGCGCGGAAGTGGAGCCGGCAGCACCAGCGTACCGCGCCGGCCACCCGCTGTTCAGCGCGGCGACGGATCTTGACGGCCTCTCGCCGGCCATTGCTAGAGCTTCGTGACGACCGCGCAGTCTTGCTCCGTCTCCTGTGGCTTCTTGGAGCCATTCCCCTGCTCGTGGCTGAGACCTATGGGCGGGGCCGGCCCCTCATGAAACCGTCGCGGCCAAGTTTTTTCCCCGCCGCGCTCGCTTTGCTGCGCGCGGCTCCTCGCGGCCGCTTCGCTGCAAAAAACTGGTCCGCTCGGGTCCTCCGCTCCGCTGCGGCCCTCTCGGGTTCACGGGTCCCGCCGCGCCCATGAACGGTCCGCCATCGCAGGGGGAATTGGCCCCCGCGAGAGCAAGGAGACAGAGCAATGCCTGCGATCGGACACGTCACCAAGCAAGCGAACGGCGGCGGCTACAAGGGCCAGCTCAAGACCCTCACCATCCGCGCCGACATCGACATCGTGCCCAACACGGCCAAGGGTGCCGCCAACCAGCCCGACTTCCGGGTGCTGACCAAGGGCTACGAGATCGGCGCCGGTTGGCTGCGGACGGGCGAGACCTCCGGCAAAGAGTACGTCTCGCTGAGCCTCGCGGCACCCGAGTTCGGGCCGCGCAAGCTCTACGCCAATCTAGGCCGCGCCGCCGGCCAGGACGATGACGACGTGTTCGCCGTCATCTGGAACCCGGCCGACTGACGGCCGCCGCGACTACCCCCGCGTCTTCGGGCGCGGGGGCCTCGCGCGTTTAGAACCGCCCGCCTGAGCGGTCGGAGGGGGCGAAAACTCGCCATCGAGTCTTCGCCCGTCCCCAGGCGCTCCTCCCGCGCTCATTCTCGCCGTGACCAGCGCGACACGCACCGTCGCTCGCTGATCGACCAGGGCGAGGCACACCATGGAAGACGAAGCCACACGGGCCGCCAATGCGAAGAAGGGCAGCCCGTTCCTGACCACGGCGCAGGCCGCGCACTATGTCGGCCTCTCGCGCCGCACGCTCGAGAAGATGCGCACCGTGGGCGGCGGCCCGAAGTATCGCAAGCACGGCCGCTACGTCCGCTACCACATCGACGACCTCGAGGGCTGGTCGACGTCGCGCGCCAAGCGCTCCACCTCCGATGCGTAGGCACGGCCTCTCCTTGTTAGCCGCCGCGGCTGGCGTGACTTTTCTCGGCGTCTCGGCGCTCGTCCATCCGGCACCTTGGCTTATCTGGAACGCAAGCGCCAGCGCCCCGCTCGGTCTCTATGGGGTCGTGCCCAATCAGCTATTTTCGCGCGGCGATCTCGTGCTCGCGGAGCCGCCTGACACCGCGCGCCGGCTCGCGGCCGAACGCGGCTATCTGGCCGCCGATGTGCCACTGGTGAAGCGTGTCGGCGCCCTGGCCGGCGACACGGTTTGCGGTGCCGGCGTGGCCATCACCATCAACGGCCACCAGGTCGTCGAAAGGCTTTCGGCCGACTCGCGCGGGCGACCGCTCCCGACCTGGGAAGGCTGTCGTGTGCTGCTTGGTGGCGAGGTCTTCCTGCTGACGGCAGCCGTCCCCGACTCCTTCGACGGACGGTATTTTGGGCCAGTCGAGGCCACGGCGATCATCGGGAGCCTCGTGCCCCTATGGACCTGGTGACGCTGTTCGCCGCGTGTGCCCTTGGCTCGGGAATGCCGGGGCAACCCACGGTCTGCCCCGTGAGCTTCGCCCATGTCGCTCTCGCCGCGTGGAACGCCATGGATCAGTGGGAGCCGTTGATTTCCGAAGCATCGCGGCGTTTCGGCGTCCCCGAGTCATGGATTCGCGCGGTGATGCGTGCCGAGAGCGGCGGCCTGACCATGCTCGACGGGCGACCCATCACCTCACGCGCCGGGGCCATGGGCCTCATGCAAGTGATGCCGGAGACGTACGACGAGATGCGGCGACGCCATGGACTCGGCGCCGATCCCTACGACCCCCATGACAACGTCTTGGCGGGCGCGGCCTATCTCAGGGAGATGTACGACCGCTACGGCTATCCCGGCTTCCTCGCGGCTTACAACGCGGGACCGGAACGCTACGACGACTACCTGATGAGCGGGCGGGCTCTGCCGCAAGAGACCCTCGGATATCTCGCGGCGATAAGTCCGAACCTCAGGGACATCGTCCTATCGCAAGGCCCATCCGGCGCCCCGTCCCCAGTTGGCCAACTCTCGTTCGGCAGACCCGCTCATACGGCAGTTCCGTCTGGATCGTCACTTTTCTTCGCGTTGAGCTCCGGCTCGGGAGAGCAGGTGGCGGCGGCGCAAACCATGCCCGACGAGGCGCATGCGCACTGGAAGAGCGGCCCCTTGTTCGTGTCTTTGCGTGCGTCCGCGAACGGAGAGCTCCCGCCCGCCATCGCGCCCAGCGCACCTGCGGTCCATGCAAATTCACGGCCCCGAGACGCCCGATCCAGTGACCTGCCTGTATTGCACGGAAAGGCGCGCGTCGTCATCCCTGCCCGGGGCAAGGCCCCGTGAAGGGGTGGGGCGGAGCCGTCGGAGCCTTACCGGAGGCAAAGGGCTCGTCTCTGTTTCCCCATGCTACCAGCCAGGACGAAGCGCCCGTCAAGGATGCGCGGTCCAATCGCATTTATGATGGCGCATCCGATCCTGATCAACCGGCCGATTGTGGTGACGCAAAGAGGTGTCCGGCTCTGCCGGCCTTCCGAAACCGTGCT
>JBKQRV010000041.1:0-12289 GCA_052143835.1 Alphaproteobacteria bacterium
TTGCCCACATGCCCACAGCCGCCACAACAACAAGCATGTGCAGCTTGATCAGTTCAGGAGGTCGGAACGGCCGCGACTCCAATTAAGAAACCGCTCCGCGTGGTCCCAGCGATGGGGTCCACTTCAACTCATGCCCCTGTCCCTGTACGCCATCCCGAAGGGATGGGAGGGTGATGGGCGCGCGCAGCAAGTACCGTGAGGACATGCCGCCTGTATCCCGCCTCTTCGATCTCATCGTCATGGTCGACTGGTCGGCGGCGAACCGGCCGGGGCCGCCTCGCCCGCGGAAGGACCAGATCTGGATCGGCTGGGGGACGAGGCGCACGCGGCCCGCGCCGCGCTATTGCCGCACGCGGCAGGAGGCGGCGGCATTCCTCGAGGAGCTGCTCGCTTCCGTGCGCGGCTCCGCCCTCATCGGCTTCGATTTCCCCAACGCCTATCCGCAGGGCTCGGGGCTCGGCGGCGGGCGCGCGCTCGCCGCGAGGCTCGCCGCCTCGATCGAAGACGGCCCTGACAACCGCAACAACCGCTTCGAGGTGGCGCGCGCGCTCAACCGCAAGCTCGGCCGGCCGCCGGGTCCCTTCTGGATGTGCCCGGCGGCGCTTGCCGACGAGGCGCTCACGCTCAAGCGGCCGCCCGAGAGGGAGCGCGGCTTCAGCCAATTCCGCATCGTCGAGCGCCGCCTCCGCGCGCGGCGAATATTTCCCCATTCGGTGTGGCAGCTCGGCGGCGCCGGCTCGGTCGGCGGCCAGACGCTCATGGGCATGCCGGTCGTCCACCGCCTGCTCACGGCACCTCGCCTCACCCAACGCTCGCGCCTCTGGCCCTTCGAGACGGAGTGGGACGCCCGCCTCGAGGGCATCGTGCATGCCGAGGTGTGGCCGAGCCTCTTTCCCTCAGACGACCAGCCCTACAAGATCAAGGATGCACGCCAGGTGGCGGCGGTGCGCGATGCGCTCCTCGCGGCCGATCGCAAGGGCAGCTTGCGCGCCCATTTCGCCCGGCCCTCGGGCTTGAGCGAGCGGGAGAGCCGCATCTGCCTCAGGGAGGAGGGCTGGATTCTGGGCGTTCCCTGAGCGCCTCGCTCGCGGCGGGCGCTTTCGCATCTCGACCCGCCTTGGCGGACGCAAGAGCTTCACACCAGTTCCATCCGCAGTTGGCGGCCGACGGCGCGGGCCGCACGGGCCAGCGTGCCCAGCGTCACGGACTCGTTCTCGGGATCGAGAAGCCGGTCGAGCTGCGCCCGGCTTGTGCGCATGCGCCTGGCAAGTGCCGACTTGGTGATGCCCTGATCCCGCATGACCGCATCAAGCTGCCGCGCGATCACGCGCTTGATGGCCCGCGCGGTCACTTCCTCATAGATGCCGTTCTCCTTCAAGAAATCGTCGAAGGACGATCCGATACGGCCCTTTTTCCTCTTCGTCATGAGATTTCCAGATGGAAGGGCATAGGAGGCGGCTAGAAGTCGCTTCATGTATCGAGACATCACTGTATCAAAATTGATACGTAGCGGCAATATGATAAAGACAGCGTCCTTAAGACAAGGGGTCGCCCGCGATCAAGCCTTAGTGCCGCCGTCTCCGGCCGTCGTTTCGTGCGCCTGTTTCCCAAGCGCCTCGCCTGACGGCTTGCGCGCGGCACCGGCCGCGCGGTATGAGAGGCACATCCGAGCATGAGCCCGCAAAGAAAACAGGGGAAGGGAAAGATGCCCGACGTCGGCGGCATTGCGGCCGAGCAGCTGCGCTCGCTGGTCGAGCGGATCGAGCGGCTGGAGGATGAGAAGAAGGCGCTCTCGGACGATATCCGCGACGTCTACGCCCAGGCCAAGGGCGGCGGCTTCGATCTCAAGGTGCTGCGCCAGATCATCCGCCTGCGCAAGCTGAACAGCGCCGAGCGCCAGGAGCAGGAGACGCTCCTCGACGTCTACAAGCGCGCGCTCGGCATGTGAGGCGGCGGGGCGCGCTCGATAAAGCTAAAGGGATTCCAAGGCGTTCGCTCCTCCCTGCGGTCGGCCGCAATGCCGCCGGCTTCGGTTTGACAGGGCCCACCCGCGACCCCATGATTTGAAGAGGAGACTTGCCCCGGGCTCGACCCTCGGAAGGGCTGACAGGCGATGAAGCGCATACCGCCATGGCTGAGCTGGGCGTTGATCGGGGCCTTCCTGGTGCTCGCCTTTCTCATGAGCGGGCTCGAGCCGGGCAACCAGCCTCCGGTCGCCGAGATTTCCTATACAGAGCTGAGGAAGTTGATCGACGAGGGCAGCGTCGCCTCGATGACGCTCAAGGGCGAGGAGGCCCGCGCGCATCTCAAGAAGGCGCTGCCGCTCGGCCAGAAGGGGGCGGACGTCGAGGACGTGGCGACGCTCCTGCCGAGCATCGGCGATCCCTCGCTGATCCCGGCACTCGAGGCCAGGGGGGTCGAGCTCACCAGCCTGCCCGCGGACGATGGCGGCGGCAGGCGCTTTCTTTACGCGATCGCCCCCTGGGTCCTGCTCATCGGCATCTATTGGTTCTTCTGGAACCGCATGTACCGCAACATGGCGGGTGGGCTCGGCGGGCGCGACGTGACGGATTTCCTCTACGGCTCCGCCAAGCGCGAGGTCAAGGATGCGCCCAAGGTCACCTTCGCCGACGTGGCCGGGCAGGACAACGCCAAGCGCGAGGTGGCCGAGCTCGTGGATTTCCTCAAGAACCCCGAGCAATACCGCAAGCTCGGCGCCGAGCCGCCGCGGGGCGTGCTCATGGTGGGCCCCCCCGGCACGGGAAAGACCCTGCTTGCGCGGGCCCTTGCCGGCGAGGCGGGGGTGCCCTTCTTCTACATCTCGGCCTCCGAGTTCATCGAGGTGTTCGTCGGCGTGGGCGCCTCGCGGGTGCGCAAGATGTTCGAGGAGGCGAAGAAGCGGGCGCCGAGCATCATCTTCATCGACGAGCTCGATTCGATCGGCCGCGTGCGCGGCACGGGGCTCGGCGGCGGCCACGACGAGCGCGAGCAGACGCTCAACCAGATTCTCGCCGAGATGGACGGCTTTCAGGGTCACGAGGCGGTGATCGTGCTGGCGGCGACCAACCGCCCCGACGTGCTCGATCCCGCCCTCCTGCGCCCCGGCCGCTTCGACCGTCATGTGACCCTCGAGCTGCCCGACAAGGCGGCGCGCGAGGCCATCCTCAAGGTGCACGTGCGCAAGGTGCCGCTCGCGAGCGACGTCGATCTCTCGATCCTCGCCTCCTCCACTCCCGGCTTTTCCGGGGCCGATCTCAAGAACCTGATCAACGAGGCGGCGATGATGGCGGCGCGCGAGGGCGGCACCCAGGTCGCGATGCGCCATTTCGACGAGATGCGCGACAAGGTGATGATGGGCTCGGTGCGCACGCTCGCCATCCAGCCCGAGGAGCGCCATCGCCTGGCCGTGCACGAGAGCGGGCACACGGTGGTGACGCACTTCCTGCCGCACGCGGACCCGCTCTACAAGGTCACCATCATTCCGCGCGGCCGGGCGCTCGGCGCCACCCAGTCGCTGCCGGAGGAGGAGCGGCACACCTTGCCCGAGGAATATTTGCGCGACCGCATCGCCGTCATGCTGGGCGGGCGCACTTCGGAGCGCGAGCTCCTCGGCAGCGTTTCCACGGGTGCCGACGACGACATCCGCCAGGCAACGGCCCTCGCCCGCGCCATGGTCGCGCGTTGGGGCATGTCGAGCGAGATCGGGCCGATGGATATGCGGGAGAGCGAGGAGCACCCCTTCCTCGGGCGCGAGATCGCGCAGCCCCGCCACTTCAGCGACACCACGGCTTATATGGTCGACGAGGCGGTGCGCCGGCTCCTGCTCGAGGCGGAGGAGCGCGCGGCAACCGTCATTCGCGAGCATAAGCCGGGTCTCATGAGACTGATCGCAGCGCTCGAAGCGCACGAGACCCTCGGCCGCGGCGAGATCGAAGCCTGCCTCGGCCCGGGCGAGGCGCGCGTGGGCGACACCCGCGCCGACCCGAAGCGCGGGCCGCGCGCCGCGTGAGCGCGGGAGACGGGCCCCCTGCCTCGCCCCGACCCTCTCGTTCCCGAGGAGGAGAGGGGGGAATGTTGTGATGCGGCGAAGGCACCCTCTCAAGCTCTTGGCGGTCGTGGGCGCGGTCTTGGCCGTGGCGGCGCTCGTCGGCGTCTGGTGGCTCAAGCACGGCACGGCCTATCGTCCGGGCGATCCGGACGATCCGCACCAGCTAGCACTCGGGCAGAAGGTCTATGCCGAGGCCTGCGCCTCCTGTCACGGCGTGCATCTCGAGGGCCAGCCCAACTGGCGCCTGCGCAAGCCGGACGGCCGTCTGCCCGCACCACCGCATGACTTCCACGGCCACACTTGGCGCCATGCCGACGCGGAGCTCTTCGGCATGGTCAAGCGCGGCATCGCGCCCTACGCGCCGCCAGGCTACCAGACCGACATGAAGGGCTTCGCGGGCGTGCTGTCGGACGAGCAGATCTGGGCGGTCATCGCCTACATCAAGAGCGCCTGGCCGCCGGAGTTCCGCACTTATCAGCAAAGGGTCACCGAGGGTGCGCGCGGCCACGACGAATGAAAGGCCTGCTGCGATTGCAAAAGCGGCGGCAATGGCTTATTTGAGAACGGGTCCCTCGGGAGTATGCGAATGAAGCGCGCGCTTTTGATTGCTTCGGCGGTTGCGGCGGTGGTTGCCGGACAGGCGTTGGCCGAGTCCGGCAGCGATCAGCCCATCGACGAGAAATGCTACGGCGTTTCGCCCCACGACGTCTCGGAGTGCGGCGGCGATCCGCAGACCTGCGCGCGCATGACGAGCGCCGAGCAGCCGGCCAAGGACGCCAGCAAGGAAGCCGCCCAAGGCAAGGACGAGGAGTTGTGGGCCTATGTCCCCAAGGGGACGTGCGTGAAGATCTACCGCGGCAGCCTCACGCCCAAGACCTCCTGAGCGCCGGCACCCTCCCTCAGAACTTCTCGACCCACGGCCTGAGATCGAGCTCGAGCGTCCAGGCGTTCCGCCGCTGGCGGTGGAGCTGGTAATAGGCCTCGGCGATGGCGTCGGGCTCGAGCAGCGCGTCGGCGCCGCGCTCCTCCCGGCGATAACCCGGGCGCTCGCCCGCGATCTGCCCGTCGATGATGACGTGCGCCACATGCACGCCCTTGGCCTGGAACTCGCGCGCCATGCTCTGCGCCAGCGCACGCAGGCCGAATTTGCCGACCGCGAGATTGTGGAAGAAGGCACCGCCGCGCAAGCTGGCGGTGGCGCCGGTGAAGAGGATGGTCCCGGCGCAGCCGTGCTCGGGCGCGCGCGGGAGCATGAGCCGCACGGCGGCGCGCCCGACGAGGAAGCCGCCCATGCAGGCGACGCGCCAACAGCGCTCGAACTCCTCGGCCGTGGTGTCGAGAATGCCTTTGCGCGCAAAGGCGCTCGCGTTGTAGACGACGAGGCTCGGCGCTCCCAGCTCCTCGGCCACTTGAGCGAAGAGGCGCTCGACCTCCGCCTCGCTCGTCGCATCGCAGCCATAGGCGCGGCCGCCGATCTCCGCGGCAAGGGGCTCGATCCGCTCGCGCCGGCGCGCCGCCAGTGCCACTCTCATGCCGGCCTTGGCAAAGCGCCGGGCGAGTGCTGCCCCCAGCCCGGGCCCCACGCCGACGACGACGGCGATCTCACTTTCGGCCATGACGGCTCCTCCTTCGCTGAACGTCTGCCGCTACTTCGACACGAGCTCCGCCACGACCGCCATGGGAATGATCATGCGCATCGTGTCCGCCAGGCGCAGAAAACCGTGCGCCTCGTAGAAGCACCGTGCATCCTCGTCGATCGCGTCGACCACGATCATAGACGCGCCGACGACCGCAGCATTCTCATACGCCATGCGCATGGCGCGCGCGAGCAGCATGCCGCCCAAGCCCTGGCCCTGGCGCTCCCGGGTGACGGCGAGGCGTCCGATCAAGGTGGCGCTGACGAGGGGATAACGCGGAATATGCCGACGCGCCGCCTCGGGCACGGCCCCTTGCTCCAAGGTGAAGGCGCAAAGGGTGAAGTAGCCGAGAATTTTTCCGGGGGCTGCCGGCTCGACCAGGACGAAGACCGCATTGGCCAAGCGGCGGATATCCTGCGTGGCCTGGGTCTTGAGGTAGCGGTCGAGGCTCTCAACGCCGCAAGCGAAGCTGCTGCGGTCGTGCTGCGTGCCCAGCGGCTCGACGCGGTACGCGGAGCCGCCTTGCCCAGCCATCAGGGTGCGATAAGGTCGCGCGCGCGCTTGAAGGCGCGCTTGAGCCGGCGATTGGGTTTCGGCGGATGCACGAGTGCCGCGAAGAACGCCCGGCGGTCGCGCTCGGAAAGCACGAGCGTGTCGTGACGCGCGACCGTCGCTTCCGCCGCTGCGGCCAGCGCCGTCAGGCAATAGTCGGTGAGCTTGCGCCGCTCGAGCGCCGCGGCGCGCTCGACCAGCCGTTTGGTGTCATGATCCACGCGGAAGCCGAGCCGCGCGCCGCGCGTGCGGTGCTCTTCGCTGCGCTGGGCTTTCCGGCTACTTGGGGGCATAACCTGATCTCCGGCGCGGTTGGAATGGCAGCGTTATGTACGTCCAATGGGATAACAAGTCAATACGCGTTCGAGACGCCCCTCTCGCCCCTTGACGCAAACTCCGGTAGATCACCCGAGCGTCACTGGACTGGACTCGGGTGCGCCTTCGCCCTTAGACTTTTGGCCGATGCGAAGGCTTCCGCAGTTGGCGCGGCGGCCCTTGCAAGCTCCGGGGAAAGGGTGCTGCCGTGCGGATGATCGCTGCCTTCATCGTCATGGGCCTGCTTGCGGCCGTGGTCCCTGCTCGTGCCGCCGGGGCCGACGAGACGGCGGACCGCCTGGCGGCGGCGAATGCGGCTTATGCCCGGCACGATTACATCGCCGCGCTCAAGCTGTTGCGGCCGCTCGCGGTCGCGGGCAACGCGAAGGCGCAGAACGACCTCGGCGTGATGTACGCCAACGGTCAGGGCGTTGCCCGCGACGAGGCTGAAGCGCTGCGCTGGTACCGCAAGGCTGCCGAGCAAGGCGATGCGGCGGCCGAGAACAATCTTGGCATCAGGTACGAGACCGGAGCGGGCGTTCGCAAGAATGCTGCGGAAGCCGTCCGCTGGTACCGCAAGGCGGCCGAGCAGGGCTATGCGGCCGCGCAGTCCAACCTCGGCAGCATGTACGCCGACGGTGACGGCGTTCTGCGGAACGATGCCGAAGCCCTCGGTTGGTACCGCAAGGCCGCCGAGCAGGGCAACGCCGCCGCTCAAGCCAATCTCGCACTCATGTACCTCGACGGGCAGGGCGTCGCCGAGGACGATGTGGAAGCCTACAAGTGGCTCAGCCTCGCCGTCGCCGGCGGCAGCGAGTCCGCCGCCAAGGAGCTCGACGACCTCGAGCCTTCGCTGACACCCCAAGAGCTCGCCGACGCTCGCCAACGCGCGGCCGCCTGGCGGCCCGCAGGGGCTGCCGGAGTGCCGCAGGCTCCCGGCCCCAAGGAATAGCCCGCACCTTGAGCGACCGGCACGCGCGCCTCCATAGGCGCGGCTGAGTCGATCGGCTACTCCGCCGCGGTGCGACGTGCGGGCGGGGTACGGAAGGCGGCGAGGAGCTCGGCCTCGCGGGCCTTCGCTTGAGCGATGTGGCGCTCCTTGACGTGGCCGTAGCCGCGGATGTGCTCGGCAAGTGCTGCGATCTCGATGGCAAGCGCGTGGTTGTCGTGCTCGAGGCCGGCGAGGAGCTCCGCGATGACCGCCTCGTATTCGACGATGAGGGTTCTCTCGCGTTTGCGCTCGGCGGTGTTGCCGAAGGGGTCGAGCCGAGTGCCGCGCAGGCCCTTCATGTGCTTGAGGAGGCGGAGGAGTCCGAACACCCAACGCCCGTATTTGCGCTTCTTGAGCTCGCCCGTCTCGGGATCGCGCTCGGCCACGAGCGGCGGGGCGAGATGGAACTCGAGCTTGTAATCGCCCTCGAACTGTTCGTTGAGCGCGCGCGTGAAGGCGCCGTCGGTAAAGAGGCGCGCCACCTCGTACTCGTCCTTGTAGGCGAGGAGCTTGTAGTAATAGCGTGCGACCGCCTCGGCCAGGCCGGACATGCCCTTGGCCTTCTCGCTCTCGGCGGCCATGACGCGCTCGACGAGACTCTTGTAGCGCAGAGCGTAGGCGGCATCCTGATAGGCCGTGAGCTCGACCGCGCGCCGCGCGACGATCTCGTCGAGCGAGCGCGAGATGAGGCGCTGAGGCAGCACGGTCTTGGGGGCGGCCGTCCTCTCCACGCGCGCGAGATCGTGCGCGGCGAGCCGGCCCCAGAAGAAGGCGTTGCGGTTCATCTCGACGGCGACGGCGTTGAGCTCGATCGCCTTGAGGATGGCCTCGCCCGCGACCGGTATGAGGCCGCGCTGATAGGCAAAGCCGAGCATGAAGAGGTTCGTCGCGATCGAATCGCCTAGAAGCGCGGTCGCGAGCCGCGTCGCCTCGATCACATCCATCGAGCGCTCTCCGACGGAGTGCCTGACGACATCGATGAGTGCCGCGGAAGGGAAGGCCATGTCCGGGTTGCGGGTGAAGTCGCCGGTCGGCGTCTCGTGGCTGTTGATCACGACGCGCGTGACGCCCTCGCGCACCTTGCCCAGCGCCTCGCTTCCCGCCGCGACCACGAGATCGCAGCCGAGCACGAGCTTGGCCTCGCCGGCGGCGACCCGCGTCGCATGGATGTCCTCCGGCCGGCGCGCGATGCGCACGTGGCTCAGCACGGCCCCGCCCTTCTGCGCAAGGCCGGTCATGTCGAGCACCGAGGCACCCTTGCCCTCGAGGTGGCTCGCCATGCCGAGAAGCGCCCCTATCGTCACGACCCCCGTGCCGCCCACGCCCGTCACCAGGATGTTGTAAGGCTCGCGGCCCACCTGCGGCAGCGCCGGCTCAGGCAGTGCCGCGAAGGGATCGCTCTCCGCCGCCGCGGCCGCTTTGCTCTTGCGCAAGCGGCCGCCATGCACGGTGACGAAGCTCGGGCAGAAACCGTTCACGCAGGAGAAGTCCTTGTTGCAGCTCGACTGGTCGATCTGGCGCTTGCGCCCGAGCTCGGTCTCGACGGGGACGACCGAGAGGCAGTTGGACTTGACGCTGCAATCGCCGCAGCCCTCGCACACCGCCTCGTTGATGAAGGCGCGCATGGCCGGGTCGGGAAAGGTGCCGCGCTTGCGGCGCCGGCGCTTCTCGGCGGCACAGGTCTGGTCATAGACGAGCACCGAGGTGCCCTGCCACTCGCGCAGCTCCTTCTGCACGGACTGGAGCTCGCTCCTATGGTGGATGGTGGTGCCGGGCGCGAACTCCGCACCCATGGGGTATTTCTCGGGCTGGTCGGTGACGACGGCGATGCGCCTCACCCCCTCGCCGTAGACCTGCTGGGTGACCTGCGGCACGGTGAGCTGGCCGTCGACATGCTGGCCGCCGGTCATGGCGACGGCGTCGTTGTAGAGGATCTTGTAGGTGATGTTGACCTTGGCCGCGACCGCCGCGCGGATGGCGAGATAGCCCGAGTGGAAGTAGGTGCCGTCGCCCAGGTTGGCGAAGATGTGCTTCTCCTCGGTGAAGGGGGCGAAGCCGATCCAGGGCGCGCCCTCGCCGCCCATGTGGGTGTAAGTCGCCGTGCTGCGGTCCATCCACACCGCCATGAAATGGCAGCCGATGCCCGCGGTGGCGCGGCTGCCTTCGGGCACCACCGTCGAGGTGTTGTGCGGGCAGCCCGAGCAGAAGTAGGGCGTGCGCTTGAAATCCGGCCCCTTCGCCTGAAGCATCTTCTCCTTGGCCGCGAGGAAGGCGAGACGGTCCCTGATGCGCTCGCTGGTGTAGAAGCGCTCGATGCGCCCGGCGATGACGCGGGCGACCCGCGCCGGCGTCAGCTCGTCGTAAGAGGGGAGCAGGGCCTGGTAATTCTCGTCGAACTTGCCGACAACGCGCGGACGCACGTCGGCGCGCCAGTTGTAGAGCTGCTCCTTGAGCTGGTTTTCGATGAGGGCGCGCTTCTCCTCGACCACGAGGATCTCCTCGAGACCCTCGGCGAAGCGGCGCATCCCCTCGCGCTCGAGCGGCCAGCTCATGGCGACCTTGTAGAGGCTGAGCCCGAGCTCGGCCGCGTGCGCCTCGTCGATGCCGAGGTCGTCGAGCGCCTGGCGCACGTCGAGGTAGGACTTCCCCGTGGTGACGATGCCGAAGCGGCGCTTCGGGCTGTCGATCACCAGCCTGTCGAAACGGTTGGCGCGGGCGAAGGCGAGGGCAGCATAGAGCTTGTGCCGCATGAGCCGCTCTTCCTGCCCCATCCACTGGTCGGGCCAGCGGATGTTGAGGCCGCCCGCCGGCATCTCGAAGTCGGCGGGGAGCTGGATCTCGACGCGGTGCGGGTCGACATAGACCGAGGCCGAGCTCTCGACCGTGTCCGCGACGGTGATGAAGGCGACCCAGCAGCCCGAATAGCGCGACAGCGCCCAGGCGTAGGTGCCGAGGTCGAGGAACTCCTGCACGCCCGCGGGATTGAGCACGGGGATCATGGCCGACATGAAGGCGTATTCGCTCTGGTGCGGGAGCGTCGAGGATTTGGCCGCGTGGTCATCGCCGGCGAGCAGCAAGACGCCGCCCGCCTTGGCACTGCCGGCGAAGTTGCCGTGCTTGAACACGTCGCCGCAGCGGTCGACCCCCGGGCCCTTGCCGTACCACATGGCATTGACGCCGTCGTACTTGGCGCCCGGGAAGAGGCCGACCTGCTGGCTGCCCCACACGGCGGTCGCCGCCATGTCCTCGTTGATGCCGGACTGGAAGTGGATGTGGTTCTTCACGAGGAAGCGCTTGGCCTGCCAGAAGGCCTGGTCGAGCCCTCCAAGAGGCGAGCCGCGGTAGCCTGAGACGAAGGCGGCGGTGTGGAGCCCCGCTTTGAGGTCGCGTTGGCGCTGCATCATGGGCAGCCGCACGAGGGCCTGGGTGCCGGTCAGGAAGACGCGGCCTGACTCGAGCTCGTATTTGTCGTCGAGCGTGACGGCGGCAAGCGCCATGGCTGTTCCTCCCGGATCCCGGCTCCCCGTCCCCTTTTGACCTCAAGGGTAATTTTTGTTCACGTCCAAGGCAATGGCGGCAAAGGGGGCATGCGCGAAACGCAAGAATGCGTCGGAAGGGCGCGGCAGGATGGGAAGGAAATTTCTCCCCGGCCGAGGCCGCGGGAACGCCGTTGCGGGATCGGAGGCGGCCTTGGTGGAGCGAACGGTTGGTGTCGTGGACTCGGAAAATTCGTTCGATCTCCACCGGCCTTCCTCCTCCTCGCCATACCGGCGAAAGCCGGTATCCATGGCGAACATGGGTCCCGCCCCGGATCCAGTCCGGGGTCGCCGGGACAGTGGATGGGAGATGGCGCCAACGTCTAACTCGAGCCCTTAGAATGTGACGAGGGAGTGCGGTGCCATGAACCATCGAGTCGGCGCACGAGTTCGACCATGCCACGCAAGCCCTCGAGGCGATATTGCTGAAGGCGGCCAAGCGGGGCGGGGTGGCGAAGGTCGACCCGAGGGGACCGCGCTCGCACTAGGGTTACTTAGCAGGACATCTAATAGAGCGCATCCAAGATGGTGCCGTAGGCCGCCTTGATCACGTGCCGGCGGATCTTGAGCGAGGGCGTCAGCATGTTGTTCTCGAGGCTGAAGGGCTCGCTCGCGAGCGCGAAGCGGCGCACGCGCTCGACAGGGGAGAGCTTGGCATTGACGCGCTCGACGGCCTGGCCGACCGCGTCGCGGAAGGCCTTCTCCGCGACGAGCCCGGCGAGCTCGGGCGGCTCGCCGGTGCTGGCCGCCCATTCCTCGGCGAACTCCTTGCGCGGTACGATGAGGGCGACGAGGTAGGGCTGCTTGTCGCCGTAGATCATGGCCTGCGCAATCTCCGGCTCGAGTGTCAAGAACCCCTCGACCCGCTGCGGCGAGACGTTGTCGCCGCCCGAGTTCACGATGATGTCCTTCTTGCGGTCGGTGATCTGGATGTAGCCGTCCTCGTCGAGCCGGCCGATGTCGCCGGTATGGAGCCAGCCGTCCTTGAGGACCTGGGCGGTGCCCTCGGGATCGTTCCAATAGCCGCGCATGACGAGCTCGCCGCGCACCAGGAGCTCGCCGTCCTCGGCGATCTTGACCTCGACGTCCTTGAGCGGCGGACCGACCGTGTGGATCTTCACCTTGTGCGGCGGGTTGCAGCTGACCACGGGAGCCGCTTCGGTCTGACCGTAGCCTTGCAGCAGGCGCAGGCCGAGGGCGGTGAAAAAGG